>CAXMRC010000035.1:0-10544 GCA_964195945.1 uncultured Gemmatimonadales bacterium
GGAATCGACACGCGGAAGAGCTCGAAACCGATGCCGAGGTCGGGGGCGATGAACCAGTAGCCGAGGGCGTAGACGGTGACGATGCCGGTGTAGGTAACAAAGAGTTTGCGGTCATGCCAACGCCCCATTACTGACAAGTTCAGAAGCCAGGGAACAGAGATGTACAGCACCATCGAAACGTTGTCGATCCACGCCCCGAAGAAGGTGTGGGTGCCATGCATCACCATGGAACCGGGGCCGAGGAACACTGCAGCCGATACGTATAGCAACGAAATTGGCGTGTGGCCGATCATGCGATTCGAGACGGGGCGGTCAGCGATCTCGTCGCGCGCCAAGACCCAGAACATCAATAGACCAGCTGCGGCAAACCCGAGGTTGCCCAACGTATTGACCGGCTCACGAAGGAATCCGCCGCTGACCCGTTCGCACCAACGGGACACTTCGCCAATCGCCTGTTCGTTTTCGGCAGGTGTGCTCCATCCACCCTGACCAACCAAAATCGCACTCACCGCAAACAGAGCGAGGAATCCGACGGTGAGGGACAACGGCCGATAGTGGCGATTCACAATCCAACGGTACTCGCACAAGTGTTCATATTTGCGGAACGTTGTGGTCCCAGCGAGAGAGGCGGAGCAATGGCGTGCACGCAGAGATGGGGACGGAGACTAAGGCTCCACATGATCGTTCAGCTCGCAGAATTGCAGCGGGCGGCTGACCCCGGTCAGCGCAGTCATGGGCATCGCCTCGAAAGTGGGTTAGAGACCTAGAGCTCTAACCAGGAAGGCTGCCATTTCTCCACGCGTAACCGACGAGTGCGGGCAGTAACGGTCGTTGGTTGGTGGGTTGCAGCCTTTGGTGATTCCTGCGGCTGAGAGTCTTTCGATGTCGGCTTCGAAGATGGAGTCGCTGTCGTCGATGAAGTCGGTTCCGTTGGTGGCGGTGAGGTTGAGGGCGCGGGTGAGCATGGCTGCCATTTCGCCTCTGGTGAGGTTGTTGTCAGGGCAGTAGCGGTTATTGGTCGGCGGGTTACATCCGCTGGTTATGCCGGCCAGGGCTAGGGCTTCGATATCGGCTTCGAAGATTGAATTGTCGTCGTCCCAGAACAAACCCTCCCCCTCTGCTCCAGGGGCTTCGTAACCTGATGCGTCAAAGAAGAGCTCGGTGACCCAGGTACCGTTGCTACCGATGTAGACGCCAAGCGAAACGAACTGTTTGTCCGAACTCAGAATGTTGGCCCGGTGCCCCGACGAGCCCATGAACATGGCGTGGATGGTGGAACAGTCCGGAAGAAACGGGCTCGAATGCCAAGCAACATTCTCGCCCCAGGTGAACGTACCGTCGGGGAGGATCGGGTGGCGCTCGGTAGATGTCATATGGCGTAGGTCGCCCTCACCGGCCATCTTCTGCGAGAACGCCCGGACGTCGGCGTTTAGGTCGTAGGCCATCGCCAAGGTGCCCGCACCATTCGCGACACGATCGGTGTTGATCATTCCCAGCAGACACTCCTCAAAGTCCTCTGCGGTCAGAGTGGCTGCGGCGGTGGACGACGACGCGAGGGAAGCTGCCAACACGACGAGCACCAGCGCGGTGCTGACCGTCTTCAAGATACGCATATGGCTCCACAATCGGATTGCTCAACACGTTATGCCTGTTCGGTGGCTTTCTCGATAGGCCGTTCGGATCAATCGCCAAACAAGGTCGTCTACAAAGATTGGTCGGACTCCGGGCACGATCCGAACCGCACCGAGATGACCGTCGCCGAATTCCTCGCAGGCAAGATGCACTACGAGATCAAGCAGGAGATGGGTCATCGGATTCTCAAAGAGGCGCTTGCGACAGTCGAGCGTCTCACCTCAGGAGGACCCGGCGTCGCGGAACCCCCGGATTAAGAGTCTCGGACCTTTACAAGTACAGCTCGGCCCCGTGCCGTAACGACACCGTCAGCGGCCAGTGTTGTGGTCATGATGACCTTACGTTCACCGACCTCGACAGACTCGCCTACGAGGCGAAGGGGGCCGAGCGGTGTCGGAGCGACGAAATCGACTTCAAGCCGTGCTGTGACAAAGCGAGGGGCTAATCCGAGGCCAACCTCGCGTCCGTTGCTCCGCATCCAGAAGATCGCGGCCGACCCTGTCGAATGGCAGTCGATGAGACTGGCGACGATACCGCCATAGGCAAAGTCTCGAGCACCGGTGTGAAAAGGTTCTGGCGTGTGCTCGGTCAGGGTCGTCTCACCGTCCAAGTACGTCTTGATCTGGTAGCCGCGTTCATTGTTTTTGCCACAGCCGTAGCAGTGGGCAAAGTCTTCTGGGTAGGTGTCCTGGACGGCAATCAGAGAATCCATGGACGCATCATCGCACACCGATCTCGGATTGCTTCTCCGCGACAGTGACATTTGGCCCTATCGCCGCTCATCTCCAATAACGCACGCTTGATAGTGGTACGGCCCCTGCACCGGAGGAACTCATCAGATGAAGTATCGCATTGAGCGCAGCCCTGACGGTGACTGGATCGTTGCCGATGTGTGGAAGCGCGGGTCAGGGCTTCTGTCTGATCCGCTGCTCAACAAAGGGACCGCATTCAGCAAGGAGGAGCGAGAACTTTTCCAACTCGATGCGATGCTCCCTTATCAGCCAACCGACCGCGAACACCAGGTGCGGAGAGCCTACGAGCACCTCCAGGACCGCGGCGACAATCCGTTAGAGAAGTACGTGGCGATGTCCGGTTTGATGGACCGCAACGAAACTCTTTTCTACCAGGTGCTTGGCAACAACGTCGAGGAGCTCTTGCCGATTGTTTACACCCCTACGGTTGGCACAGCCGCGATGGGATACAGCCATCTGTTTCGGCGCGGCCGCGGTCTTTGGATAACGCCCGACCACAAGGGCCGGATCTTCGAGATCCTGGGCCACGCCCGCAGCGAAGACGTGAAACTGATCGTCGTCACAGACAACGAGCGGATCCTTGGACTCGGTGATCAGGGTGTCGGCGGCATGGTCATCCCTATCGGGAAGCTGGCCCTCTACACGCTGGGTGCCGGAATCCACCCCGCCTACACACTGCCCATCAGCCTGGACGTTGGTACCAACAACGAGCGGCTTCTCAACGACGAGATGTATGCAGGCTGGCGGCAGCCGCGCCTCCGCGGTGATGAGTACTACGAGCTTGTCGACGAGTTTGTCGACGCCGTTCGGCGGAGATGGCCAGAGGCCTTGCTGCAATGGGAGGACTTCAAGAAGGTCAACGCCTTCACCTTGCTGGACCGTTACCGCGACAAGCTGCCCTGCTTCAACGACGACATCCAGGGCACGGCTGCAACCGTGGTTGCCGGAATCCTGGCCGCCTGCCGGGCCACCGGTACCAAGCTCGCCGATCAGCGCATCCTCCTAGTCGGTGCCGGAGCCGCGGGCGTCGGAATCGCCCGTCATATCCGCCACGAGCTCAAGCAGGCTGGAGTCACTGGCGACGCCCTGTTCCGTGCCATCTCGCTCCTTGACACAGCCGGACTCGTCGCTCTCGACAGGGCAGAGATGGACGAGCACAAGCACAGCGTCGCTTGGCCGGCAGAGCTTGCCGCACAGGCCGGACTCAACGGTCAATCGGGCCTGATGGACGTACTCGACGCAGTCCATCCCACCGTTCTGATCGGGACAACGGGTGAGCCCGGTGTGTTCTCCGAAGAGGTCGTGCGCACCGTGGCAGCTCACGTCGAACGTCCCGTTGTCATGGCTCTGTCCAACCCGACCAGCAAGACGGAGGCAAAACCAGTCGACGTATTCGAGTGGACAGAAGGTCGAGCACTCATGGCGACCGGTAGCCCGTTCGATCCGGTCGAGTATGAGGGCAAGACCCATCGAGTCTCTCAAGGCAACAACGTCTACGTGTTCCCAGGCGTTGGTCTTGGGGCGATCATCACCGGTGCGAGACGAGTAACCGACTCGATGTTTGCGGCGGCGGCCAATGCGCTTGCAGGGCTTGTGACCGAGGAGGATCTTGTCGCAGGCGTGCTCTATCCGCCGCTGGCCGACCTTCGTGCGATCAGTCGGGTTATTGCCCGCGCCGTGGCAAAGGCCGCCTGTGATGACGGTGCGGGGCGCGACATGACCGACGAAGAGATCGACGCAGCCCTAGACCATGAAATCTGGGATTTGAACTATCCGACGCTAAGACCGGTCTAGTGGTGTGTCGCATAGATAGCGCCAGGGTGTCTCCGAGGCATCGGCGTCATCCGGCACAGCCGTAGCTGGCCAACGGGCAGGCGACGTCGAAGGCGCAGTCACTGCACTGCGTTGAGGAGGAAGGCGCGGCCGTACCTGCCCGACGGGCAGGCGGTGTGGGCCGGAGAGACACGGTGGTTGTTTGTGCGACGTGCCACTAGGAACGCCTATCTCGCAAGTACGTCTCTGAGGTTGTCGACCAGCTTCTTGACGACGAGCGCCGTTGCGTTGGTCCCCATCAGACCGATGCGCCATGCTTTGCCGGCGAGCGGCCCAAATGCGCCGCTGATTTCGATGCCACGCTCGAGCATGGCCAATCTCACCGCGGCGTCATCGACGCCGTCGGGAATCTCGACAACGTTGAGCATTGGAAGTCTGTTTGCCTCCGGCGTAAACAGGGAGATTCCGATGTCCGCAAGTTCGCTGACGAACAGATCGTGAGCCTGCTGGTGTCGGGCAAACCGGGCGTCTATGCCTTCGGTGTGGATGAGACGGAGAGCCTCGCGGAAGCCGTAGATGTTGGCCACAGGTGCGGTGTGGTGGAAAACCCTGGCCCTGGTGCTGTCCTCTTCCCCCCAATACTGGAACAGTCGTTGCAGGTCGAAATACCAACTGGCCACCGGAGTCTTGCGCCGCTGCACGGCTTCGATAGCACGTGGACCAACAGTGATCGGGCCGAGACCAGGAGGGGCACCGATGCACTTCTGACTGCACGATCCCGCAGCGTCGATGTTCCAACCGTCGACATCGAGTTCCATGCCACCAAGCGAGGTGACTGCATCGACCATCAGCAGAGACTCGTTCTGTTTGACGATTTGGCCGATCTCGGCGAGAGGCTGGGCGGCGCCGGTCGAGGTCTCAGCTTGTACCAGCGCCACCAGTTTGGCCGGCCCTCGTTCGAATTCTCTGGCGATTTGATCGGGGTCGAGCACCTGGCCCCAGGGGACCTCGACGGGGCGCACGACGGCGCCAGCGGCAAGCGCAAGCTCCGCAAGTCGTTGACCGAAGTACCCGATGACCCCGACGATGACCTCATCACCCGGCTCAACAAGGTTGAACATGATTGTTTCGAGCCCACCGGTCCCCGTTGCTGAAATCGGGACAGTGTGGTGGTTCGTTGTCTGAAAGAGAGTCCGCAAATCGGTCATCGTCTCTTCCATCACGGTCAGGAAATAGGGATCGAGATGGCTGACGAGCGGTGCGGACATCGCCGCGCTCACCGCAGGGTGCGGATTGGACGGTCCAGGGCCCAACAGCAAGACCTCGGGGGGATCCAGTGGAGCACGCATAGGGGTTACCTCAGATCAGGTTTGCTAATCCCATCAGCGTACAGGCTCGCAACGGCATGGCGATTCTGCGATCCCGACGCCATGTGAGGGGGCCGGCCGCGGCAGCCTGGTGCGAACTACGGTTTCTCGACGGGAACGCCGACAACATTGCCCCACTCGGTCCAGGAACCGTCATAGTTGCGTACGTTCTCGAACCCAAGCAGCTGCGTCAACGCAAACCAGGTATGGCTCGAGCGTTCCCCGATACGGCAGTAGGTCACGACCGGGTCGTTGTGAGACAGCCCAATCTCCTGCTCGTAAATCGCCGCCAGTTCGCTGCGGACCTTGAACGTTCCGTCTTCGCTAGCCGCACGTTTCCAGGGGACATTGCTAGCACCCGGAATGTGGCCACCACGCAAGACGCCTTCCTGCGGATAGTCAGCCATGTGGGTCCGCTCCCCTCTGAACTCCTCCGGCGAGCGCACATCTACAAGGGGGGCGCCTGCCTCAGCATGAGCCAAGGTGTCGCGCATCATCGCCCGAATTGCTGAGTCATCGCGCACAACCAGGGGATAGTCGGTTAGGGCTCGCTCGGTTGGCTCTGTCGTCATGTCACGCCATTCGGTGAGCCATTTCTGACGTCCACCGTCGAGCAGCCGGACGTCGTCGTGTCCAAAGAGTTTGAACACCCACAGTGCGTAAGCGGCCCACCAATTGGAGTCGTCGCCATATACGACGATGGTGTCGTCCCTGCCGATCCCCTTAGCCGACATCAGCCTGGCGAAGCCGGCGCCGTCCACATAGTCCCGGATCAACGTGTCGTTGAGCTCGGTATGCCAATCGACCTTGACGGCGGTCGGGATGTGGCCTGTTTCATACAGAAGTATGTCTTCATCGCTCTCGACGACGACCAATCCAGGATCTCCAAGATGAGCATTCAACCAATCTGTACTTACCAAGGACCCGGGATGGGCGTACTCGGCAAATTTGGGATCTGGATCTAATGGAACCGAGCTCATGTCAATCTCCTCCGCCACGTCGCTGTCAGATGCAATCTAGACAGGCTGTGCCCCTTGCCGTGGCGATGGGGGAGCTCGGCGACATCTGACGCCGGCTATGTCCTATCGTTGGTGTATGGCAACCCCACCGAAGCTCCAGCAAATAGTCGACCTGTTCGCCGCAGCCCCCCGGGATGTGAAGTTGCAGGCCCTCCTTGACTACTCCAGGAGAATTCCGCCGCTTCCCGCGGAACTAGCAGCGACCCCTGAACTCTTTGAGAAGGTCGAAGAATGCCAGTCACCGTTCTTTCTGAAGGCCGACGTGACGGATGACGGCAAAGTCAACATGTACTTCAACGCACCGGCCGAAGCGCCGACGACGCGTGGCTACGCGGGGATCCTTGCCGATGGATTGGCCGACGCCACCGCGTCAGAAATCCTCGATCTCTCGGATGACTTCTACCTGGGTCTCGGACTTGGGGATGTGATCTCGCCGCTCCGTCTCCGTGGCATGGCCGCGATCGTGTTTCGTCTCAAGCGACAGATCCGGCCGCAGATTCAGAACTGAACTGCGGCCGCGGCCCAATGGAAACCAGCGCCAAAAGCGGTTAGTGCCACCAGGTCACCCTGGTGGATGCGGCCAGTTTCCTTCGCCTCCCAGAGAGCAAAGGGCACTGTGGCAGATCCGGTATTGCCGTAGTTCTGCACATTCACATAGACGCGGTCTTCCTCCACACCGAGCTTGCGTTGAACTGCATCAATGATCCGCTTGTTGGCCTGGTGCGGGATCACCAATGCCACGTCAGACACCGATTTGCCGACCCTCTCGAGAACATCGTCCACCGCACCCGACATCCGGTGCACCGCCTCGCGGAAGACCCGGCGCCCATCCATGTCGAGGTGGTGGTACGCACCGCTCGCCAGGGACTCTTCGTTGAAGGGATGACGGGTGCCGCCCGTCTTGAGCGTAAGAATCCCGGTCTTTGACCCGTCGGTACCAGCAACGACATCGAGTATCTCAGCCTGACCGCCTTCTGGTCCCAGGACCACCGCACCGGCGGCATCACCGAAGAGGACACAGAACGAACGATCTTCCCAGCTCATCAGTCGCGAAATCAGTTCCACGCCTACGACGAGCACTCGCTTCGGCTCGAGGAGCATCCGAGCCCTGGCGACATCCAACGCCTGCACAAACCCGGCGCAGCCACTCCCGCCAAGGTCATATGCGGGCACCTCGCGACATCCGAGCCGGTGCTGGAGGAACGACGCGGTGTCAGGGGTGTACGCCTCGGGGGTGTCGGTAGCAACGATGATTTCGTCGATGTCGTCTGCCTGCAGACCAGCATCGGCCAGCGCAACCTCCGCCGCGTGTGCAGCCAGGTCAACCGTCGCCTGGTCATCAGCCGCGAACCGGCGTCGCTCGATTCCGGTCCGGGTCGTAATCCACTCGTCAGTCGTATCGAGGAGCTCGGCCCAATCATCGTTCGACATCACCCGCTCAGGTACGTACCCGCCAAAACCCAGGATCGCTGCCACGTGTTACTCCTCCGCTGCTGGTTCCAAATCGTACCCGCGGGGGGCGAACCTCTGCCAACGCCTTGCCCAAATCGTTTTCCGAGGCCGTAGGCTCGCTGGCGAAGGAGGGCCAACGATGAGCGAAATCACCGACGAAACTCGGCGTGCATATCGCACCTGTCCGCTTTGTGAGGCCACCTGCGGTTTGGAGATCACGATCTCGGATAACCAGGTGATTCGCATTCGCGGCGACCAGGACGACGTGTTCAGTCGAGGGTTCATATGCCCGAAAGGTTCGTCTCTCAAACAGCTTCACGCTGATCCCGACCGGCTTCGTACCCCAATGATCCGCCGCGACGGTGCGTTGACAGAGGCCTCGTGGGATGAAGCGTTCGACGTTATCGCCACCCGACTTCAGCCCCTGCTCGCGAAGCATGGACCGGATGCTGTCGCTGTGTATCTGGGCAACCCCAATGTTCACAACATGAGTGGGCCCATCTATAACCGGGTCCTGCTCAAGACCCTTCGTTCCAAGAACGTGTTCAGCGCCTCGACCGTAGATCAAATGCCAAAGCACGTGTCGTCGGGACTGATGTTCGGAGACCCCGACACAATTGCTGTGCCCGACATCGACCGCACCGACTACTTGCTGATGCTTGGGGCCAATCCGAAGGTCTCCAATGGGAGCCTGGCGACCGCGCCAGACTGGCCAGGACGAATCGATGCGATCAAAAAGCGCGGCGGACGGGTCGTTGTCGTAGACCCGCGACGCAGCAAGACCGCGGAGATGGCTACGGAGCACGTCTTCATCAGGCCAGGAACCGACGCACTTTGGCTCGCCGCGCTTGGCAATGTCATCGTCGACCGTGGTCTTGTCGATCTCGGTCGGCTGAGCGAGCACTGCAACGGATTGGATGAAGCAGCCGCCATTCTCGAACCATTTACCCCCGATGCCGTTGCCGCGGTCTGTGGTGTCGCCAGTGACACCACACGTCGCATTGCCGAAGAATTCGGCGCATCCCGAACCGCGGTCGCCTACGGCCGGGCTGGTACCCATACAACCCGATTCGGCACCCCCGCCGCGTGGCTCGTGGATCTACTCAACGCCCTCACCGGCAACTTGGATTCACCAGGGGGAGCCATGTTCCCTCTGGCCGCGACCGAACGCCCTCGCTCGCCCCGTGGATTCCGCACCGGCCGCTGGTCGAGTCGCGTCGCTGGGTACCCCGAGGTCAAAGGAGAACTACCGGTCGCAACGCTGGCCTCCGAAATCGAGACCGGGGGGCCAGGACAGATACGAGCCCTGTTCACTCTTGCTGGCAATCCGGTTCTATCAACACCAGGCGGGGATCGTCTCAGTCGAGCTCTAGAGACACTCGACCTCATGGTCAGCGTCGACATCTATCTAAACGAGACCACCAGCCATGCGGACGTAATCCTGCCAGCGCCATCACCATTGCAACGGGCCCACTACGACTTTGCATTTACTGCTCTCAGTGTCCGCAACGTCGTCAACTATTCGTCGCCGGTTTTCGATCGAGGTCCTGGGGATCTCGACGAATGGGAGATCCTGTTGCGTCTCGCTGCGATCGTTTCCGGGTTCCCGGTGAACACCGACGTTGGTCCACTCGATGACCAAGTGCTATCTACCCTGATCGGTGCCGCCGTTGCTGACCCTCGATTCCCCATCCACGGACGGGCGGCGGCGGATATCTTTGCGGAGACACAGGGGGAGAGGGGACCGGAACGGATCCTCGATTTTCTCGTCCGCACCGGACCGTACGGCGACAACTATGCGAAGGGTGAGGGGCTGACCCTGAGCAGGCTCAAAGCCAATCCCCACGGAATCGACTTCGGGCCCCTGCAACACCGAATACCGGAAGTTCTGGCAACTCCGTCAGGCAAGATCGAATTGAGCCCCGACCCAATTGTCCGCGCTATGACTGCGCTGCAGGAGGAACTTGCGGCACCGTCGCCCGGCATGCTTCTGGTTGGCAGGCGAACACTCCGCAGCAACAACTCCTGGATGCACAACCTCGAAGTTCTTGTCAAAGGGAAAGAGCGATGCACACTCCACATCCACCCCGAGGACGCCGCCCGAATCGGCGTGACCGATGGCGATCCAGTCACCGTCACATCCGACGCGGGTTCCGTCATCGCGCCTGCGGCCGTTACCGATGGGGTCATGGCGGGTGTGGTGAGCCTGCCCCATGGATGGGGCCACGACGCAGAAGGTGCCGCCCTAGGTGTTGCGTCACGTCGCCCAGGGGTCAACGTCAACCAGCTGAGTCCTAGTGACGTGCTGGATCCGCTCTCCGGCAACGCCACTCTGAATGCTATCCCTGTCGAGTTATCACGCTGAAGGCCATGCCGGGTCCAAGAACCGCTGGATTTCGACCAAGTAACCATCCGGGTCTCGGTAGAACGCGTGGTAGACGTTGTAGGCCGGATTGAACTGGGGTTCCTTGTCGCATCGCACCCCGGCAGCGACCAAGGCCCGGTGGCGTTCGTCAACTTCGTCTGTAACCAGCGTGACAAGCACCGCC
>CAXMRC010000036.1:0-15789 GCA_964195945.1 uncultured Gemmatimonadales bacterium
TACCAAAAACACAGGCCTCTGCTAAGTCGTAAGACGACGTATAGGGGCTGACGCCTGCCCGGTGCTGGAAGGTTACGCGGACCTGTTAGCTCTTTGAGCGAAGCAGTGAAGCTAAGCCCCAGTAAACGGCGGCCGTTACTATTACGGTCCTAAGGTAGCGAAATTCCTTGTCGGGTAAGTTCCGACCTGCACGAATGGCGTAACGATTTGGGCGCTGTCTCAACAAGGGGCTCGGCGAAATTGCAATGTGAGTAAAGATGCTCACTTCCCGCAACAGGACGGAAAGACCCCGGGACCTTTACTGCAGCTTGACATTGAGGCATTTTATGTGATGTGTAGGATAGGTGGGAGTCTGTGAAACGGCCGCGCTAGCGGTCGTGGAGACAACCTTGAAATACCACCCTTCCCCTAACATGCTTCTAACCTCGGTCCGTTATCCGGATCAGGAACAGTGTCTGGTGGGCAGTTTCACTGGGGTGGTGGCCTCCTAAAGTGTAACGGAGGCGCCCAAAGGTTCCCTCAGCCAGGTCGGCAATCTGGCGGCGAGTGCAAAAGCACAAGGGAGCTTGACTGCGAGACCTACAAGTCGAGCAGGTACGAAAGTAGGGTTTAGTGATCCCTCGGCGGCACGTGGGTGCGCCGAGGCCAACGGCTAAAAGGTACCCCGGGGATAACAGGCTAATACCGCTCAAGAGTCCATATCGACGGCGGTGTTTGGCACCTCGATGTCGGCTCGTCTCATCCTGGGGCTGAAGCAGGTCCCAAGGGTCGGGCTGTTCGCCCGTTAAAGAGGCACGCGAGCTGGGTTTAGAACGTCGTGAGACAGTTCGGTCCCTATCCGTCGCGGGCGCAGGAGATTTGAGGAGAGTTGTCCCTAGTACGAGAGGACCGGGATGAACGTACCTCTGGTGTGCCAGTTGTCCTGCCAAGGGCACGGCTGGTTTGCTACGTACGGAACGGATAAGCGCTGAAGGCATCTAAGCGCGAAGCCGCCTCCAAGATTAGATCTCCCACAGGAATAACCGGGTAAGACCCCTGGTCAGAACACCAGGTTGATAGGCCGGAAGTGGAAGTGCAGCAATGCATGGAGCTGACCGGTACTAATAGGTCGAGGGCTTGAATTTGAATATCGCGACGATTGTGCTCGCTATGGAGTGCTCAAGGAGTACTCAAGAGGTTTCGGTGGCCATGGCGACAGTGTTCCACCCGTTCCCATTCCGAACACGGAAGTTAAGCCTGTCAGCGCCGATGGTACTTGGGCCGCAGGGCCCCGGGAGAGTAGGACGCCGCCGAACACAAATTAGGATAGAGCCGCCCCATGGGGCGGCTCTATCTGTTTACAGAGCCGCGGTTTGTTGCCCGGTACCACGGGGTGGCTCTATCTGTTTACAGAGCCGCGGTTTGTTGCCCGGTACCAGGGGGCGGCCCTAGCGGTTTGTCGACCGGTACCATGGGTGGCTCTATCTGTTTGCAGAGCCGCGGCCCGGGTCATTTCCAAAAGCAAGAAGAGGCACCACGTGAGTGACGATCGAAGAAGAAAACCGAAGCCACAGGGTTCCGGCGGAAGTCGTCGCGGAGCGGGCGGTTCCCGTGGTGGTTCTGGCTCGGGCGGTTCCCGTGGTGGTTCTGGCTCGGGCGGTTCCCGTGGTGGTTCTGGCTCGGGCGGTTCCCGTGGTGGTTCTAGTTCGGGCGGTTCCCGTGGTGGTTCTAGTTCGGGCGGTTCCCGTGGTGGTTCTAGTTCGGGCGGTTCCCGTGGTGGTTCTAGTTCGGGCGGTTCCCGTGGTGGTTCTAGTCGCGGCGGGTCTAGCTCTACCTCGGGGCGTAGTGGTTCAGGGTCGAGCTACGGCAATGGCGGGTCGACTTCTGGTCGGTCTGGCTCGAGTTCGAAAAGCAGCGGATATGGCAAAGGTGGCTCGAAGGGGTCGCAAAGCTCTCGCGACGGCTCTCGCGGCGCTGACCGGGGCAGGACCGGTGACAGCAGGTCGCGAGGGTCCTCCTCTGGCTCTCGATCTGGGTCTCGGGACGATCGACATGGTCATGGAGGCCACGACGACGGTGCGCAACGCAAGCTGCCCGCTGGGGCGGAAGGGCTACCCCGCCACGTAGTCGAATCGTTGATGCGGGTTACCCCTGCGGCTCGACAGAATGCAGCTCTCGCCTCGCTGGCTGCTGCTGCTGAGGCCTTTGGCGAGGGTCAATTCCATGCTGCCGTAAGAAAGGCGGATCACGCCAAAGATCTTGCATCTCGCGACGCAACAATCCGCGAGATCCTCGGTCTGGCGTCGTACCGCATCGGGGACTGGCACACTGCTCTGCGCGAACTCCGCACCTACCGAAGATTGAGTGGCGAGACCACCCACATGCCGGTGGAGATGGACGTTCTGCGTGGAATGGGCCGGACGGATGACGTCGAAGCTGTGTGGCAAGAGTTCCAACGCCTTGACGGCGGACCCGCGGTCAAGAAGGAGGCTCAGGTCGTGTACGCATCGCACTTGATCGATATCGAGGATCTTGATGGCGCTGCCGAAGTAGTTGGCAGTCCGAAGAAGGGCTCTGAGCCGTGGCCGGAGGACTTGAGGCTTTGGTATGTGGCCGCTCGTGTTGCGGCGCTACGTGGCGACAAGGCTGGTGCAAGAAGGATCGCAGACTCAATAGTGGTCGAAGACCCTTCATTCCCCGGTCTTGACGAGCTAGATGGTCTCATCGAATCTGCCTAAACGTGTCCGAGCAACCATATATGTTGATGTAATCCGCACTCCCTGGCCGAAAGGGAAGATGCGATATGGATCTCAACGTTGTTGTTCTCTCAGGAAAGTTGTCGGCTCCACCCGAGTTACGGAAGTTCGAGTCGGGAAGCACTCTCGTCCGGTCTCTAGTGACAGTTCGGGCAGATGCTCCGCGACGACGGGTAGATGTGGTCCCGGTGACGTTGTGGGATCCTGAGCCAGAACATGACATCTTGTGCGCCGGTGTTGGCGAGGCTGTCTGGATCACGGGTTCCGTGCAGCGGAGATTCTGGAGCGATGCGGACAGCAGACGAAGTCGCCTCGAGATCGTTGCCAGCCACATCGAGCTACGGGGCGATGGCGAATTCGACTTGCGCCCCGCCGCCGCACCGACGGTGTCGGACGGGGCCAACAACTCTGTCGAGTAGGGTGCGCCGATGCGAAGAATCTCAGTAGCGTCGGCATCGCAATTGGCCGCAGACGCAGGGTCTGCAGTTGCAGATGCGGGCGGGAACGCCGTCGACGCCGCAATCGGCGCCGCGATCTGCTCGATGGTCACGGACCCCGGCATTATCGCCCCGGGCTCAGGCGGCTTTATCACGGTCTGGCCTGCCGACGCGGATCCTGTGGTCATCGACGCATACGCCGAGATGCCGGGTCGCGGCCTTCCCCGGGACCGTTTCGGCAAAGGTGGACGCGAAGTCGTAATGACTTACGGCGGCCGGACATCGACCATTGTCGGCTACGGGTCCGTCGCAACGCCCGGAGCATTCGCCGGTCTCCATCTTGCATGGGAACGATACGGAGCTGCGCCGTGGGAAGAACTGTTTCAGCCAGCGATAGCCGCAATCGAGAACGGCTTCCCGCTGTCATCGGCAGCCGCGGAGTATCTCGGGCACTCCCATGAGCTTGTCTTTGGTTGGGATCCAGATAGCCATGCCGTCTTGCATCACGAGAACGGCCGGCATCTTTCGACTGGAGATACGGTTTCCATTCCATATCTCGCCGACACGCTGCGGCTGCTGGCTGCGGAGGGGGTTATGCCGTTGTACGGTGGCGAGCTCGGGGCCCGGATCGCGGAAACGGTAGAGGAACATGATGGCATTCTTACGCTACGTGACCTCGCCGAGTATCGAGCGATAGTTCGCACCCCGATCACTGTGCAGGTGGATGATTGGACCATCGCCACCAACGCTCCGCCCGCGGTCGGGGGCGCCACGATGGCCGCAATGCTTCTACTGATGGGTATACAAGGGTTCGACGAATGGGACGCCACGGACGTGGCCCGCCTGGTACAGGTCCAAGACGCAGTCCGTTCTTTCCGGAAGACTCACCTCGATGAGCTACATGATCGTGGGGCAGAGGCTGTCCGTCTGCTGGAACTGGCCGCGATGGGGGATATGAAAGGAATGCTGGCATCTCCCTCTACGTCGCACACTTCCAGTGTCGATTCCGACGGGCTGGGCTGTTCGATCACCGTATCCGCTGGCTACGGGTCCGGGGCGATGGTTCCCGGCACCGGGATGTGGCTAAACAATTCGCTAGGCGAGATCGAATTGCACACCGGGGGCTTCCATGGTGTCGAGCCCGGGGCCCGTCTTGTGTCGAACATGGCGCCCACGGTCGCCCGATCTCGCCACGGAGCGGTGCTCGCGATTGGCTCACCAGGTGCGTCGCGGATCACGACCGCGGTGAGCAGTGTGCTGGTGAACTTCATGCACCTTGGCATGTCTCTCAGCGAATCCGTCGAACATGCCAGGCTCCACACTGAGATCTACGATGGAACGCCCACGGTGTCGTATGAGCCGGGTATCGATGTTGGCGATGTGGAAGGTTTCGATATGCGCAGGTTCCCCGACATCTCGATGTATTTCGGTGGTGTCCAAGCGTCCTTGTGGGACCCACTCGCGGGGTTCTTTGAGGTCGCCGATCCTCGGCGCGCCGGTGGGGTCGCCCATGGTGGGTAACTCGGTGTGGCTGTGATCAAAGATCCTGCGGATCTGATTCGGATCGTTGCGGATCCGTTGCGTCTCGTCCTGTTGGGTCGTGCCGCCGAGGGAACCGTATCGATCGAAGAAGTCGCGTCGAGCCTCGATATCCCCAAGCGCAAGGTTGCGGAAGCCCTCGGGAAGTTACGGGCAGTCGGACTACTCGACGACGACATGCGTCTGTGCGCCGAGGTGATGAGCGAGGCCGCCGCCCGACTGCCGAGTGCCGAGGCCGCGGCAGCGGTAATTACCAAGGGTCCCTGGACACCTGACGAGAGGAATCTGCTGCAACGGTTCTTCACTGGAACCCGCCTCAAGGACATACCGACGAGTCGTAAGAAGCGCAAACTGGTGTTGGAGCGACTCGCTCAGGAATTCGAACCAGGTCTGCGCTACCAAGAACGCGATGTCAACTTCACACTGCAACTCTTCCACGAGGACTACGCCGCTTTGCGCCGCTATATGGTGGAAGAAGACATCATGACCCGTGCCGAAGGTGTGTACTGGCGAACGGGCGGCCGCTACCCCGCACGACCTGACCCAAGCGAATGAAACTGTCCATGCAAGCCGACTGTCGCGATCTGAAGCTGGATGACGATGACTAATCCGACTCGCGATTTCGGGTTTGTTCGCCGTCCCAAGTGGATAGCCGGCCACATCATCGTGGTGGTGTCCCTCATCGTTTTCGTGATGATGGGGTTTTGGCAGCTGCGGCGGCTCGACGACAGGCGGGACTTCAATTCGATTCTGACTTCACGAACCGCTGAAGGAGCTCGCCCGCTTGACGATCTGCTTGCCCAGTACGGACCGTCCCAAGACGACCTCGAACTGAGGTACGTGGTCGCGACAGGCACCTACGCACCAGATGAAGAGATCATTGTGTTGGCCAAGTCCTACAACGGCGTATCCGGGAATCATGTCGTCACTCCGCTGTATCTGGGCGACGGCAGGGCCGTCATGGTCGATCGGGGTTGGGTGGCGATCGACTTGGATCGGCCGGGAATGTCGGAATTCGCCCCACCCGAGGGAGCAGTCGATGTGTATGGCGTTCTCCGCAAGACAGAGGTTCGGGGCTCATTCGGCCCAACTGATCCGTCAGAGGGGATCCTGACGCAGACGGCCAGGGTCGATCTGCAACGGATAGATCAACAGGTCCGAGGCGATGTTGTTCAGGTGTACATCCAACTACAGGAACAGAATCCAGCAAGCGCCGGGGATGTGCCGGCGTTGGTTGCCTTGCCAGAGCCTTCTGAGGGCCCGCATCTTGGCTATGCGGTGCAGTGGTTCTTGTTTGCTCTCGTGACCGCGGTTGGTTATCCGATACTGCTGCGTCGCACGTCCGAAAGCGTCTAGCCGCGGGCCTGGGACTCTTTCCAGGCCTTCTTGCGAATCTTGAGTTCAGCGAGATCGTCAAGGCTTCCAATATCGACAACAGACGGCCATGTCGGGAGATACTTCTCAAACCCGTCAGGGCGAACTCCGAAGCGCTGTGCTAGCAGCCCGATGTAAATCCGAGCCTTGTACTCGCCAAAGCCGGGCACCGCCAGCAATCTACCCATCAGTTCCTCGGCGTCGGTTACCCCTTCCCAGATGGCGGGAACGGACCCTCCGTAGTTCTCTGAGACGTGCTCGCACACGCCTTGGACCCGCTTTGCCATCGATCCGGGGAAACGGTGCAGCGCGGGCTTCTCCTTGAAGATTGCCTCGAGCTTCTCGGGGTTGGTTGAGGCTATTGCGGCCGTATCGAGGTCAGCGCCGAGACGATCCCTGAGCAGGAAAGGACCGAGGAACGCTTTGTCGGTAGCGATCTGCTGATGGAGGATGAGGCCGATGAGCAGCCCGAGCGGGTCGTTCGCAAGAAACGTATTGGCTTCCGGCTCATTGGTGAGACAGAGCTCGGCTGGTAGTTTCATGGCTTCTCCCGTTGCATATGACGATGATCCTAAGCTACAGCACCATCCGATTAGAGGAGCGTAGATGACTGAGAAGATCTATTCGACGGAAGCCTACGTCAAGGAGATGGAGGCCGTCGTTGTTACCAGCAATCGCAACGACAATCGGGTGCTTCTCGATCGCACCGTGTTCTACCCGGGCGGTGGCGGCCAGCCTCATGACACGGGCGAGCTGTGGGTTGGAGACGACCGCCTCGAGGTGGTCAGGGTAACTGCGGATCATGCCGGCGTTTGGCATTGGCTGGATGGCACCTTACCCAAGGACGGTACCGCGGTGCGCGGTGCGTTGGACTGGGATCGTCGCTACAAGATGATGCGTACTCACACCGCGATGCATGCAATGTGCGGGGTGGTGTGGCGGGCTTATCAGGTCCCGGTAACCGGTGGGAATATGGAGGCGGGGGAGGGCCGCCTCGATTTCGAGCTTCCCGATTGGAATTCTGAGGACAAGACAGGGATCGAAACAGAACTGAACGCTCAGTTGGCGACCCGTCTTCCCGTAGAGGTGTCGTTTCTCCCCAGGGACGAGGCCGATCGGGACCCGAGCCTTATTCGTACAAAGGTGAGTCTGTTACCGGCCGGGCTGCGTGAGGTACGGGTCATCGATATCGTCGGTCTTGACCGGCAGGCAGACGGTGGCACACACGTTGACTCGACTGGTGAGGTCGGCTCAATCAGTCTGGGGACGGTGAAGTCGAAGGGCCGGGGATTCCGCCGTTTCCGGTTCACTCTCGACGAGTAGCGATCCGGCAACGAGTATGTGGTGTGGGTTGATAGCGCCCTTCCAAGCCCAGACCACAGTGCAAAGGCTGTCTGCAGGGGCACCAGCAACCGTCAGCTAACCGACAGTTGACGTAACCGACGCCGACGCGGTGGCGTTGATAGGGAACACAGACAACAAGAGGTTCCCAATGAAACGTCTATCCACCGGTCGCTTGGCCGGCCTTGCCCTAAGCCTTGCGCTTGTCGCGGCAGCCTGCTCGGGGTCGACCGACGATGCTGCAGAGCCGCAGGGCGATCCGATTCCCGCTACGACATTTGAAACCTTCGATGGAGAAGCGATCTCGCTTGCCGCCTATGACGGTCGGCCGCTCGTTGTGAACTTCTGGGCGTCCTGGTGTCCGTCGTGTGTCGCCGAGATGTCTGCCGCATTCCTCCCGGCCCAACTGGCCCTTGGTGACCAGGTCGCCTTCCTTGGTGTCAATATTCAAGACGAACGTGACAAAGCACTTGAGCTAGTCGAAGAAACCGGTGTCCTGTTTGATCTAGCCGAGGATACCAATGGAGCGCTCTACACAGCTCTTGGTGGGTTGGGTATGCCATTCACTATCTTCGTGTCAGCAGATGGTCGGATACTTGATGTGCACAACGGTCCGCTGACCGAGAGCCAGTTGGTAGATCGCATCAGCGAAGTGTTGTTGTCATGATTCAGGCACCAATAGCGCTGGCTTTTGCCGCCGGGATGGTGGCAACGGTGAATCCGTGTGGATTTGCGATGCTACCCGCGTATCTCTCATATTTCATGGGCCTCGACGGAGACGCCCCGCGGTCACGGGCCGCCGCAGTGCGGTCTGCATTCCAGGTCGGAGCGATCGTCTCGCTCGGATTCCTGGTGGTGTTCGGAGTTGCCGGTCTCCTGATAACCGCAGGATTCAGAACGGTCATCGACTGGATACCGTGGCTGGCCCTGGCGATCGGGTTCGGAGTAATCGCGCTGGGTATAGCGCTGCTGCGCGGTTTCGATCTGAATGTGAGCCTGTTCAAAGCAAAGCGTGGTCGCAAGGGACGTGACTTTCGTTCCATCTTCATGTTCGGCGTGTCATATGCGGTTGCATCGCTGTCTTGCACACTTCCTGTCTTCCTGACCGTGGTGGCGGGCCAGGTGACACAAACCAATTTGATCTCGGGACTTGTGACTTTCGTGGTTTATGGCTTTGGGATGGCGCTCGTGCTGCTAGCTCTTACGGTCGCCCTGGCCCTTGGTAAGTCCTCAGTAGTCAGTCGATTCCGTAGCGCCATGAAGCACGTCAACACATTCTCCGGCATCATCTTGGTGATAGCAGGTGTCTATATCGTCTGGTTCTGGGGAACGACTCTCGTCTCGGGCGCGTCCAGCCTCGATTCGGGTGCCTTCCGTTTCGTGGAGAACCTGTCGCAGACCGCTCTCAACTTTGTGAGTAGCAACACCACACTGGTCGCTGTCGGAATGGGTGTTCTCGTCCTCGGAGCGGCTGCCATAGCACTTAAGGACCGGCGCAGCCCTGACCGAGATGCACAGGAAAGCGGCTCCGACAAGATAGATTCAATGCTGTGATCGACAGCACATCAATCGAAGCACCGCCCGGTCAAAGGAGGGCATTGGTTGCTATCGCCGGCAGCCAATTGCTCGTACTTACGCTGTGGTTCTCGGCGTCTGCCGTGGCTCCGCAGCTCGAGACAGAGTGGGGATTGACGCCGGGAGAGGCGACCGGTCTCACCCTGGCGGTCCAGATCGGCTTCGTTGTCGGTGCTCTGTTATCGGGGTTGCTGAGCATCGCCGACGTCTTCCCGGCGCGCAGGCTGTTTGTGGTGACGGGAGTCGCAGGCGCGACCTTTAACGCAGCGTTGTTGCTGCTCGGTCCCGGTGACACAGCCCTGGCCTTCTCTCTTCGATTGCTTACGGGGGTTGCGCTGGCGGGTGTCTATCCGAGCGGGCTAAAGGTGATGGCGGGTTGGTTCAACCGCGGTAGAGGCATGGCGCTCGGTGTTTTGGTTGGTGCATTGACCGTCGGTAGCGCAACACCGCATCTGATCAGAGGCATTGGATTTGGATGGGAAGGCGTGATTGCCGGTGCCAGCATCCTGGCGCTAGTCGGCACAGCGGTACTGGGCGTTTTCGTCGCGGATGGCCCGTTCGAAACGGCTCCCTCTCAATTCTCGTGGCGACAGATCGGCGCTGTCGCTCGAAACGAGGGTGTCCGTCTTTCCACATACGGCTATCTCGGACACCAGTGGGAGCTCTACGCCATGTGGACGTGGACTGCGGCATTCCTGAGTGCGTCCGCCCTGGATGCCGGAGGTAGCGATGGGTGGGTCTCTACCGCTACGTTTGCCATAATCGCTATCGGAGGCATTGGAGCCTGGATCGCGGGAATCCTCGCCGACAAGCGGGGGAGGACTCTTGTTGCGGGGGGATCCATGGCGATCTCGGGTACCTGTGCTCTGCTGACCCCCCTGGTGTTCGGGTTGACTCCGTGGGTCGTCGTACCCGTCTTTCTCGTTTGGGGAGCGACAGTCGTCTCGGACTCCGCCCAATTCTCGGCGATGGTCACCGAAACGGCAGACGCCAGCTATCGGGGTACCGCGTTGACGCTGCAGACGGCTGTGGGCTTCCTGCTTACGCTGATAACGATCCGCGGGATACCGCTGTTGGCGGAGGCGTGGGGATGGCGCTGGGCGTTTCCTGTCCTGGCGATTGGGCCGGCCTTTGGTATCGCGGCGATGGTGCGGTTGAAGAGATCGGTTCACTCCACCAAGTTGGCAGGGGGATTGGGATAGACGGTGCGCTCGTCACCCAATTGTCTGGCAGCGGCGACGTAGGCCCGATCGAAGGCTGCACGTGCTGCATCTCCATCCATGTCGAAGTCCAGCTCTGCCGACACCGGTACCTGAATGGATTCTGAGTCTGCGATGAAATTGCGGGGCAGGCTGTAGCGAGCTCGTATCCCGGATAGAACCACCGCTCGGGCGAGGCTTGCGGGACCGGTGATCTTCTCATGCGGATGCTCGCGATCGTCTCCCACGAGACGGAAGCCGAGCACATGCTCCTGTGGATCGGCTAGCCCGATTGGGTAGTTCGCAGCCATCGCGCCGTCCGCTATCAGTACGGTCTCTCCCCGCGCTCGGTCACGTAGTTTTACCGGAGTAAACAAGAATGGGATCGCCGCCGACATTCGCACTGCTCTGCCGACGGGAAAGCTCATCGGGTCAATGCCGTACCTAGGTAGCGCCTCGGGCAGCGCCAAGCCCCGCGAGTGATTTAGATCGGTCACGACTACCGACAACGCGCCGGGTGGTAGATCACCGAACACGCGGACGCCCTTGGCGGCAAGGAGATCGGTCCAGACTTCCTCCAACCGGTCGCCTTTGTAGATTCCCCGTCGGAATACGAGGGCGAGGTGTTTGCCGATGATGGGGATACTTGCACCTGGCACCGGATCGAGCAGTTCTGACCAGGAGACTGAGCATACGGTCCTTGACAATTCCTGTGAGGTGTAGCCGGCCGCGACCAACGAACCGACTAGAGCGCCGGCCGATGTGCCGATGGAACGCGCGAAGCTGATTCCGGCGTCGAGGGCAGCAGCGGCCGCACCAGCAATGGCGACGCCGCGGACCCCTCCACCCTCAAATACGCCGGTGACTGATGTATCTTCCATGTTGTAGTCAACAGACGATCCCGGTGCGTGGGGTCAAGTATGTCCCGTTGGCGACATTTTTCTGGAAGAGTGTGTGGATAGCAGGTGTTGGATGCAGTACCAGAGGCAAGGAATCCAAAATGGACCCAGCGGAATATCAGCATTTTGCGTGGCTGGCGCGCTCCTTCGGGCGAACGGACTATCTGCCATTGACCGCCAGTGACCTGGATGCCCTCACAGATGCCGGGACTTACGTCGACAAGTATCCGGGAACCCACCTGTTCAAGGAAGGCGAGGACTCTACGGCGGCCTTCGTCATCGAACGCGGCGAGGTCGAGCTCTATCGGACCCGCGTCGCCGGGCGGCGCGTGGTCGGCAGAGTGCGCTCCGGTGCGGTGATTGGCGATATTGCAATGTTCCAGAGCCAACCGTACGTGTCCTCGGCGAAGGCAATTTCACGGGTCAGGGCGTTTCGTCTGGAGCGGAGCAAGCTGCTCCCGCTCCTGATTGAACACCCAGTCATTGCGATGCGATGGCTGGTGGCGGGTCTCAGCCAACTTGAGGCGACCCAACAGCGTGTGATCCGGCTCATGCATCGAACCGTCCGCGAACAGGTAGCCGAGGTTCTCCTGGACGAAGCCGATGACTACGGAGAAGTACACCTGAGCCAGAGCAGCCTGGCTGATCTGTTGGGAGCGAGCCGGCAATCGGTGAATGAGGCGCTCGCGGCATTCCGCAACACCGGCGCAATAGAAACTGGCTATCGCGTAATCACGGTCAAGGACACGTCAGCCCTGGCGACTGTCGTGGGTAGAACGATCGCGACGCCGGGCTGATAACTGCCATCAGTCGAGGGGTAGGAGCCACCCAATGAAGGTGCCCAGTACCACGCCAGCCCCGGTGAATGTGAGCGCTTCGGCAAAGGCTCCGCCATAGGGAAGCAGCGTCGGGCCCTGCATCAGATCGGATGCGGCCAGCCCTACCGCAGCCACTGCAGCGAGAAGACCACCCTCGGCAGCAGCAAAGGCAAGGCGTGAAACCGGTGCGCCACGCTGGCGCCCGAGCACCGGGACGACGCCGGCGACCAGGATTGGTGCAAGGTGGTAGGTAGAGGTTGGTTGGGCTAGGGCGGCAACAGCCCAGACGGCGACAAGAAGTCCGCCGGTGAGAAAGCCGCTGCGCATCTTTTCGTCAGTTAATAGTGTGTCCATGAGATCTGTCAATCCTATTGGGCGGCACCGTGTGGCGGGTTTGTCGGGAGTTGGACAATCAAGAAACGACCCGCGGAGCGATCCCGTTGTGGTTACTACCGAACTATTGGATCAAACATTGAGAAATCGACTGGCAATCGTTGTTGTCCTCCTCGCCCTTGTCGCAGCCGCCTGCGGGGGTACGGACGACGCAAGCCCTGAGAATCCGACACCAACCACCGATGCGGCCGCGGGTGACATCGTGGACGAAACCACGCTTACGACGACCGGCGCCGAGCCGGCGCTCGGCGTCCTTCCAGAAGGACCGTCCGCCTTACAGACATCCACGGCTCCGGAGTTTCCACCCGCGCTTGTGGACCCTGCCGAGATCATCTCCGGTGGTCCACCGCCTGACGGAATACCACCTCTCGACGAACCGGTCTTCATCAACGTGGTCGACGCACTGGAGATCTTCGATCCGTCGGAAGCCGTGGTGGCTCTTGAGATCAACGGTGAAGCCAAGGCCTACCCGGTCCAGGTCATGATCTGGCACGAGATAGTCAATGACGAGGTCGGTGGTGTGCCGGTATCTGTCACATACTGCCCGCTGTGCAACTCGGCGGTCACTTATCGCCGTGAGATCCGCGGAGTAGAAACGACCTTCGGAACGTCAGGACGTCTGTTCGCGTCGGCACTGGTGATGTACGACAGAGCGACTGAAACCATGTGGACGCACTTTGATGGCCGAGCTGTCGTCGGTCTACTGGCCGGCGAACAACTCGAAGCAATCGCGTCGCCGTTGCTGTCGTGGGGAGACTTCGCGGAGACATACCCAACCGGTCAGGTCCTTGACCCGAGTGCTACTGGCTACGACAGGGCTTATGGGCGTAACCCCTACTTCGGATACGACGACGCGTCAACGGAACCGTTCCTCTTTACTGGCATTACGGACCCACGCGCGCAGTCGAAAGACCGCGTAGTCGGGGTCGAGATTGACGGAAGCGCCGTCGCTTTCTCCCTTGACGCCATCAGTGGAGGTCTTGCCACCGCCACTGACTTCACCATCGGCGAGACCGACGTCGTAGTGTTTTGGAAAGCAGGTCAGGCGACCGCTCTCGAGGGTGACGGTATCGAGGACGGTCGCGATGTGGGTTCCGTCGGGGTGTTCCTGCCTGCGATCGACGGTCAGGTATTGACGTTCGAGTCCGATGGCGGTGCATTCCGCGACGTAGAGACCGGATCGCTTTGGAACGTCACCGGTGAAGCCACCGAAGGCGATCTCGCCGGTAGCAGGCTGGAGCGGGTCAACCACCTGGATACATTCTGGTTTGCCTGGGCTACCTATCAACCAGGGTCGGAACTCGTTGAGACATCGTGAGGTAGGAGACTGTTGGACAAATGCCGTGCAGGCTCGTCCCGCCGACAGAGTGCCTGGTGATAGTGATGTCGACGAGCTGAAACTGGCGTTGTTCAACAGACGACTAGGAGACTGCTGGAAAAATGCCGTGCAGGCGCGTTCCGCCAACAGGGTGCCTGGTGACAGTGATGCCGACGAGCTGAAACTGGCATTGTTCAACAACCTCCCTGAACAACACAACTAGGCGAGTCCTGTCGGCACAGGATTATGGTGCAGACATGCCAGAGCCAATTGTTCCACCACCGGGCTACTTCACCTCAGACATAGCAACGGCGGATCCCGAGGTCGCTGTCTTGCTCGATGCGGAGAAGGGGCGACAGCAGAATCAGATCGAGCTGATCGCCTCGGAGAACATCGTGAGTCGGGCCACGCTTGATGCCCTTGGTTCGGTCATCACCAACAAGACCGTTGAGGGGTACCCCGGCAAGCGGTACTACGGCGGCGCCGAGCACGCCGACTCGATCGAGCGGCTCGCCATTGCGCGGGCCCGTGACTTGTTTTCGTGCGGATACGCCAACGTACAACCGCACTCCGGGAGCCAAGCTAACCTGGCTGTTTACGTATCCCTGTTGGAGCCGGGAGACACCGTTCTGAGCATGGATATGTCTTCGGGGGGACATTTGAGCCACGGATCGCCGGTGAACATCTCCGGGCGTTGGATGAACACAGTGAGCTACGGCCTCGACGTCGACACGGGTCGGATCGACCCCAACTCGGTGGCATCTCTGGCGGAACGGCATCGACCCAAGCTGATCATTGCCGGTGGTTCTGCCTATCCACGAGCGATAGATTTCGGCGCGTTCCGGACTGTCGCCGATGACGTTGGGGCCACGCTCTTGGTGGATATGGCCCACTTCGCCGGCCTGGTCGCAGCTGGGGTGCACCCGTCACCGATCCCGCATGCCCACGTCGTAACCGCGACCACCTATAAGAATCTGCGAGGAGCCAGGGGCGGGCTGATCCTTGCTCACGATGGTGAGTACGGGCAGCGCTTCAACCGTGCCGTGTTCCCCGGCGTACAAGGTTCCGTGATGTTGAACTCTGTTGCCGCCAAAGCGGTATGTCTGCGGGAGGCACTACAGCCTGACTTCACGGAATACGCACATCGGGTTCTTGCCAACGCCCGCCGTCTTGCGGAAACGTTGGTGAGCCGCAACGTGGCCGTCCTGACCGGTGGCACCGACACACCAATCGTCCTTGTGGATCTCCGGCCCCGCGGGATCACGGGAGCAGCCGCATCGGATGCTTTGGAGGCGGCCGGCCTCACCGCTAACAAGAATGGGGTGCCGGGCGACACCCGGCCCCCGACGATCACTTCTGGCTTACGTTTCGGCACATCTGCCGGGACTGCCCGCGGATTCGGCACCGACGAGTTCGCTCAGATCGGTAACCTGATCGCCGACGTCCTCGACGCTATGCCGGGCAGTGATCAGGACGAAGTGCGCGACGCAACCCTGGGCCGAGTGCGTTCGATAACGGAAGCCTTCCCGATCTACTAGAGCGACGGCGGTGTGGAAATCCAAGCGAGCCGGCTGATTCGTCCTAGGGTATTGTCACTGTGACAATATCGAACGCGACGGCGAGATGTGACTGGTGCGGGGCAGAGTTCACGACCCCACGGGGACCGGGTCGGCCGGCTCAGTATTGTCGGAGGAGCCACCGACAACGAGCCTACGAAGCCCGAAGACTTGCAACAGAGCGAGGCATTGCTCCACACGAGGTCTTGATCTCCAAAGCAACCTGGGATCACTTCAGGGACGCGCTGTATGGTCTTGAGGCCGCGTCTGAGGACGTCGCCATGGACCTGATGGGGGGACGAGCAACGAAGGCCGATTACGTGGCGGCGTTGGTGCATTTGAGTTCCGCCATCGATGATCTGCAGAACGTTGCCGTTGAACCGATTGCGGTCGCAGCGGTCTAACTACGTCCGGTCGGCCGCGACGTACCAATGGACTCGCAACACCCGCATTGCAAAGCGCACCACCCGCGGGAGATAGGGCCAGGCGATTGTGCGGTCAACGAGGCGCGCATCTGTCAGCACTGTGCGGCGCCCACGCCGCTCAAGCACGAACGAATCGGCGGCAAGCAGGTTTTGGACCCAATCTGCCTCCGGCCCATAGGT
>CAXMRC010000037.1:0-70450 GCA_964195945.1 uncultured Gemmatimonadales bacterium
TTTCTGGGTGCGGTCTGTCTTGACTGCAACTCCCGGCGACCATATAGCGAGATCTGGTCGTTGTCAATCGTTAACTACTGTTGACAATCGCTATTATCAGACCGTACAGTGCCTCCATGGGACAAGAGAACGCAATGACAAGGCTCGTGCTGCTGGTTGCAATTACCACCGGGCTCACGGTCGGTCTCCACCAACTGGGGAATATCAGCGGACTCGGCATCAACTGGTCCGATCCTGTCGTATGGTTCGGCGACGCCGCTCCCGAAGATGCGGTAGGAGCGACGCTGCGTACGGTCGGATTGATCATCGGCTATTGGATCACCATCTCGACCTCCCTGTACTTCGGTGCGGCACGCCGCAGCCAGATCCGACGACCGCGATTGGTCACTGTGGTGACTCTGCCCAGCATCCGTCGGGTGGTAGATCGGGCGCTGGCGACGGCACTGGCGGCGTCGATTGCGGTCTCCCCGATCAGCCCCGCGCTGGCGGAGCAGACGCCCCCTCCCCCGGTCGTCTTTGACATAACCACCGACGGCATTCCTGTTCCCCACGTACACATGAACGAGGACCTTCAGGAGGAACAAGCGCAGGACGACGCCACGACAGAGGGGGCAGAAGAGGAAGCTTCTGAACCACGGCCCTCACCGATGGTCTTCCCGGTAGCGACCTCATCTCCATCGGTGCCACTGGCAGATGGCTACACGGTCGAATCAGGCGACAACCTTTGGAAGATTGCCGACCGAATCGTCGAATCGCTAACCGATGGGGTACCGACCACCAGCGCAGTCACGTCCTATTGGAGAAGTGTCGTCAACGCCAATCAGGGCACTCTCCGATCCGGCGATCCCAATCTGATCTTTCCAGGCGAGATCATCGTTCTCCCCGCTCTGGAGGCAACCCCATGAACATCACCGAAATGTTGGGTGCGCCGATCGACGATCCGACAGATTTTGAAACGTCGGCGCCCTCAGCATGCGGGCCGTCGGCATCGCTTGACATGTCTTCCCAACCGCAGCAACGACGGAACCTATTGCTCACGGCCGCCCTAGTGGCAGCAGCTCTCGCCATCGGTTCTGGCGCTGGGTGGTACTTCGCATCTCGCATCGGGGGCGACGCAACCCCATCGGTGGCGGTTGCTCCCACCGCCGTTATGCCGGCGCCGATCGGTGGATTCGCTGAGATGTTCACCGCTCTCTACCTGTCAGGGGTCGCATCACCGCAGGACCTCAGTTCCATGTACATCGGCACCGCACCGTCAGACACCGGAATCTGGGTCAATCAAAGCGCCGCGCTTGATACACAGCCCCTTGGTGACGGGTTCTGGGAAGTCACCGTCGCCGTCGACACGCTCGAACTTACCGAAGGTGGCTACGAACCCGCAGGCATCCAGTTCTTCGAGGTGATCGTCTCTGAACAGGATCCCTACCCGGTTGCCGTTTCGGCACCGTCGCGCATCCCCGCACCTGTCGCCGCCAGTGGAATCAGCGTCCCAACGTTCGCCGACAGTGTTCCGGCCGACCAGACGGACCCAATTACGCATTTCATCAATGGGTACCTGACTGGCCAAGAAGACATCGCACGGTATGTGACCTCCACCGCAAGAATCCAACTGTTCGCCCAGCCACCGTACGAGTCGATCTCGATCACATCTATGGCAAGCGATGCAATGGGAAATGCGCTCGTCGCGGTGACCGCCACGACGCGGCGGGGGGCAGTTCACATGTTGGAGTACGCCCTGGAGCTGTCATTCGACGCTGGGATATGGGAAGTCTCAAACCTGACCTCCAAGGTCGGTACGCGATGAACGATCCCTCACAAGTCGCGACGATCGACCATGGCAGGCGCTCCGTATCGGTGCCACGACGACTGATGCCTTCCATCCTCGCCATCCATGCTGGTCAACGCCCCCAGCCAGCAGCAGCCGTGGCTGAGCTGAGGGCCGGCGGGATCATGGCAAGTGAGCGTCTCGATCCTCTCGTGACGACCCTCGTCGAGGTGATGACGAATCCAACTCTTGTCATCACCGTTGAACTCTCCGGCGGGCGCCTGCCGCGGCTGGCAACCTTTTGGGGCACGGCGCACCGTGCCGTCATTGGCCTCACGGACGACCGCCGTCGTTTTGAACTCATACAGGTCGAGCCGACGCTCCTCCCGTTCCATCTCGCCCAGGCAACCGGCATGCGTCCCCGTCCTCACTCCCCCTTCTCGGGTAGCTGCTCACTCCCCGCCACCACTCTGCACTATGCCGAGAATTCGATTGCGACCGACCCCGTCGGGACCGAAGCAGAGCTCAGAATGGCCGGCGTCTCCGAGCAATGGGCCGATCGGCTGATGACTGCGCTTACCCTTCGTCGCAGTATGTGGACCGTCGAATCTGTATGGCTCGGCCGAACGGCAGCAAGAAACGAATCGCGTCTTTCGGTCCTCGATGCCGGGTTCGCCGGATACTGGCGGCTCGCCGCCACCGACGATGGCCAGGTCACCGTCTCTACGAGCCACTTCGATGATTTGATGCGGCGGTTCGCCTCGCTACTTCCCGCACCCGGCTCTCCACCCGCCACGTGATCCGGGATAGCCTTGCTCTCACCAGCGGGTCAGTTGGATCCTCGCCAAGTAGCCCAATAGGCCGGTTCACCGATGCAAATCTGCACCAAGCACCTGGGCGGCGACTGTACCGAGATGAGGATCACCTTCCGGGCGGTATCCGGTCTCGAAGTAGCGACCCACAAGTAGTTCCGGCAAATAGGTTCGGTAGAGGTCGGTTAGGCGGGGCAGATCCACTACGACTGCGCGACCGAACGCTGTTGCCAGTTGCGTCTACGAAGAGATCCGGGGTTCTTCGAGATAGCGCCTGTTGACCAGGGCGAGGTGGGCATCTGACTCGAACGAGTTGGTGGGGACACGGGCACGCCACTCGGCAAACGCACGCCGGGTATCGGAAAATACACCAGGGTCTCTCATACCTCCAATTGTGGCACATGGCCCGATTACATCTCAGGTGTTGGTCGTATGATTGGGCCGATGAAGAAGTTGATCCTTATCGCGCTGGCTGCCGCTGGAGGAGCTGCCGTATACAGGCTTCTCAATTCCGAGTACCAGCCGCCGACCAAGCCATGAGTGAGCTGACGACCCGGTTTGGCACTCTTTGGGTGCGAACCCACGGCCATCGCCCCACCTCAGTGGTGGCACTCCACGGATTCACGCTGCACGGTGACATGTTCAAAACCCTCGCCGATGAACTCGGTGAGACCATCCAGGCACCCGATCTCCCCGGCCACGGTCGCACCAACATCGACCCGATCAGTATGGAGACGGCTGTCGCCGCCATCGTCGAGTTGCTGCGCCAAGCGCCCAAACCACCGCTGCTGCTCGGGTACTCGCAGGGCGGACGTGTCGCCCTTCACGTGGCGCTCGATCATCCGGAACTAGTCGGAGCACTGGTTCTGATCGCGACATCTCCCGGGCTTGGCGAGCGAGCCCGCAAGCTCCGCGCCGTCGCTGATGACGGATTGGCGGCACGGATCGAGCAAATCGGGACCGAGCGATTCATTGAAGAGTGGCTAGCCAATCCGTTGACAGCCACAGACAGGGTGCCAAGCGCAACCCGCGAAGCCGACCGTCAGATACGACTGGAGAATACGGCCGCGGGACTCGCCGGAGCCCTGCGCGGTATGGGACAAGCTTCGGTGCCAGAGTCGCGAGAGCGAATCGCCACTCTGCCAATGCCGGTTTCCTTTATCGCCGGTCGGCGTGATACCACATTCTCAGCGCTGGCGGCTGAAATGTCTGGTTTGCGGAACGCCCGGCCGGTGCTGGTGAACGGCGCTGGTCACAACGTCATCCTCGATGCACCGCAAGCGGTGGCCGCCACGGTCAGGAACCTGCTCGATCAACAAACCGGCTGATTGCAGCAATGCACTCGGCTGGCCGGTTCAGCACCGACTCGTGGAATCCTCCGACCAGCTCGACGAGTTCCGCATCAGGCAACAGCGAAGAAAGCTCATATTGGGTTTCGGGGGGCACGACTTCGTCAGCAGTAGGGATGATGATCATCGCTTCCTGCGGGAGTTCGCCGACCCAAGCTCTCGAGTCAAACCGCCACACCGCAGCCCCGATTTCGTAGTAGAGATCGGCATCACGTTTGATCAGCGCCTGGTGCATCCAACGGCGGTGGTTGTCAGCCACAGCGCCGGTCCGATGCAGAACCCCGCCCGTGACACGGGCCACCTCGTATGAACTCAAGCGAAGGCCCCCCCGAGCCAGCCAGAAGGCGATACGAGTGGGAATACGGAATTCGGCAATCGGTCGCGCCGCGGTGGCGGCCAGGATCATCGCGCCTACATGGCGCGGATGACGTCTTGCCAACTCCTGAACAACCATTCCACCCATTGAATAGCCAAGGACCGTCGCCCCCGAGATGTCGAGAACATCGAACACGCCGGCCATGTCATCGGCGAGATCAGTGATTTCGACCTGGCCCCGCACCCAGTCACTACGGCCGTGGTTTCTCAAGTCCGGCACAATCACCCGGAACTTCTTCGCCAGCGCTGGGATGACCCTGTGAAACGTCATCGCACCGTCCAGGTTCCAGCCGTGGACCAACACCAACACAGGTGCATCTTCTCGACCGACCTCACGAACGAAGAACTCGTGGGCTCCAACGATGACCGTGCGACCCGGAACCGGCAACGGATTGTCCTGCGGCAGCTTGAACCGGGGCACCAACTCTGGGCCAAAGATCCGCCAGGCAAGCCAGCCGACGACGCTGTAGCTAATCCATCTAGTTAGCCGCACGTTGCTAGTCCTCCAGAAATCGACGGTTCACCCCTAAGGCGTCAACCGCAAAGATGTAATCGGTGACCGGGGCGCCCCCGACAAGATGCTCGGCGATGATTCGCTCCATCGCCGCCTCGTCGACTGAGTGATACCAAACCCCCTCGGGGTAGACCACTGCGATTGGTCCCCGCTCGCACACACGCAGACAGTCCACTTTTGATCGCAGCACCGTTCCACCCGTGGCATCCGACTCCGACGGCGGTTCGTCGAGGTCGCGTCCCCGCCATGAGGGCGGCGCCGACGACAGGCCAAGATCCTTCAGCCGTCGCTTCAGATACACCCACACCGCCGCACCATCTTCATACGAGGAGCAACGTGGGGTTGACTGCTGCGCACACAAAAGGATGTGACGATCGAGGGCGCCGATGCCGAGCGAATCCGAGATCGCACCGAGCCGACTCTGAGCGTTGCCTTCCATGACCGCAAGCTAGCCCGATTCCGCACGCATCGATCCGGACCGGCTGCGTATCATCAAACAACGACAACACAGGACCAGACGAGTGGACCACTTCCAACAGATATATGCCAACGAGGCGACGACCTATCACCGGCTGGTTGCTGCTGAAGACGCCAACGGCGAGTTGTCCAGGCAACTCGACAGAGTCTCTGCCTCAGCGAAATCGATTGTCGACATCGGCACCGGCACCGGCCGTCTCGCCATACCACTGTGTCAGGAGGGGAAACAGGTTCACGGAGTCGATACCGCCCAAGCAATGTTGGACGTTGCTGCTTCAAAGCTCAACGGCTGCCCCGGCCAATGGGCGCTGAGCATCGGCGACGCCAGAGAACTCCCCATCGATGACGACTGGGCAGACGTCGTCGTTGCGGGATGGGTCTACGGTCACTTCACGGAGTGGTGGCCGGAGACCTGGGAGTCGCACCTCGATCAAGCTCTCTCCGAAATGGGCCGCGTCGTCCGGCCGGGAGGCTTCGAGGTCGTCATTGACACCCTCGGCACCGCAGCAGATGTGCCAGCCGCACCGACGCCGGGACTCGCCGAATATCACGGCCTGCTGGAGAGCATCGGATTCGAACGCACCGTCCTCCGCACCGACTACCAATTTGCTTCAGTCGACGAGTCAATCGAACTGCTCGAATGGTTCTTCGGACTCGGCGACTGGGCACGGCGCCATAACGATGCGCTCGTCCCAGAGTTCACCGGTTGGTGGGAACGCCGCCGCTAGCCCGAAGTGTGGCACCGGCTCCCCACCCGCCAGAACCACACTCCGGACCTGTTCCCCCATCACCACCAAACCCAGGATCCTCGGCTAGCGAAGAACCACATTGACGGCATTGCTTCCGACTGTTCCGGAGCCACACCCACCGGCGGAATCTTAGAACAAGGGAGACCGTCGATGCAAGACCCTTGCATCCGGTGAAGGCAATTGGACCACCTATGCTGAGGCAATGACTGCCGAACAAGACCTCGATGCTGGTATTGACGCCGCGGGCCTCCGCATTTCCTCCTCGGCGCCCGCGGTGATTCGAGTGGCACGAGCATTGTTCGACCAACTCCCGTTTCGCGATGTCTCGGTGGGGATGGTCGCCCGCGCTGCCGGTGTGAACGAAGTCACGATCTACCGGATCTTTGGTTCCAAGGACGGGCTTGCCGCCGCGTGCTGGCTCGGCAATGTCGAGGCGCTGCGCCGCGGAATCAACAGGGATCGCCACGAGCCATGGAGCCCGATCGACCGGGTCCGACGACATTTGACCCGCCTCGCTCGGATAGCCCTTAAAGACCGGGCTGTCACTTTTGCGTTGCTGCAAGCAGTCGAGGCACAGACGGTGGAGCGTGGTTCAAAGATCGGGGCTCTTGACCCGCGGGCGTTGGTCCCCCTACCTCTGTTGCTGGAACCGCTTATCGCCGATGCCCAAGATGCCGGTCAGCTGATTGACAACTACTCAAGCATTGAACTCGCAGCTTTCCTGGGGAACTCGATGCTTATTCGGCTAATGACCAGGCCGGATGCACCCGCCGCCGAGAGCGCAGCATTCGTTCTCGATGTTGCTCTGAACGGGATCGCAACCGGTGGGCGGCACCCTGCATGATGCTGCGCAGACAACGCGAGATCACCGAAGTCGCCAACGGCGTATTCCGGCTTGGAAGCAGGCACGTCAACTGGTATGTCGTGGTCGATGGTGGATCCATAACCGTCGTAGACACCGGCCTGCCTAGATACTGGCCCCAGCTCACCCATCTTCTATCGGCAATCGGGCGCTCCCTGAGTGACATCGAGGCCGTTCTCCTAACCCATGCTCATCCCGACCACCTCGGCAACGCCGAACGACTCGCCAAGGTGGGCGGAGCAGCTGTGATGATCCACGAAGAAGATGCCCCCGCCGCAATGAGGCAGGTTCGCATTCCGCCGCCCAGGGTCTCGTTGTGGCGACCCTCGATACTTGCGTTTTCGTTGCATGGGATCCGCAACGGCCTGTTGAGGTGGCCAACCGTCGCATCGCCAAATGCGATTGGTAGCGGCACTCACCTCGACATACCCGGGAGACCGATGGCGATTCATACGCCGGGCCACACCGTCGGCAGCACTTGCTTTGCTTTCGAGGACAGAGACGCCATCATGGTTGGCGACGCCCTGTTCAACAAGAATCCCGACACAGGGCGAGAGGACCCGATCGTTAGCTCTGCGCATTTCAGCGCAGACCACCACGCAGCTGTCACTTCGCTGTTACAAATCGAGGGTCTTGCTCATCGCACGGTGCTCTTTGGACACGGTGAGCCATCTAACCGAGGGATTCAGACCGTGGTCCGTCAGGCGCGCACCCACATCGACTCGGCCTAGTGGTACGTCGCACAAATAACCACCGTGTCTCTCCGTCCCACACCGCCTGCCCGTCGGGCAGGTACGGCTGCGCCTTCCTCCTCAACGCAGTGCAGTGACTCCGCCCTCTGACGTCGCCTGTCCTTCGGACAGGTCGGCTGTGCCGGATGACGCCGATGCCTCGGAGACACCCTGGCGCTATCTATGCGACACAGCACTATTCGTCGGAACAAATCGACAGGATCTCGTCTCCGTACGCATCGAGTTTTGCCGGGCCGATGCCGGAGATCATGATCAGCTCCCGTTCGGTTCTTGGTCGTGCCGCGGCGATGGCATGGAGCGTCTTGTCAGTGAGGATCACGTAAGCAGGCACCGAACTGGCAACCGCGGTCTCGAGACGCCATGTCTTGAGCTGTTCAACGAGGGTCTCGTCAACCGCAACATCCTCCAGCGGCCGCAACAATGGACCGCTTCCTGAAGGGGCAGTCACTGTCTCGCCCCACGTCACAAGCATGGAGCTGGTACCAGAGTCGAGGGCAACGACCACACCACCTTCCTCAAATTCTTCGACAACCCCCCCATATCCACCAGCAACACGAATGCGATCTCCGACACTGGTAGCCACCCCGTCGCGGCGCCCGGCTGTCGCCACCACCTTTGGCTCCACCCGCGCTGCCTTCCCCGTCATCTCATCAAGAAAGACCGAGGGGCGGGCCTTGTCGGCAAGCACGACCACCTGTTTGCGACCACGGGTGATCGCAACATGAAAGACCCTCCGTTCCTCCTCCCGATCCTCTGCCAGATCGTGGGGAAACAAGCCTCGATCGGCGCCAAACACGACCACCCTGTCCCATTCCATTCCTTTGACACGATGCACCGTGCTCAGCTCAACACCATGAGGATCATCGGTGTGATCCAGGGCGGTGCGGAGCCAGGGTTCGAAGTCTGCAAGGGCGCGATGCAATACCGCTGCCCTGCGCAGCGCGACCAGGTCGTCTGATTGCGCCGAACGGTCGGCACGACGCCTGCCCGCATCCAGGGCGACGGCAGCACCGCTGAGACCAATCTCACTCGTGATGACATCAAGCATGCCGATGCTGTCACCAGCCTCCGCAACTTCGACCGCTCTGGCGATGTCATCGCAGAAACCGTCCCACTTGGAGGCTTGATTGCCATCCAACTTGCCACCCATCGAATAGAGATCATCGAGCGAGACCCGGCTGCGCCGCCCGACGAGTTGACTGGTGAGACGGGTCAAGCCGCGCGCCGGACGACGAACGATCTTCATGAGATCGGAAGTTCGGATCGAGTCTGGGTTGAGCCCGATCCTGATCCAAGCCAGGGCGGCGGCCGTCACGGTACGTTCCAACACATCGCTTCCCAGCGGGGAGTGGAACGGGATCCCCGCCTCCACAAAGGCAACATGGGCGGGCAGCAAAGCTGAATTGACCCTGCACAGCACTGCAATCTCAGCGGCTGGGGTCTCGCCGAGCCACTCACCTACTCGCACTGCACATTGCAGACCAAGTTCAGAGCCCGCCTGCCGGTCGATGGTCAGCGCGTCGTTCTGCTCGTCGTCAACGCCGGGTCTGATGACCTTGTCTACTCGACGGTCGTTGTAGCTCAGGAGGGTTGCGGCGGCTTCGACCACGCTTGGAGGGCACCGGTAGTTCACCTCGAGAGGATGTGACGCTGCGCCAGGGAATAGCTTGTCATAGTCGATGAGGAAGCCGGGGTCGGCGCCGAGGTACCCGTAGATGACCTGGTCGTCATCACCCACGCCAAACACATTGAGACCCGGTGCAGCCAGCAAACGGATCAGCAATAGGTAACTAGGGGTGAGGTCCTGGAACTCATCGACGACCATGTGCCGGCACCGGTCCTGCCATTGATAACGAAGATCGGGCATGGTCAATAGAGCTTGGATAGCTCCGTAGACCTGCTCATCGAAATCGGCTTCCCTCCTGTCCTGGATCATGCTCCGATAACGCTCGTAGACGCGAGCGAAATCAGGAACGTCATCACGAAACGCCTCCACCTCATCTGGGGGGCGGAGCCCGATCCGGACCTCACCGAGCGCTTCGATGTACGGTCCGATTACGTCCGAGTTGGGTCGGCGCGGGGCCTCGACCAAGCCGTCGAGGAGGCGCCGCTGCTCGCGCTCGTTGAGCAACGCAAGACCGCCCCTGGCTTGTCGCAGAATCTCCCATCCCAGCGAGTGGATGGTTCGCACCTTGAGCCCCGACCGTGGCCGGAGTCGTTCTCGCATCTCGGCGGCGGCCCGGTTGTTGTAGGCCAGCGCACAGATGATTCCGGGTTCGACGCCCCGGTCATCGATGAGGTGCCGTACCCGGGCGGTCAAGGTTCGGGTCTTCCCCGATCCGGCAGGAGCGATGATGCGGGCCGGACCGGATGCATGTGTGGCGGCGGCACGCTGGTCGGGCGCAAGATCCTGGAACGATGTCTCGACACTGGTCGGCGCTACCCGCAGCGACCCGAGCGTTACAGACTCAGCGTGGACCACGGGGTCCTCGAGTCCAGCCAAAGGACCGCGCGGACCTCCGTCCACCCACGCTTCGGTGCCATCGGCGAGGACGATGTCCATCGTCTGCCCCGGCCGAGCACCAAGAGATACAGCCTTCCGACCCCACCACCAGATCAGCTCGCTGCTGCGATAGTCGTAGCTGTTGACCCAAACGAGGTGGTGTAATCGCTCCCTGTTGAATGCAAAGCCACGCCGCAGCCGCCATGGGTCCATTGGTGATGTCTCTGGTTTTCTCAGCACTGCGGGATCGACACTCAACTCGATGACGATCGGCTCCCGATTCACCCAGGCGCGATGCAGCTGATCGACCAGTACTTCCATCGCCTCCCGATCGTCAATGATCTGCTGGGTGACGCTGACGGACGCCGCCTGCTCCCACGGTTCGGGCGCGGCGTCGGCCCGGCCGACAACGACCGAACGTCCCAGTACGACAGGAGGGGGCGGGTTCACGTCGCGCAGCATACGGGGGCGCTGGGACACAACCAGAAAAGGATCCAACGCGCGGCGTTAGCCAAGCGGCTCGATCTCAAAAACGGTTCCGCCTTCTGGATGATCGAATCGAATCGCGGCGGTCTTTTCACTCATGTGATGAACACGTAGGAAGAGCTCGACAAACGGGTCGTCATATCCAGAGGAGCCAGCGTTGACTGCCAGCACCCCGCGCGGCACGGTGAAGCCGCCATCGGAGATGACACCTGCCAGGATGACCCCGTTGAGCGTTACCAACACCCGGTCACCGACGCTGAGTCCGGCGGCGTCGAGATGGGACTTGCGAAGCGTCGTCTTGATATTGCCAAACCCGTCGGTCCAGGCCACCAGATGTGATGGCACATCCTCGATAGTTGCCGGATCAAGCGTGTCGGTCAGCACCGAGTAGTCACCATCGACAATGGCGGCGACGTACTTGGGGAAGAAGTCCCGAGAACGGAACTGGGAACCGGCTGCGGGGCTGGCCACGTCGCGGTATTCGACGATGCGATCCTTGATGAAACTGAACGCGTACTCGGAGCAGACACTGACGACTTCGACGCCGTTGTCCAGCTTGGCGTATCGCAAACCCCTTCCCCGATTCTCAGCGGAGACTTCATCGCGATCGCGCCGCGGTGCCGCGTTGCCAAAGATGACCATGCGATCTGATGCCTGCCCTAGCGCCAACTGTGCAGTGGCGAACCCGACCGCGATCGTATCGAGCGGCGGGGTCGAAGTCTGATGTATCGCAACCGAGCCAGGATCGACAAGCGAGGTATGGAAACGGGTCATTATCTCGGCGAATTCGAGCCCGTCGGGGGCGTAGTCGCAGATCATGTGGAGAAGGGTTGGTCTATTCACGGGCCGATGGTAACCCGTGGCGAGTTGCCTGCAGCAGAGTTGCGGGTTTAGTCACCAGGGGCATGCGATCAGATCAGGCAAATGCTCTAGAGAACCTTGATGACACCGGACGGTCCGTCGGCGAAGTCTCGTTCCGTGATACGGCCGATGACAACGCCAAGCTCGCCTTCATCTTCGAGCGCCTGCAACAGAGCGTTGGCCAGCGGGGCTTCGATCGTCAACAACAACCCACCGCTGGTCTGTGCGTCAGCCAGGAGAAGCTGGCCAGCGCGATCGACGTCTCCAAAACGGGTATACCGTTCCGCGGACACCAGATTGCGCTCTGTGCCACCTGGAAAAACATCGTTGGCAGCAAGCTCGGCTGCACCAGGAAGCAACGGAACCGCATCCATGTCTATCTGGGCGCTGACCTCGCTCCCCCGGATCATCTCGCCAAGATGGCCGAGCAGACCAAACCCCGTCACGTCGGTAGCTCCCGACACGCCGACCCGCCTCATAGCCCTTGCGGCCCCGGCGTTGAGCCTCGCCATTGTCTCGACAGCCGTGTCTCGAACCGAGCTGTCGACGACACCTCGCTTGATCCCGGTTGTGATGAGCCCCGTCCCAATCGGTTTGGTCAGCACCAACACATCCCCAGGACGGGCACCATCGTTTCTGACGATCTCGTCCGGATGGACGACACCGGTCACCGCAAGCCCGTACTTGGGCTCGGGATCATCGATACTGTGGCCGCCCACCAATGTGCAATTGGCCTCCTCGAGCACAGCAGCGCCACCCTCGAGCACGTCACCAAGCAGATCAAACGGAAGACGGTCTCGTGGCCACCCCACAATTTGCAGAGCAGTCAGCGGCGTGCCGCCCATTGCGTAAATATCGGAGAGGGCATTGGCCGCGGCGATCCGTCCCCAGTCGAAGGCCTCATCAACAATCGGAGTGAAGAAGTCAACTGATTGCACAAGAGCAACATCATCAGAGATGCGATATACACCAGCGTCGTCCGATCCGGCTATGCCAACAAGGAGGTCGTCGTGCCGGACAACGGGTGAGTTGTTCACACGGCGCAGAACCTGCGCCAGCTCGTCAGGGCCGAGCTTGCAGGCTCAACCAGCCCCGTGAGTAAACGATGTCAACCGCTCCATGACGCGCCTCCCTTCTATGCAAGAAACGACAGTCTACGAGCGAACTGCACTGTTGTAACCGCTCGATTTGGGCCACTGGCTCGTGGCACTAACCGACTGCGGACTACCCCATCCGAGCCGACTAGCTGTCGGGTCCTCTATCGGTATCATTTCGGCGACCGGGTGATTCACCACCACCCGGGTTTCCAACAGGTCCCCTCGTCCCCCCTGGGGGGCCTGTTGCTTTTTAGGGCAAGGATGCTCGCTGGTTGCTCCGGGGTCATGGATGACCTGGCCCCGGACCCAGTTCTTTCTACGCACCACCCTCACGCCTAGTCTTGGCGTCGTTATGCGTCTTCCGTTCCGTTCCCGTCTCAGTCGCCTCAGCCATCGGCTGCGTGAATTAGCGCGCAACCGTCCAGAGGAGGCAGAGGAATACCTCGATACCCACTCAGAAGCGTGGGAGGAGATCGCTGAGACCGACCCCGGCTCGGCAGCCGACATTCTCGAAGCACTCCACGAAGAAGATGCCGCGGATCTGCTGCGAGATCTCGACGCTGACGAGGCTTCTGACGTTCTCGACGAGATGAGGGCACCGGCGGCGGCCGATGTCATCGAAGAGATGAGCACCGACAGTGCCGCGGAGCTTGTCGCTGGTATGGAGACCCACCAAGCCGTCGACCTTATGGCTGCTCTGGAAGATGATGTTCGTGAAGAGATCATCACGGCACTCGACCCCGATGTGCGTCTCGCTATCAACCAGCTCATCGTCCATCCCGACGACAGCGCGGGTGGTCTGATGACAACCGACTACGCCTCGTTACCTATCGGTATCACGAGCGGCGAGGCTATCGAGGCGCTACGCCGCCTTCACGAAGAGATCGGCTCCAACCTCACCTACGTATATGTCGTCGATACGCAAGGCAGGATTGCCGGCGTTGCACCGTTTCGTGAGCTGGTGTTTGCCCGCCCCGGTGCCGGCCTCGATGAGATCATGCTCCACGATCCAGTGACGGTCACCGTTGACACTGATCGCGAAATAGTCGCCGAGCTCATCCAGCGCTATCACCTCATCTCGATCCCGGTGACCGACGCCCAGCAGCACCTTGTGGGCATTGTCAAGGTTGACGAGGCGATGGAAGCGGTCCAGGCCGAAGCAACCGAGGACATCGCCCAGATGGTTGGTGCCGGTCCTGAGGAGACGGTCTATACGGAGGTATCGGTGTCGGTGCGCCGCCGTCTCCCCTGGATCACGCTCAACCTGCTGATCGGTCTTGTCCTGGCCGTCGTGATCGGCGGTTTTGAGACTCTCATCGCAGACAAGGCTGTACTGGCATCGTTCATGCCGATGGTGGCTCTGCTCGGCGGCAACTCCGGTGCGCAAAGCTTGGCAGTCGTTATCAGGGCGATGGCCGTTGGCAGCGTGCCACCGGGCCGGGCGCGCCGGGCGATCCGGCGCGAGGCAACGGTCGGCCTAATCAACGGTGTCGTGATCGCGACGCTGTCAGGGATCCTCGGCGGAATGGTTGCCGGCGACCCTGACATCGGATTGGTCATTGGAATCGCAGTCTTCGTCAACCTGGCTGTGGCCGGCGTCGTCGGAGCATCTATCCCGATCGTTCTCCGCCGTCTTGGTCAGGACCCCGCGCTGGCATCAAATATCTTCTTGACGACCGTGACGGACGTTGTTGGCTTCGGTGGGTTCCTTCTGACTGCAAAGCTGGTTCTGGGTCTGTAGGGACGCAGGCTTCGTGCCGTGTCCATAGGGACTCGGATCGACCGACTACGAGCCCAGAATCGCAACGCCTGAGGCCTCGAGGGGCCCAACGTAGACAATGCGGAAGCCCTCTTCGAGACGGGCGATATAGAAATTGTCGAGCGCGGCTTGCTGTGCCTCGGTTGGCTCCTCAACGAACAGGGCATCGGCAGCTGCTTGAGACTCAACGATGTGGGCTTCAAATACCGGGGCGAATTGCTCGACAAGATCCGACATGACGTTGTGGATGTCGATGTCAGACAACGATTCGTAGGTTGTCGTGTCGAGCAACACGACAACAATGTCTCCAGACTCTGATGCTTCGCGGCTGATGATGCTGTACTGCGGGAATGACAGTTCGGGAGTGGTCGTGGTGGTTGTCGACGTGGCAGTGGTCCCAGAAGCAGCAGACTCGGTGCCCGCTGCGGTGCCGGCGAGCGTAGTGATCGGAGCGGCAGTAGTGGTAGTGGTGCCGGCCTCGTCGAGGGCATCGTCATCGCCCGAGCACGAGGCGACGAGCGCCAGCATTGCCCCTACAACGATCACCTGCTTGATACTCACCATATAACTCTACATCGGCACGAGGAATGTAAGGGTTAGTTGTTCGTCAACCATGCGTCAAAGTCTATTCCTTCCATCCACCGCTCCGAATTCGCCACCGCAAAACGTTCCTTGACTTCGTGGAAGAGTTCCGCACAGGGGCTGTGATCCAGCCCGACCCGAGCGAGGTCGAGGGCGGGTCTCCAGGCTCTTGGTCCGAGGGCAATGTCAACCTTGGATCGCCAGTCATCGTGGTCGGAGACCGCGCTTGCCGAGCTTGCCCAAAATATTTGCAGTTTCTGCGCGGAGCGGAGGCTGCGCCGCACCTCGCGGATCGCTTCACGGGGAAGCTCTGCCGTCGCGACGAGCGTCTCATTTGCCCAATCTGCGAATGCCTGCTCGCCCCAGCTCTCGGGGTCGGTAACGACTGATTCATAGAGGCTGTCGATCGACCGCAGTGTGCTCAGAAAGGCCGCGCTGCTCACCGCACCGTCTCCTCCGCAATGAGGTCCCGGAGTCCTGCGATAAGACGCCTGGTGATCGGCCCGACCGACTTTTCTACGTCTCCGATGCGCACCACCGGTTGGATCTCTCGCAGGGTGGAAAGCGCCACAACCTCGTCTGCGCCAACCATTCGCTCGAGAGGGAACGCGCCTTCTCTGACGGGTAGGTCGATGCGGGCGGCGACGTCGAGGACCGCCTGGCGTGTCACCGAAGCGAGAATGCCCAGGTCCAGCTCTGGTGTTTCGAATACGCCGTCGACAATCCAGGCCACGGTGTTGGTGGGACCTTCGAGAACGTTGCCACTGCGACCAACAAGCAGGGCATCGCCATAGCCTTCGCTCTTGGCATGGAAACGTGCGGCCACGTTGGGACCGTACGAAAGTGTCTTGGCGCCGGTGAGCTCGGACGCTGCACCGTCTGGATGCCAAGGAGCCTCTACCGGAAGCAAAGTGACCGTCTCATCGACATATGCCATCGGCTCGGCGAACACGATGAACCGCGAGTCCTCCCCTGTACCGCGCTCATCGGTGCCACCAGTGACAACGACTCGAACGGTGCCGTCGCCGACCGCGGCCCGGTCGGTGACCCAGCCCTCCATGTCGACCCGAGGCGGCAGGTCGATGCCCAGCGCGGCGGCCGAGCGTTCCAGGCGGTCCAGGTGCTGGCGTTGCCGGAAGGCGACGCCTCCGTAAGACCGCAGCGACTCAAAGCAGCCAAAGCCGCGGAGCAGCGCGATGTCGAAAACCGAGATACTGGCATCGGCAGGCTCCACCTGCTCGCCATCTATCAATACATACCCAATGACGTTCATCTGGTGGAGGGTAACCGGAGGCGGGGACAGCGGGTCCGGGAGATGGCACTTGACTGCTTGGCGGCTCGCACCTTCGCCGCGTTCCTTCGGGTAGGTTTGTCGCTGGAGTACTGATTCGGGAGGCAGCGTCGGGATGAAGCGACCTCGAATGGAGTTCACAGCGGCGGTGCTCGACAGCCCGGACGCCCGCACCCTCGCTGCTTTCTACCAGCGACTATTGGGGTGGGAGATCGGGGTGGATGAGGCTGATTGGGTAGTTCTGCGCCCTGCGGATGACGGAACGCGTTTGTCGTTCCAGACTGAATCCGAATACATCCGACCTGTATGGCCAAGTGGCCCGAGTGATCAGCAGATGATGGTTCATCTGGACATCGCCACCGACGACCTGGCCGGTGCTGTGGAATGGGCGTGCGAAGCGGGCGCCACGGTTGCGGAGTGGCAGCCGCAAGACGATGTGCGGGTCATGCTTGACCCGGCCGGACATCCGTTTTGCCTATTCGAGTGGTCGGGGTTTGGGCCGGCGGAACAGTGAGCCACACGAGGCGAACCCAGTCTAAAAGCATACGATCGACAGAACGCAAAGCCTGTCGTACCCCTTTGATACTTTGGTGACACTTCCCCGGCAGGACGAAGATCAACCAGATCGGGCGATCCCAACGGAGAAGTCGTCTGGGCCGCCCCGGCGGAACACCGTTTGTACCCGGTCCACGTGACCGATTGGCTGCCAATTATCTGGTTCCGATGCTCGACGATGCGTTGGTCCCCGACCACCTCAAGGACCGGGAAATCAATGACACCTCCTAGACGACCGCAGACAGCCGACGGGCGATCGTCGGGTTCTAGTCGTTGAAGCGATTCGTAATCGGGAGACGCCGATCTTTCCCGAAAGCCTTCTGGGTGATTCGGACACCCGGTGCTGCCTGGCGGCGCTTGTACTCGTTGCGGTCCACCATCCGGGCGACCCGGGCCACCAGTTCACGATCAAAACCCTCCTCGACAATCACGTCGGGGGCTTCGTCAAGCTCGATGTACCTGCGCAGGATCGCATCAAGCACCTCGTACTCGGGCAACGAGTCCGTGTCCTTCTGATCCGGTCGCAACTCCGCAGACGGTGGCTTATCGATGATCGCCCGCGGGATCACCTCACCGTTACGGTTGCGCCACTCTGACAGCCGATACACAACCGTCTTGAACACGTCCTTGAGCACCGAATACCCACCGGCCATGTCGCCATAGAGCGTCGCATAGCCAACGGCCATCTCCGACTTGTTCCCTGCGGCAACCACCATGCCACCAAACTTGTTTGAGACCGCCATCACGATCGCACCCCGGATTCTGGCCTGCAGATTCTCCTCGGCTACGTCGAATTCGGTTCCTTCGAACACCGGTCCCAGCGCATCGAGGAAGCCACCGAAGATCGAGTCGATAGAAATCTCATCGATGCGACAACCAAGATTCGTTGCCAGCTCAATCGAGTGGTTCACCGAGCCATCGGAACTAAACCGTGTCGGCATCGTGATGCCACGCACCATATCCGGGCCCAGCGCATCAACTGCGATGGCCAACGTCAGCGCCGAGTCGATACCGCCCGAGACGCTGACGACAACATCACGGAAACCGTTCTTGTGCACGTAGTCCCGGAGACCGGTGACCAGAGCGGTGTAGACCTCGGCGTCCGCGTCTAGACGGGGCCGGATCTCAGGGACAGGTAGCGCAACATCGGACTGGATGCGGCCATCCGACACCGAAATCAAACCACCGTCATGCTCGACCTCATCAACAGGCACATCAATCACGAAGTGCTCCTGCTCAAACTGAGCCGCGCGGTAGATCAACTCGCCATCGGCGTCAAAGACCATCGAATCGCCGTCAAACACCAGCTCGTCCTGGCCACCGACCATGTTGAGATAAACAACAGGCACCTCCGACCGCTGCGCCTCGGCCGCCAGCAGCGCAGAACGCTCGGCGCCTTTGCCAACGTGATAGGGGGAGCCGTTGATGTTGAGCAGCACGGCGGCGCCCGCCTCGGCCTGCAATGCCGGCGGCCCGTCGGCAGACCAGATGTCCTCGCACACAGACACACCGACAGCAATTCCGCCGATCCCCCACAGCTTTTCCGGCACTCGACCGGCCGCAAAATAGCGGGCCTCATCAAAGACGCCATAGTTAGGCAAGAGCACCTTGTGGTAGATCCCACGGATCGCACTATCTGCCACCACCGCCGCGGCGTTGGCGAGGCCGCGTTCCACCGAATCATCTTTGTGGCGGTCACCGTCAACACGGTCAACAAACCCGACAACCACCGCAGTCTTCTCCGCAGCCTGGGCAATTTGGCGCAACGCCTCGATGTTCTGGTCGATGAAGGACTTGCGAAGCAACAGATCCTCAGGCGGATATCCAGTGATGGCAAGCTCAGGAAGAAGAAGCACATCGGCCTCAGCTTCCTCGGCGCGTTCCATCGCCTCGAGAATGATCCGTAGGTTGCCGTCGATATCACCGACGACGAGATTGACCTGGGCACCAGCGATACGCAAGAAGGACATGACGGCAGGTTACCGCGGCGGCGAATCCCCTCCAGCCGACCCCGACGCGACTACACCCCGTTGACCGTCTCGGCGATAAGCCAGTCGACCACCAGCTGCAACGCCTCGTGCTCACTTGCGCCGCCGGTCAATGCCGCGTGATAGATTTCGAGCTGAGTGTCGGCGCTGGTGCCACGTTCCACGATGGTCCTGGCATGGTTGACCTCATCTTCGCAACCCAGCATCTTGGCGTCCTTGCCAACCAGATCGATAATCTCATCCACCAGTTGTGGATACTCGACAAGCTCACCTCGTCCGAAATCAATCAGCGACTCCGAGATCCCATATCGTTGCGCCCGCCACACGTTCTCCTCTATCAGCATTCGGCTGTAGATACGCCACCGCTGGTTCTTCACCCGGCGTCGATGCAGCATCGACAGCAAAGACACATACAAGGCCGCTATCGAGAGAGTGTCGTCGACATTGGTGCAGATATCATTGCTGCGAAGCTCGAGAGTTGGATACCGAGCGCTGGGACGTAGATCCCACCACAGCTTGGTGGCATCCTCGATGACTCCGGCATTGACTAACACCTGGACATGGCGTTGATACTCCGCCCATGTATCGAACTCGTCGGGCATGCCGGTGCGGGGCACGGCTCGAAACACCGATGTTCGGTAACTCTTCAGACCAGTTTCTCTGCCGTTCCAGAATGGGGAGGACGTCGACAGCGCCAGCATGTGCGGCACAAAGTAGAGAACCTGATTCATCAGGTCTACCCGGGTGTCCTGGTCTTCGATACCCACATGCACATGCATACCGCAGATCAACAATCTCCGAATGACGCCGCCGAGAGCATTGGCGAGGACGTTGTAGCGAGGGGCGTCGGTGTGGGTCTGCTCATACCAGTTGGCAAAGGGATGGGTTGAGGCTGCGATCGGGGCAAGACCGAATTCGGTGCAGACATCAGCCACCGCACGGCGGAGACGCTTGAGGTCGCCGCGGGCTTCTTGGATGTTGCTGCAGACCTTGGTGCCGATCTCGATCTGTGACCGCAGGAACTCCGGGCTCACTTGACCTTCGAGTATCTCCTCGCATGCTGTCATGAGTCCATCGGGCAGATCTTGCACGAGCTCCCGAGTCTCGATGTCAACGATCAGGTATTCCTCTTCAATACCTATCGTGAAAGCAGGTCCCTCAACCATTTCTTGCCACCTCTCAACGGTCCAGTGCCAAGTTAGTTGAGAGCACCGCTCGATGGAGCCAAGATTCTCAGGCAGACGGAAGATCCGTCGGTGGCACGCACCTCGCTCACACCCGCCCGCTCATCTAGTATCCCAACATGCCTGACCGAATCCCTGACCTGGCGCGCCTCGCCGCTTCAATCGCTCCGCAGATGATCGATGTGCGCCGCGACCTCCACAAGAACCCCGAAATTGGGTGGAACGAACACCGCACCACGCGCAAGGTCGCAGAGGCATTGCTCGAGTGGGACATCAAGCCTCAAATCCGCGATGGGGGAACCGGCCTCATCGCCGATATCGGCGAAGGGCAGGCCACCGTCGGTTTCCGCGCCGATCTCGATGCGCTCCCGATCGCAGAAGAAGCCGCACCGCCATACGCATCCATAGTCCCCGGCGTGATGCATGCATGTGGCCACGACGCCCACACAGCAATCGGACTCGGCACCGCCTGGGTGCTCAAGCAGTACGGGAAGCTGCCGGGGACGGCCCGCCTGATATTTCAACCGGCTGAAGAGACCATCCCCGGTGGGGCCCAGGCAATGCGCAACGAAGGCGTCCACCGCGACCTCTCCGCAATCGCAGCTTTCCACGTCGACCCATCGCTCGAAGCTGGCAAGGTTGGCATCCGGACAGGTGGCATCACCGGAGCCTCGGATCGCTTCATTGTCAGGCTCTCCGGGCCCGGCGGCCATACCTCACGTCCGCATCAAACCGTCAACCTGCTCTATGCGGCGGGCAGAGTGATCACCGACTTGCCGCAATTAATCCGCCACACCATCGACCCGCGTGAAACTGTGCTGGTGGTGTTCGGCAGCATCCACGGCGGTTCGGCCGCCAACGTCATCCCCACTCACATCGAGTTGCAGGGAACAGTGCGCATGTTTGATCTGGACCTGTGGCGTGAGATGCCGAAGCGCTTCGAAGCCCTGGTTGCCGAAATGGTTGGGCCACTTGGTGCGACCGCTGAGATCGAGTACATCGCCGGTTCACCACCGGTGGTGAACGACGCCGGAGTGATCAACCAGGCAGAGCTTGCCGCAAAGGCAGCGCTCGGCGCCGAAAACGTAGTGCACACCCACCAGAGCCTCGGCGCAGAAGACTTTGCGTGGTTCCTCGAAGACATCCCGGGAGCATTGATTCGTCTTGGGGCTGCGCTCCCCGATCGCAAAGTCGACCTGCACTCTGCAAGCTTCGACATAGACGAATCGGCGATCGAAACGGGAATCCTGGTCGCCAGCGCCACCATCCTGAGGCTCCTCGACCAAGCATAGGCTCTGCCTCTGCAACAGACGCCTAGTCGCCTGTTCAACAATGCCAGTTTCAGCTCGTCGGCATCGCTGTGACCAGTCGCTTTGTCGGGGGGACGAGCCTGCACGTCATTTGTTCAACAGTCTCCTAACCCCGAGCCGGCCGCCACACGCCGGCAGCCTCATCGACGACTGTGTCAAACTTGAGACCCGTCAAGATTACGCCGGCAAAACCGGCATCCTTGGCCTGGTCGGCAGCCCGAAGCGACAATTCCCATGCCCGTTCCCTGTCGATGCCGTCGACGAGTTCGGCACGAACCTCGTCGCCGACTGCCACTGTGCCGATGGACTCCATCCGCTCCACCCATTTCAAACTGAACGGCGGGATCACCATCAAAAAGACCGGCGGATCTGCGGGATCACGCTTGAGCCGCTCCATGTTGGGAGCAACCGTGACTGGGTCCATAACAGGGCCGGTCACAAAGAACTGAGCACCGGCGTCGACCCTGCGCCGGAACTGCCAATCCCGGAAACGTGTCGTCATCCCCACTTCGAACTCAGGGAGCTGTGTCTGCAGATCGCGTAGGTGTTCGATGATCTCGTAGTGATGAGACATGTGCTCCACCTGGGGCCGGGTATCTCCAACCACAACCAGGAATGATTTCACCCCATTTCCGAGCGCACCGCGGACCTCGCTCTCGATGGCAAGGATGTTGCGATCTCTCGTTGAAGCGACGACCGTCGGCACCACATTGGGGACATCGTGAGTGATCCGGGCCGCAAAGGCATATGGAGAAACTCGAATCTTGCCGAATGTGTTGTCGGTGATGAGAACCCGCTCCCAGGCATGGTCAAGCATGAGATGGCGTGCGCTCGGAAGAACCGGAGGGTTCACCTCGGCAATGTTTACCCATCTGTCGTATGCAGAAAGCATCAGGACCTCTTCGCTATGAAATATTTCGCCCGCGGGTGATGGCTGATCAACGCCGAGGTCGTTTGCTCAGGATGGAACTGGTATCCGGTGCCCTCGTTCACGGTCAAACCGATGCGGGATGCCTCCAGCAACTCGGCAACTTTCTCGTTGTCCTCCAGGTCGGGGCAAGCGGGGTAGCCCCACGAGTAGCGACCACCTCGATACTGCTGACGAAACAAACCGTGCAACGAGGGTCCGTCCTCGTCGACGAAACCCCACTCGGTTCTGATCCGCTTGTGCCAATGTTCTGCAAGTGCCTCAGCCATCTCGACACCGATTCCGTGGAGGAAGAGGTATTCCTGGTAGGCGTCTTCTGCGAACAGATGTGCGGTCTCCTCGGAGACTTTCTCCCCCATCGTCACGATCTGGAAGGCGGCGTAATCGAGTTCGCCGGAATCAGCAGGACGGAAGAAATCGGCGACGCAAAGCCACGGTGGCCCGGTCTGGCGCGGGAAAGAGAAACGCATTCTCTCGTCGGTACGATGCTCATCGGTCCAGATGATCAGCTCGTCGCCGTCGGCGTTCGCAGGGAAGTACCCGTAGACGACTTGTGGCGTGAGCAGATCCTTCCGGCGAACCGCGGCAAGTTGTTCCCGGAACACGCCGCGTACCCGCTGTTTGAACTCCTCGTCCGTCTCTCCCCCCTCGGGCCGGAACTGCCATTGGTTTCTGAACAGGGCGGTCTCGTTGACGCACGCCACGATGTCATCGATCGGGATTCCCTTGACCACTCTGGAGCCAAGGAATGGTGGGACAAAGATCGGGCTGTTGGTGACGACCTCGGGGCTGCGAGCAGGAGCGAGACCTGGTGCGGCTTCCTTTCTAGGCTGCCGTAGCGGCAAGCGGCGAGTCTCGACCCGGCCAAAACCAGCATGGACCTCCCCGTGGCGGCGCCGTTCTATCTGCTCCATTACATCGAGCCCGGCAAATGCATCCTTCCCATAAAACAGCGGACCGGGGTAGAGGCCGCGCAAGTCTTGCTCCACGTAGGCACGAGTCAACGCGGCGCCGCCAAGGACTACCGGTACTCCGCTCAACTCACGCCGCTTGAGCTGCTCCAGGTTGTCCCGCATCACCAAGGTACTCTTGACCAACAACCCGCTCATGCCAATGGCGTCTGCCTGGTGTTCGTCGAAAGCCTCGAGTATCTCGGAGATACCAACCTTTATCCCGAGATTGTGAACATCGAACCCGTTGTTGGTCAGGATGATGTCGACGAGATTCTTCCCTATGTCATGGACATCGCCGCGGACGGTTGCAAGAACAATCGAACCGCGGTGGGCGGCATCGCCCTTTTCCATCTGCGGCTCCAAGTAGGCGACTGCTCGCTTCATTGTCTCCGCGCTGCGGAGCACAAACGGCAGCTGCATCTCTCCGCTGGCGAATAGCTCACCGACCACCTTCATGCCGCTCAACAGCGTTTCGTTGATGATGTCGAGGGGTCGGGTACCAGCCGCGACCGCTTCGGCGAGGTCATCATCGAGGCCTGGCATGTTGCCGTCGATGATCCGATGTCGAAGTCGCTCGGCTACGGGCCAGTCGCTGTGGTCGATCGCCGCAGCAGCGGCGACGGTGACTCCGGTGAACTCTTCGATTAAGCCCGTCAGGGGGTCGTAGTCGTGGTGGCCGCGGTCGTAGATGAGATCAAGACACAGTTTCCGGTGCTGGTCCTCGATCTTGTTGAGGGGCATGATCCGACCGGCGTGAATGATCGCCGCATCAAGACCAGCATCGACGCATTCGTGGAGGAACATCGAGTTCAAAACATGGCGGACCGCCGGCCTGAGCCCAAACGACACGTTCGAGATGCCGAGGACAGTGAACGTGCCTGGCAACTCCGTCTTGATCCGCTTGATCGCCTCGATTGTTGCCAGTCCATCTCGCCGTAGATCGGGGTCACCAGTGGTTAGGGGAAAGGTAAGCGGATCAAAGATGAGAGACGAGGGATCTAACCCGTAGCGGTTGACCGCCAGGTTATAGAGGCGATGGGCAACTCTCATCTTCCACTCGACGTCGCGCGCCTGTCCTTCCTCGTCGATGAGCAGGCAGATGACTGCTGCGCCGTGATCACGGGCGAGTTGGAACACCTGATCGGCACGCGCCCCGACTTCTTCCCCGTCTTCGAGGTTTGCCGAATTGAGGACCGACCGTCCTCCGATACGTTCCAAGCCGGCCCGCAACACCGCCGGCTCGGTGCTATCGAGAACCAACGGCGCGGCGACCTGCGTCGCAAACCGGCCGGCCAGCTCGTCCATATCCACGACGCCATCCCTTCCGACGTAGTCGATGCAAACATCGATGAGATGGGCAGACTCGGCGACCTGGCCCCGCGCTACCTCGAGACAGGTGTCCCAGTCTTCGGCAAGCATTGCGTCACGAAACTTCTTGGATCCGTTCGCATTGGTCCGCTCCCCGATGATGAGAAACGATGTGTCCTGGGCGAAGGGAACGAAGCTGTAGGTGGAGGCGGCACCAGCCTGAGGCTCTGGGTTCCGGGGCGCCGGGGTGAGGTCTTTGCAGCGGTCCACCACAGCTTTGAGGTGGTCGGCCGTTGTGCCGCAGCAACCACCTACAACGCTCACACCCAACTCAGTGATAAACCGGGCATGCTGATCGGCGAGGCTCTCGGGAGACAGCCCGTAATGCATGTCTCCATCAACCACCTCAGGAAGACCAGCGTTGGGTATAGCCGCGATCGGCACTCGTGAATGTCGTGCCAGATAGCGAAGGTGCTCGCTCATCTCCTCGGGACCGGTAGCGCAATTGAGACCGATGACGTCGACTCGAAGTGGCTCAATCGCAGCCAGCGCCGCACCAATCTCGGTCCCCGGCAACATGCGACCGGTCGTCTCGATCGTCACCTGCGCCTGAATCGGGACATTACGGCCGATCGCTTGCATCGCCTTCCGGCTTCCGGCGACCGCCGCTTTCAGGGTCAGCAGGTCGTACATCGTCTCGACAATCAGCAGGTCACTGCCGCCATCCAGCAGGCCGCGGGCCTGGATTTCGTAGGCATCAGCCAACTCGGCGTAGCTGATCTGACCAAGTGAGGGAAGCTTTGTTCCCGGCCCTATCGACCCAGCAACCCACCTGGGATGGTCCGCAGTCGAGTGATCCGCCGCCACCGATACGGCGATCTCGGCTGCTGCCTTGTTGAGTTCGTATGCGCGATCGTCGATCCCGTATTCAGCCAGCGGTATCGCAAACGCACCGAACGTGTTGGTCTCGATGACGTCCACACCAACGACCAGGAATTCATCGTGCATCGCGGCAACGACGTCAGGCCTGGTCACATTCAGTAGCTCGTTGCAACCTTCCAGGTCGGGGCCGCCGAAATCTTCTTCGGTGAGACCGGCCCGCTGCAGAGTGGTGCCGGCAGCGCCATCAAAAATGATCACACGATCGGCGAGGGCATGAAGGAAGCCGCTCATCTGCCGATCGTCCATCTACATCGGGATAGCTTTCGATTGCACACGAGAATCTCCTTGCGTGGTCCGTGGCCGCGCTCTTGCAAGCACCGGACGGAGATAATCCGTCGGCGACTCATCGTCCAGGCATTGGCACCGTGTCCACACCGGTTGCCGCGGCTTCAAGGGGCCTGTCCCTCCACCGCTCTAGATGAGCGCTTCAATTGGTTGTGACCGAGCAGAATAGACATGTCGGTCAGCCCTCGATGCGCCGGTGCGTCGGCGCAAGATGAGGGGTAACGTCTGTTCGATGCCGCAGCAACACATAGACCTCGCCGATAAAGAGTTCATCCAAGATCCATATCCAGTACTCAGCGAGCTTCGGGAGTCAGCGCCTGTCGTCCACGACGAGACTTCGGGCCTGTGGCTGGTGACCCGTCATGAGGACGTTCGCGCCTGCCTACGCGATCGCCGGCTTGGCCGCGTTTACGACCACGTGGCATCAGCAGACGAGGTTGGGGCGCAACCAAGGGATCCACGCTGGGCAGCATTCTGGAAGGTCGAGAAACACTCTCTGCTGGAACTCGAGCCTCCCGACCACACGCGGCTCCGCCGACTTGTATCAAAAGCATTCACCGTCAGAGCGGTCGAGGATATGCGCAAGCCGGCGCAGGGCCTCGCCGCGGACCTCTTGCGTGGTGCCATGGAGCACGACCAGATCGACCTACTTGGCGAATTCAGCCAGCCATATTCGATCGGCATCATCACCTCGCTGCTCGGCGTCCCGGCTGAGGACTACCCGCATCTGCTCGACTGGTCACATCGCATGGTCAAGATGTACGAGCTGAACACGACCGATGAACAAGCCCAGGACGCAGCCAATGCCGCCGCCAGTTTTGATAGCTACGTACGCGGGATCATCCACTTCAATCGATCTGGTTCTCGTCGCGGGCTGATCGGAGAACTGGTCTATGCCGAAGTGGATGGCGAGCGCCTCACCGAGGAGGAGATCGTATCGACGGTCATCGTATTGCTCAACGCAGGCCACGAGGCAACCGTGAACACGATGGGCAACGGCATCACCGGTTTCATGAAGAACCGCGACGAATGGCACAGAGTGGTTGACGGATGGGTCGCGCCCGCGGTGGCGATAGAGGAGATGCTCCGTTGGGATGCACCGTTACAACTTTTTGAGCGATGGGTGCTCGCCGACGATGTTGAGGTCGCAGGACAACGTTTCTCGTTCGGGGACAAGATCGGGATGCTGTTTGGATCGGCGAATCGAGACCCGCGTGTGTTCGACGACCCCGACCGATTCCTCGCGGATCGCCATGCGGCGAACCACATCGGATTTGGCGGTGGGACCCATCATTGTCTTGGCGCACCGCTGGCCCGTCTCGAGCTCGATGTCGCTCTCGGCGCGCTCATCGAGATCGCCCCGGAAATGGAACTCGTTGAAGAGCCGATAAGGCAGAACGCCTTCACCATCCACGGCTACGAGTCGGTACCCGTCAGTCTCCGGCCTTAGGGCCTATTCGAGTACGAGAAGGCCCTCATCCTGCAAAGCCGTGCGGAGTGTCTCTGCTTCGCCCTGCCGCACCGACACCGTGAGGACGCCGCCGCCGCCATGCGGCGCGTGCCGGAGTTGGAGATCTCGTACGTCGACTGCTGACGAACCAAAAGCCCTGCCGACACGGGCCAGCTCGCCTGGTTCATCTGCGAGAGCTACCCGAACTGCGACGGCAGGGGGTGCAAGACTGCGGCGAATCTGCTGACCGCGGGTGAGAAAAGCCTGGATGACATCGACGTCACCATCCCGCAGCGCGGCGGCGACTCGGTCAAGACGCTGCCGGAAATCTTCGATAGCGCCGATGACGTCCTCACGATTGATCGCGAGGAGGTCGATCCAGATCGCCGGTTCCGATGCGGCAACACGAGTGAGATCGCGGAAGCTTCCCGCCGCCAGATCAAGGGCGTTCGTACGATCAGCGGCCTCGTTGACAAGCGCAGTCGCCAAAACCTGAGGCAGATGGCTGATCATCGCTACCGCCGCATCATGTTCAGCCGCCGTCATTCGGATCGGGCGGCCACCGAGCTGCTCCAGTACAGCTTCAACTTCCACGAGGTCGGATTCTGTGGTGTTGTCGGTCACGACTACCCACGTGGCACCGCGGAATAGCGAAGGCGACGCCCCCTGGGGACCCTGCATCTCGCGCCCGGCCATGGGGTGGGTTCCGACAAAACGGGAGGGGCCAGCAGCAGCAACAATCGCAGACTTCACTCCGGCGACATCAATAACTAGAGCACCGGTCTCCATTGTCGAGAGCTGCTCGACAATTGCTAGGGGCGGCCCGGCCATAACGATGAGGTCGGGTTCTGACGACAGTAGTGCCTCGAACGAAGCAACCTGATGTTGGACGGCCCCGGCAAGGTGAGCCGCCGCCAAAACATCACTGTCTGGATCCCATCCGCTCACCGTCCAACCCGCCCGGGACAACCCGAGTCCGATGGAAGCGCCGATCAGCCCGGTGCCGGAAATCGCTAATGCTCGCATCTACGTGAACGAGTCCATGACGGACCGCAGGGCGCGCACCTGGTCCATTAGATCGGCGAACTCGCCAGGAAGAATTGCCTGCGGACCATCGACAAGAGCGGTCTCGGGGGCGGGATGCACATCAACCATGAAACCGTCCGCGCCGGAAGCAACTGCGATCCGGGTCAGCGGTGCGACAAGACTCCGCCTGCCGCCTGAATGGGAAGGGTCAACGATCACAGGCAGATGAGACAATTCTTTGAGGACCGGAACAGCGGAAATGTCGAGAGTGTTACGAGTCGCCGTCTCGAAGGTCCGAATCCCACGCTCACACATGATGACATCGTGGTTGCCTTCTTTGTAAATGTACTCCGCGGCATTGAGCCACTCCTCGATTGTTGCCGTCAGGCCCCGCTTCAGCATTACCGGCTTGTCCTGGCGACCGAGCTCCGACAGAAGTGTGAAGTTGGCCATATTGCGGGTGCCGACTCGAATCAGATCGGCATAGCCACTGACGAGTTCGACATCACGAGGGTCGACTGCCTCGGCCACAAACGGAAGGCCGAATTCGTCACGGGCTTCCGCCATAAGCTCAAGTCCCTTTTCCGCTAGGCCCTGGAACGAATACGGTGACGTTCGCGGCTTAAATGCATCGCCGCGCAGAATGGTTGCGCCGGCTTTGGCGACCGCTTCGGCCGAAGCGAAAAGCTGGTCTCGAGTCTCAACAGCGCACGGGCCGGCGATGGCCACAAAATGGCCGCCACCGACGGGGACTCCTCCGACATCGACCACAGTGTCTTCGCTTTGGAAATCGCGGCTGACGAACTTGAACGGCTTGAGAACGGGCACTGCCCGTTCGACTCCTGGGAATGCTTCCCAAGGCAGTTGCTGAATAGCGTTTCGGTCGCCGACAGCACCTATGACGGTGCGTTGTTTTCCTTCGGATACGTGTGCTTCTGCGCCTATTGCCTCAAGACGCTCGACTACGTTGGCGACATCCTCGGGAGAAGCCTCCTTCGTCATGACGATGATCAAGGATTCATCCCCTTTTGTGGATTTCATAGATCTCTCCGGCGTGGTGACTGTGTGAAAGTAGCCGTATTAGCCATGGTAGGAGCCTGGGGGGCGACCCGGGCGCAGCACTCACCCGTCGGTAGCCGGCGTACCTCGACTCTCCTCTCGTTAGGCTTGACCGGTATATGCGGCGAATCCTTGTCACTGGGGCAGCTACCTGGACCGGCGGCCATCTCATCAAAGAGCTAGAAGGTCGTTCGGATGTCGAGGTATTCGCTGTGGACGAAGTCCCGGCTCGAATCGAGCTCGAGACCGATGTCCACATGTTCGAACTCGATCATCCCGAGTTCGCCCATTTCGTGATCGATATCGAACCGGATGCTGTCGTGCACCTGCAAACGGTAGATCGGTCCGCACTCCTCGGTGGCCGGCGTGCTCACGACGAAGCTGTGGTCGGGGCGCAAGCTCTCTTTGGTGCCATCAGACGATGCTCCGCAATCAAGCACGTGATCGTTAAGTCCGACATCTGTATATACGGGATGGGACCACGGAATCCTTCCGTGGTTGCTGAAGATGCCCAACTCGATGGCAATAGGAGCAGGTATGCGAAGGACCTCAGAGCAGTCGAGAGCTATGTCGTCGAGACAACGAAGTTCAGAGACGACACCGTTTTCACGGTGCTGCGCTTTGCGCCGATTTTCGGACCGGACGTCACAAATCCGTTGAGCCGGTATCTGCGCCTGCCCCTTGTACCGACACGGCTCGGGTATGACCCGCGACTGCAACTGATCTCGGGCTCGGATGCCATAGGCGCCCTTGAACATTCTCTCGCCAACCCTGTACAAGGAATGTTCAATGTGGCGGCGCCTGGTCAGCTGTACCTTTCGCGAATTCTTCGGCTGGGAAAGAGAGTTGGCCAGCCGCTTCCCCGCGGTGCCTACAACATTGCCGTTAAGGGAATGAGCCGCGTCGACCTTCATCTTCCTGATCACATCAAGCATCTCGTGCACCAAGGTCTTATTGTCGACACGCGGCACATGCGTGACATCCTTGGTTTCGAGCCTCGGCAGAGCTTACGCCAGACGGTCCTTTCTGGGTACGGTCTCGTTTCCCGCCGATCGGATCCGCAATGAGCGTCCCTCTTCACGAATTGACCAAGAAACAACTTCTCGATCTTGCACGCCGCGATCAGATCAGGGGCCGGTCTCGCATGACCAAAGCCGAACTGGTCGCAGCTATCGAGTCGGCCGCACCGAAGGGCTCGGCTCACGGCCCCCACAGGGTCTCATACGATGCGGCAGCCAGGCGGGCAATCCTGGCGGCACGGCTGGACTCCTTCATCGATCACAGACAATCGTGCAATTGGCGGAGCATCGAGGGACACCCTTGTGGGCTTCCGATCGTTAAGACCCGGCAACGGTGCTCGTTGCACGGCGGTATCGACAGCACCGATGTGGCCATACCGGCAACCGGCAGACTCGGTTTCGACACCTGGCCAACGCTGCTCCGCCATGTCTGGCTGGCCTCGTATGACATCGACCCCATTGGGTTGGATCCTGTGATCGCTGAGATGACCTGGCATCTGGCCAACTATCTCTACTTCGAGTACTTCCGGGTGGAGGTCGAGGGCGTCGAGAATCTACCGACCGAGGGCGGTGCGCTGCTGGCAGCGAACCACGGCGGCGCGGCGCTGCCATACGACGCCATGATGCTGACGTTGGCCGTCACCAACGAGATGCCTATCCCCCGCCGCCCCCGCGTAATGGCCACCGAGGTCTTCAACGCAACACCGACGATCTCCCATTTGTACCGGAAAGTCGGTGGTGTCTACGCATCCCGCGCCGACGCTTCCTATTTGCTCGAAGAGGGCCATATGGTCGGTGTGTTCCCCGAGGGCGTTAGAGCGTTCCAGAAGCCTTTCTCCCAGGCCTACCAAGTACAACGGTTCGGGCGTGGCGGATTCCTCACGATGGCAGAACGACACGGGGCACCCGTTGTCCCGGTCGCGATCGTCGGCTCGGATGAGGTCCATCCTGCATTGTTCTCTTCGCAGCTTCTCGCCCGTTTCGTGAGATTGGTCTGGCCCTCGCAGCGAGTCGAAGAGATGGCCGTATACCTCAATCTGATTCCACTACCGATTCGATGGCGAGTGCGCTTCCTCGAACCGATCCAGCCAACCCATCCGGGCACGGATCCAGATCCCCTTGAAATGCTGGAGAGAACCGAAGAAATCCGCTCTCTGATCCAGACGAATCTTGGCGAAATGCTGACCAGACGCGGTTCCGCCATTTAGGGAATTCTCGGGAGGGCGCTAGCAGCTAGCTAACGCTTGCAATAGTTAGCACAGTGCGATATTGTGCTAACTATGAAGCAGATCGGTGACCTCGGCCAATACATCCGACAGCAACGCGAGCGAAGCGCAATGTCGCTCCGCAAGCTTGCAGAAACCGCCGGGATCTCCAACCCATATCTAAGCCAGATCGAGCGAGGCCTCCGTAAGCCATCGGCTGAGATTCTCAAGTCGCTGGCACGGGCGCTCTCAATCTCGGCCGAGACGCTCTACGAGCGTGCAGGTCTGCTTGACGAGGTCGGAATGAGACGAGATGTCCCCGAAGCGATCGCCGTCGACGAGACACTCACCAAAACCCAAAAGGTCGCGCTGCTTGAGGTTTACAACAGCTTCATCAGCCAGGAAAACAAGGAGTAGCAATGGATCTCAAAGCCCCCAAAGATATGGCGAAGAAGACAGCCTTTGTGGCCGTCGGCGCCCCGGTCGTAGTGGCTCGCAAGGTCAAGGACTTCGGAACCAAGATGATGTCCGATGCCCAGACCCAACTTGACTCATACGCCACAGAAGGCGAGAAGGTCACAAAGCAAATCAAGGACCGAAACGTTGTTGAGGAGCTCGAGCATCGGATGAACATCGACAAGGTCCAGGACCGCGTCGAGCAGCTCCGCGATCAGCTCGAGAACACCCTGAGCAACTGGCGCGAGTCGTTCACCCCGGCCGCGGAAGAGGCCGCCAAGAAGACCGCAGCTGTTAAGCCGGCACCCAAGAAGACACCCGTCACCAAGGCAGCGGCCAAGAAGGCACCCGCCAAGAAGACCGCTCCCAAGAAGGCACCTGCCGCCAAAGCGGCCGCCAAGAAGACGCCAGCGAAGAAGGCTCCGGCCAAAGTAGCTGCCAGCAAGTAACAACAGGACTGGCCGGGAAGACAGACTTCCCAGAAGACTGACGAAGCTCTCCCTCCCTTCCTGCTTCGCTTCCCCGGCCACAAGAAACCCCCGGCGCCGTTGGCGCCGGGGGTTTCGTTACATCTAACGCGACGTACCGCTAATACGTGACGATCGTGTCGAGTTCTCCTGCATGCTCCACCCAACGCTGCACCATCGTCTCGGTCGGCAAGCGTCGCACCAACAGGCTCTTGGTGTTGATAGCCACCATCGCGATAAGCAGATTCGTCGGATTGCGACGTCGCAACTCTTTGACCGTGTCGACTCCCGCGGCTTCGAGAAGATCTGAATACTCCTCTCCAACACCACGGACTCGCATCAGGTCCGCACGGTTTACCCACTCAAGTATCAGTTTCCCGCTGATACCGGTGGACGCGGCGACATCGCGGCGACCTTTGCGTGTAGAACCCTTCTTGAGGAGCGCCTCAACAGTTCGCAGCCTCGCCTTGCGAAGGCTCGTCGCCTGCTTGTGGCCGATCCCCTCGATCGTATCGATCGAAGCCATACCCGTCCTTCCCAATCAACTCTTCAGCAGTGCGCTGGGCCCCTCAACCGCAAGACAGCACCGAGTCCAGAGACTACTGACTCTGTAGCACCGATTGCCAGACGGAATAGCCAACCCCTCGATGGCGCGGCACTACAGCCCTTGCAGGCCTGCCTCCATCAGCGACTCGATTCGACGTCAACGAGATCGTCTGCTGTCAACACACGCTTCCCGGGAAGACGATCGAACCAGACTTCCTCAACCCAATCCGGATGGGTCGCCAAAATCTGATCGAAAACCGAGGCGCCCTCCATGCTGATGAGACGTGGCCACAACATTTCGCCGATAACAGCAGGGTGGCCGACTGCATACCGGTACTTCGGAACGACCGCCGGTTTGTGACCTTCACGATGGTTCTCGATGAGCCGGGCAACCTCATCTTTTCTGGTCCCCGGATAGTCCGCATGCGTCAGGACGACGGTGTCGTATTGATCGAGCCGATAGAGGGTGTCGATGCCGACTCGAAGTGCGGCCGCCTCCCCTTCCGTCCACTCGAGATCGATAACGATAATGGCGTCACCAAGGTCTGCCCTGTCCACGATTTCTTCGGCGTTGGGTCCCAGCACGACGATGACGGTGTCGACCGGCCACTCGTTGACCTCGGCAACTACATGCTCGATGAGCGTCGAACCCCGGAACGGCGCCAGATGCTTGGGACCAATGAAACCTGATCCAACATCGGCGGCGAGCACCATTGCCGCGACCTTCACCTGCAAGCCTCCTTAGAACGAGAGGTCACGCTAGTCGTCCCCCGGCCGACTCCAGCCACATGCGGCTTACTCAGGTAGAGCCGGCCTACGCGCTCTTTGCGTTGCCCTTGTTCTTGCGGCTCGCTCCCCGCAACACCTTGCGTCCACTCATCCGTGCCCACCACAGATAAACCGCCCCTGCAGTCAGCACGATCGAAGAAGCTGCCTGATACCAAGTGTCCCATTTGTACTCATGGATCGACCACGAATACAGGAAACCGATAGCTCCCATCGTGATTTGAGCAGCTCCGGCAGTCACGAATACGCCCCGCCCCTCTGGACGTGCGAGAACAGCGATGGCAGTAACGGACCACGCCAACAGGACCGCTCCGACCCAGCGCAGTCCCCCGAGTTGGTCCGCAACGGTCGGGTCAAGGCCGATTACATCGAAGTACGCAACTGGAAAGATCACAAGCGGAAGAGCAAAGGCCAAATTCACAAAGACATAGACAACAAGGGCAGTCGTCAGGGTTGTCGCCGGATCACGGGTCTTGCGAACCGCCTTTGCGTCGGCCACCTGTTCCTGGGGGAATGACTCCATTGGATCCGGTTGATCGCTCACTTCTTGTCCTCCATAGTGGCCAGCATCTCCGCAACAAGCTCCTCCTGCAAGATTCCGAGATACAGCACGAGGGATACCTCCGGATCATTCTGCCGTTCCGTTGGCATCCCAGAGTCAAAAAATCCTTTGCGGGCGGCGAGAACGATCCGGGATTCGCCTAGGACCCGGGCCCAAGTCGCGGCGTCTTCGCTGGTCAAGGTGACAATTCCTGTCGCCGCGGCACTTAGACCTTCGTCGAATCTCTCTCGGTCCGCGGACCGTATCTCGACGCGCTCCTTAGCAGCGAGTCGGTCGAATTCGCGGGACGCAACAGCATCGTCTGTGTAGATCATGGGCTTGAGGCGTTGCGCAGCTGGATCGTCTTTCCCAGCACCCGCACCCTGCAACAAGCTTCCCAGGCGGGCCAGAATCGCTACCTCGGTATCGAGAAGCTGGACCTGGATTCCCTGCGCCGTCGCGACAAACCGGCTCATCTCTTCTCCACAGTGGCCCACAGACCGTGATGATGAAGCCGGAACGCGCTCATTTCGGCATGCTCTCGCGGGCCGCTGTCCACGACAGCGCGCCCATCGTTGTGGACCTGGAGCATAAGACGCGTCGCTTCCGGTTCGGCGTACCCAAAAAGGCTCCGAAAAACCCACACAACGTAGCTCATGAGGTTCACCGGGTCATCCCAAACCACCACGTCCCATACCGGAAGGTAATCCGTGACGTCTTTGCCCTCAGGCAAGTCTATTTCGGCGGGAGCGGTCGTCATGGACTTGACTCCGCAGTGGTCTCAGCTGTTGTCATCCGCTGACCGTTTATCCAGTCCTCGAAGTCTTGTCTGGCAACACGCCACTCGCGACCGAACTTGACGGCGGGAAGCCGCCCGGAACGAAGCTGGCCGGTAACAACGAAAGCCGAGACATCCATGTACTCACAGATGTCGGCAACCGATAGCCAGTTCTTCTCGATGTCGACGGTGATCCTGTCCATAAGCCCAACAGGCTATGAGGACCAGCGCCCGCGAGCAAGCAGAGCCGATCCGTGGCTATACAACAAAGCACGCAGGACGCGACAAGACCCGCCCCAAAAGGCGGGTCTTACCAAGATGAGAAACGACCGGTGGATCACCCGATACCAGGTTGCTAGTAGCGGCCGACCGTTTCAAACCTAACGCGGGGGTGGAACGCACCTCCGCTGAAATCCTCGACAGGTTCTCCTGCAGAGCACTCTCCAGCACCCGCAACCCGTCTATCGGCATCGTCCCCAACAACTTGCGCAACATTCCCAACCGGCACAACGGGACTAGTCCCTATTCCAGTCGTGACGGTCGATCGGTGAAACACACTTGCACCGCTTTTCGCGCTCTGTGATACTCATCCGCAGCGGTCATCGCAAACGATACCGCAACAATGAGAATCGATTCGGGGGCAGAGCGGGTGGAGTGCCGGGGAGGTAGCGCAGGATGATCCATTCGTCGTCCATTGAGGGTCACCACTTCTTGATGGCGCGTCGCCGCGGGTACGACCCAGCAGAGGTCGATGCCGTCATCAAGCGGCTCGTATCCACACTCCGCAAGTACGAGGACCAAGACGAACAATTCGCCCAGTCAGCCCGCGAGTTGAATTCTCAGATCACCGACCTTGCCACCGTTCGCACCGCTCGCGACTTGGCTCTGCATGATGCTGCGGCGGCGACGGAGGAACTCCACGCCACCGCCATAGCCCAACTGGAAGAGGCTCAAGGCCGCGCCGCGGAGGGAATCGCCGAGGCCAAGGACGAAGCTGCTCAGATCGTTGCGGCGGCTCGGGCCAGCTCCAGTGAGCTTCTGTCCCGCCGCAACGCTCGCGGCGAATCGCTCATCACCGCTGCTTTGTCGGAGGTTAAATCGCTTCGCGCCACCGCCTTGCGTGAAACCAACGACTTCACAACGAACAAGAGGACTGCGGCCGCGGCCGATGTCCAATCCGCCGAGCTGGAAGCAAACCAGATCCTTGAAGACGCCCGCCATGAAGCAGGTTCGATGCTCGGTCGAGCCCGGCGCGAACACGCGGCGCTTGAGCAGCGCATCGCGCAATTGCGCTCAGCTGTAGCTGGCATCGAAGGTCAGTTTCGGCATCTCGCAGAATCAACTCTCGAAGAGACCGAAATCGTGTCATCGATGATCGCGCTCGAGACCGACGGGATCGAAGAGGCCCTCGAAGGGTCGCCGCCGGAGCCTGAGGTGGTGCGCCTTACTCAGCAGGGGATGACTATCGATCTCACAGATCGCCAACCCATGAAGAAGCAGGTCCCCCTCGACCAGCACTTTGTGGTCGCTCCGGGGAACACCATATATCAACGACGCGGTGGCGGCCTCCGCCGTCGGCTCGAAGAAGAAGGGGTCGACGACCTCGAAGAGTCGTCCGAGTAGAGACGGACAAGTAGCCGCTGCATCTAGCCCTGCGCTAAAACATTCTCCGTCGTGGGACGGGTCAGAATGAACGTTGACACCGACACTGCGATCGCGACCAAGACCACCCGAATTGCCGCAGAGTCCACCGCCACGAGGATCGAAAACCCGATGCTGACGATCACGAGACCAACCGCATAGGCTTTGATGCGCCGTGGGATGCCGTAGCCCGCCCGGTAGGCCCTGACCATCGGGCCGAACCAGCGATGGTTGACTACCCAGTCGTACATACGCTCGTTTGACTTGAAGAAGAAATACGCCGCGAGCAGAAGGAAAACCGTGCCGGGCAGCAATGGAACGATGTATCCGGCAATGCCAAGCCCAAGAGACGCGAATCCGAGCACCATGTAGATCGCCCGCCCCACACGGGTTGCAACGAGTTGAGCCGGCTCGGCATCAATCATCTCGATCGACAGCGGGCTGTCGTTTACGGACATCGGTTGAACTACAGACATGGAAATCGAATCCCGAGGAGCTAACCAGAGGCACATTGGCCGCCACAACAACCGACATCAAGTCGGGGTGTCACTGGCCAACAGCACCGGTGTCGAGAGGGGCGATGCATTCCGGGTAGTTATTGCTGACCTTGTTAACGAGAGTTGCGACCGCATGCTCGGCCATCGCCTCCCGGGGAAAGATCGCCAACAACTGGTTCAGGATCTCGGTGTCCTCATTCTCTCTATCCAGCCAGTCCGCCCAAGAATCCTCAGGCATGATGACGGGCATACGATCGTGGATATCAGCCACGAGACCGTTGGGCTTGCCAGTGAGGATCGTGCAAGTGCGAATTCGATCTCCCGAATCAGGATCATCCCAAGTTGCCCAGAGACCAGCAAAGGCAAGGGGCTTGTTGTCAGCTCTATAGATGTAGTGAGGTAGCTTCCCCCTCGGGAGCCGCTGCCATTCGTAGAAACCGTCGGCAGGGATAAGACAACGCCGCTTGACAAAGGAATCGCGGAAGGTGGGCTTCTCAGCAGCCGTCTCCGCCCGAGCGTTGATGCTGCGCGCACCGATCTTCCGATCCTTTGCCCACCACGGGATTAACCCCCAGCGGAACGAGCCGAGCAGCCGTTCCCCATCGTGCTCCGCCACCGCATAGACCGAATCGGTAGGGGCCACGTTGTATGAAGAAGGCAGTGTGTCTGTTCTGATGGTCTCCACTTGAAAAGCATCAGCGTAGAAACCGGGGTCATGGGATTGAACGAATCGTCCGCACATAGACCCATTGTCCCAGACACCCAGGTTTCATGACGACGTCGTAGGAGCGATAATCATCGAGTCGACATCCCGGAAGAGCACATCATCGAATCAACAATCCGCACCCTCGCAGCCACCGCAGGCGTCCTCACAGAGTGGGTCGATGTTTGGGGCAAACCCCAACAAGTAACGGCGGATCATCTGCTCGCCGTCCTTGAGGCGCTGACTGGTCGGTCGCTTGGCTCTTCGCATGAGATCGAATCCACCCTGTCAGATCTAACGGGCGAGCCACCGATTATCGAGCCGGTCCTGGTCGCCTGGGACGGCATTCTGCCCGAGATCACCTTGGGAAGCTCTGTGGCGCCGGGCTATATCGTCACCGAGAAGGGCGATGAAATACCAGTGCGGGTCGGCGACCACACCCTCACCATCGACGGGGTCCTACCCATTGGATATCACGAGCTCCGTCTCGAAGGCGCTCGACAGAAGACCCTGGTCATAGCCGCTCCAACGCAAGCTCAGTCCGCGCCACAACGCAAGCTCGGCGTCCTTGCCCCTGTCTACGCGATGAGATCGAAACACCATGACACTGGGATCGGCAACTTCGGCCACCTCCAGCAGTTGGCCGATACCGCGCTCGTCACCGGTGTCGCGGTCGTGGGAACGCTCCCCTTGGTGGCGACCTTCCCCGATCAGCCATCGCCGTACTCACCCGCTTCCCGGCGGGCGTGGAACGAACTATTTGTCGACATGACTGTGGCCCCCGGTTGGGTCGGCGACGTCCCAACGTCGGGGGACGGTCCGGGCTGGGTCAACTACGAAGCGGCCGGCTTGTCGATACGAAATGTCATCGCCGATTACGCGGCTGCGACAAGCGGCGTACCTCAGATCCAAAGCAGGATCGATGATTTTGTTTCCGCGAATCCTGAGATAGCGAGATACGCAACCTTCCGCGCCATGTGCGACAGATATGGCCGCAACTGGCGCGCCTGGCCGGCTGACGCCGAACCGATGCCCGACCGCATCGACTATCACCGTACCGCCCAATGGCTCGCCGCCGACCAATTGGCCAAACTTGGGCAGCGTCTCCGCGACCGTGGCCAATACCTCTACCTGGATCTCCCTATCGGCTGCCATCCCGATGGGTTTGATATCTGGGATCAACCTGACCTATATGCCCCGGCCAGTGTGGGAGCCCCACCCGACTCGCTATTTCTTGGAGGCCAGGATTGGGGCCTGCCCGCCACAATTCCATCCCAGTCGAGACTCGAGGGTCATCGCTCCTTTATCAAGGCGGTTCGGCACCAACTGTCGGTTGCAGGTCTCCTCCGCATCGACCACGTAATGGGACTGCACCGCACGTGGTGGGTCCCTCATGGGCTGTCTGCTACCGACGGTGCCTATGTAATCCAGCCGACTGAAGAGATGTTCGCCATCGTCTGCCTTGAGTCGCACCGAGCTGGCTCGGCCGTTGTCGGCGAGAATCTGGGCACCGTACCCGTGGCCATCAGCGATGCGTTGCAACGGCACCAACTTCTCGGAATGAAGGTTGCCCAGGATGGTCTGAACGAGCCGAGCCGCAACGACCTGATCGCTTTGAGTACACATGACACGCCTCCGTTTGCGGCCTGGTGGCGCGGTATCGATATCGACGATGGCGAGGACCTCGGCGTCTACGCTGATGGCCGCGGCGACATCGCCAGACAACAACGCACTCGCGACATCGCAGACGTCGAAGCGACTCTCGGAAGCAAAGGGCTGGAAGACACCCGCGATGCCATCATGGATTGGATGGCAGCATCAGACGCCGCGATCGCGATTGTCAACATCGATGATCTCTGGGCGGAAGAAAGACGGCAGAACGTGCCAGGCACCGATACGCAACGACCCAACTGGAGTGCGCGCCATCGACATGCGATAGAAGAAATCACATCTAGCCCTCAGCTCCTCGCTCAGCTAGAACGGCTCAGCGAATCACGAAACACAACCGATGATGGGTTGACCGACGACGAACGGGACAATCAGTAGCCTCAACAGCTATAACATCACCTCTTCCCGAGAAGAATTCAAGGACTCGACGTGCAAGAAACAACCTCACGCTACGAACTCGAGAGCACATTGCTTCAGATTGCAGGCAACTACTCGTGGACCTGGGATCTGCACGCCCGCGAATTGTTCTCCCGCATTCCCTCTCTCAATGGTGAAGCTTCCCTGCACCCCGCGGAGCGAATCAAGCTTCTCAACGAGGATGACTGGTCGGCGCTAACCAACGATGGGGACTTCACCCAGCTAGCACGAGCCGCTCACGCCAACATCCCGCCTTCACTCCACCTCAGTAACGATTCGACCGTTGCCTACTTCAGCCCCGAGTTCGGTGTCTCTGAAATGCTCCCTCAGTACTCGGGCGGACTGGGCGTACTGGCGGGAGACCACCTCAAGGCAGCGAGTGACCTACGCATGCCGTTGATTGCGGTTGGTTTGTTCTATCGCGACGGGTTCTTCCGTCAAGCTCTCGAGGATGGTCACCAGCGGGAGCGTTACGTAACCAACAATCCCCGCTTTCTGGCACTGACGGCCACACCTGCGCGAGTGGAACTTCAGCTTGCCGAGCACCTGGTCACGGCCCGGGTGTGGCAGACGAACGTCGGCACCACCAGGCTCTTCTTGCTTGACACCGATCTGGACGTGAACCACGAGTGGGGCCGCCGTATATCCGATCGGCTGTACAGCGGTGATCGCGAGCACCGCATGCGCCAGGAAATGCTGATGGGTGTTGGTGGAGTGCGCGCCATCCGGCAGCTGGGATACGAACCGGCGAAGTTCCACCTCAACGAAGGTCACGCCGGTTTTCTTGCTCTGGAGCTGTTGGCCGAAGAGGTCGCCAAGGGTCTCACTCTCGACGAGGCCGTATCCGCGATACAAAGTCGCATTGTCTTCACCACACATACGCCAGTCCCGGCAGGCATCGACAGGTTCGCACCCGATCTCATGCGCAAATACCTCGGAATCTGGGCTGAACAATACGGCATCGACCTCGACGGACTTCTGCGTCTTGGCATCCTCCCCGGCGGTGACGACCACTTCAACATGGCGGCTTTCTGCGTTCGCATCGCCGGTCGGACCAACGGCGTTTCCCGACTCCACGGCGAGGTGAGCCGGGCAATGTTCAAGGAAGTCCCGGGTGGCGCGGAGATCACGTCGGTTACCAACGGCGTCCATGCCCGCACCTGGATAGACCCTGAGCTGCAGCACGTGTTCGACAACAAACTCGGCCAGGACTGGCACCTCCCCGGCAACGATGCATGGGATCGCGTTGCCGATGTCACTGACGATGAAATCCGCATCGTCTTTAGAAGCGGACGCCGCCGGATGATCGACATGGCCAACCGCCAGATCGGTGAGTCAACCAACCTCGATCCGGACGTACTCACCATTGGGTTCGCCCGTCGCTTCGCCACATACAAGCGCGCTGACTTGCTGTTGTCTGACCTCGAGCGACTCACTGCTCTCATCAACGACGAGGACCGTCCGGTACAGTTCGTATTCGCCGGGAAGGCCCATCCCGCCGACGAGCCCGGCAAGGACATATTGCGCAACATCGTCAAGTTCGCAGCTGATCCGGCATCACGCGGCCGATTCGTTTTCGTACCCGGCTACAACATGGCTGTAGCCCGCGCCATGTATGCCGGTTGCGACGTGTGGCTCAACAACCCGATCCGCCCCAGAGAGGCCTGTGGCACCAGCGGCGAAAAGGCTGCCCTCAACGGCGGGCTCAACTTCTCGATCCTCGATGGTTGGTGGGATGAAGCCTTCGATGGAGAGAACGGGTGGGCAATCCCATCCTCGGCTGCAGAGGAAACGCAACAGCGCGATCGGGAAGAAGCCAGCCATCTGTACGACGTCCTCGGCGGCGAGATTGCCCCGCTCTACTACGGCGATAGCGGCACGAGCCCCGCGGTTGACTGGCTGGACAAGGTCCGGCACAACTGGAAGAGCCTTGGGCCGTTCGTCACCGCATCCCGCATGGTGAAGGAATACGGGGAGCGGATCTATCAAGTGACATCGAGCACTTGAGTTCCCGCGTCTGGCCCGGCGAATCGTATCCCCTCGGGGCAACCTACGACGGGGCAGGCACTAACTTTGCGATCTACGCCGAGAATGCTGACCGCGTCGAACTATGCCTCTTCGACGATGACAACAACGAAGCCCGTATCCGTCTCGACGAGATAACCGCATTTACACATCACGCCTATGTGGTTGATGTCGGACCAGGGCAGCGGTACGGATTCAGGGTGCACGGACCGTGGTCCCCTGCCGACGGACTCGCCTTCAACTCAGCCAAGCTACTCCTTGATCCGTACAGCAAAGCAATCGAAGGCACGGTGACGTGGTCGGATGAAGTCTTCGCCTATCAGAAGACACACCCCGACCGGATTAGCGAAACCGATAGCGCTCCCAATATGCCGCGCTCCATCGTGGTTGATCCGTCGTTCGACTGGGGAGACGACACCGCACCAGGCATCCCTCTGTACAAATCGGTGCTCTACGAGACGCACGTCAGGGGAATTTCGATGACCCACCCCGACGTTCCACCCGAGATCCGCGGGACCTACGCCGGGATGGCAAGCAAACCAATCATCGAGCACCTGAAGGAGCTTGGCGTCTCCGCAGTCGAGCTCATGCCGGTGCACCATTTCGTCTCCGAGCATTCACTTATAGAAAACGATCTGACCAACTACTGGGGGTATGCCTCAATCGGCTATCTCGCCCCCCACGGGGGCTATTCAGCTTCTGGAGACCGCGGCCAGCAGGTCGTCGAATTCAAGAAGATGGTCAAGGCGCTCCATGCGGCAAATATCGAGGTGATCCTCGACGTTGTCTACAACCACACATGTGAAGGCAGCATGCTCGGGCCGGCGCTGTCTTTCCGCGGCATCGATAATCAGACGTACTACCGGATAGATCCCAGCGACCGGCGTCGCTACGTCGACTACACCGGAACAGGAAACAGCCTCAACGTTCGGCATCCGGCAGTGCTCAAACTCATCATGGATAGTCTCCGCTATTGGGTAACCGAGATGCATGTTGACGGGTTCCGCTTCGATCTTGCCTCAACGCTGGCGCGAGAACTCCACGACGTCGACAAACTCTCCTCTTTCTTCGATCTGATCCAGCAAGACCCGGTGGTCAGCCGGGTCAAGCTGATCGCCGAACCATGGGACGTCGGCGATGGCGGCTATCAGGTGGGCAACTTCCCCCCGCTGTGGTCGGAATGGAACGCAAAGTATCGAGACGGTATCCGTGACTACTGGAGAGGGACCGATTGGTCACTAGCCAACTTCGCATTACGGTTCACCGGCTCATCCGATCTCTACGGTTTCTCGGGAAGACGCCCCCACGCAAGCATCAACTTTGTTACCGCCCACGACGGATTCACACTCAACGATCTGGTCTCCTACAACGACAAACACAACACTGCCAACGGTGAACAGAACCGTGACGGCGAATCACACAATCGCTCTTGGAATTCGGGGGCGGAAGGGCCCAGTAGCGACCCCGACATCACCACGATCCGGAAACGACGCCAGCGGTCCATACTGATGACGCTGTTGCTGTCACAAGGTGTCCCGATGCTGCTCGGGGGCGACGAGCTAGGACGCACTCAGGGTGGCAACAACAACGCCTATTGCCAGGACAACGAGATCTCCTGGTACGACTGGGATCGTACCGACCGGTTCTTGTTGGGGTTTACCAAAAGGCTGATAGGCATCCGCAACGACCACCCCGTGTTTCGGAGGCGCCGCTGGTTCGAAGGCAGGCCTGTCCATGGTGAGGATGTACGCGATATCGGCTGGTACAACACCGACGGAACACCGATGTCCGATAATGACTGGAACCTCGGATACGCTCGGTCGCTCTCTGTGTTCCTCAATGGCAAGGCCATCCCAACACCGGGGCCCCAGGGCGAGCGCGTAGACGATGACAGTTTCCTCGTCCTCTTCAACGCCCACACCGAGCCGGTAACCTTCACGGTACCGCAGGACCTCGGCGATTTTGAGTGGCAAGTTATGCTTGATACATCACGGGAAATGACCTGTAGCGATCTGATCGGAGCAGCTGATGCATGGCCCGTTCAGGGATGGTCGGTTGTGCTACTGCAGCAAATCCAACAACAATGAGGGTGCTGTTTGCCACCGCAGAGCTGAGTCCCTTGGCACGGGTTGGAGGGTTGGCCGAGGCCGCGGCGGGCCTGGTGGTAGCCCTGCGTACGGCCGGCATCACTGTGGACCTTATTCTCCCCGACTACAGCGAAACCGAGTTGACTGACGAAAGACCTCGGGATCTCGCAGTACCGAAGTGGGCCCGGCCGGCCACCGCACGGCGCGGCATTGCTGCCGGGGTTGGCGATGTCACCCTGGTCAGGGTCCCTGGAATGGTCCGCCCTCATCCCTACATCGACGAGAGTGGCGAAGGCTGGCCGGACAACGACATTCGGTTTTTTGCCTTCGCAGCTGCGGTTGCCAACCTCATCAAGACAAGCACCCCAGATGTTGTGCATCTCAACGACTGGCACACCGCAGCCGCTCTAGCTTTCCTCCGCAGACGCCCCCCTGCGGTATTCACTATTCACACGCTTGGCTACCAAGGTTGGGCTGGTCCGGAATGGCTGCCGCGGATTCCGAACCACTTTTCTGCCTACGAGAGTTTCGGTGACGTCAACCCACTGGCAGGAGCGATCCAGGTTGCGGACCGTGTCATCACCGTCAGTCCCAACTATGCAGACGAAATCCGAAGGCCCGAGTCGGGAATGGGTCTTGACCACATCCTGGCCGGGCTTGGTGATCGTCTGGTCGGTATCCGCAACGGGATTGACACTGCGATCTGGAATCCGGCAACCGACGGCATGCTGTCGGCCGGCTACAGCATCGGTGATCTCAGCGGGAAAGAGGCGTCCCGCAAAGACCTGCACCACGAGACGGGGTGGGTCGATGATGGCACCCCGCTGGTTGGCATGGTCACCCGTCTGGTTGACCAGAAAGGAATCGACCTGGCACTGGAGGCAGTTCGATATGCATCCGGTGTCCCGTATCGGTTGGTAATGCTTGGCTCGGGAGATAAGCGACTGACGGATTGGGCTCGTTGGGCTGCAGAGACTTGGTCCCCGAACGTCTTCTTCGCCGACGGATACAACGAGAACCTGGCGCACAAAATCTTCGCTGGTTCTGACCTCTTGCTCATGCCGAGCCGCTTCGAGCCATGCGGACTGGCTCAGATGCAGGCTATGGCATACGCGACCATTCCTGTGGTGACAGATGTCGGCGGGCTTCACGACACGGTGATCGATGCGGATTCCGATCGGAAGAAGGGGACCGGGTTCCTCGCCACCACCGTCACCGTTCCAGGGGTGGTCGACGCTCTACATCGTGCTGTCCGCGCCTGGCGACACAAACAACGGCGTACCGCCATCCAAAAACGCGGGATGGGTCAAGACTGGTCTTGGCAGCGACCGGCGCAGCAACACATCGATCTCTACGAGGAAATGCTGGCGCAGTCTGCCGGCCCCGAATCTCCTAGGCGTACTTGACCTTTTGGCCCTTGCCGATGGCGATAATCCCACCTGGCGACACCACAAACTCTTCAGCATCACGTGCCGCATCGGTGCCAATCTGCCGGTTGCGCGGGATTACTACGTGTTTGTCGACGATGGAGTTACGAATCGTGGCGTTGGCACCGACATGAACGTCGTCGAAGAGAATCGATCCCTCGACGGTGGCCCCAGGTTCAATCCTCACGTTCGGCGACAAGACCGAACCATGGACTGTTGCTCCGGTGACAATGCATCCAGGCGACAGCATTGAGTTGGCGATGTCACCTGAGCCGTATTCACCGTGAGCGACGATCTTGGCAGGTGGCAACGTGCGGAACTGGGTAAATACCCGCCAGTCGTCGTTATACAGGTTGAAGACCGGATGTGGGGCAACGAGATCCATGTTGGCTTCGTAATACGAATCGAGCGTCCCAACGTCTCTCCAATAATGCCGATCGCGCGGTGTCTCGCCAGGGACCTCGTTGGTGGTGAAGTCGTACACGTGAGCCTGCCCGGAAGCGACAAGCGCAGGGATGATGTCACCGCCAAGATCCCGACCCGATTCCTTGTCCTCAGCGTCAGCGTTGAGAACATCGACAAGAACCTCGGAGCTGAAGATGTAGTTGCCCATGGATGCAAGCACCTCATCAGGGTTGTCAGCCAAACCCTTCGGATCGTCAGGCTTCTCCAGAAACGCATCGATCATCGACGAATAAGGGTTCCGCTCGATGACACCAAAAGCGCTCGCCTCGGCACGAGGCACCCGGATCGCGGCAACGGTTACGCCAGCCCCACTGTCGATGTGATGTTCCAGCATCTGCCTCGGGTCCATGCGGTAAATATGATCTGCGCCGAAAACAAAGATGTAGTCGGGGTGCTCATCGTCTATGAGATTCATATTCTGAAAAATGGCGTCTGCCGAACCCGCGAACCATTGCGGGCCGCGACGCATTTGGGCAGGAACAGAGGTGACGTAGTTGCCCAAGAATGTCGACATGCGCCATGTCGTCGACAGGTGCACATCAAGGCTGTGACTCTTGTACTGAGTGAGAACGACAATCTTGCGAAACTCACCGTTCGCCAGGTTGGAGAGCGCAAAGTCGATCAGCCGATACTGGCCACCGTACGGAACGGCTGGTTTCGCTCGCACCGAAGTGAGCGGCAGCAATCGTGAGCCCTGCCCTCCGGCTAGAACCATGGAAAGGACCTTCGGAGTCGAAGCGCGAGTAAGCATGAACACATGATGCCACATCGACCAAGAACCTCCACAAAAGCGCCGACGCCCGCATCGAGATTGCCTACCGGCCTTGCAGCACTGTAATTTGCAGTCATGACGCAACGATCATTCACAGACGACGACCGCTGGTCGTTCAACGGCGGAACCCACGCATCTCTCTACGACATCCTCGGTGCACAGGTCGACGGAACAGGGACAACGTTCCGGGTTTGGGCACCATCCGCATCACGAGTCGAAGTCGTCGGTGATTTCAACTCATGGACCGATGGTTGGGCACTAGGTCCTGATCGGTCAGGCATCTGGAGCGGACATATTCCTGATCTTGGACCGGGTGAGATCTACAAATACCGGATTACCCCCAGCAAAGGGCCCGCCTTCGACAAAGCCGACCCGTTTGCGTTCCGAGCCCAGGAACCCCCGCGAACCGCATCGGTCGTTTGGGACCTCGGATACGAATGGGCGGACCAAGCCTGGATGAAGACCAGGGCCAAAAACAATGCTCTCGACGCACCGATCTCAATATACGAACTTCACCTTGGTTCGTGGCGGTACGAGCCAGGCGGCTACCGCGCCATCGCCCATCAACTGGCTGAGTACGTGCTCGAGGTTGGATTCACCCACGTCGAGCTGCTCCCTGTCATGGAACACCCCTTCTACGGGTCATGGGGTTACCAATCGACCGGGTACTTTGCGGCAACCGCCCGATATGGCACCCCCCAAGACCTGATGTACCTCGTCGACTACCTGCATCAGAAGGGAATAGGGGTGATCCTCGACTGGGTTCCCTCGCATTTCCCGTCAGACGCCCACGGTCTTGCTGCCTTCGACGGAACCCACCTCTACGAACACAGCGATCCGCAACTCGGCTATCACCCCGATTGGGACAGCCTGATCTTCAATTACGACCGGTTCGAGGTGAGGAGCTTTCTTCTCTCCAGCGCTCTGTTCTGGCTCGACAAGTATCACGCGGACGGTATCCGGGTCGATGCGGTTGCCTCAATGCTCTACCGGGACTACTCGCGCAAGGAGGGCGAGTGGATACCCAACGAGTTCGGGGGTCGGGAGAATCTCGGCGCTATCTCGCTGCTGCAACTCATCAACAAAGCCGCATATGCACGCCATCCCGATATCCAGATGTACGCCGAGGAGTCCACCGCCTTCCCGATGGTGACCCACCCGACCGACGTCGGTGGTCTTGGCTTCGGCCAGAAATGGGACATGGGCTGGATGAATGACACTTTGCGATATGTGGCAAAGGACCCCGTCCATCGTCGCCACCACCACTCGGTCCTCAGCTTTCGAATGGTTTATGCATTCAATGAGAACTTCACGTTGCCGCTGTCTCATGACGAGGTGGTACACGGCAAAGGGTCCCTGCTGAGCAAACAGCCCGGCGACCGTTGGCAACAGTTCGCCGGCCTGCGTCTGCTCTTTGGCTATCAATGGGCACAACCTGGCAAAAAACTCCTGTTCATGGGGGGCGAATTCGGTGCTGCAAGCGAATGGAACCATGAGCAAGAGCTCGACTGGGTCGCGGCCGGCGACTCGGACAACATCGGAGTGACCAGATGGGTCTCCGATCTCAACCGTCTGTTGCAGGACAACACATCGCTTCACCAAAGAGATAACGATCCTGAGGGTTTTCGCTGGGTCGTCGGCAATGACGATGCCAACAGTGTCTACGCCTTCCTCCGGTTCGACCACAGTGGAAAACCCCTGCTATTCGTGGCCAACTTCACCCCGGTGGTGCGGAACGACTATCGGCTCGGGCTACCGAGCGACGGCGACTGGGTCGAGGTCCTTAACGGTGATCACCTTCGCTACGGGGGCAGCGGAATCACCAATCCCGGGAATCTCACCGCCGACTCAATACCCAGCCATGGCTTCGATCAATCAATCGCGATCACAGTGCCACCGCTCACCGGCATTTTCCTGGCCCCAGCGTAAGAAACCTCACCCAGGGATCTAGCGAGCCAGCGGATCGTTTAGGTAGCGCCGCTCGATACCGATAAGCGACTCTATGCCCTCAGCGATAGAGTTCTCTCACGTCACCAGACGGTTTGGCGACATCACAGCAGTTGACGATCTAACCCTCGAAGTGCCGGAAGGATCGATCACGGTTCTGCTCGGCCCCAACGGGGCCGGCAAGACAACCACGGTGCGTCTGGCAACCGGAGCGCTGGGTAGCGACAAAGGTGCCATAAGGGTTCTCGGTCTCGACCCGCAAACAGACGGCGACGAAGTTCGGGCGCGGTGCGCGGTCGTACCTCCAAAACCAGCGCTGTATGACAATCTGACCGGCTGGGAGAACCTCAAATTCAGCGCAGACATCTTCGCCGCCGACCACGCCGCGATCCGGCCCGCCGCAGAACGATTCGGTATCGAGCACGCTCTCGACCTCAATGTCGGTGGCTACTCCACTGGGATGAGAACACGACTCGCATTGGCCCGTGCCGTTCTCCACGATCCGGAGGTATTGCTCCTGGACGAGCCGACCGCAGGTCTCGACCCGGAATCGGCCAGGGCGGTCCTCAATCTGATTCGAGAGCTCGCGGGACGAGGGCGGACGATCGTCCTTTGTACCCATCTGCTGCACGAAGCCGAAGGTGTCGCCGACCAGGTAGTCCTCATGGGGGCAGGACACGCTCGAATCGTCGGAAGCCAGGACGATCTCGCCGACAGATTCGTGACCAATCCCGCTGTCATCATCGATGCAGAAGATCGGAGCTCGCTGACAAGGCTCAACGAGCACCGCGATGTCGTATCCGCCGAGTGGAATGGTGCCATCCACGTACGGTTGGCCCATCTCGATCGATTACCCGACCTTGTCGCTGATCTGGTTGGTTCAGGAGTTCGCATCACCAGGGTCGAGCCAGATAATCCGACTCTGGAGACGCTCTACTTTGAGATGCAGCGATCGCTACGGGAGGAATCATGAGGTGGGACCGCATGCTCACCGTGGCCCGCATCGACCTGCGTCGTCTATTCAAGAGCAAGGATTACTGGATCCCTATGGGGTTCCTCGCCTCGGTGTTCTTCATAGGGCTACCGTTTCTGTTGCTCACCATCGTGACATCGACAACCAGCAGTGATCTAGTCAACAAGATCGGCGAAGTCCTCCAGACGCTTCCCGGCCCGGTACAAGACAACGTTGTTGGTACAACGCCAGAAGCACGCGGGGCCTACATGCTTGCTGTATATCTGCTGGCCCCGGTGGCAATCGTGGTTCCTCTGACGATCTCCTCTGCGGTGGGCGCACACGCCATAGTCGGCGAGCGCGAACGAGGAACCGGCGAGTTTCTGGCTCACTCACCGCTGACAGAGCGAGAAATCTTTATGGGCAAAATGCTGGCCAGCCTGGTGCCTGGATTCCTGGCGACGGCGGTCGGCTTTGCCGTCTATTCGCTCCTCGTGAACATCAAGGTCGGCCCGCTGATCGGTGGCTGGTTCTTCCCGACGGCCGGGTGGTGGATCTTGATCGTATGGGTGGTCCCTCCGTTTATCGCCCTTGCCCTTTCGGTAATCCTGTGGGTTTCTTCGAAGGTGCGCAGCACCGCCGCTGCCCAGCAAGCCGCGACGCTTGTGTCCCTGCCGGTTATATTCGCCGCCTACGGGGTATCGAGCGGCTTGCTCATCAATCCCGTGTTGGCAGCTTTCGGTATCGGTCTCGTGGCGTGGGTCTTGGCCATCTTGGGGCTCATCACTGGATCCAGGGCACTCAGCCGTGAAAGCCTGCTCGGTTTCGGAGGTGATGGTTGAACAAGGCGCCACTAATCGATGATGATTCTGGTGGAAGTGCTGTCAGGATCGGCAACCTGTCTGTCCCTCGAGAGTTCGTCTGGGTTCTACTGCTGACGCTCGTCCTTGTGGTCGGTCTCAGCGTGGCTTCATCACCCTGGGCGGTCTACCGGAACGACCCCATCGCGTTTGCGGATCGATCTCGGCCCTTCCTGGATGGTCAGTTGCCCTACATCGATTTTGAGTTCGAACACTTGCCCCTGGCGTTCATTCCGATGCTGGCATCGGCCCTTCTCGAAACAGTCCTTCCCATCCACTACACAGTCATCTTCTGGCTGCTGATGAGCGGGGTGCTGTTCGGCTGCGGCGTTGTACTGAATCGAATTGGCCGCGAAGTCGGCGTTGCTGACGCCGCGTTGCGGTGGGTTGTCATCTCCTGGGCTGTCCTGCCGCTGCTCTCATTCAGGTTGGATGCCCTTTCGGTGCTCTTAACCCTGATTGCCCTGCTGTGCGCCATTGTTGGCAAACATCGCAAGTCGGCGTGGGCGATGGCAGGTGCCATCGCTGCAAAAGGGTGGCCAATTGTGCTCTCGGTTGTGGACTGGTGGAGAGGCGAACGACGGCGCGCGGCTGCAACCGTAGCTTTGACCACGATTGGCGTACTTGGGCTCGCCATGTTCCCCATGTTCCGCTCCGGACGCTCGTTCTCGGGCGTCCACATCGAGACATTCACGGGTGCTCTCATCGCTCTGATTCGCACTCTGTCCGGTTCTTCCACGGAGGTGTCATTTGCAGCAGGTGCCAGCTACGTAGAGGCGGGAGTCTGGGCGTTAGTCGTGAACGTACTGATCGGCCTGAGTCTCGGCATATACGCCTTGCGTGTGCTCGGGACCCGGTTCGACTGGCGTCGTGCCATTGATCTCCTCGGAGTTCTCACGATCGCGCTGATGTTGCTCAGCCCGCTGCTGTCGGCTCAGTTTGTCATCTGGGTGACACCATTTGCAGCTCTCAGCTCCAGCTCCAGGGTTCGGATGGGGGTCGCCGCTGCAGCATTGCTGACTGGTGTATTCGTGACATTTTGGTTCATGGAGTCGTGGTGGTGGTGGGCGGTGATCGTCGCCCGCAACGTCATCTTGTTGTGGACCGGCTGGAGTTGGGCTCAACACCTGTCATGGCCACGACCGCAGGTCAAGCTTGACGTGGCCAAAGGTGCGGCGGTGTAGCGATGGTTGAGGAATAGACACATCTCGAGGACTCGACACTCCCGATCTTCATCTGGATCATCCCGGTGGTCGATATCACCAATCCAACCCCGGCCTTCGGCTGGCGTGGCAACGAAAGAGCTTCCTTCACTGACCGGGTGAACCCAGCTTTCTCATCATGGCTTACCGTTCTTCATCACCTATGTCTTGGAACCGGTATTCCCTTGAGCGAGGTCGTCGCACAAATATTCGAGTTCAGCTCCGAAGCAGTCATCGAATTCGTTGATCGGGCCGATCCCATGCGCAACGCATATCCGCAAGCAGGACCACAGCCCTGGCACCCTACAACCGAGAGCTCTTCGAAGAGCGCGCCGTGGCTCACGGTGAGATTGTCACCAAGGTCGAGGTAAGCAACATTTTCACCTATCTCCGGTCTCGGAGGGAACGGATGACTATCGCCGTCGGTGTTGTAACAGCCCCCGGGAAGACATTCCATCTAACCGTGGACTACGTCCAGTGAGACCCGCCAGAAGGTGAAAGTCGGAGCCTGCGTCAACACTTGTGGACCGCAGTAGCAACGACCGTTAGTCGGCCCACTTGCGAGGACGGTCCCGGAGGCGATCGAAGCCAAGTTCATCGCATAGCTCGTGGAACGGTTGGCGCCGCGCCCCCTTCCATTCGAGATCCTCGAGGTTCTCTTTTAGTGGCACGTCACGCCGAAGTTGCGCCAGGAACCTGAAGAGAAGAGCGTCACCCATCCATCTCCGCAACGTCCCCGCAAGCTTCTCGGCGCTGCGCACCTTCACATCCCACCGTGCCGGATCGAGCGGAATGTTCTCGAGGTGCCCGTATCTCTCCAGCACCACAGAGCTGGACTTGGCCCCCCATCCCTGGAGACCCGGCAAACCGTCGGCGGCGTCACCCACCAATGCCAGGTAGTCAGGAATGGACTCCGGACGCACTCCGAATTTCTCCATGACCCCTGCCGCATCCATAAATGTCTGCCGGCGCCGGTCATATCCAACGATACGGGGATGGCCGTAACACTGGGCGAGATCTTTGTCAGGAGTGAGCACCACGACCTGTTCGACATCGTCAGCCCAACGCCACGCACCGGCGGCCAGCGCATCGTCGGCCTCGAATTCCGTCATCGACCACACGGTCACTCCCAGGGCATGGAGCGCACGCTCCGCTAGAGCGAATTGTGCCAACAGCACCTCGTCTATTCCTTCGCCACTCTTGTAGGCGGGGTAGACCTCATTGCGGAACGAAACGATGACGCTGTCGAACGCCGCGGCAAGATGAGTCACGCCGGGCTCGCTGAGAAGAGACAAGGTCGAAGCAACGATGCCGTAAGTTGCGCCCACCTCTTGACCGGTTGGACTCGTTCGAGGCGGAGCCCCAAAGTGGGAGCGAAACAGTTCGTAGGTGCCGTCCATGAGATGCAGCTTCATGACACGCGACGATACCCGTTTGCCGGGAAGTGAGCTTGACGCGATTTCCATAGACGAGACGTACTACCGTTTGCCCATGGCTGAACGTGGTCTTTTCGGGACCGTATACGGAACCGCACATCTTGATAGTCCGTTCTTGTCGAGCCGGTGGCGGCTGACTGACGGTGATAGTGAAGTGGCACAGTTACGCCGACTCGGCAGACTCCACATCAGCAAAGTCCTTCTACCCAACGGCGAAGAGGCGGTACTTACCCCGCACGAACAGTCGGTGGTCCTCGCCCTCGATTCCGAAGGTGGCGAGCTGGCTCGGATCACCCGTACTTCTTGGTTCGGCCGAAGCTGGGATATCACGTCAAAGAGATGGGCATACGAACTGAAGAGCGATCCTCGACCCCGCCGTTGGCAGATCATGGTTGGTGGCACGTCGGTAGCTCAAATCTCCGGTTCGCTGGTGTCCTACAACAAGGTGAACGTCGAGGCTCCCCTCGGTGTACCAATCTTGGTGGTAGCGCTGGCGTGGCATGTAGTCGCCCGACCATGGGAAGCTGCAGCGGCACCAACCACTCTGGTGGCGTCCAGCGGCGAGGAGACCATCGTATGACTTCGCACGATTCACGCACGATCTCACCGACCAGCCCGCTCACCGGGAAAGTCGCCGGCACTGTCGCAGTAACTGAGCCCGACGACGTTGCGGCAGTCGTGGCCAGTTCACGGCTGGCCTTTGCGAGTTGGGGTGCAATGAGCCACGCCGAGCGTAAGCCGTATCTGCGTGCGTTCGCCAAACATGTGTTGCGCTCCATGGACAGGATCGCCGATGTCGTCATCTCTGAAACCGGCAAGGACCGCGGTGATGTGATGGCTGAGATCAACGCGGCATTGACGGCTCTCGACTTCTTCACCCGCAAGGCTGGCAAGTTACTGCGCGCCAAGAAGGGGAGTTCCTGGCCGTTCATCGTCACCAAGGGTTGGACCGAGTATCACCCTCTCGGCGTGGCCGGCATCATCTCGCCATGGAACTACCCGTTCTACCTCCCGCTCCTTTCGGCGACTCAAGCGTTGAGTGCAGGGTGCACCGTTGTCATCAAGCCTTCCGAGATAACCCCCTTGTCTGGTCAGCTGATCCACGACCTCGCCACCGAGGCTGGCATCCCCGATGGTGTGGTCCAGATGATCCACGGTGACGGAGCCACCGGAGCCGCCCTCGTCGAGGCCGATGTCAACATCGTCGCCTTTACTGGTTCTCCGGCGGTCGGCAAGAAGGTCGCAGCCACCGCCGCGGAAACGCTGAAACCCATCCTTCTTGAACTGGGCGGCAAGGATGCGCAGATCGTTCTTGAAGACGCCAATATCTCAAACGCAGCCAAGGCTGCCGTCAGCTTTGGCGTGTTCAACGCGGGGCAGATGTGCGTCGGCATCGAGCGTGTCTACGTCGTTGACGAGATCTATGACGAGTTCATGAAGGAAGCGAAGAAGGCCATTGCAAAGGTCGCTGCCGCCACAGGCGACAAGCGAGATATCGGTCCGCTGATCTCGCCGCCGCAGATAGACATCATCGAAGATCACCTGAAGGACGCGGTAGACCGGGGCGCCACCGTCCTCGCTGGGGGCACCCGGATCGAGACCGACCACGGCATCTACTTCGAGCCGACACTTGTCGAAGATGTCGACCATTCGATGACGCTGATGCGAGAAGAGACGTTCGGCCCGATTGTTCCGGTGATGCGTGTGGCGGATGAGCAGGAAGCCCTCTCGCTTGCAAATGATTCTGTTTACGGTCTTCACGGGTCGGTCTGGACCGGCAACCGCAAGCGGGGAGCCGCCGTGGCCAGCAAGATGAAGACCGGGTCGATCGCCGTGAACGACCACGTGGTCAATTTCTTTTTCCCCAGCATCAAGCTGGGCGGTATCGGCGATTCGGGTATCACCGGACAGCTCGGAGAGGAAGGGATCAAAGCCTTCTCGATTCACCGCTCTATTACCTCCGCCAGGTTTGCGCCCACGACAAAACTGTTGGGCGCCTGGCTGCCGAGACGGGTGAAGCCGAAATACTGGAAGCGTCTGGCCTACACATTGTTTGCGTGGCGACGCTGAAGCCTCTAGTAACCACCGAGTGGCTTGGCGATCGGCTCCATGATGAGACCGTTCGTATCGCTGATTGTCGGTTCTACCTCGCTGATCCTGCCCAGGGCCTACGGGAGTATCAGAAGGGCCATATCCCAACCGCAAAGTATTTCTCGTTGGACGATGACCTCACCGGTCAATCTGGGCCCGGCAGACACCCGCTGCCGGATCCGGCCGTGTTCGCTGAGACCTTGCGCCAATCCGGAATCGGTAATGAGCACACAGTGGTTGTTTATGACGACGGGAGCGCTACGAGCGCAGCGCGCATGTGGTGGATGCTCCGATCGCTCGGTCACCAAAATTCAGCTGTGCTGGACGGGGGATGGGCGACATGGGCATCAGAGCCACGTTCGACGACGCTGGAGATCCCCGATTGGGAACCTGCCGATCTGAGGCTGGCCGATCAGTGGTCGGCGACGGTAAACCGGGAGCAGATCATGGCTGCCGAGGACCTGTTGCTTGTCGACTCAAGAGCCGTCGCAAGGTATCGCGGAGACGAGGAGCCCATCGATCCGGTCGCCGGACATATCCCAGGAGCGGTCAACCTCCCCTATGAAGGCAATACCGGCGAGTCCGGCACTTTTCTCTCCGCCGAGGACCTCAAGCAGCGTTTCAACGCCATCACCTCTCGGACTTCCGCCTTCTATTGCGGGAGCGGAGTTACTGCCTGCAATAACATCCTGGCGGCTGAAGTCGCCGGCTACTCCGACATTCTTCTCTACACGGGGTCCTGGAGCGATTGGTGCACCAGCGGCGGTGACATCGCCACCTCCAAAAGCAAGTAGGGCGACGATTCTCCCCCTACCGGGATCCGCCGCCCTACTTGGCATTTATGTGGAACACGACCCCCCGGTACCACCGCGTTCCCGACCAAGTGGTCGTATCGACGATATGTCGACATGGACAGAATAGTGGTCGCGCTGGCACTTTGGGTGGTGGCACTTAAGAAAAGTTTTCGCGCTCTCGGAAAATCCGGGTCAAACGCCACCCCCTTCCGCGGCGCAATGCCAGACTGCGATTTACCGCAGAGACCGGGGTATGAACTACTGCGTTGAGGTTGCCACCAAGCCGGGATTTCGGGACACGAGGACCGACGATCTCAAGGACCAAATCGAGCTGCTGGGAATCCCCGGGGTCGATTCGGTCGATATTGCGGACCGCTATTACCTGAGCGGACCCCTCTCACCAGAGACGCTCGATCACCTCACAGCCTCACTTCTCGCCGACAGTGTGATCGAAACCGCACGCAGTTTTCCACTGGACAAAGATCACGCCGTCTCCGGTGCAGGTACCTATACCGTGGATGTAGTCCTCCATCCGGGGGTGACCGACTCGCCGGCCGAGAGTTTGCTCGCCGGCATCGCCGAAATCGGATTGAACGGCGTAGAACAAGCAGCGACCGGCCGTCGCTACACACTGCACGGCACTGCGCTGCAACAAGAACATGTCGAACGAATCGCAGCGGAGCTGCTGGCAAACGACGTGATCCAGACCTACTACGTCGGCGAACCGGCCCCTCCACCATTTACGGTGACCGCAACTGCGGTTCCGGCAACAAATGAGATCGTGCTGCAGGGCCTCGACCACAACCAGCTGGTTGCCCTCAGCGCTGCCAGAAGACTGAGTCTCGACGGCGACGAGATGCAAGCGATCCAGGCCTATTTCGCCCAGCAGGGGCGGCCCGCAACCGAGCTAGAACTGGAGACTCTCGCCCAGACCTGGTCAGAGCACTGCGTCCACAAGACGTTTCGAGCCATGATCACGTACACCGGGCCACCGCCCGACGCCACCGGTCCGATCGAGACGACAACCGTCGATTCGATTCTCGACGAACACATCCGTGCCGCCACCGAGGCGGTGGACAAGCCGTGGGTGAGGTCGGCCTTTGTTGATGACGCAGGAATCGTGGCCCTCGATGACACCACCGATCTTGCCTTCAAAGTCGAGACTCACAATCATCCCTCCGCTCTCGAGCCATTCGGTGGTGCCAATACGGGAGTTGGTGGAGTCGTCCGCGACGTGATCGGTGTCAGCGCCCGACCCATAGCTAACACCGACATACTTTGTTTTGGCCCCCAGGACACCAGCTTCGATGAACTCCCTGAAGGCGTCCACCATCCGAAACGTATCGCCGACGGTGTAATCGCCGGGATCGAGGACTACGGGAACAAGATGGGGATCCCCACCGTGAACGGAGCCGTCATCTATGACTCCGGGTACACCGCTAACCCGTTGGTCTTCTGTGGCTGTCTTGGTGCGCTCCCCACTGGATCCCACCCAACCGCGCCGCAGCCAGACGATCGAGTGGTCGTTCTCGGTGGGCGCACTGGCCGCGACGGTCTGCGCGGGGCGACGTTTTCCTCTATGGAGGCAGACCACACCACTAGTGACTTATCTGGCAGCGCCGTACAGATCGGCCACCCCATACACGAGAAACAGGCCCTCGAGGTGATAATCAACGCCCGCGATGAACGCCTCTACAACGCCATTACCGATTGCGGAGCCGGCGGTCTGTCCTCGAGCGTTGGTGAGATGGCCGAGGAACTGGGGGCGATCGTCCACCTGGAACGAGTACCTCTCAAGTACCCAGGCCTGGCACCGTGGGAAATCTGGTTGAGCGAGGCCCAAGAGCGAATGGTCATAGCGGTACCGGATAAGAACCTGGAACGGCTTGCGGAGATCGCAGCGGCACTCGACGTCGAGATGACTGTGCTCGGCAAGTTCACCGGCGACGGCATACTCCGGATCGACTACAACGGCAGCACCGTTGGCGAGATTGAGTGCGAGTTTCTCCATAACGGTCTCCCCCGCCAACACCTAACGGCGGAGTGGCGACCGCCCGAGGTCCAAGCGCGCCGGCTCCAGCTGCCCATGGAGCCCACAACGGCGCTGCTTGCTCTACTCGCCGATCCCAACATCAGGTCTAAAGAAGACATCGTCCGTCGCTATGACCACGAGGTCCAGGGTGGAACCGTCGTCAAACCATTTGTCGGCATCGCCCAGGCGGGGCCTTCCGATGCGGCTGTTGTCACGCCCCTCGATGTGCACCGGCAGGCCGGTGTTGTTCCTGGTGCCGCCCTGGCCGTGGGTGTCAACCCGGCATACGGAACGCTCGATCCATACCGTATGGCCTGGGCCACCGTCGACGAAGCCGTGCGCAACGTTGTCGCGGTGGGTGCCGACCCGGACCGCATCTCCATCCTCGACAACTTCTCGTGGGGCAATCCTCGAATCCCTGACCGACTTGGTTCACTGGTGCGCTGCACCCAGGGTTGCTACGACGCCGCGGTCGCCTACGGGACACCGTTCATCTCCGGAAAGGACAGCCTCAACAACGAGTACACCGGAATCGACGGACGCAAACACACCATTCCCGGCACACTCGTCATCTCATCACTTGGCATCGTGCCCGATGTCACGAACACAGTCACCAGCGATCTCAAAGGTGTCGGCCACAGTCTTTACATCGTTGGAGCCACCGGCGACCACCTCGGTGGCTCGGCGCTTGCCGGTCTAGTTGAGTTCGAAGGGGGTTCGGCTCCTGCCCCTGTCCCTGCTGCCATTACCGGATACCGAGCGCTCCACGAAGCCATCGCCTCGGGGTTGGTAGCAGCCTGTCACGACGTTTCCGAGGGTGGGATATCCGTTTCCGCAGCCGAAATGGCAATCGGTGGAGGATGCGGTCTGACAATCTCGTTGCGGGATGTACCGGGGGATGACGACGACACGACAAAGGCGTTCAGCGAATCGCTCGGCCGCCTGCTCGTCGAGATACGACCGGAGAACACCGCCAGTTTCGAAGAGCTGATGACCGGGTACCCCACTGCAGCAATTGGCGAGACGACAGATGACGCAATGATCCAGATCAAGTCAAGCGACGGATCGCCATTCATTGTCGTCGAGGTGACCGCCGTGACCGCAGCGTGGCGCAGCGTGGGGGGGCCCCGATGAAACCACGCGCCATGATCATTCATGCCTCCGGAACCAACCGCGACCACGACGTCGCCTGGGCGCTGGAACTTGCCGGAGCCCGGCCCGAGATCGTTCACATCAACGCCATCCGAGACGGCGAGTGCAGGCTGCTCGACTATCAGATGATGGTGCTCCCCGGTGGCTTCTCCTACGGCGACGACCTCGGCGCAGGCAAACTGTGGGCGATCGCATTGCGCAACCGACTTGGCCGGGACCTGGAGAAGTTCATCGATATCGGACGCCCCGTTATCGGGATCTGTAACGGCTTCCAGGCACTTGTGAAATCCGGGCTACTGCCGTCTCTGCACGGATCATCCAACCAGCAGACCACTCTGACCCGCAACGAGTCGGGGAAATTCGAGTGCCGCTGGGTAGATCTCGAACCAAACGTCGCGGCGAACAGTTTCTGGACCAAAGACCTGAACGAGCCCATCCACTGTCCCGTTGCCCATGGTGAGGGACGATTCGTCACCGATGGCGACACTCTCACCGCAATCGAAGACCAGGGGTTAGTCGCTCTCCGCTACCGCATCACTGGACCAAGATATCCGTCCAATCCGAATGGCTCGGCCAACGACATCGCCGGAATCATCAATCCCGACGGCAATATTCTCGGATTGATGCCCCACCCCGAAGATCACATCGTGCCCGCGCAACACCCGGGTCGGCATCGCGGCAAGACCAACGGATCAGGTCTCCCCCTCTTTGAGAACGGAGTCGAGCATGCATCTCTTATGTAGCTGGGTACGAGGAGAGAGGATCTGGACGTGAAAGCTGAGCACGATATTGTTGCCGCAATTCCCAACGCGCTACTCAGGACCGACCTTCCCGAGTTAGGCGAACGAATCGAAGGGAAAGTCCGCGACGTCTATCTCCAGGATGGCAAACGGGTTCTGATCACAACGGACCGGGTCTCGGCGTTCGATCGGGTTTTGGGCGCCATTCCGTTCAAGGGACAGGTCCTCAACCAACTCAGCGCATGGTGGTTCGAGCAAGTCAGCGGGATCGTCTCCAACCACGTTCTTTCGGTTCCGGATCCGAATGTGACCATCGGGGCCGAGGCGGAAGCTCTTCCGGTTGAAGTAATAGTCCGCGGCTACATCACCGGAGTGACATCGACATCGCTGTGGACCCTCTATGAGCAGGGCATCGACCGGCCATACGGCCTCGATCTCCCCTCAGGGCTCTCCAAGAACGACCCGCTGCCAGAAGCGGTTGTCACGCCAACCACCAAAGCCACCGGCGGTGCCCACGACGAGCGCTTAACCAATGCGGAGGTGGTGGACAACGGTTTGGTAGCACCGGACCTGTGGCAGGAAGTCCAGAACACGGCACTCGCGGTGTTCGCCCACGGACAACAAGTCGCGGCCGATGCCGGCCTCGTGCTCGTCGACACGAAATACGAGTTCGGTTTGATCAACGGTCAACTCGCCCTCATCGATGAGGTTCACACGCCGGACTCCAGCCGCTATTGGATCGCTGATACCTACGCTGCGGGACAACCGCAGAACTACGACAAGGAGTTTCTCAGGCTGTGGTTCATCGAGCAGGGGTACCGGGGAGATGGTGCTGCTCCCACCATGCCGGATGGACTCGTGGCCGAGGTCGCAGCACGCTATATCGATGCTTACGAAAGACTCACCGGTAACCCGTTCCAACCAGGGGCTCAGCCTGCGGCAGATCGAATCAGGAAGGCACTGTTGTGAAACCTTTCGTCCCCATCATTATGGGATCCAAATCGGATCTCGTTCATGGCTCCGCAATCGCGGAATCGTTACAAGCGTTCGGCATAGACAGCGAAATCCGGGTGGCCTCGGCTCACAAGGCGGCGACCTATTTGCTGGATCTGCTCGCAGAATACGAGGCTGATGGGCGGCCCAAGGTCTACATCACCGTGGCCGGCCGTTCCAATGCGCTCAGCGGCCTCGTCGATGGAAACGTCACCTCTCCGGTAATTGCCTGCCCCCCATACTCGGATCGCTTCGGTGGGGCCGACATCTTCTCCTCGCTGCGGATGCCGTCCGGTATCGCCCCATTGGTCGTTCTCGACCCCGGTGGAGCCGCCCTAGCCGCAGCCAAGATCCTTGGTCTCAGCGAGCCGGCCATTCAGCAGACGGTCGCCGCTCACCAGGCGGCGGCAACTGAAACGATCATCAACGACGACCAAGCGACCCAGGCGGAGTAGCCTGCCATCGAAGCGGGAGTGCAACGAGTGAACGACATGTTCGCAGACGACATACTCGATCGCCCCCGTGAGGCGTGCGGTGTATTCGGCATATACGCGCCAAACACCGACGTGGCCCGCGTCTCTTTCTTCGCCCTCTATGCCCTCCAGCACCGCGGCCAGGAGAGCGCCGGAATCGCAACGAGCGACGGCGTTTCTGCAGCCGTCCACAAAGATATGGGTCTTGTCGCCCAGGTGTTCACCGAAGACAACCTGGCCCGTCTCGAAGGGCACCTCGCCATCGGACAAACTCGCTACTCGACCACCGGGTCATCCCACCTGCGGAATGCGCAGCCATACCTAATCGAGACGATGCATGGACCACTCGGAGTGGGACACAACGGCAACCTGACCAACGCCCCGCAACTCCGCAACAGGTTGCTGAAACGAGGTGTCGGCCTTTCCTCCTCGAGTGACAGCGAAGTAATCACACAGATGCTGGCTGCGCCGGCGCCGGATACAACGGATGCGAGCCCTGACTGGGAGTCACGGATTACCCAATTCATCGCCGAGGCCGAAGGAGCGTACTCCCTCGTTGTGCTGACGCGGAACGCCGTATTCGGTGTTCGCGACCCCAAAGGGTTCCGCCCTCTCTGCATCGGGAAACTGGCCGACGGTGGCTACGTACTTGCTTCTGAGTCGTGTGCGCTTGGTACCGTCTCCGCCAGCTACGTGCGGGAGGTAGAGCCGGGAGAGATCGTCAGACTCGACCAGGACGGCTTGCACAGCATCTCGAGCCAGAACCGACAACCATCCTCACTTTGCGTCTTTGAGTACGTCTATTTCTCGCGACCCGATTCGGTTCTGGAGAACCAGACAATTCACCGGGTACGACAGCGGCTCGGGGAAGTCCTCGCCGCCGAAGCTCCCGCCCACGCTGATGTCGTCGTTGGGGTTCCAGACTCCGCGACGCCTGCCGCCATCGGGTATGCCACCGCGTCTGGCATTCCCTATACCGAGGGGCTCATCAAGAACCGCTACATCGGACGCACCTTTATCGAACCCGACGATCAGCTTCGCCGATCCGGCGTCCATCTCAAGTACAACCCGCTCGACGCCAATCTTGCAGGCAAGCGGGTCGTTCTTATCGATGATTCGATCGTGCGTGGTACAACAGCCGGACCGCTGGTGACTCTCCTCCGCGAGGGAGGTGCGGCCGAAGTCCATGTTCGTGTTTCTTCTCCCCCGGTTCGCCATCCATGCTTCATGGGGATCGACATGGCAGCCAGCAAAGACCTGATCGGCTTCGTCAAAACAACAGAAGAAATCAGAGAGCACATCGGTGCTGATAGCCTCGCCTATCTATCGCAAGAGGGAATGATGAGTGCTGTGACACAAGAGGCTGCCGCAGGGTCCGGCCATTGCAACGCTTGTTTCTCCGGCGAATACCCAATCAAGCTCGACAAGTTTTGGAAAGACCGTGACAAGCTCGCCTTCCATGGTGCTTGGTCCGAAGGTGGAGGAGACCAATGACAGCCAACGTTCTCCTTATCGGGAGTGGTGGCCGCGAGCACGCCCTGGCGTGGAAACTCGCCGAGTCACCACACGTCGCAAATGTCTTTGTTGCACCGGGCAACGGTGGGACAGCCGGGGCGGGCGGCAAGATCAAAAACATAGCAATCGCCGAATCCGCCTTCGATGATCTGATCGAATTTGCGGGAGACAACGATATTGAGCTGACGGTGGTGGGGCCGGAAGCCCCCCTTGTCGACGGGATCGTCGACTGCTTTGAACGCGCCGGGTTGCGCTGTTTTGGCCCGGTGGCAGGAGCCGCCCGTCTCGAAGGCTCGAAGCGATTCTCCAAAGAGCTCATGGATAGGGCCCGGATACCGACAGCCGCGTACCAAACCTTCACCGACCACGGTGAAGCAATCGACTACTTCAGGTCCACCGATGGCCGCGTCGTGATCAAGGCATCGGGCCTTGCTGCCGGCAAAGGCGTGATCGTCCCCAACTCCAACTCCGAAGCGGAGCAGGCGCTAAACCGGATCATGATCGAGCACGAGTTTGGAGATGCAGGATCAGAGGTTGTCATCGAAGAACGCTTGTTCGGTCAGGAGGTATCGATCCTGGCGTTTTGTGACGGGACCACGATCGTCCCGATGCCACCTGCGCAGGATCACAAACCGCTTCTGGATAGCGACAAGGGCCCAAATACGGGAGGGATGGGGGCCTATGCCCCGACCCCGTTGATTGACGCGGCCATGATGGGCGAGTTCGTAACAGGGGTGATGGAGCCAGTTATCCGTGCCCTCGCTCTCGACGGCTATCCCTATGTCGGCATCCTCTACGCGGGACTCATGCTCACCGACGACGGCCACAAGGTGCTCGAGTTCAATTGTCGGTTTGGCGATCCCGAGACCCAGGTTGTGCTGCCACTGCTCACGAGCGATCTCTATGAGGTTCTCAATGCGTGTATTGATGGCACACTGGGCAACATCGACGTCGGCTGGAGTGACGAGGTCGCGGCGACGGTGGTGGCGGCAGCCGAGGGATACCCAGGCCCCTCTACACCGGGACGGCGCATTACAGGTCTCGACGACGCAGCCGGCGTTCCAGGGGTGACGGTATTCCATGCGGGCACTGCCCTCGATGGCGAGTTTGTCACCGCGGGCGGTCGAGTTGTCGCCGTAACCGGTGTCCAGCCCAACCTGCCGATGGCTTTGGCGTGCGCCTATCACGGCATCGAGCACATCGAATTCGAGGGGATGCAGTATCGCAACGATATCGGGGCACGAATCGGGGAGCTACCTGAGGCGGCGGGTCGCCAGAGCCTGCTCCCCCGCAGCGCAACCTACGCAGATGCCGGTGTCGACATAGCGGCAGGATCACGCGCAGTCGCGATGATGAAACGCGATGTCTTGTCGACCTACGGACCCGAGGTCATTGCCGGGATCGGATCGTTTGGGGGCATGTTCGATGCGTCCGGACTTGGTGCGGACGCGGTCCTCGTTGCGTCGACTGACGGAGTGGGAACAAAGACCAAGATCGCCACCCAGCTGCAGCGGTTCGACACCATCGGACACGACATCGTCAACCACTGCGTTAACGACATCCTGGTGCAGGGCGCTCGGCCTCTCTTCTTCCTCGACTACGTGGCGACCAGCCATCTCGATCCGCGGATAGCGGCCACTGTGGTTGGAGGGATGGCCGCGGCTTGTCGTGAGGCTGGTTGCGCCTTGCTCGGCGGAGAGACGGCCGAGATGCCAGGGGTCTATGAGGAAGACGAACTCGACGTCGTCGGAACGATGATTGGTGTGGTTAGCCGGAGCCAGATCATCGACCACCGTCGGGTCGAGGTGGGAGACGCAGTCATCGGTATCCGATCGTCCGGGCTGCACACGAACGGATTCTCGCTGGCACGCAAGGTATTCGAGCTTTGGGACCTTGCAGACAGGATCGCCGCTCTGGGCGGCTCGCTCGGCAGCGCCTTGCTCGAACCACACCGCAGCTACCTCCCGCACATCATGGCCCTCCGCGATGCGGGCATCGATATCCACGCACTCGTGCATATAACTGGGGGCGGTCTTATCGAGAATCCAGCTCGAGTTCTGCCAGAAAAGACGGCATTACGTATCAACCGATCTTCGTGGGCAATCCCGCCCCTGTTCGCTCTCATCCGATCTCAGGGCAACATCATCGAACGAGAAATGTTCACGGCGTTCAACATGGGCGTCGGCATGCTGGTTGTACTTCCTGCGGCCGCGGCGACTGATGCGCTCTTGAAGCTCGGCTCCGAGGCATGGCTGATCGGTGAGATCATCCCGCGCCGCGACGAACCTGTTGAGCTGGCGTGAACCGTGTTGCCGTCCTGATATCAGGCAAAGGCACCAACCTTCAGGCTCTGATTGATAGCACCGCCTCAGGCGACCTGGATGCCGAAATCTGCGTGGTGGTGTCGAGTAGTCCTGATGCGTACGGGCTCGTCAGGGCAGAGCGGGCAAACATCCCCGTTGCGGTCATCACCCCAGATGGGTTCGGCGGTGATCGCGACTCATTCGACGCTGAGCTTGCCGCCGTCGTCGCCTCCTACCACCCAAACCTTGTCGTCCTGGCCGGCTGGATGTTGATCCTCGGTGCGAATTTCCTCGATCGCTTCTCGAACCGGGTGATCAACCTGCACCCGGCGATGCCAGGGTCCTTCCCAGGTACCAAGGCAATTGAGCGAGCTCATGCAGCCTTCCATCGCGGTGAGATCAAGCGCACCGGTGTGATGGTGCACCAGGTCATCGCCGAAGTCGATGCTGGTCCGGTTGTAGTGATGGAGCCGGTACCCATATTCCGTGGCGAATCCGTAGAAGATCTCGAAGAGCGCGTTCACCTGGTTGAGCACAACCTGATAATTGCGGCAGTCGATCTGTTGCTAGGCGATGCCTAGAGCGGTTTCCGCCGCCTCCAGGTGCTGCCCCCCGCGCAGAACCGGAGCGAACAGATCACCGTATTGGCGGAGCCGGGGCCAGATGGTTGCGATAGTGAAGTCGTCTGGCCTGACCTGGCCGATCTCATCCCACAGGATTGGGGTCGATACTGGAGCCCCGGGACGGGGCCGGACCGAGTAGACCGAGGCGATGGTTTTCCCGCCAACGTTTTGATTGTGATCGATGAAGACCTTTGCTCCCCTTTTGGCGATGTCCCACGTCATCGTCACTGTCTCGGGATCAGCGGCAACAACCAATTGTCCGACTGTCTCGACAAAACGGCGCACTCTGACGTACTCGTAGATCGGTTCGACAGGGACATAGATATGGATTCCGGTTGCCCCGCTCGTCTTTGCATAGGAGTCGAGACCGAGCCTGTCGAGGATGACTTTGATCAGACCCGCGGTGTAGGTGACCTGCTCCCACGTCACTCCTTTTTGTGGATCGAGATCGAAGACAGCGAAGTCCGCGTATTGGTGACGCTCGGCACGGCTCAGCCACGGGTGCATCTCGATACACGCCATGTTGGCGACCCAGATCAACGACTCGACATCTGGTGCCGTGCAAAACTCGATCGTCGCACCGCCGGGTGCGTCGCCTCGATGGCTCGAGTGAATCGGTGCTCTAACCAGCCAGTCGGGTGCGTGCGACGGACATTGCTTCTCGTAGAAGAACTCGCCCGCGGAACCGTCGGGGTATCTCGCCATCGACAACGCCCGGCCGGCCACGTGGGGAAGTAGGAGGGGGGCTATCGATGCGTAGTACTGGATCAAGTCGCCCTTGGTGTAGTCATCACCAAAGAAGGGCTTGGCCGGGTTTGAGATGCGGACGGCACGATCGAGTCCGGTGGTTCGGAAGCCGTCTCCTTCGGGCGCAATGTCGACCGGGTCCGGGAATTCGATGGCGGCCGTGGCCAGTCGATCCACCGGGCCTGAACTTTTTTGGATCACGGATGCCGCACCGGCACGGAGATCAGCCTCGATCAGGTCGTGGCTCTCTTGTTCCCTTGCCTCGGAGATCACGACCATGCGCAGCCCGGCCGCGGCGGCGGCCTCCCCCAGGAGGTTGGAGCGGAGCGAGCCTTTACCGTACGGGAGATGGCGGATTTCTCCATGGATACCAAATTCGTTGTCGGTGAACTGAGTATGAAGCGGGTCGATAGCCCAACCGGGAAACTCGTTACGGAGAAAGGCGATAACAGAGAGGAACGCCTCACGGGTGGTTAGGCCACCACCGGACTTAGCGTGGACGTGAGCCCAGTCGATTACCGGCCGGACGAACGAGAACTGCTTTGCGATGATTGCGATGTCACCGAGTGAGCCGAAGGCACGATCGCTACCTGCCGTCTCGAGACCCAGTGCGACACCAAGGTGACGAACCTTTGGTTCGATCCGCCGTAGGCCTTCAGCAACAAGCTCATGGAGATCATCGGGTTCCCGATCCTTGATGTGACCGGTGTGCGCAACGATGGTGTGCGCACCTAGAGCCTTACCGAGCTTCATCGTATGTTCGAGGGCGGAGAGCGTCTTGGCTCGTTTGTCAGCATCTTCGACGGTGAGGACGGCGAAATAGGGGGCATGTACGGAGACGGAGAGCCCCCTTGCTGCTGCGAGCCCGCCAAACTCGACGCATCGTTTCTCCTTCCATGGGAACCCATTCACGAAAGGCAGCTCGACGGCGTCGTGTCCGCGTGCGACAAGGGAGTCAAGCCAGCCAGCATCGTCGTGATCTTCTGGCGGCAGCTGCGAAATTCCGAATCGGATCATGGAGCCAGGGTATCGGACACTCGGGGCGCTATGGGTCGATGACGTTTGGTGACGCCAGCGAGGTCACCGTGATGTGTAGGGGCTCCTCACCCGGCAGGAGCGGACCCAACAGTGTGAAGTCGACGTCTCTTTCGAGGACGACGGTGATCGTGGCGCCATCGAGGGACGTCACGATTGTGTATATGATTTCGTTTGACCAGCCGTCCTGATGCTCGAGATAGTCGAGGGCCCGGAGCTCAGCTTCATCGAGCGCCAGAATCACCTCACCCGTCTCGTTGAGATAGGCGATGTCGATGGCAGTGGCGCCAGCGATCGCGGCGGAATCCGCCATGCCTGCAAGGTCCTGACGTTCGGCAAACACCCGCCAGGTGTCGATGACAACCCCGGCAAACGCCGAGATGACAAGAGTGAGCCCGATCCCCCAGATGGTCACAGAACCGGCCTGACGGGCTAGTCGTCGCGAATCGCACGAGGGGAGGTAGATACGGCGCACCAGATCATCGTAAAACACCGTTACGCAACACGCAACAGACCCTTCCATGTTGTAGCCCAAACCGAGGTCTTTTATCAGTTCTACTTGATAAAGAACGATAGAACCTGAGGGTTGAGATCAACGACTGAGGATGAACTCACCAAACCGGGGCACAGTGAATGCGACAAAACCCCGATCAGGGCTGTAGATGAGGCCTTTCTTGAGTAGCTGATCGCGGGCCACCGAGAGGTTCCCTGCGGGCTTCCCGAGATGAGCGGCAACCGCCGCGGAGCGGGTTGGGTCCTCCCCCAGTTCGGCCATTGCCCGAAGGTATTCACGCTCTTTGGGCGTGGCTCGATCCAGACGAGTTCCAAAGAAACCGACGTCGAGTTCCCGACGCGCCTCAACCGACCCCAGTTGCACATCTTCGAGATCGACGGGCGACCGGTCTGCCACATCCCAGATGTGCTTTCCGTATGCCTGGATGAAGTAGGGGTAGCCACCGGAAGCATCGAGGATGGCCTCGATAGCTGAAACTGTGAATTCAACACCGAGCCGCTGTGCGGGAACCACGAGAGCCTCGGTGGCCGCGGGAATGGACAGGCTGTCGACGCGTCGATAGCGGAACAGTCGCTCTGCGTAGGTCTTGGATTCAGACAGCTCCTGGGGCAAATGAGGTAGGCCTGCCCCCGCAATCAACACGGGAAGCTGTTGCTGACTGATCTCGTGGAACGCACCGACTATCGCGGCAAGATCATCTCGGCGAAGATCCTGGAGCTCGTCGATGAAAATGGCGACGCCGGTGTGCACGGACGCCGCGGCCTTCCCCACTTCGGTTAGAAGCTCAGTGAGATCGATCTCGTCATCACCACTGTCGGCACGTCCCGGTTCCGGCTCGACCTCCAGCTTCAAGGAGAACTCGCCAGAAGGCGACGCGGTGACTACGAACGACTTGAGCACCCCGAGAAGTTGGTCAAAGCGGTGCTCGAGCCGATGTCTGCGATTCAAAGAGCGCAGCAGCAAGTGCACAGCCCGGCCCAGCGAACCGCGCAGCGACATTCCCTCGCGACCCTCCAGCTTTGCGGTCGACCATTCATACTGCTCCGCCAGGGATTGAAATTCACGAAGCAGCACAGTCTTGCCAACCCCGCGTAGCCCGGAGATCATCAAGGACCGCTCGGGCAGACCTCGCCCCACCCTTTCCAGCACAACCCGGAAAGCGTCTAGATCATCATCACGACCGGCAAGCTGGGGCGGCTTGACTCCGGCGCCGGGTGCATACGGATTGCGAAGCGGATCCATCTCTCGAACCTTATGTAGCTATCTAAGTGAGATTTGATAGAGCTATATAATTGCTCAGATCACAGACTATCAGTCATGAGTGATAAAGAGAGAGAATCTGATCGAGCCGGGTCGCTACAAGACCAGGGCTGCAACCAGGGCCAGCGCTGGTAATCCGCCCTGGAGGACCGCACCACGCCACAGACGTCGGTTACTCACCACCAGCACCACCGCGGCCGCAACCATAAAGAGTGCGCAAAACAACAGCAGCAGGTCTTCGTTGTCAAACAAGAACCACGAGCCGGCAACGCCAACCAGCGTCCCCAGCGCCAAAAACAGGTTGTAGAAGCCCTGGTTGAGAAGCGCAAACGCCATCGTTTCTGCCTGGTCCGCCGAACTGACGCCAAAGATCCTGTGTACGCCGGGCCGCCGCCACAAGAGACTCTCGACAATGAAGAACCCGATATGGGCGAGGGCAGCAAGGGTCATGAGGATGAGGCTGATCGCAGGCATGGGTTCGAGACTACAGCAGCGAGCCCCGCGGACGCTGGTAACGTCTCTCCGGGGCCTGTAGCTCAATCGGCAGAGCAGCGGACTTTTAATCCGAAGGTCGTGGGTTCGATTCCCACCGGGCCCACCACACGAAACCCCTGGTCAGAGCTGGTTTTCTGACCTCTCGGCGGGTAGCTCCACAACCTCCGGTCCGCGCTTGGTCCGCGTGTGGTCCGCGAGACTGGATTCACGGGCGGCGTCAAGCCGGTCCGCAAGGTCCTTGAGATCCTCCGGTAACAGGTGCCCGTAGCGGTCGAAAGTGACCTGAATCGAAGAATGACCGAGGTGGGCTTGGATCGCCTTGGGGAGACCAAGCCCAAAGGGAAACGCAAGGTATCGACCTAGCCGCCGGCCACTGACCACAACCACAGAACGTGACGAACCAATAACTGGGATCACATCGACATTGAAGCTCGTATGTTTGTCAAGGGTTGTTTGTGGTGGGGGTTTGGGTCGCGTTGAAGAGCCCCGGTGGTTGCCGGTGGTTTCCCGGAGTTGGCTTTGGTGGACACGACAGGGATGAGTCACCCGTTGTTGGTGGGGACA
>CAXMRC010000038.1:0-16934 GCA_964195945.1 uncultured Gemmatimonadales bacterium
GTTTTTTGCTTACTTTCATTTGCCCTCCCTCGTCCTTTCCTTGTTACCGCTGCAGGACCGGATAACCGAGCCCGCATCAGATCTTTGTCAGTAGCTGAACGGCCAGCCTTTCCAGTAGTTCCTGACCCGAAGCCAAATGCCATACAGGCCAAGCGGTTCGAAGATAAGGAAGCCGACAAGCAACAGGCCGTATGCCACTTGGTTGAGCTGTGAAACATTGAGACCGGGACTGACTCCGTTGAGAGTCGATACAAGCCCTGGGTCGTCCAGACCGGTAGACACGACGATGTCTGCGACCGATGCGACCGCTCCCCCAGACTCGACTGTCGTGGTCAACCATCCAGAGAAGTCCTGCACCAACTGCGGAAAGATGAACACGAACGCGGCGCCCATAAGGGTGCCCGACACGGTTCCGGCACCGCCGATGAGCACGATCACAACAAACTGCACTGCCAGCAGCAGGTTGAACTGCTCGGGAATCGCCCTGCCGATGAATGCCACGAGAAGCGCCCCGGAGATACCGGCGTAAAACGACGAAATAGCGAACGCCTGGAACTTGGTCTTGGCATCAGGCACACCCATGACCTCGGCAGCGATGTCACGGTCCCGCAGTGCCATGAATGCTCGCCCTATCCGAGTCCGTTGCAGGTTCTTGGCGAGAACGATGAAGACAATCAGAATCCCAAAGAGCAGGAGGTACGTCTTGGCTTCCTCGCTGATCTCGCCGGGAAAATTGATCCACGGTCCGAAGATCCAATCCAGCCAGTTGAGCGGCGCCCACATCGGGCCGTCGCTGGTGAAGTCCAGCAGCGGCTCCTCCTCCTGCCACAAGCGGAACTCAAATACTGGGAACTTGCGACCCGATTGCGAGCCGCCAGTGATCGACGTCGCGTTGCGGAACAAATGCTCGCCGATGAACACTAAACCCAACGTCACGATGGCCAGATAAAGACCACGTACCCGAACCGCGGTTGGAGCAACCAGCATCCCTACCAACGCGGCAACGATGCCGGCCGCAGGCAGCCAGATCCAGATTGGCAGACCCAGACCCCAGTGAGCCTTGCCGACTTCGCCGCCGAGAACGGCAGCGGTGTAGGCACCCATGCCCATAAAGAAGGCATGCCCCAACGACACCTGACCGGCCAGACCAGTAAGGATGTTCAGCCCGAGTGCACCAATTGCAAAGATCGCAACCTGGGAGAAGATCTTCAGCCATACATTGTCGCCAAGGAATCCGAGCGGCTGATAGAGCCGATCGCCGATCTCGACCCCACCGTGAAGCGGGACCAACAGCATGAACAAGAAGAAGATCGCAACGACGACGCGCTGTGTCCAGGTCGGCAGCAGCGATTGCTCCGAGTCATAGGATGCGTAAAGGTGTGGCCTACCCCTCATACTCGACGAATCTCCTCCGTTCCGAACAGACCGTACGGGCGAATCAGCAGTACCAACATCATCAGCAGATAAGGAACAATCCCGGAAAACCCGATACCAAATCCGCTCCAAACGAGGTACTTGCCGGCGAATGACTCGGCCAGGCCAATAGCGAACCCACCAACCACCGCGCCTGGCACAGAGTCGAGACCGCCGAGGATGATCGCCGGAAAGGCACGGAACGCAAAGAACGCCGTCTCAGCCGTCACACCCTGGGACGCTCGGGGGAATACCGAAGAAAAGATGCCGGCAACAGCTGCCAAACCGGCCCCAATCGCCCATGCAATAGCGAAAATCCGACCGACACTGATGCCCTGCGCCATTGCCGCCTCTTGATCGAAGGCAGTCGCACGCATCGCCACACCGATCCGGCTCCGGAAGAACCAGGCGATAGCAAACACAAGCACGATCGTGACGGCGATGGTGGCTACCTCTGAGTAGGCCATCCTGATAGGGCCCGCTTCCCAAATGTTTGTTCCGAAAGGATCACCGAGTGGGCGCGGATCGGTGCTGATGTAGTCGTTGGTGACGGTCCTGATCACGATGTCGAGGCCGATCGTGACCATGGCAATCGAGAATATTGGTTCGCCGATCATCGGGCGGATAGCAATCCGTTCTATGACGAGCCCAACAACAGCCGTTGCCAATACCGCAAACACTGCAGACACTGTCCACTGCAACCAATCCGGTCCCCCGATTGCCCCGCCGGGGAAATTCAGCACAGTCGCGAAATAGGCAACCAAATATGCGCCAAGCGCAGCAACCGCACCGTGGGTAAAGCTGATTACCTGCGTCGCTTTGAAGATGATCACAAAACCAAGGGCCAGAAGGGCATAGATCGCACCAAGGGACAGACCGTTGGTGATCGCGCTAACGAACTTGTCGACCGCAGTATCGGCTCCAGCTTGGGCGAGGATCAACAAGGTCATCGGTAGAGGTCCTCCACCAGATCTTCAAACATCTCGAACATGGCGCTGCGCTTAACCTTTTGGGTCGCGGTCAGCTCACCGTCTTCGTGGTCGAGCTCCTTGGGGATCATCCGGAACTTCTTGATGTGCTCAACACGAGCGAATTTGGCGTTCGTTTCGTCGACGAGTCGCTGCATCATTTGGATGACTTCGGGTTTCTCCGACAGATCCCGATATGTCGTGTAGGGGATGCTCTTGCGCAACGCCCAGTTGCCAACAGTGTCGAGCTCAATGCCGATCAATGCAGTGAGGTACTTGCGGCCCTCACCAATCACCATTGCCTCTTTGACATACGGCGAGGTCTTCAGACTGTTCTCGATCTCAGATGGCGAGATGTTCTTGCCACCTGAGGTGATGATGATGTGCTTGATGCGGTCAACGATCTTGATATGGGTGTCGTCCACCCACACGCCAACGTCTCCGGTCTTGAGCCAACCATCCTCGGTCATCGTCTCCGCGGTCTTTTCGGGGAGACGCCAGTACCCCGCAAACACTCCGTCATGTTTCGTCTGGATCTCACCGGTCTCCTCGTCCAACCGAAGACCGATGTCTGCGTAAGGTTCGCCGACAGTGCCGACTTTCACCCGACCGTGGTGATTCAAGGTGGCGACCGCGGCGTTCTCGGTCATTCCGTACAACTCGTACACAGGCACACCAAAGCCCATGAAGAACTGGAGTACTTCTGGAGCGATCGCCGCGGCTCCACTCCCGGCCCAGCGGCATCGTCGCAGCCCAACCCTTTCCTTGAGGGCACGGAACATCAACGGATTACCGATTGCATAAGCGAGTCGGCTCTTCCACGTGAAATCGCCGTTGTTGGCGGTGCGATCGGCCGCGATGAAGCCGGCGAGTTTCAGCCCGATGCCGTTGAACACTCTCTTCACGCGACTGGCGTCATTCAGTTTGATCAGGATGGTGGCGTGGATCTTTTCCCAGATGCGGGGAACCGCAAAGAACAGCGTCGGCTGGACCTCGCGTAGATTCATTTGCACGGTTTCGATCGATTCGGCGAAGTTGAGCGTGACACCGGCGCCAACCATGTGCCAGGTCGAGAATATCCGCTCGGCAACATGGCACAGCGGCAGATAGGTCAGCACCTGGTCATCTGGATGTGGGTTCTTCCCGTCCCTGGTGCGACCCTCGGCCATGACGATCTTGTTGATCGCAAACGATGCATTCTTGTTATCCAGCATCGCCCCTTTTGGCGGACCCGTCGTTCCCGATGTGTAAACAAGTGTGATGACATCGTCATCCGCAGCGGCAGCCATCAACGCTGGCACGGCCTCCGGATTCTGGTCGAGATGCTGCCGACCCATCTCGATGAAGTCGTCCCAGAACATGAGACGATCGTCGTCGTAGGCACGAACGCCACGAGGCTCGATGTAGAGGATTCTCTCGACGTTCGGGAACTCATCACGGGGTGCATCAAGGACCTTATCGACCTGCTCTTGGTCCTCGGCGAAATGGACACGGGCGCCCGAATCGTTAAGGAGGTATTTGACTTCTGCCATAGGGTTGGTCGGGTACAGCCCTGTAGTGATGCCACGGATGGCGACAGTGGCGAGATCCAGGACGACCCACTCGGGGCGGTCCTCGGAATGAATAGAAACAACGTCACCGACACCAACGCCGAGAGCGAGCAGCCCGTGCGCCGCGACGACTATGTCGTCCCACAGCTTCGACCAGCTGTGCTCTTGCCAGATGCCGAAGTCCTTCTCCCGCATGGCGGTGCCGTTCGGATCGCTGTGTGCCCGATCCCGGACGCGCGACGCGACAGTGTCGACATCCGATTCTGTGCCAGGACTGTTGACGCGATCAATCGTCGCTGTCATTGCTGCCTCCCTTCGCATGCTCCCCAGCGGTGCCCAATATGAAGCTCCGGTCACCATAGAGAGCGGGAAAACGGATTGCCTCGAAAAATCGGGTTTCGCTTCTCATGCCGAAATCCGGATTCCGACAACACGAAAGCGGCCTGCGACAAAAGCGGGATCGGTTAGCGACGCATTTCCGGCAGGGTTGGCGCCGGTGACGTGGAAATCACTGAACGCAGTCGACTGGTTCACATAGAGCCCACCGGTCAGGTTGAAGGCAACAGAAACCCCACCATCAACGGCAGCGTCGATGGCTGCCTCCATCGTCTCTTCATCGTTCGTGTAGACCAGCCAGGTGAGAGCCCCATGAACAAGTGCCGACTCCTTGGCCAACTGCAGGCTCTGCTCGGTGTCATCGGTTGCTACGACATAGATGACAGGTCCGAACATCTCTCGCATGTAGGCATCACGGTTGGCCGCGTCGACCTTCACGATCACTGGACTTCGCACCTCAGCGGCGGCGAAGTTGGGGTGGACAATCTGACGCGACTCGAGCAACACTTCGCCACTGGCTGCCGCATCGGCGATTCGACCGGCAATGGCGCTGCCCTTTATCGAGCCGAGGATGTCCCCGGCGCGCTGGTCGTCCGCAAGCAGTCCGTCTATCGCTGCAGCCAGACCGGAAGCAACCTCATCAAATGTGGCATGCTCTTCACCAACAGCGATGCCAGAGGCAGGGATGTACACATTCTGAGGTGTCGTGCACATCTGACCTGAGTACATCGTTAGAGATACCGACAGGTTGCGGAAAACACCCTTGAGGTCGGACACAGAGTCGATCACAACTGAATTGACTCCGGCCTTCTCCGTGAACACAAGAGCGTGGGTCACGTTCTCTTCGAGCCACTCGCCAAAGCTGGACCCACCCGTGTAATCGACCATGCCAACGGCAGGATCCATCACAAGTTCCTTGGCGATTGGCGCATCGGGGCTGTCGACAGCAAGCATCACGGTATTCGCATCGAAGCCGGCCTCTGCCAGCACTTCCCGTGCCGTCTCCACGAACAAAGCGAGCGGCAGGATCGTACCGGGATGCGGCTTGACGATCACCGGATTGCCGGTGGCGAGGCTGGCGAAGATGCCGGGGTACCCGTTCCACGTAGGGAAGGTGGAAACACCAATCGTGATAGCGACACCCCTGGGTCGGATGCGCCATTGCTTGTCAATCTGGAGTGGGTCCCGCTTACCTTGTGGCTTCTCCCAGCGCATTTGCCCACCGGGCAGTCGGGTCATTTCCGAATATGCGTAGGCGACAGCTTCGAGACCACGGTCAAGCGCGTGGGGTCCGCCCGCCTGGAACGCCATGAGGAATGCCTGCCCGGTGGTCTGCATAACGGCATGGGCCATCTCAAAGCTGTTCTCCTTCAAGCGGTCGAGAATCTCGAGACACACGCCGGTCCGCTCTTTCGGAGTCGCTTTGCCCCACGTCTTCATGGCAGTCGTTGCAGCCGCGATCAACGATCCGACATCGGCGGTTGGGTAGGTAACACCGAGAACTATGCCGTATGGAGAAGACTCGCCTCCAGATGTGGATCCGGTGGATGGTTGACCCAATTCGAACGCTTTACCAAGACGTTCCTGAAAGGCCGCCTCTCCGTTGCTGGGTGCGTCCTCACCGTAAGCACGCGGGCTCTCGGGAAACGGGCTCCAGTACTCGCGGCTCCGGGTGGCGGCGACCGCCCGCTTCAGCGTCTCCTCGTGCTTCTCAAAAAGTTCCATCACTGTCCTTTCAGGCCTTCTCAAGGAGCATGGCAATACCCTGCCCCACCCCGATACACATCGTGGTGAGGGCGTATCTCTCGTCTGCATGGTGTAGCTGGCGTACTGCGGTTGTGACCAGGCGCGCCCCTGTCATGCCGAGGGGGTGTCCGATAGCGATTGCCCCACCGTTGGCGTTTACGTGTGCGGCGTCGTCGGGCAGACCGAATTGCCGAAGACACGCCAGCGCCTGCGAGGCGAATGCCTCGTTCAGTTCGATGACACCGATCTGGTCGAGGGGGACACCGGTGCGACCTAGCAGTTTCTCGGTGGCGGGAACCGGGCCGATGCCCATGATCCGTGGGGGCACACCGGCAGTGGCCATCCCGATGATGCGAGCCTTGGGGATGAGACCGAACTTCTCGACAGCGCTTTCTGAGGCGACAAGAACGGTGGCGGCGCCATCGTTGATTCCTGAGGCGTTGCCAGCGGTGACTGTTCCGTCCTTGAAGATTGGATGCAACCGGGACAGTTTCTCAATGCTGGTGTCGGGCCGGGGATGCTCGTCGTTGGTGACGGCGATTGGGTCGCCGCGGCGTTGCGGCACATCGACCGCCACGATCTCTTCGCCAAGCCGTCCGGAGGCGACCGCAGCAGCCGTCCGCTGCTGGCTGCGCAGCGCAAACTCGTCTTGATCGGCTCGTGAGATCGCAAACTCTGCTGCAACGTTCTCTGCAGTGCCCGGCATCTCGTCTTTGCCAAAGCGTTCCGCCAGCCGCGGATTGGTGAAACGCCAGCCGATGGTGGTGTCGTATACCTCTGTGGACCGGCTGTAGGCAGCCTCTGCTTTTGCCATGACTTTTGGCGCCCGGCTCATCGACTCGACGCCGCCGGCAAGGATCAGATCGGCTTCTCCCGTCTTGATCGACCGTGCGGCGTAGCCGATCGACTCCATGCCGGAGCCACAAAGGCGGTTGATGGTTGTACCCGATACCTTGGCATCCATGCCCGATAGCAGAACGGCCATTCGCCCAACGTTGCGATTGTCCTCTCCGGCCTGGTTGGCTGCACCCATGATGACGTCGTCGGTGACGGTCCAATCGACGCCGGGGTTGCGATCCATAACGGTCCGCATCGTGAGCGCAAGTAGGTCATCGGGGCGGACTGCGGCGAGGGCACCGCCAAAGCGCCCGACCGGCGTGCGAATGGAGTCACAGATGAATGCTTCAGCCACGATCGTCTCCGTATCGAATCGGTCGATCGGTGTACGCGCGGCGGGAGATGAGTGCAGGTACGCGGTATCGATCCTCGCCATAGCCGGAGCGAATGTTGCGCAGCACTGACGCGATACGGGCAGCACCGATCCGATCGGCCCACTCGAGCGGCCCCGACGGATAATTGGTTCCAAGACGCATGGCGGTGTCGACGTCGGCTGCGACCGCGACCCCTGACCCGACGGTGTCCGCAGCAACTGCGGCTAGCTGGGCAACCGTGCGCATCACGACCATCCCATAGGCGTCATCGATAAGACTGACGTCGCATCCGATAGCTTGGAAGAGCCCTGCGACCCGTTCTGCCTGGTCGGGATCGGCCTGATCTGCCAGCGCGATGCCGATGCGATCGACGTTGTCCCAGTCGTGTACGAGATCGAACAAGACCACGTTGTTAGTTCCAAAGGTTCGATCCGCGGCGAGTTGCGTTGCCGATCGCCCATCGGTCGGAACCAGGTGGACGCCATCAAAGATGAGATGACCGGGACCACCGGCGGCGACATCGTCGACCTCGATCCCGGCGCGCAGCAGCCGCGGGATCAGCCCTGCGGCCCAGCCCAGATCGCCATGAGCTTCGACATTTGCCGGTGCGGGCTGCGGATCCAGCGTCGCGGGGACGGCACGGGTTGCCGATGGGCCATATTCAAAGAAACCCTGTCCGGTTTTGCGGCCCAGCTTTCCCGCATCGACAAGGCTCTGCTGCAATACGTGTGGTGCAAACCGGGAGTCGTTGAAGGACTGCGCAAAGACTGACTTCGATACTGCGAGGTTTACATCGAGACCGACCAGATCCATGAGCGCAAAGGGCCCCATCCGGAAACCACCGGAACCGGTTATCAGTGCATCGATGGTGACGTAATCGGCGACACCTTCGGCGGCGAGGCGAAGCCCTTCACCGTAGAAGGGGCGGGCAACACGATTGACGATGAAGCCGGGAGTCGAGGCACAGTGCACCGGTTCCTTGCCCCATGCGGTGACGGTGGCGGCCGCCGCTTGAGCTACCTCTAGCTCGGTCTCGGCCCCTGACACGATCTCGACGAGAGGCATCGCGGGGGCAGGATTGAAGAAGTGCATACCAACGAACCGCTGGGGATGTTGCAGCCCGGCGGCGATTGCCGTCACCGACAACGAGGAGGTGTTGGTGGCAATGATGGCGTCAGAGTCAGCCAGAGTCTCTATCTCGGAAAGCACCGTTCGTTTGACGGCAAGATCTTCGACGATCGCTTCGACAATCAGCGAGGCCGGGGCGCACTCCGCAAGCCAGCCACAACCAACGATCAGACCGACAATCTGCTCAGCTTGTGCGGCGGTGCGGCGACCCTTCTCCACCGAGGTCTCCATGCGGATGCGGAGGTCGGCAAGTGCCTTGTCGACCGCACCATCCACGGAGTCGAATAGGAACACGGGGTGACCCGCCGCCGCTGCGACTTGAGCAATGCCGGCACCCATGGTGCCCGCACCGACGACAGCAACGGGACTCCCCTGTGGAATAGCCGTCGTCATCAGCACCCCTCGAACACCGGGGCACGCTTCTGCAGAAAGGCAGCAACCCCTTCGGCGTAGTCGCTTGATTGGCCTGCCGCGCGCTGCAAATCGCGTTCCAGGTCAAGTTGATCATCTAGCGAATTGCTGCCGGACGCATTGAGAGCCAGCTTGGTCTTGGCAAATCCGGCGGTGGGTCCGAAAGCAAGGCCTTGTGCAACGTCTGTTGCCACCTCGAGCAGCCGATCATCGTCAACCGCTTCCCAGATGAGTCCCCACTTAGCCGCTTGGTCTGCCCCGAGGGGCTCGCCAAGCATGGCCAAACCCATGGCTCTGGCAACACCGACTTTCCGGGGAAGGAAGTAAGTGCCTCCGGAGTCTGGGATCAGCCCGATCTTGGCGAACGACTGAACGAACTTTGCCGATCGGGCCGCATAGACCAGGTCGCCGGCCAGAGCCAGGTTGGCGCCGGCGCCGGCAGCCACTCCGTTTACCGCGACCACCACCGGTTTTGGCATCGACCGCATGGCCCGTACCGCAGGGTTGTAGCGATTCTCGAGCGACTCACCCAGGTCAGGGGCCGCTCCCCCAGGAGCGACAGACCGATCGTTGAGATCCTGCCCTGCACAGAATCCTCTCCCCGCCCCGGTGATCAGCACTGTACGCACCGAGTCGTTCGCCGCGGAGTCGTGCAGAACTTCGTTGAATGCGTTGAGCATCTCGGTTGTGAACGCATTGAGTCGGTGGGGCCGGTTGAGCGTGATCGACCGAAGCCCCGCGGCGTCTGCGACGAGGATCGAGTCTGTCATGACGATCCCCCGCTAATCCCGTTCTCGATAAAGGACCACATCTCGGCAGCCGTTTCGTCTGCACTGCGCTCACCAGATGGCCGATACCACCGGATGAGGGCGTTGAGGACAGACAGAATGAAGATCGCGGTTATCCCGGGATCGATGTCGGGTGCAATTGAGCCCTCATCGATTCCGTCTTGGATGGTCTGGCGATACGCGGCTTCGTAGGCGTCGCGCATTTCGACAATCTTGAGCCGGTCGCCGGTTGGCAGAAATCGTGATTCGAACAGAAAGGTGCGGGCCTCGTCGATGTGGCCGACCACAACACGAACGTGACCGTACACAAGGTCGCGCAGCCGATCGACTGCCGAACCGTCAGTTTCGTTAGCCGCGGCGACCACCTCGTTGAAAAACTCGGCGCCACGGCCTATTACCTCGACCAAAAGCTCGTTCTTGCCACGAACATGGGAGTAGACGGAGGAGCCGAGCATTCCCAGCTCTTCACCGAGATCACGCATCGAGGTGCCATGGAAGCCGCGCTTGGCAAAGAGCCGACTGGCCGCGGCAACAACGTCCTCACGAGTCCGGGCCACACCCAAACCAGCACTTGTGGACGCGTTCGCGTCGATCGAACCCAAGTTGATCTCCCTCTTCCGAACGAACGAACGATCGTTCGTTCGGTGCCGGGAGCGTACTGACTCGCTTAGCGCCCTGTCAACGAATGATTTACTTTTACGTCAGCGGCAACCACGGTGGGAACGAAGCCCAATCGGCCTCCAACCATTGCCACTGCCAGCCCTGCGTGCCTTCTCCACATCGTGACTCGGGAGGCTCTTGTCGAACACATCTGGGGTATCGACTGGGGTGATTCCAAGAGCCTCGACCAGCATGTCCGCCGCTTGCGCCGCCGTTTCGAGCAGGTCGAGGATGCCCCAGAGATCACAACAATTCGCGGCGTCGGTTACCGTCTGGGACCATGAACGAAACCGAACCCGTCGCGGACAGAGCCGTGCTCGCACAGCTACTCAACGACCCTGCGCCGTTCCTGGTTGGCGGGGACCCTGCCGACCGCAGGATTGCGGTAGCAGCAAGTCTGCGCCACCCCAGCCTCTTCGATCGGCTGGCCGACATGTTGATCACGGATGCAGACGCGATCGTACGCCGTGAATGCGCAGAGGTGCTGGGGCTAAGCGGCCGCGGTGACCCTGAGCTGCTGCGACGGGCGCTGCAAGACGATGTGCCAGAAGTCCGCGAGGCGGCGGCAACGGCACTTGGCGAGGTGGCCGATTCGGGTTCCGTCGAGATCCTTATCGAGCATGCAACCAATGACGACGAGGACAAGCTCGTACGAGAGGCGGCCGTCGCCGCCCTCGGGGCAATCGGAGACGATCGGGCCGTGCCTGCCCTGCTAGCTCTCATCGAAAGCGGGCCGCCACAGCTAAGACGCCGCAGTGTCCCCGCACTATCGGTATTCGACGGCGACCGCGTAGAAACGGCCTTGCGTCAAGCGGCGAAAGATCGGAACCCGATGGTCAGGGAAGCGGCTGAAATGGTCGTTGGCCGAACCGCCGATTGACATATGTCAGTCAACGAGTGGCACACCGACGATTCGAGACAGAGCTTCCTGGCGCGCCGTAACCGCCCGAACAAAGCGAACCGCGGTAAACGCCGCCGCTATTGAGACAATCGACGCAACAAGGTCGACCCCTACGAACGCAGCCAACTCAACAGGATCTTCGCTATCCCCCCCGGTGAATAGGCCGACCTGATTGACCAGCGACATGATGACAAACATCGCCCACCACGAAATCACCGGCTCCATATTCGAATCGCGATGGGCCGTTACCTGGCCGGGCTCGGGTCGACTTTGTGTCCAGATCTCCGCACCGATCCCATACGGAATGACGAGACCGGCGATGGGGATGAACCAAGAACCGATCGCCCAGCCGGTCCCCCGCCTACGGCGGCGGCCGAGCGCGGAGAGGTTGGAGTACGCCCTCCAAAACCAGATCACGAACACTATCGACAACACGATGTAACCAAGGCCAACGATGCCAATCGCGGCAAAATACTGGTCCTCGGCAAGCAAGACGTCGTCAAACAGAATCGAGCGGCCGGCGGCAAGATCAAGCAGAGCGGTCCGGTACGCCAACCCGGCAACCAAACTGACAGCGGTGCCGAATACGAACAAACCGAACAGCAATTGCGCAAAGAGGGCGACAGACTGCAACTGACGGAACGACCCTTCGGGAGCATCGGAGACCGTCGGTAGCGCTGGCACGGGCACATCGGAACGGTCGCCGCCTGGATCATTCCCACAGTACGGGCAGACCTCGAGGAACCGGTTGACGGTCTGGCTACAGCTCTGACAGGGAACGAATTGGGCCATTGTCAGTGCTGGTGCTCCAGGTCCTCACGGACCCACTCGGCTCCACCAGGCCAGTGTTCTTTCTTCCAGATTGGCACCCGAGCCTTCAGCTCATCGATGACATACCTGGCAGCAATGAACGCCTCTTCGCGGTGACCGGAGCCCACCGCGACCGCAACGCTGGATTCGCCCACCTTCAGTGAGCCGACCCGGTGAACTGCGGCAACTCTTTCGAGAGACCATTTCTGGCGGGCTTCGTCGACGATCTCCTGGATCTTCTGCTCGACAACGTCGTCGTACGCCTCATACTCCAAATGGGTGACCCCTTCTTTGCCTGCAGAGTGGTCACGTACGGTTCCGAGGAACAAAGCAACGGCTCCGCACTGCGGTGCGGTCACGAATTCAATCAATCCCGAGGCATCGATCGGCTCCGGTCCGACGACCACCAAATCGGTGGCGCGCTCTGGTTGTTTGTGTGAGGTCATACAATCATCTCCGTGGACAACAATAACCCTGACTCGTTGGATGCCTTCCGCCCGCCGGCTGATGGCGGTGGCTCACCGGAGTTTGACCCCGCCGCGGGCACGGCGCGACCAGCGGCCCCGATGCCAACGCCTGCTCCGGCACCGAGCCGTCCACCCCTCGCTCCTGCGCTGTTTCCATACGCTACAAATGAGATCGAGCCCGCTCTCGTCGAACCGGATCGTGTTGCGACACCGCGCCGCGCATGGCTGAGCCCCGTGCTGGGCGGACTCATCGGTGCCGCGCTGTTGGCCGGCGTGTTGTGGGCAGGGGGCGTCTTTGATGACAACCAACCGCTACAACAGGATGCAACCGCTACCGGGCAGCCGGCCGCGGTCCGTGAGGTAGTCACAGCAGGCGAGCAAGCGAGCGCAACCGCTGTTGCTCGAAAGGTTGTCCCGTCGATTGTGACAGTCGATGTTGGAACCAATAGTGGCGACTCTTTTCGGCCCTTTGCATCAGGATCAGGCGTCGTTCTCAGCGACGATGGCCTGATAATCACAAACCATCACGTGATCGAAGACGCGGAACGTGTGCAGGTGATCTTTGGTGACGGTCGGATCTACGAGGCCGAAATAGTCGGCTCGGATCGCCGCACCGATCTCGCCGTACTCCGCATCAACGCCATCGGTTTGATCCCCATCGAAATCGGATCGACAGAATCGGCCGAGATCGGCGAGGTCGCCATCGCAGTTGGAAGCCCGCTTGGTCTCGATGGAGGCCCGTCGCTGACGGTCGGTGTCGTTTCCGCATTCGGGAGACAGGTGCAAACAGGCCCTAATGCTTCGGATATTCTTTTTGACATGCTGCAGACCGATGCACCTATCACCGAAGGGTCAAGTGGCGGTGCTCTCGTCGACAGCGAAGGCCGACTACTCGGGATCACATCGGCGATCGGCATCAGCAGTGCCGGCGCCGAAGGCATTGGTTTTGCCATACCGGTCGAGCTCGTGACACGCATCACCGACGAGATAATCGAAACCGGGCAAGTTGAGCACGCCTTCCTCGGCATAGAACTCGACATCGCGTTCGAAGAAACCCGTGACGGAGCCTTGATCCCGGCCGGTGTGTTGGTGAACAGATTTGCGATAGAGCAATCAGCCGCGGCACAAGCGGGTGTAGCACAGGGCGACCTCATCGTCGCATACAACGGGAACACCGTTTCCACTGAAGACGACTTGATCAGCGGATTACGTCGGTTGCGGGTCGGTGAAGTAGTTACGCTTTCGATTGTTCGCGGGTCGGAGCGAATCGAGATCGATGTTGTTCTCGGAGCTCGGCCCGACGACGTGTGATGAGGAGGTCAGTGTGAGCGACAACCTGTTCGACCGCCTATTCGAACTTCTCAGCAGCCCGGGACCGGTCAATTGGAAACTCGGGAAAGAGATCACTCAATCTCTCGCCGGTGCTGTTGAGCCCATTGAGCCAAAGATTGCTGAGGAATACCAGGAACTGACCCTGGCTGCACAGCTCCGCCTTGCCGATCGACTCAGCCTCGATGTGTCAACAACTCAGACGATCCACCCCGTCGACAGACACGCCTGGGCAGAACACAACGAGCAGAGTTTTCGATATCTCATCGAGCCTCTCGCCGACAAGTTCTCCCAAGGCCAGGGTGCTTCGGCGATGGGGGGACCATTCCTTGCTCCGATGGCTCCAGCAATCCTCGGAATCCAGGCTGGCACGATGATCGGATTCATGAGTCACCGAGTTCTAGGACAGTTCGACACGGGTCTCCCCGCTCTCGACCACGACAATCTGTACCTGGTTGTACCCAACGTTGAGGGCTTCGCCAGGGATCACAACATCGAATCGCACCAGATCAGAATGTGGGCCGTACTGCGCGAAGTGACCAACCACGCCATCTTGAATGTGGATTGGGTGCGCGGATTCTTCATCGATGCTGTTTCGGCGTTCTACGAAACTATCGAATTCGATCCCTCAGGGCTCATGGAGATGCTTGGTGGGTTGCAGGACCCAAGCAGCCTTGCCGATCCAGCCGCGCTCGAAGGTCTCGTCGATGAGCCGGGTGGCCTCGCCAAACTGCTCGGCAGTTCCCACGATGCCGAGGCCCTGGAGCCTATCCAGGCGTTTATTGCGTTCATGGAAGGCTTTGGTGACTACGCCGTCAGAACCGCAGCTGCCGACTTGATGCCGCAGCTCAGCGAGATCGAATCGGCAGTGCGCCTCCGCCGCGGTGAACCAAACGAGGCCGAGCAATTCCTGCAACAGCTCCTTGGGCTCCGCGTCGACCGCCATCGCGGCACCGAGGCTGGCCAATTCTGTGAAGAGATCGCACGGCGCTGGGGCGCCGAGACGTTGCAACGTCTCTGGGAGGAGCCTGAGAAGCTTCCTCGACTCGGAGAGCTCGCCGATCCTGTGGGATGGGCGGCAAGAGTGTTGCTGGACTGACATCGTCACTGACGCCGCACAACCGGACTATGTTTCCGCCCACCGTGACCGAAAGGACCCGAAATGACAATTGGTAGCGCCGCGTCGTCGTTCGAGCTGTTCGACCAGGATAGAAACCCCGTCTCCCTCGACTCCCTCAAGGGATCAAAATCCCTGATCGTCTTCATCCCGTTCCCGTTCACCGGCAACTGTGACAACGAGACCTGCGCCATTCGCGACCACCTCAGCAAGCTGAATGAGATGGATGCGAAAGTGGTGATCATCACCGTACACGCCATCCCGGTCGCTAAAAAGTGGGCTGACGAGAACGGTTTCACCTTCCCCGTGCTCTCTGACTACTGGCCGCACGGCGAGGTTGCCAAGGCGTACGGAGCCTTCAACGAGACTGTTGGCGCCGCCAATCGGTACACGTTTGTTCTCGACGCCGACGGCATCATCCGCGACGTCATCAACACCGAATCCCTCAAGATCACTCGCGAGTTCGACACCTATACCGAGGCTTTGGCCAAGCTATAGAGCAGTACTTGGGTAGGAAGATCACACAAGGGCAGCGGAAACGGGCTGCCCTTGTTTATTGTGACCGCCCAGCGACAACGGGAGTAACCCATGGACTTTTCCCATAGCGAGCGGAGCCAGCAGTATCAGGACCGTCTACTTGGGTTCATGGACGGCCATGTGTATCCCGCGGAGTCGCTGCATGAGGAGCAGCGCAGCGCCGCCGGCTCCGAAGCAACTCCTGTGCTGTTTGATCTCAAGATCGCGGCACGCAGCGAGGGCCTGTGGAATCTATTTCTCCCCGGTGACGAATGGGGTGCCGGTCTCAGCAATGTCGAATACGCACCACTCGCCGAGATAATGGGCAGGTCCGTCGAGTTGGCGCCTGAAGCGGCCAACTGCTCGGCGCCCGACACCGGCAACATGGAAGTCATTGCAGACTTCGGCACACCCGAGCAGCAGCAACAATGGCTGGTTCCCCTTCTCAATGGAGAGATTCGATCATGCTTTGCGATGACCGAGCCGGCCGTGGCGTCATCCGATCCAAGGAACCTGGAGGCCACAGCAGTTCGTGACGGTGACGACTACGTCATCAATGGCACCAAATGGTGGACGACGGGTGCAATGAGCGCGGACTGCAAGATCGCCATCTTCATGGGAGTTACCAATGCCGAGGCACCCCCCAAAGGTCGCTACTCGATGATCTTGGTGCCGATGGACACGCCGGGCGTCGTTATCGAGCGTGATCTGTCGGTGTTTGGCTTCCACGAGCGCGGTGGCCACGGTGAGGTTTCTTTCAACGACGTACGGGTTCCGCTTGCGAACGTGATTGCAAACGAGGGCGACGGGTACATGATCGCCCAGGCCCGCCTCGGCCCCGGCCGGATCCACCACTGTATGCGGGTTCTTGGTATGGCCGAGCGTGGCTTCGATCTCATGGTGACTCGGGCCAAGGAACGGACCGCGTTTGGTGGCGCTATTGCCGACCAGGGTGTCGTCCAGGACTGGATCGCCGAGTCCCGCTGGCGTCTCGAACAAGCCCGGCTTCTGGTGCTGCGAACGGCTTGGTTGCTGGATACGGTCGGCAATCGTGCGGCGCGAAGAGAAATCTCTGCCATCAAGGTCGTCGCTCCGCGCACCGCTCTTTGGGTACTCGACCACGCCATCCAGGTCCACGGTGGCGCTGGCGTGGCCCAGGATGTACCTCTCGCCCGCATGTACGCCCTGGCCAGAACGCTCCGTATCGCCGATGGCCCCGACGAGGTCCACAACATGGTCATAGCCCGCCGCGAAATCGGCCGCTACTGACTCCGCTCGTCTGAGGCATGCCGAGCAAGGCGATCGCATCTTCGTGGGGGTGTTTGAGGGGGCGGGCCTTGCCCCGGCCCCCTCAATACGGCCGGTCTGGCTCCGCCTGATCGGCCGCAAAAGCGTGGCCGGGAGGCCACACAGATACGACAAGGCCGTCAGGCCTTCGAGAAACTCGGCTGACAACCTGTTGTCAGCCGAAAAGCCTGTCAGCCGAAGAGTCCTCGCCAGAGACGAGACAGGATGTTGCCCTGTGAGGGTTGCGGGAATTCGGCGAGAACCTGATCGAGATGGTCCGGCGGCAGGTCTCCAAC
>CAXMRC010000039.1:0-10329 GCA_964195945.1 uncultured Gemmatimonadales bacterium
CGTGTTGCGGTTCCGCTCGCCTACACCGCGGCCGCCGCTGCCATCGTTGCCGGCGTTCCGTCGGTTACAGCATCCTTGATAACCACTTCCGCCGCTGCTGCACTTACCGCGGTCATCGCGGTCGGCGCCAGGCGACCGGCAGCCACCGTCCCGTCGTGGATCCTCGTTGTCGCCGCTGCACTGCTCACAGCCAGCCGCACTGGTGTCAACGACAACGATCTCCACCTCGTTATCCACCTTCTCGCCACGGCGTTGGTCCTCGGCGCCGCGGCCGCCAACCAACTACAGGGTCGCTGGATGGTCGCCGGCTGGCTACGCCCACCAGCCTTGCTCGGTTCAGCCCTACTGCCGGTAGCGCTGCTCGCCACCATCGCCGATGACAATTGGGTGTCATGGGTCGCCATCTCCGCAGCCGCCGCCTACACCTATCTCGGCTGGTCCACTCGCATCGGCGGATTCAGCATCCCCGTGGCAATTGGCATCTCCGTTGCATACGGCTCGGCTCTGCACGAGTTCGGTTGGGCCAACCCGGTTGACGAACCGCTGGTGTGGATGCCGCTCGCAGCCGCATTTATTGCCGCCGCGGTGGCGTTGCCCGGCCGTCACGGCTGGCGCATCACAACCGATGCTGCACCAGGAATGCTTCTCAGCGGGCTCGCTCTCGGCGCTATCGCCGTTGACAACAGCCGGATCGTCGGGATGCTCGACATCGCGCTCGTCGCCATGGCGATGCTGCTCATCGGCGCCTACATCGTCAAACGTCAACAGGCCTGGCTTGTCGGGTCCTCGATCTCGCTGGTTGCGGCCGGACTTGTCGCCGGCGACTACTGGGCACCGCTGGCCACCTTCGTACTCGCCCTGGTCACCGGATACCTCGCCGACCACGCCGGGGAGACCGGCACGGCGGCCCCGCTGCGGGGTGTCTCGACTGCCAGCCTTGCCGCCACTTTTGCCCTGTTCGGGTCATGGCAACAGTGGAGCACTCCGGAGATCATCACATACACTTCCATTGTGGCCGGGGTGCTGTTGAGTGCAGCCTCTGTCGCCGAACTCCTGCCCTCCATCTCAGAACGCATTCGGGTGTGGCGTGCGCCCATCTTCTTGCTCAGTCAACTCGGTGTGGCGGCCGTCATTGGTGTCGCGGTCACTGAATTCAGTGGCTCCGATGCGGCAGGCGTGATCGCTGTTGTTGTTGCATTTGAAGCCATCGTGGCTGGAATCGTCGGGACCCTCAAGCAGAACGGGTTGCTCATCATCGGGTCGGCCTTCCTTGCTGCCGCTGCCTACTCCCTGGTTCCGCAATGGCAGTCGTGGACCCACAACGAGTTCGTGATGTTCACCGGGGTCGTCGCCGCCGCACTTGCGGTCTTAGCCACCACCGTGACCCGTTTCCAGGCAACCAGCGGAACAGCTCAGCTGTGGTTGCGGTCACTCCACAGTCTCTCTGTGGCCGCAGCCGCAGCCATCATTCTCAAAAACAGCGAACCCGACATTGGTGCGGCCGGGCAGTGGACCATCGCCATCGTGTTGTTCGGTCTCGCGGCATCCGCAACAGCCAATGCATGGGCCGCTCCTCGCGGCTGGCGGCTCCGCACCTTCGCTGTTGGCGGGTACGTTGCGAGCGCCGTGTTTGCCATCGCTGCGGAAACAACCAGAAACGGGGCGATCATGGAGACCGTGCTGGTCGTCTCCGGTCTCGGCCTCCTCAGCGCGATTGTGGCGGGACTTGCCAGCGAAACCGACAGCCCATGGCGGCTCGATCTCGTCTGGCTGTCAGGTGGACTCGGCTTAACCGCTTTGTGGGGCGTCGTCTCCAGTTACGGAACGGCTGCCATCGAAACCGGCATCGTGTTGATCGCTGTCGGCTCCGCACTGGCGGCATACGGAGTGCTCGCCCGGAACCTTGCCCCAGTAGAAGGTGCCCTCATCGCATGGTTGCTGGCATTCGTCGTCCTCATCAACGAACAGATCGGGATGAGCCTGCACGCCGCAGTCCTTGTCTCCAGCATCGTGCTGCTCGGCGTGGTCGAACTAGAACGCATCCGCCGCGCCATCGAAGAACTACCGGTGCCGGCGGTGCTGCACCACATCGAGTGGGGCTTGATGCTCGCCCCGCTGACCCTCGCCACTGTCGACATGTTCCAGTCGCTGTGGTTCGGGCTGGTGCTTCTTGTTGAGGGGTTCATATTGACCGCCTGGGGAACGCTCACCGAGGTGAGGCGCAGAGCCGCGCTCGGTGTTGGTGCCATGGTGTTGGCCATCGTGCTGTCCATCGTCATCCCCGCACTACACGGTCTGATGGCCGGGCTCACCGGCGGCACCTGGCTTGTGGTCGGGGCGATCGCTGCAACCGTGTTCATCATCGCCGGCTCTGCAATAGAGCGACAGCGTCACGCCATCGGTCGCCAACTCTCCCAAATCGCCGAGATTCTCGAACACTGGAACTAGTGCCCCGTCAGGCAACGTTTGCCGCGTTCATTGCGGCCAGGAACGGCGCCAACGTGACCAGACAGGGCACTAACGGTACGCCAGCATCGGAAGGTATTCGGTATCGTCTTTGTATGCAATCAAACGCAAAGACCGTCCAGGAGTATCTGTCTGACCTGTCAAACGAGCGGCTCGAAGCGATCGAGACCGTCCGGGATGTGATCCTCGACAACCTACCAGGCGGGTTTGAAGAAGCGATCAACTGGGGAATGATTACCTATCAGGTGCCGCTCAGCCGCTACCCCAACACCTACAACAAACAGCCGCTGATGATGGCGGCTCTGGCCTCACAAAAGAACCACATGGCTGTCTATCTCACCGGTGTCTATGCCGACGATGACAGCCGAAGCCGATTCACCGCCGCCTACAAGGACACGGGCAAGCGGATGGACATGGGCAAATCATGCGTTCGATTCCGCAAGCTCGACGACCTGCCACTCGAACTCATCGGCGCGGCGATAGCCGAGCACACGGTCGACGAATTCATAGAGCTAACGGAGAAGGCCTACCGCTAACCGGTATTGCGCTGAGCCACGGTCTTTGGCCCGAGTGCCTGCGAAACCACTGAGTAATGCCCCGGCGAGTGCATCTAGCTCGAAGACTGGCTGGGCAACTCAAAGGTACGGATCGGGTCGACACCGGCCGACTACATAGAGGACGGCCATCACCGACCTACGCTGTCGCCAACCCTATGACGAACGACACCAACAAGATCCTCCAGTACCTCGCCGAACTAGCACCAACCGGTTCCAAGGTTACGACCGACGTCGTGTCGCGCGCCGCCGATTTCGCCTACCTCGGCTGGCGTCCCGACCTGATCTACCAACCAAACGGTGCAGCCGGCGGCGTTCGACCCACCGTCGGTCGCAGCAAGGAGATTCGCCGACTCGTCGCTGTCGACTCGCTGCACTCCGCAGAGCAGCTGCTGCGAGTCGGTTGGCTCTTTGTAACCGGGAAGCACGAGATCGACGATGAAACCAGGCGGTTCTGTCTGCCGCTGCTGTCCAGCCCCGTCCGCCTCGAACCAGCAGGCCGCAACTACAAGCTCGTCCAACTTGGCGATTTCGAGATGCCAGCGGATTTCTTCAACGATGACGATCAAGTGGCCCTGGATACCTGGTGGTCCATGCAGACGGAAATCATGGGGATCGGCCACGGTCCTCCCAGCCAAGAGCAGCTCTTGGACGAATCGTCACAGTTCACGCAGTGGGTTGCCGACGCAAGCATGCGAAGCGGACTCCATCCGGCGCTCATTTCCGGATCGGAAGAGAACCCCCTGGACTCTCGTGATCGGCAAGGGCTTCGTGTAGTCGCCGGTGCTGCAATCTATGCCGCACGCGATGTCAGTTCCCCCAACGTCGCGGCCACGCTGTTGGGATGGATGTCCCAGCATCTCGAAGGCACAGCATTCGACGTGATGTACGGCGCCACGCCGACCACGCAACCACGCGAGCCGGTCCCGATACGAACTCCACTTCCGCTCAACAATGCCCAGCGGCAAGCTATCGAAAGGTCCCGCGAGGAAGCGATCACCGTCATCTCCGGACCGCCCGGGACGGGGAAGAGCCATCTGGTTGCTGCTGCCGCCATCGACGAGGTCGCTCGGGGCAACAGCGTTCTCATCGCAACCCAATCTGACTATGCGGCAGGGGTAATCGCAACGCTGCTCGACCGTCACCCTGGTCCCCGGTTTGTACGCTTTGGCAGTCGTGATGATCGCGTGAGCGTCGCCGCCGAACTGTCCGATGGCCTGGCTCAGCCGTTGTCAGCCAATGAGCACAATTTGCGGCACGCCAAGGCGAACGAAGCAGGTCTCCGCGCTGCTCAGATCCGTCGATCGCTGACCACACTGCTCGAAAGGGAAGCGGCATTCATCGATGGGCTGCACCAGCGAGAGTTCAACCTCCTCATCACCGCCCAAGCGCCAGGCGTGCTCGCCGACTCCTTTAACCTCGCCGGGGCCGAGAAGTTGCTAGAACGGACCCGCAGCAGCTTCCCCCTTATCGGCAACCTCCTCGCAAGAAGGGCAGAAACGAAGCTGCGCCGGATCCTCGCCGCCGAGCCCGGCAGCACAGCAGAGGACCTCCAATCAGCCATCGCGGCAGCGGCGGCAGAAGCGGCGGTCCGGCGGGGGCTCGCCGGGGGTGGCCTGACTCTTGGCGCGGCCTGGCAGGAACTAGAGAAGACCGATATCGAGTGGCGCGACGCCATCGGCAGTGCAATAGAAGCGAGGCGCAGGTCACGGACCAACAGTCGCCGCAAGTCGACTAGAGCGGTCGCCACGCTGGCCTCGGCGCTCCGCTCCGGCCGGGTGAAACGACGCCAGATCCTCAAAGAACTCTCGGGTAATGACTTTTTGGACGTGCTCCCGCTGTGGATTGGCACGTTGCAGGACATCGACAACACATTGCCGGTCGCACCGGGCATGTTCGATGTGGTCATCTTCGATGAAGCCTCACAGATAGACCAGATGCGAGCCGCCCCCGGCCTGGCCAGGGCGAGACGGGCGATGGTGGTCGGCGATCCGCGACAACTACGGCACGTATCGTTTATCTCGGACGACGCGATGGAATCCGCCGCCGCTGCAGTTTCGCTCGATGGTGATCGGGCCCGCATCCTCGACGTGCGCCGCAACAGCTTGTTCGACGCCGCGGCTGCAGTTGCCCCCATCACATGGCTCGACGAGCACTTCCGGTCCGTTCCGCACATCATCGGTTTCTCGGATCGGACTTTCTACGGGGGGAACTTGCGTCTCATGACCCAACACCCCAAGACCGAAACTCGGGATGCCATCCGAACTGTCAAGGTCGACGGGCGCCGCAACGACGACGGAGTCAACGCCGTTGAGGTCGGCGCCGTGCTCGATGTGGTCAAAACGCTCGGACAAGCCGGGGTGAGATCGATCGGGGTTGTCAGCCCTTTCCGCGCCCAGGCAGACGCCCTCGAAGAATCGCTGCTCAAGATCTTTGGCCCGGAAGACGTTGCCAGGATGGGGCTCCGCGTCGGTACTGTCCATGCGTTTCAGGGAAGCGAGCGCGCAGTTGTCGTTGCATCACTCGCAATCGGTCCAAATGACGCCGCCGGTTCCCTGCGGTTCCTACAAAACCCGAACCTATTCAACGTCCTCGTGACCCGCGCTAAACGAGAGATGGTTGTCGTTACCTCTGTCGACGCGGCTGATCTCCCCAGAGGCCTGCTCGCCGATTATCTCCGTTACGCTGACCATGCCCCAACGGCGTCAGAGACTGCAGAACCCGCAAAGGGATGGGCCGCCGAGGTTCAGCACGAACTACAGGCCTTTGGTCTGCCCGTTGTCGCCAACTACCCCGTCGCCGGTTGGTCCGTCGACCTCGCAATAGGGGACAAGGACAATGCTATTGGCGTCGAATGCGGTGTCCACCCCGATGGTGCAGAGACCCACATCGAGCAATACCTCGCCCTCCGTCGTGCCGGATGGACGATGGCTGACGCCTTCCAAAGTCGATGGTTGACCGACCCTGAGGGTGCCGCAGAAATGTTGTCGAAGAAGCTGCTGTAGGCCGGCCGGCGCCGCACCCGTTGCTCCCGGTTTCGGTTTGCCGATCCGCCCTGCTCTCGACTGGTCTTTGGTGCCTTCCGCCACGGCAAAATCAAAGAATCTGAGGTTTAGGTACCGCAAGAAACGGTCGATAGCGTCATAGACCACATGCCCGACATTCGAAGGGGTGGCAGTGGACAACGACGAGATCTCCTTTGGAGACGACGACGGCGACGATGTCGCTCGTTTAGTCGCGCTTACCGAGCGCCAGCATGAGCTTTGGGCTGAGCTGCGCGATGCTCAGGACGAGGATCTCCGCAATCAGCTCTTTGATGAGCTCTCTACCAATCGCGAAGAACTGGCAAAGCTCAAAGATATTGTCACCGCCCAAGTGGATGAGCCGATCGTCAGCAAGCCGCCCAACGCACCTAAACCGGCTCCCGGCCCGGTACCCGAGTCTGAGCCGCCCCGATCGGTCGGCGAATCCTTGCGGGCCAGTCTTCTTACCCGCAGGGATGACGTAGCGCCCGCCGTACCACCACCGCCTCCGCCCCCTTTGGCCACCCCCCCAGTTGTCGACGACGTCGCGGCGCCGCAAGAGCCGGAGCCAACGCCGGTCCAGCCAGCAGCTCGCCGCCCCGAGGTTGAATCCACACCACCTCAGGAAACCAAACAGCCGGCCCTGACCCCAGAGGGCGCACCATTTAGCAGCCGCGAGGCCGATTTGGCGGCAACCCGTGACCGCCGCGACACAGCCGGCGTGCGAAAGCCGTTGCCCGAACCTCCAGTGCGTCCCGTCGACGATGGCATCCTCGAGGCACGACGTCGGCACGCCCATCAGGCGTACCAGGACATCGCACGAGTCCGCCCGCCACATGCCAAACCATTTCCCATCTTTGCGATCCTCGTAGCTGTAACTGCAGTAGCCGCGGTTGCTTGGTTTCTGTTCTTTCGCTCGGATGGATCAATTGAAATCACCGGCGCCACAACAACAACGACAGTGGTTGGTGCCGTGGCGGAGACCTCCGCAGTCGATCAGATCCGCGCCGTTCTCGATGGCCTCGGTTACACCGCGATCACGGTCGAAGAACGTAACGGCACTATCTACCTCGCAGGTACTGTTGGATCGGAAGCCGACCGAGCCGCGGCAATAGGCGCCAGCACGGCACTCGCCGGCTCTACGACTCTCGACAGCAGCGCGGTAACGCTGGACGTCGAAGACCTAGATCTGCGGGCGACTGCGCTGCAGGCCATTGCGGACGCTGGGTATGAAAAGATCAATATCTCTGTTTCCGGTGGCGTCGCCACCATCACCGGAGTCACCCCACAAGATGGTTCGGCAGGCTTGATCACCGCAATTACCGGGGTTGATGGAATCAACCAGGTGGTCGACCTGACCGAAACCTCGGATCGCGCGGCCGCCCTCAACACGGAACTGCAACGTATCACCGCAGTCACCCCAATCATCTATGCCAGTGGACAGACCAGCCTCAACGCGCTGCAGGAACGCATTCTCGACAGTGCCGCCGAGATCATTCAGGCATACGGCGGCCCGATCATTACCGTCGTTGGCTACACCGATGCCGGAGGTACCCCCGAGGAGAACCAACGGATAAGCCTCATCCGAGCGGAGGGAGTACGTGACTACCTGGTCGCCCGGGGCGTCGCCACCGACCGACTGGTGGTCGACGGTCGTGGGGAAGCGTCTGCCTCAGGATCATTGGCTGTGGCCGGGTTGGAACGTCGGGTCGAATTCGAAGTTGGCTACTCCGTGGCAACCGGATCCGAGGCCGACTTCCGGATTGGGATCGTGGCTCCAAGTGCCCGCGACGACCTGGCTTTCACTCAGAGCATTGTTGACGCCGTCGCCATTGTCGTTGCTGAGCGCGGCGGAGTATCGGTCGATATCGCAGACGGCCTATTTGTAACCGAAGACGCCGAGGCCGCTATTCGTTCATATGCAGGCGATGGATACGACCTGGTGATCGCCCACGGTTCTCAATATGGGACATCGCTGGCCGCGATCGCCCCCGAGTTCCCAACCACCGCCTTTGCCTGGGGCACCGCAGCCGACACCTTCAATATCCCCAACGTGTCGGCGTATGAAGTCTCCGCCGACGAGGGCGGCTATGTCATGGGTGTCGTTGCCGCGTTGCTCACCGACAGCGACGTGATTGGTGTCGTTGGTCCGCTCGAAGTTGGCGATGCCCAACTCTTTGTCAACGGTTTCCGGACCGGGGCCCTTGCCACGAACGTCGGAATCGATGTTGGCGTCACATATACGGGTTCGTTCAGCGATGTGGCCCTCGCGGCCGAAGCAGCCACGGGGCATGTCAACGCAGGTGCAGATGTCCTAACCGGCAGCGCCCAGATGGTGGTCGGGGCCGTCGGTGTCGCGACCGACAACGATGTCCTTTGGTTCGGCAACCAGGCCAACCAAAGCGAACTTGCTCCGAATCTCGTAGTTGCCTCGCAGGTCTACCACTGGGAGTTTGCTATCCGTCAGATCGTTGCCGGCGTTGAGCAAGGCGTCCTCGGCGGAGAGACCTATACCCTCAACCTCTCCAACGGTGGCATCATCATCGAGTACAACCCGACATATTCGCTTGCGACGGAGGTGCGGGCCGCCGCCGACACCGCAGCACAAGCGATCATTCTGGGGAACATAGTCACCGGCGGCTGATCGCCGGCCCGGCTTCCCGACTGTCGACGAGCACTTCTAGGTCTGGGTTTCCCTTACAGAGTCATGCGGTGACGGCAAACGAACCTCGGTGCGGAGGAACATGAAGAAGCACCAGGTCGCCAGCGCACCAAGCAAGTGCCAGATAGCGTGCGCCTGGAGCAACGAGTCGGGGCGGCACCACGGATGATCGGCCGTCCCCGTCAACCAGATTGCGTACGCAATCAGGAACGATGCCACGCCCGCCCAGAACCAAGGCGTGTACGTTCGCTGGCCGGGCGGAGAGTCGGTAGCAAGCAAACCTGGAAGCCAAAACAAGAAGACCCACCAGTACTCGCCGATGTTCTCGACCATAGTGATCGGCGTAATCCCAAACGCCGCGGCGACAACGAAACCAAGAAAACCTGAGGCCCAGCGCATCGTTGGCGACCACCACCTATACAGAGCTTCCGAGACCAACCACAGCGGAATCGACACACGGAAGAGCTCGAAACCGATGCCGAGGTCAGGGGCGATGAACCAGTAGCCGAGGGCGTAGACGGTGACGATGCCGGTGTAGGTAACAAAGAGTTTGCGGTCCTGCCAACGCCCCATTACTGACAAGTTCAAAAGCCAGGGAACAGAGATGTACAGCACCATCGAGACGTTGTCGATCCACGCCCCGAAGAAGGTGTGGGTGCCATGCATCACCATGGAACCGGGGCCGAGGAACACTGCAGCCGATACGTATAGCAACGAAATTGGCGTGTGGCCGATCATGCGATTCGAGACGGGGCGGTCATGGATCTCGTCGCGCGCCAAGACCCAGAACATCAATAGACCAGCTGCGACAAACCCGAGGTTGCCCAACGTATTGACCGGCTCACGAAGGAATCCGCCGCTGACCCGTTCGCACCAACGGGACACTTCGCCAATCGCCTGTTCGTTTTCGGCAGGTGTGCCCCACCCAGCCTGACCAACCAAAATCGCACTCACCGCTAACAGAGCGAGGAATCCGATGGTGATGAGCAACGGCCGGTAGTGGCGATTCACAATCCAACGCTACTCGCACAAGTGTTCACATTTGCGGAACGTTGTGCTCCCAGCGAGAGAGGCGGAGCAATGGCGTGCACACAGCAGTGGGGACGGAGACTAAGGCTCCGCAGAATCACTCAGCTCGCAGAATTGCGTCGGGCGGCTGACCCCGGCCGGCGCAGTCATGGGCATCGCCTCGAAAATGGGTTAGAGACCTAGAGCTCTAACCAGGAAGGCTGCCATTTCTCCACGCGTAACCGACGAGTGTGGGCAGTAACGGTCGTTGGTTGGTGGGTTGCAGCCTTTGGTGATTCCTGCGGCTGAGAGTTTTTCGATGTCGGCTTCGAAGATGGAGCCGTTGTCGTCGATGAAGTCGGTTCCGCTGGTGGCGGTGAGGTTGAGGGCGCGGGTGAGCATGGCTGCCATTTCTCCACGCGTAACCGACGAGTGTGTGCAGTAACGGTCGTTGGGTGGTGGGTTGCAGCCTTTGGTGATTCCTGCGGCTGAGAGTTTTTCGATGTCGGCTTCGAAGATGGAGTCGTTGTCGTCGATGAAGTCGGTTCCGTTGGTGGCGGTGAGGTTGAGGGCGCGGGTGAGCATGGCTGCCATTTCGCCTCTGGTGAGGTTGTTG
>CAXMRC010000040.1:0-13938 GCA_964195945.1 uncultured Gemmatimonadales bacterium
AGTGAGGTGGGTGCAGGCCCATACGCTTGCCATCACTTCGACACAGGCCACTAAATCTGACCTGTCCAGTTGAGCATGGGACCCTTGGCCCAGTGTCGGGGGTCCCATGCTCTTGCTCGACGACGGTCGGCCAATCGACCGCCTAGGTGGCGTCGTTACTCGGTCGCAGGAGGCGACAGTCGTAGCTGCAAAACGGTTGATCGGTGACCGCCGCGTAAGCCAGGGTTCTCCGAGATCGGCGAAATCCCCCGAAGTTGCATGGCATTGCGACGTACCGAAACGGCACGACTTGCCGGACGGACATTTGCGACTCTCTCGGGGGGCGAACGGACCCGGGTTGCTCTTGCGAGGGTCCTCGCCCAGGACACACCGATCGTGCTCCTTGACGAACCCACGACCGCACTCGACGTCGCCCACCAAGAACACATCATGCACGAAGCAGTCCGCCTCTCCCGGGAAGGAAGGTCGGTGATCGTCGTCCTTCACGATCTCAACGCTGCCGCCATCCACGCCGACCGGATACTCCTCCTCAACCACGGAGCAGTCGTTGCCCGCGGCCGGCCGCGCGACGTCCTCCAAGCAACGTTGCTCACCGAGGTGTACGCACAACCGATGGTCGTCGTCGATCATCCCTTCCGAGACTGCCCTCTGGTACTCGTCGGCGATATGCCGTCGTGGAGGTGACTGCTCCAAGTTCCAGCTCCGGAGTCGAGAGCAGATCTGCGAGTTGCCCACCTTCCCCACGGTCTCTGGCGTTCTGAGAACTTCCCGTCCTAGAACACCAAATCGGGCGCAGTAACGCTCAATTCGCCTACCCGTCACCGATCGGCACATATTGAGTGGGGCATGCCTCAGCAAATCGCCACTCAGGCGTCCGTTGCCGCTAGGTGCTCGCCCCTTCCAGGTGCCCTCCGGGTGCCTTTCGGCGAACCCACTACGTCTCAGTACGTCCCGGTACGTCTCACAAACCTTGCAAAATGGGACCCATTGACACGTACTGAGACGTAGCGGAACACCCAACATGGGTCTGAAAAACCAGAGGTCGACGGATCGACGCCGTCCCTGACCACACGGACCGTCCCGAAGGGACGGTCCGTGTGCAGTTCGCAAAGCGAACTGCGGCCCGGGGATGGAGGCGGGGTTCGTTCGAAATCCCCTGTCCTGCAGGGGATTTCTTAGTTTCTGGGAATCCTTCTCGAGTGTCGCGAGACCCTTAGCCCAGCATCATCACTGCAAACGGCACAAGTGCCAGAAGAGCAAGGGCCGGGTGACCGCGCCGTTCCGTGTTGTGGCTGTCCCAAGTGAACAAGTAAACCGCCAACCCAAAGCCGAGGATTCCGCTGGCCAGCAGGGAGATGACCGATCCCCACGGATCGAAATCTGCCAGCCCTCCCATGGCCAACGCGTTGAATGCGTTCATGGCGTGAGTGGCGGGAAGAAGCCGGGCGAACCTCCCGGCAGCAGCGGGCAAGTCGGCATAGGGGATCATCATCCCTCCCAGCAACATCGAGGGAAGAAAGATCAGTTGGGACCACAGCACCTGTATGCGTGAGTCGGCGGAAATGACCCCTATCAGAACACTGATGCCGCCAGAGGCGACAGCGATGGCGATGAAGGTGAGAACAAATGCGGCCCAGTTCACGGGCAGAGGAGCATCAAACAGCAGCGGGGCGCTGGCGGTGATGATGGTGGCCACGATCACCAGGTGGAGGGCGGTGGTGAGTGCGGGGATGACCAGAATGGAAGGGGACGACACTCCGTTGATCTTGTAGCTTCGGAACACCCCCGCCTCGCGGGCATTGACGAGTGGTTCGGGCAACCCCAGCAACGTTGCGGCAAGCACCGCGAACACCACCATGGCCGGGATCATCATTGGGAGGAAAGAAGGGTTGAGGTCCGGCATGATGAATCCCATCATCAGGAAGAAACCCAGCGGGAACAGATAGTTCATCAAGAGCAGCGTTCTGTTGCGGATGCCGGTGCGGAAATCGAATGAGAAGTGGACAGCGAACGCGTTCATTGATCCGCCTTCATGCTGGCGCTGTCGGTTATCTCCAGGAATCTCTCTTCCAGCGAGGGGCGTTCCACCCGCAGATCGACGAGCAGATCGTCGTTGGTCTCCACGTGAGCAATGATGGCGGCCACTGTCGGACCAATGTTGTTGCTGAAGAAAGTCGAGTAGTTCCCTTCCCGAACCTCCCGGATCACCGCCGGGAACCTCGACTCGAGGTCGGACAGACTCGTACCCTGCGTGCGCACGCTGACCTTCGTCAACCCCCCACCCGCGGCGGTGATCTCTCTCGGTGTACCGACCGTAGCGATACGCCCCTTCAACAATATGGCAACACGATCCGACATCTCCTCAGCTTCGGCCATATCGTGAGTGGCCAGAATGATCGTTGTGCCGGCCGCGCGCATCTCACTCATCAGATCGTGCAGCTCGACCCGGGACGCCACGTCGAGACCGGCGGTCGGTTCGTCCAGGAACAGCACGTCCGGATCGTGAGCCACGGCGAGCGCCAAAGCCAGTCGTCGTTGCTGACCTCCCGACAGTTCGTGGTATTGCGCGCCGAGTTTCTCCCTCAGACCGAGCCGTTCCAGCAGATCGATCCGGGGCGCCACGCCGCGATAAGCGCAGAAGAGCTTCATCGACTCAGATGGGGTGATGCTGTCGGGCAGTCCAGCGGTCTGCAACTGCACTCCGATGACATCTCGCAGCTTGCGCGACTCCCGCACCGGATCGATCCCTGCCACCCGCAAGGAGCCGCCATCGGGCGCACGCAAGCCTTCGAGGCTCTCCAGTGTGCTCGTCTTGCCCGCGCCGTTGGGGCCGAGCAAACCGAAGATCTCACCTTGCCTCACCTCAAAAGAGATCCCGTCGACCGCAACGAAGTCGCCGTATGATTTCCGGAAGTCCACAACATCGATCACCGACGCCGTCATGGGGTAGATCCTCGCCGCTCTGTTGGGTGCAGTTGAGCCAAACATAGCCAGCAGCTGCGCAGACGCTGTCGACCGTCGCCGAGTTCCCGGCTCGGCAGAAGTCGGCGACTTCAGTATCGATCAGGTGCCGGAGAGGCTCCAGACAGAAATAGCGAGTTCGTGACGTGCGCTGGGCCAGGAGGACCTTCCCGCCTCAGCAATGCAGCAGGACGGACTGGCCCGCTGCGATGACACCGATCAGTGCCGGTAAGTGTGACGGGTAGTCACACCGAGGAGGCCTTGGTGAGCGACAGCTTGCTGATGGCTCGCTCGTGAACCGCCTGCCCTGCCCGGGTTCGGGTTGTGGAGACCTCCATGCTTGCGGCGAAGCACCCCGCAACCAGTCTCCCAGGTGCCCTCCAGGTGCCTTTCGGCGAACCCACTACGTCTCAGTACATCCCAGTACGTCTCACAAACCCCGCGAAATGGGACGTAGCGAGATGTACTGAGACGAAGCGCGACATCCACTATGGGTCTGAAAAACCAGAGGTCGACGGATCGACGCCGTCCCTGACCACGCGGACCCACCGTTTCACGGTGGGTCCGTTTTGGTTTGCGGACGCAAACTGCCGCTCCCAAGCTCTATTGCGCCTGCGACGATTCCTCCATTGACTGCGACTGTCGCCGATCAAGGGGCCCACATATCGACTGTCAGTCCAGCAATGACCGGTTCACCATCCTCGTAGTCGATAGACACGTACCAGGTGATCCAGTCGAGCCCTCCGTAGTCTGGATTGTCGCCAGGGTCGTGCACCCCTACGTAGTGGAACGACTGGAACTCGAACGGGATCGCATACTCGGGCAGCCGACCGTTCCCACCCAAGATGGGCTCGTTCACGGTGGTCACGGCGTCAGGGTCGTCATAAGCGGACAAGAAGCTGTCAGCCACTGCTTCGGCAAAGGTCCGCGCTGGAATCTGATCGAGGTCCTCAGGTCCAACGGCATTCGATGGCCATTGGTAGGTTGTCGGATCCGTAAGGATCGACGCGAGTTCGTCCGGGGCGAATCGGATGGGCACTGAATGGTGGGAAACATATAGGCCACGGCGCGATGTGACTGGCCGGAGATCTCCGTCGCTGTCGATGATGTCGCCGAACGCGGCCAACAGCTCGACCACCCGGGGATCATGTTCGAAGTCGCTGTCGCTCACAACCGCGGATAGGAAGCGACTATTGACCCAGAAGCCACCAAATGGCGTCTCTATCTGGACCCACACCGAGGAGCCGCTGACCTCTTCCTGTCCATTCCGTTCCACAACGACACCGGGGATCAACATACCCACGATCGGTGCCTCCGCATGAGGATCCTGGCGGACGTTCAGGACATCGTCCTCAGCAACGAGGGCAACGCGACTCAACCGGGATGCAGCGACCGACGTGATGTCCGGTAGGTCGTCCTGGCCCCAAGGCTCGGTGGCGGTTGGGTCTTGGCTCGGCTCGATGGCCAGGATGGTCGCATAGTCGTCGCGATCGACAGGATCCTCGAGAACGACACCTTCGCCCGAGAACACCTCGATTGCTTTCCCATCGATGTGAAACAACACCTCGTCGACAGTTGGAAACTGGGTAAGGGTGTAGACCACTTGGGCCAACCGGCTGAGGATATTGAACGAACCTCCGCCCACTTCGAATTCCCGAGAGAGGTCGATGGTTGCCAGCCCGTCTTCGATCGTCAGACCGAGGAGCAGTGTGTCGGCTGGAATGGAAGTTGATAATTCGGTGTCCTGTTCGGCTGGCGTCGGACCTTCGATCAGGGCTCGGATTGCGTTCGTAGCGACCTGAGGCGTGTCAACCGCTCGGATGATTGACTTGGCGGAGAGGCCTTCTTTGACGTAGAACAGCTCGACAAAGACTTGATCGACGGGCTCGGATGGCTCGTCGGTGACAGGCGGCGGTGTCGAGACTACCGCCGTGTCTCCCCCAGGAGCCGTGGTGGGAGCGGTTGTCGTCGTAGCGGTATCTTCCGGAGCCGAGTCCGTCACCGGCCCGGCGCTGCCAACATCTCCGGCGCCACAGGATGCTGCGAACAGCGCCACGACGCTGATGAGGAGGATGATCTTCTTCATGGGTTTCTCCTGGTGAGATCCGGTTGTTCACCCTCAGCTTGCGCCACCGGTGTCTCAGCAACGTCGCCGGAATGTAACGAAACAGTCACAGGCAGCTGCAGCGCAAACACCAGACCGTGCGGCGAGCCAGTACCGACAGTGAGATCACCGCCGAGATGTCTGGCATGCTGGCTGGCAATGGCCAGACCTAGCCCGGATCCACCCTGCCGCGAGGAGTCGGTCTTATAGAAGCGGTCAAACAGATGGGGCAGCGAATCCGGCGCAACACCCGGGCCTTGGTCGGCGACCTCGACATGTAGATATGCGGAGTCCATGGAGACGGTCACCGTCACGGCCGCATCCGGGGCATAGGTGCGTGCGTTGTCGAGCAGGTTCCCGACGATTCGCTCCAGCGAACGCCGATCCGTTTGTAACGGACCAACAGGATCGACCATCCGCAACCGGGCGGCAGGATGCCGGTCGGCAATGACGGCCTCGAGAAAGCGGACGACGTCAACATCGGTAACGTCCGGCGGCGCCGACCCAGCCTCAAGACGGGAGACCTCGAGAAGGTCTTCGACAAGGGACCGAAGTCGATCGACGTCGGCGACCAACATCTGGCCAATGCGCCCGTCGGATTCCGGCAGCTCGTCCAATCGTCCCCGCAACATGGCTGCCTCGTTAACCAGGGCAGTAAGCGGGGTGCGCAGTTCGTGCGACACGTCAGCGACGAACCGACGCTCCCGATCGTGGGCTTCAATCAGCGCGCCAACCTGTTGATCGAGTGAGCTCGCCATCTTGTTGAATGCAACCGCAAGGCTGCCAAGCTCATCGTTGGTTGCAGCGGGGACTCGCACTGTGAGATCACCGCCGGCCATTGCCGTCGCTGCGTCGGCGGCAACCGCAACGGGTCGCAACACTCGCCGGGAGATGAGACCCGCGGCCAGTGCACCGAGCGCGATGACACCGAGCCCGGCAATAAGCAGTACCCGAGCTAGCTGGGAAATGGTGCTCTCGACCTCCTCAGCCGAATAGAAGAAGTAGAAGTCAGGACCGCTCGGGGGACGACGCCCACTTACTACCAGTGTCGCTGCGCCCTCCACCTCAAGGAACTCGTACCCGAATTCACCTCGCTCCACGATTGCCACAAGGTCCGGCGAGAACAGTTCGTTGGCGCTGAGCAAACCAGGCGACGACGCAAACGATTCGCCGCCGGAGAAGTTGATGAAGACCCCTCCGGTTCCCCGTAGGAGAAAGCGATCTAGCAGTCCACTGGTTTCGAAATCCTCACGGCTGGGAGTGGCAGACAGTTGCTCTATCGAGGTGAGGACATTGATGTTGAAGTTGGCCTGGGCGACCGCATCGCTCACCAGCTGATCCCGAAGCGTATCTCGCACCAAGACGTATGAAAGCGCCGCAACCGATCCCGCCGTCATTGCAATCAGGACGATGACGGTTGCGATCAGGCGGGCGCGGAAGCTGCGGGACACGTCAGCGGCCCGCCCGGTAACCCACGCCCCGCACGGTCTCGATCAGATCAGACGAGTCTGCCCCGGTAGCGAGCTTGGCGCGCAGTCGTTGCACGGCGACATCGACCAGGCGTGAGTCTCCGAGGTACGAATATCCCCAGACGCGATCAAGCAACACCTCGCGCGTGAAAACCTGCCCCGGGCGACGCACCAGTTCGAGCAGCAACCGGAACTCGGTAGGCGTCAGACCGACCTCTTCATCGTTAAGAGTGACCCGGTGACCGAGCACGTCGATTCGCAACGGGCCCAGCGTGAACGTCTCGGCCGGGTCAAGGTGTTTTGCTCTGCGGAGCGCAGCCCTGACCCGCGCTACCAGGATCGGCATCTCAAACGGTTTGGTCACATAGTCGTCGGCGCCCGACTCGAGCCCGACAACGATATCGATAGAGTCGCCGCGGGCGGTCAGCATCACGACTGGTACCGAGGATTCGGCGCGAATCCTCCGACACACATCTAGCCCATCTAGCTTTGGCAGCATCACGTCCAGTACCACCAAATCCGGCCGGTCATGGCGGAATCTGGCGAGAGCTTCTTCGCCATCGGCCGCGGTGTCCACCGTGAAACCGGCGTCCCGGAGCCCCAGCTTGGTGATCTCCCGGATCGAAGCGTCATCTTCGACAAGCAGAATCGTTGCGTCCACACACCCAAGTATGGCTGTTTCCTTCCACCGAATGTCTTCGAACCCTTCTCAGGGCTGGGTCAGCGTGGTGGTTTCCACTCCGGAGCCCCTGTTTCCTCCGGGCGGCGTTGGTGGGGCTGGCTGCTCCCCGCCACATTGTTGGGCGCACGGATAGCCTCGGCGGCGGCCCCAGCAAAGACAGCCGTTCCAACCAACATACCGGTGATAAACAGAAGACCAACAAACCCGGAACCCGTATTCAGAGACAGCCACCAGATCATCAATGCTCCCATTGTCGATGTCATGGCGATTCCGCCCAGCATGACAGTCGCGTATCTCGACATTTCATCCTCCGCTAAGTTCGCTTGTCGGTGTCCTTGATGAGTTCGAGCGCGCCAGGCAGCGGTCATGCCTCCGGCACGTCGGCCTCGAGCCAGTGGTAGAACGCAGTGACGTCCCCTCCGAAGGAGTACACGGTCTTCTCAACGGCGGGGAACTGCATTGCTGTTGAGTCCAACTGAGCCCGCAGCGCCATACTTCCGCACGACGTTGAGGCGTTGGGGATCAGCGGCGAGTCCTCGCTGAAGTCGATCCAAGCGACACCATCCGAGATGGTCACCGACTCGACCGACCAGCCGGTCTCAGGCGAGAACCAGCTGCCGTAGCCCACCTCCAGTTCCTCATCGGTTGGCCCGGCCAGGAGAGCCTCAAAGGCGCCGGTCAACAACTCGGGTGGTGGCACGAGACGGGTCACCGGTGCCACCGCCTCGCAGTAGAAGTCGTCGGGATCGGGGTCCGGATCGAAGAGGTACACCATCACCTCGATGACATCTTGGCTCGGAGGCGCAGTGGTCGTGGTGGTCGTGGCGGTGGTCGTGATCGGCGGGGTTTGGGTCGTCGGCGTCAGAGTAACGGGTGGGGTCGATGTGGTGGTGCCCGCCCCAGGATCCGGCAAGTCACTGTTCGACAGGCCTTGGCCGCAGGCTCCCATGATGAGGGCCGTACCTACAGCGAGGACTGTGAGGCTGCTTTTCGTGGGGATTCTGGAATTGCGCATTGTCTCTCTCCTTGTGCGCTTTGTTCATCTCCCCCATCGTCTCCTCGCCGAGTTACCGCCCGGTCACACCGATGTAACGAAAGTGTCACAGCCACCGTCCCGAAGAGATATCGATCTTGCGGGCTGTACCTGTGCCGGTTTGTTCGAATCAACGCTGGATGCGTACATCGAGCACAGGTCGGTGCTCCTGGTTGTCGTTCGGGAACAAGCCGACCCTCAAGCGTTGCCGGAGTACATGGCGCGTTTCGCGAGCTTCCTCGACCGAGCGAAGGAGATGAGCTTCGTTCGAGAGGAGATCGACTCGGACATGATCACCGGTTTCCTGCTCGACCGGATTCTCAACCAAGTTCAGCTCGCACCTTGGATCAAGAGAAACTACGGCACCGATCTGCTCTCCGACCCGGAGTAGAAACAACGATGATGTCAGTCGAACCTCGACGTCTTCTTGAATGGGATAGTGCCCAAGCCACAGATGGCGAAGCGCTCTCGCCGGCATGGACCAAGCGACAAGGCGAGCGGCGCGGACTTTATCGTGCTTCGGATCCGTGAGGACTCTGGTCTGCCGGTCGCCGAAAGCGTCCCGCGCGTCGAGGTCGCCGTTTCATGTGCGCGCTGTCATGGTCAGCGAAACCTTCTCCACTCCTACCCGTTGAACCCGATGCGCGAACTCTTCGAGCAACTACTAATGCTGTAGGTGGCGCTGGCCGACGAGACCGGGCTTCCAGCGTTCCATGAGCCGCCGGACGATCCCCGTGCTGGAGTCCGAGAGCCTCGAAGGCCCGCTCCGAGCGCTGGGCGATGGGCATCAGGCTGACCCCGCCCACATAGCTGACGGTCTGTAGACCTATGAACCCGCACAGATCGCTCACCATCGAGAACGATATCTGGCACCGCGTCGCATCCGATATCTAGCATTCTGGACTGCTCCGACAAGTGCTGCGATGCGATCGTCGGCCTGATAGGGGTTATCGCTCGTATCGGCTGATCTGGCGGGAGGGTCAGTGGTGCTGACTCTCTTTTGAACCTGGCCGCACGCCGATGTGAGGCTTGGGCGGGGATTCGGCGTGGTTGCCCCGGTTAGTCATCACCCAGAGCCAACGAGCCTGTCGGCCTTCTTCCGGGTTTCGAGCCGGATCGATTCAAAGGTTGCCAGAGGTTGACGCTGTTCGCTCAGGAGGGTGGAGATGTCGCCGGCGCATTCCCGGGACCGGCAAGGATTCTGTTGGCGGCGTAGACGCCGGTGATATACGCATCTTCGAGGTCGCACACGTTGTGGTCGCCGACTAGGTAGAGGCCCGGTCCTTGCTCGCATTCCAAAAGGACATCTCCCTCGAGGTGAAACGCCGGATTCCAATGGTGATGCTCGACGATCTCCCATGTGCTGAAGTACCGCCCGAAGTTGGGATCTTCAGAGACTGAGCAGAACAGGGTTGATCCCCCCGTCTGTCGGGCGATAGCAAGGATGAGGTCGCCTTCAGGAAACAGGGTGTAGGTGGCCTGCGCCCACGGTCGACGCAGAATACCTCTCACCAAGTACATGTGGGCATCAATGGGGCTCTTCACGTCGCCCAGATCGAGTAACTTTGCGGAAACATCGACCGGGGTGGCAACAACGACGTTTTCGGCGGTGAAGGCGCCGCCGTTGCGGGTCTGAATCATGTAGTAGCCGTCGTTGGATGTGACCCCCGTCACCGAATCGAAGAGCAGCGCATCTTCGAAACCGGCCATGAGACGGTCAAAACGGAACGCGTATTCGAATATGGGGATGATTGCGGGTAGGACCCCGACCAGCAGGGTAAAGGCGGTAAGCCTTTCCACGGATGTGAAGGCGGTCCCCTGTACAACAGGAGCGAGGTAGGACCGGGCAACACCCTCGATCCGATGCCGATGAATGAACTGGGTCGCCGGTTCCTGGTAGAGCCCCCACAGCAGCGGGTCAGCTTTGATCGCCTGGGCTTGTGACATTAGGAGACAATCCTGTTTGAAGGTCTCATAGTGGCGACGGAACTCGCGCATAAGCAGAAGGAATCTGACGGCTTGCGCGGGGTGCATTAGCAGTGGCAGATCCCCCCGCCTGAACGAACCGTCCTGGTCGCCGCGCTGAATGCGGTGCCGCTTGATTCGGCGACCCCGGTCCACGAACCGGTTGACGTGGCTGTAGTCGCCCCTCACGTAGTAGGCACCAAGGTTGGCCGCGCCGTCTGTCGACCTACAGATACGGCCACCGACATCCTTCGTGATGATCAGAAACGGATGCCGACTGTCGCGGAGTTGGCGAGCGCACGCCAGACCGGCAATCCCACCACCGATGATGACAGTTTCATGCAAACGCGCCAATGGCCACCTCACTCCTCCCCACGACTATCAATCCGAAAAACCGGCACCAACGATCCGCAGACGATGATGTGCGGGTCGGGCCGCTTCATCTGATGGCCACAGCAGACCACAGCGCGCACACCAAAGGAAGCCAACAAGCTGAGCCATACGTGTCATGGTCATCCACAGTACCCATCGTCCCGGAACCCTGCACACAAGTATCTTGCGGTCTTCGACAAGGCAAGTGCGGCAGTCAATGCGACGCTCACGATCCATAAGCGGCTGCGCGAGCGGGCGTGGCCAGAGGGCGTCAATGGGCTGCGGGTACCATGGTCAGCTCGGCTACCGACCTGCACAGGTTGGTCACCGGGTTGTTCGACGAGCAGATCATCTCCCCCGATTCCCCGCCGAGATGATCGACGGACTCGAGTACGGCCTCGGGATCGAGTTGTTCGAATTACAGCTCGGCATCTACGGACACGGCGGCGGGATTCCGGGCTATGGCACGATGGTGCGGCACGCACCGGAGACCAGCCGGACCGCGTTCTGGGTGACAACTAACGACCAGGTCAACCCGAGCCCGTCGTTTCTTGAAGTCTTCGAGGTTGTGGGTTCATAGCCGACCGGTCCCCAGGTGCCCTCCAGGTGCCGCGAATCCGCCTTTGGGCGGGTCCGTGCGGCGAACCCCCTACGTCTCAGTACATCTCACAAACCCTGTGAAATGGGACGTAGTGACGTGTGCTGAGACGTAGTGGAACATCCGCATGGGTCTGAATAACCAGAGGTCAACGGATCGACGCCGTCCCTGACCACGCGAACCCGCCGTTTCACGGCGGGTTTCGTTGCAGTTCACAAAGTGAACTGCGGCTCCGGGATGGAGGCAGGTCCGTTTTGCATTTCGGGCTGCAGTCTGCAGCTCGTGAGTGTGAGACAAACGCCGAAGACAACTACGGGCCGCCGCACAGCCCGGTCTCAGTTGGTCCGTTGCAACATGCCCTCAGCCAGTGTCCCCATCATCAACGACAAGGCCCTGGCAGATCTGATCAGCAGCCTGATAGCCAGGATCATCCATGTCCAACCCTGGGAAGATATCACCGCTGGTATCGGAGAAGACAGGATCTGACAGTTGGTGGTAACCATTCTCACGCACGCACTTCGCATACTCGAGCAGCCGATCATGCACCTCGGTGCGATCCTCACCGCCGTGCCCCAGTGCCCGTCCACCGATGAAGTCGCTGCATGTTTCGTAGGCTGCCATCAGCGCCCCGTGATCACTGATCATGCTCATGGGTGTTCCTAGAGCAACGTTTCCGTCTGCGTCGACGGTCGGATCCCCAACATTGATGCCCTCATCTCGCATACACGCCGAGAACTCAAAGAGCTCAACCTCTTGGTCGACTATGTCCCCGAGGACGCTCGCTTCCTGATCCCCGACGCCACTCTCTTCGAGAGAGGCCACATCGGATGTCGCCTCGATACCGGTCCCGCAACCGACCGCCGCCAGGGTCAGCACGATCAGCAACAACCAAACCCAATTCTTCATACTGCCTTCATCGATCACCGTCATGGCGCATCACACTACCGACCGTGACCGCCACTCGCCGTCCCCGCCGATACTGCTCCCGGTCACCGATGGCATCAACACCGTGACGACCTACCCGGTGGATGGTTCCGGCGAGGCCTCGAGCTGATGATGCGTTAGTTCTACGGCTCGTGGTCGAGGCTGTCGTCATCTTCGAATCCGGCCGAGTCCTCCATATCCTCGAGGCCCGTGCCCCCGAATGAACTGCCGACCATGTCGGGTGGGTCGATGGGTGCGATGTCGATTCCGTCGACGGTGGCCACGATCTCACCAGTGTCGACGTGGTAGTCCGTGGATAGGGCACCCTGGCGACCATCACTCAACGTGCCCGCCGGTTGGACCCGGCCGATTGCGTTGACTCGAATCGCTGCCAGACGATAGAACCCATATCCGGTCCGGAACAGGAAGCACATCTCCGGGCCTAGACGAGATTCACGCCCGACGCAGCACTAGAAGCTCCGGTTCCCGGACTTCCTGCCTACTCCGAGGGGTCGTAAGACCGGGCGGATGGTGCGCCCTCCACTTCGAAAACGTCCTCATCTATGTAACACCACCACCAATCTTCACCAGGCTCGAAGGACCGGACGAGGGCATGCCCGGTGCCGTTGTAGTGCCCGGTAGCGTGCTTTCCCGGCGAGTTATCGCAACAACCGACCCGGCCACAAATCTGGCAGAAGCGCAAGTGAACCCAATCCCGCCGCCCGGTGGCAAGACAGTCCTCGCAACCGTTGGCGACGACTTCAGGCGGAGACAGGTCCGTCGGGAGGTGTGTGCAGCTAAGAGTCATATCCGTTCCTTTGTCGGAAGCAGCGCAAGGGTAGAGGAGGAATAGCCGCCCGTGCGGCCGAGTTCTGTCCAGATCGCCCACCAGGAGGGGAGGTCTGCTACTACTCTCGGAACGACGTAACTCCAATGTCAGGCATCCGGGACCCAAAATGTCAGAGCTGTCCGAACAAAGCCCCCAGGTAGAACAGCTCTGGCGTACGTACCTAACGACCGGGGAATTCAAGAAAGAGGAACGACAACGGCGTCTGTTCAGGCACCTGCCAGGATCACCGCGTTGTAAGAACTGCTACGCGCCGTTCCGTGGGTTGGGTAGCCCGGTAGTGCGGGCGTTCTGGGGCAAGCGGCCGTCCAACTTCAACACGCGCATGTGCAACGTCTGTGAGGAATTCGCCCGCGAGTACCAGGGCGGTGCTGAGATCGAGTTGTCTTTGCTCTTCGGCGATGTGCGCGGCTCGACGACCCTCGCCGAAGGAATGAGTCCGACGGAATTCGGCCGCCTCATCAATCGTTTCTACAAGGTATCGAGCAAGATCATGGTGGACACTGATGCGCTCATAGACAAGATCATCGGAGATCAGGTGTCCGGTATGTATATACCAGGATTCGCTGGCCACCAGCACGCGCTTGGTGCGATTGCGGCCGCCCAGCGACTGCTCAAGGACACCGGCCACTACGGATCGGGCGAGCCCTGGATCCCGGTCGGTGTCGGGGTGCATACGGGCATAGCGTTTGTGGGCTCGGTCGGCTCAAAAGACGGCACCATCGATATCACGGTCCTCGGTGACGTGCCCAACACTGCAGCCCGGCTGTCGTCAACCGCTCGAGCCGGCGAAATCCTCATCAGCGAACCAGCATTTCGCTCTGCCGGCCTTCCAGACGGTTCGCTGGAGGCAAGGGTCGTCGAACTGAAGGGCAAGAGCGAGGGCGTCACCGTCTACTCATTGACCGACGAATCCCTGCCCCCCATCTCTGACCAGGGTCGCGCAACCGAATAGCCGCCAATCGGCCTCGCCTCGCCCGCTG
>CAXMRC010000041.1:0-6054 GCA_964195945.1 uncultured Gemmatimonadales bacterium
GCGGCTCCGATGAGGACGAGCCACGCAACCATCAATAGCCTTACACGCGCGCTTGCGAATGACATGCTTCCATCCTGATTTGAAAAACCCTTCTCGGGATGATCGGCGCTTCCGGGTGACCGATCAAGGATTTTGTCGCAAGACCCAAGTCTTACCGGTTTCTGGATCGGCACCGGAGCTGCGGGCGTAGACGAGGCTATGTCTTGTCTACGGTGCGGGTCTCTTCATCTGAGCCCACGTCCTTCGTTCCCGCCGGGGTGAGTGGGATGCCGGGGAACCACTCGGAGGCAGGCACAGACTCCCAGGTGGCGAGAGCGTCATCAATGAGTCCCTCACGGAGTCGAGCCATGCCCTTGCGGAGCCGATAAGTGGCTGCCGCCGTTTCGACGGGATGGCCTTCAGAGAGGTCGCACACTTCCCGGGCCCTGGTCGACAGCTCGTAGGTGCCGATGAGGCGGGCTCTATCGACGATCTCTTGTTTGGTGTGGGCGATCAGCGGACGAAGCAGCGGCGCCTGGGCGTACTTGTCGATCTCGACGAGATTGGCTGCGGTTTGTGACGAGACCTGGCCAAGCGAATCACCGGTGACGATCAAAGGCAGCTCGAGTCGCTTGGCCACCCGGTGTGCGGCTTCGGTCATGAGTTGTTTGAGTAGCACCTGGCGCAGGCGGGGGTGCACTGCGGCGGTGAGTTCCTTTTTGACCGGTTCGAAGTCGATGACATGCATGTTGATGTCAGATCCATGACCCCACTTAGAGGCGAGGAGGTGGCCGACGGCGAGCGCATGGTCTGCCTGGTTGCATTCGAGCTGGAAGTGGAGCATGTCGATGGGACAGCCCCGTCGCATCATCATCCAGGCAGCAACCGGCGAGTCGATACCGCCCGACAACATCACCAGATTGGGCGATTGGGTGCCAACCGGGAGCCCGCCGGGGCCCGCCCATGACTCGGACACAAGAACCGCTTTGCCCCCCTGAACTCTGACCCGGACAGTCACTTGGGGATTGGTGAGGTCGACGCCTGCCGAGGCATCGAAGAGAGCGTCACCAATGGCGATCTCGGCGTCCCGGGATTTCCACTCGTGGGTGCCGTTGCGCCGCACCCTGGCGGCGAACGTCTTGCCGGTGACGACTGGTGTCGCGATGGCGGCGACGTTGGCCGCGAGTTCGTCGAGCGAAGAGGCGACGATGTTGGTCACCCGATCGATCCTGTCGAATCCAAACACGGTGCTGGCGGCGACCGCGGCTGCCGCAAGGTCATCGGCCTTGATATCGAATTCGTGGTTACCGTGGCCCCGAACAACAGCATCTGGCGCTGCGGCGGCGAGGGCCTCTTCCAGGTTGGCCTGGAGAATGGGCATAAAACGCTGCCGGGTGCGGCGTGATTTGATGTAGATCTCGCTGCTGGCAACGGCGCGCAATGATTCCGATGAAGTGGTGTTTGTTGTCATGTTCTCTTTCGGTACCCACCATGATGCCACGAGCGGGTCGACCCGGGCTACGGTGATGAGAGGAACGGATGAGGAAGGTGTTGTGAGCAGGACATTAGGTTTCGGGCTGGCCCTAGTTCTGGCTGCGACCGGCTGTGGCGGCGGGGGGACCTCCGTCGATGACATCAAAGCAGGGGATTGTTTCGACGACCCCGGTACGACGTTCATTTCCGAACTCGAGTTGATCGAATGCGGCAATCCTCACGATAACGAGGTCTTCTCCGAGGTGTTTTTGTCGGAAACCGTTTTCCCCGGCGAAGATACTGTTGCCGAGTTTGCCTTCGATGCCTGTTTCGACCAGTTCGAGGCCTATGTGGGGGAGAGCTATCTGGATTCGCCGCTTGATTACTTCTACATGGGGCCAACCCAGGAGTCGTGGGACAGCGGTGACCGTGGCGTGTTGTGTGTCTTGTATGCGGCCGACCTGACCAAGCTCAACGGCAGCGCCGCCGGTGGCTAGGGAAGCTGCACCGACAGCGTCGGGTCGTTGATCCGGGCGAGCGAGAAGTCCATCACCATCTTCATGGCTCCGGTGCCGGCTGTGTCGCCTTCGCCTCCTTCGACCAGGTCCTCAGGGAGTTCGATATCGGCAAGGAGCGCCACGGCAACACCGGTTTCAACGTCGATCCACATCGCCATTTCGTTGATGGTGGCGCCGCCGAATCCGCTGGTGAGGCCGAGCCCGCCTGCGAGCCCCATGAGTTCGGTGATGTCAGCTTTGATTGCGGGCCGGCCATCGATCGTGGTTTCTTCGCCGGTAATTCCGGCGAGGTCTTCGGTGACGAAGTCTGCCCAGAACAGTGGTGAGGTTGGGCATGTCGACATGACCTCTTGGGCCCCGCTGTCGAATAGGCCCGACTCTTCGTAACCATCGCCTTCATCGAACCAGAGTGTCTCCGGGGTGGCGATGATGGCTTGCTCGAAGCCAAATCCGCCGACGTCGGTCACGACGGTGCAGTCGAACGAGCCGTTGTCCCATACGCCTTCAGCGGTGATCTCGAAGGCAGCACCGCCGATTTCCATTGAGATGAGCATGGTCGCAAAGAAGCTGTCGAAGACAGCCGGGGCGGTGCCTGCCACGGTTTCAAATGCCAGGGGGGTGGTTTCTGCTTCGGTCGGCTCAGTAACGGTTGTGGTGGGCGCAAGCGTTGTCGTAGTTTCGGCGACGGTGATTTCGACCGCTGCAGTGACGGTGGTGTCGGTGGATCCACCGCCGCCGGAGCAGGCTGCGATAACCAGAGATAGAGAGAGGATGAGGGCGATGCGCCGCATGTTGTGCATTCCTATATATCGGTGGCGGAGTCAGAGATCATAAGAGGGACGAGACGCTCGGCGTCGGTGAGGGCCCCATGGTTGCCGACCATACGGTCGTCGGAGAACCGATGCAGCAATAGGGTGTCGTCGTCGGCGACAAGGACACCGTCGGGGAGTCGTTCGGCGAGTTTGGGGTGGCGTGGTTCGGGGCCCCACCAGTGGATCATGTCTTCGAGCGGTACCCATGTGGCGGGGAGTCGCTCGGCAAGAGAGGCTCCTTCTCCTTTGACGAACATGGCGCGACCGTCCCCGTAAAAGACCCGCCCCATGTGGTCTTGTCTGGAGATCTTGATCTGCTTGTCCTTGGGGAAGTCGATGTGGCCGTGGTCGGCGGTTCCCACCGCCACCGCACCGGCGGGTAGCCGGTTGCACATTGCCTCCCAGGCGCCGGCGACTATTTCGATGGCCTCTGCGTAGTCGTCGGATTCCTGGCCGCCGACATGGGCCGCAAAGTCGACGTAGGGGAGATAGGCAACGATGAGGCGCTTGGGCTGGGCGGCGAGTTGGACGACGGCATCCACCCATTCGAGGGTCGAGTAGACGCCTTCGAAGCGGCAGCCGCGGAACAGCACCTTGGTGAGTGCCGATTGGTGGAAGTTGGCCGGCTGGATGGTGAGGACTTCCACTCCGGCGGCGCCGAGGCGCTCGGCCAGGTTGGGGGCCGGCAGGAACGATTCGAGCGGATAGTCGAGAGGCTTGCCGCGGAGATCGGTCCAGTGGATGGTGTTGGCGACGACTTCGAGCTCCGGGATCCATGCCTGGTAGCCGAGCAGCCCGTGTTGGGATGGGGGGAGCCCGGTGGCGAGCACCGAGAGGCTGACGGTGGTGGTGGCGGGGAAGGGAGAGTCGATGCTGGCCCGCAGCGAGGCGGCCAGGGGCCCGGCGCCAGGATGGTCAAGCTGGCCGGAACCGAGGCCATCAAAAAGGCACAGAACATAGGTTTCGGCGTCGGGAATGTGGTCGGCGAGATGGGGGTGCAGTCGTGGCGAGACGGCGGCGCCGCTGAGCCGGTGTTCGAGTTCGGCGACGAGGTTGACCAGCGATCCACCGTCATAGTCGGGAAGGGTGATGTCCATACGGCTGGACCATAGTGGGGAGGTGTCATGTCGCAGGCGACCCGCCGCCGCTACATTCCCGAGGTGCAAGAGATCGAAACAACCGAGAAACCCGTCGGGCTGGTGCGAGTGCGTGGCCGGGCACTGGCCGTGGCGACATTGGTGGCGTCGGTGCTTCTGGCCGGCGCCTTGTGGGCAGCCAAGGTCGATCTCGATTCCAGATTCGAACGTAACGCCGTTCCGTTGGACATTTTGTCGGCCGTCTACAAGGTGTTGATCGTGGTGGGGTTGCTGGTGGTGGCCCGCCGGCTCGGCAGTGTCAGCTTCAAACTGTTGGCTCTGTTGGTTGCCGCTCTCGCAGTTGGCAGTGTTGTCGTGAACGCCGACAGTTTTGGGGACTGGCTCCATTCCCTCCTGGTTCCAATAGCCGACGTGTTACCCGTCTCGTCAGGTTTCCTGGGTCTCGCCATCATCTTTGTGGTCCTGGCTGCTGTCGCTGCCCCGTTGGTGTACCTGGCCTACTCCAAGGCTGCCGCCAACGAGAAGCCCGCCGTGCTCACTGTGATCGCGGTGTTGTTTGTGATCGGCATCTTTGTTGGCCCGGTCAACGCCATTTCATCGTTGGGCATCAACCGGGAATGGCTATTCGCCGAAGACTTTGGCCAGGTGGTCAACCTGGCGATCCTCGCCGGCTACACGACGGGTCTGCTTGTGGCGACTTCTTCCATGGTGCGCCGCGTCGCATAGATGCTTTCCGGCGACCGAGTACTTGGCGGCGAACGACTCAGGGGTCCATCCGTAGGCGTTGATGTAGCGGCGGTAGCGGTCGAGGTAGTCCAGAATTTCGGTGGCGAGCGGATGACTCGGATCTATAGCGGCCGTACCTTCGAGCACGACGATGTCGCCGCCGTGACGGTCGCTATCGAGATGGAACGAGACATTCGGGTTCGCCACAATGTTGCGCAGGCGTGCGGCGTTAGCCAGGCTGTAGATGAGGATCCCATCATCGCCGTCCCAAAGGAACCAGACCGGCAGTGTGATCGGTTGACCGCTTGCGTTGACTGTTGTGAACCAGGCCACAGTGTCACGAGCGAGACGACGGCGGGTACGTTCGGTGAGGTCCATGCGGAGGTCGCTCGTTATCGAGAAGGGTAACTCGACGATACCGGTGGCGATCACCGTGCCGCGACGCCCAATCGCTCCCAGGTGGCATCTTGTCCGAAGGCCGACCCGACTCTCCAAGATAAGGCCAAGGGTCTAGCCTTGACAACTCTAGCTCAATAGACTTAGTCTTATGAAGAAGAGAGATCTCATCAAACGACTCCGATCGATCGCCGATGACGCCGGGATCGACCTCAAGCTCCTGCGGCAATGAGCCAATCACGAGATCTGGGTTCTCGGCGGCGAGCGGCTAATCATCCCTCGGCACCGCGAGGTCAACGAACACACGGCCCGAGGCATCATCAACAGAGCAGAGGAGGTGAGCGCACATGACCAATAGAACGAGAGCCAGGAGCCGCCAGGTGAGCGTAGTTCGATCGGGCGACTGGTGGGCCATCACCGCGCCACGGCACCCCGGTCTGTTCTCGCAGGCCAAGCGTCTCGACCAGGTAGACGCGATGGCTCGGGAAGCCATAGCCATGATGCTTGATATCGACGAGGCCGACGTGGGGGATATCGACGTTGTCGTAACCCCGCCCGCCGAGGTAGCGGGTCTGCTGGAGACTCTCAAGGCATCTTCTGCTGCCGCAGAGGCGGCGACGAGGGCGGCAGCAGAAGCCAGAAGTGAGGCGGCGAAGCTGCTGCGCGAGCGTGGCTTGCCGATGCGTGACGTAGGTGAACTGCTCGGCATCTCGCATCAGCGGGTCAGTCAGATTCTTGCGAGGTAGCGTCGGCACTCACCTTGGCTTGGGAGGCATACCTCAGCAACCTATACTCGCCCGCGACGTGTAGGGACGTGGGTCCGGAGGACTTGAAGGGGTCTTTGTGCTGGAGCAATACTTCGGTGATTACATCACCGTTGCGGTCTTTCTCGCCACGGGGGGAATCCTCGTCGGTGCTGGTCTTATCGTCGCCGGGTTGATCCGCCCCAACAACCCATCGAAGGTCAAATCAGAGATCTACGAATGCGGTATCGAACCCATAGGTGACGGCTGGACCCAGACCCACATCCGCTACTACATCTTTGCGTTGTTG
>CAXMRC010000042.1:0-3250 GCA_964195945.1 uncultured Gemmatimonadales bacterium
CCAGTAGGTTCGGGCATCCTCCTCGGTCGCCGTTTGGGAATCCCACGCGGCGTCCAGGGCGTAGATGCGTTCCTCCATCACCGTGCCCAGAGCCATCCCCTGCTCGTTGTATTCAGCAAGGCTCAGGCTTCCACCGCCACACGAGGCGAGGAACAGGCCGACGACGACTACAGCCATGATTCGTCTCACAGCCTCATCGTACCTACGCGAAACGACGCTGGTTGCGACCGGAGGCGTCATTGGCCTCGTCACAGACAGAACTAGCACCGCCAGGACCTAGGTTGCTCGGGGCGACCCAAGTCCGGCATCTTGTGGCCGCCCATATGTGCCGATATGGGCGGTGTGGCCGCGTTGTGCGATGCGGGTCGAGTAGTCGTCTTCGTTCTTCTTGCAGGTCGTTGGGGGTGGTCGAGAAGAGTGTGATGTGGTCGATGTGGTCGTTAGGGCGTTGACGGTTCGGCGCAGAGGGCTTCGAGATGCTCGATAGCAGCTCGTGCGGCGTTCTGGATGACCGTGGAGGGCGCCTCGGCTCTGAGCATGACGAACAGGCCGAGGACCGTAGCCGTGAAGTAGTCCGCTTCTTGGCGTGGCTTTGCGGAGGTCTGTAGCTGTCCGTTGCGGTGAGCGTTCTCCAGCGCCGCGTTGAAGGCATTGGACAGCCGCTCGAAGTATCGCTGAACCAATCCAGCGTCGCTGGGGTCGTCGGGGCCGACCTCGACCGCTGTATTGCAGAGCAGGCACCCGCGACCCCAACCAGGGCTCTCGGTTGCCGATCCGTAGAACTCAAGGAGCACGCGGACCTCGGCTGCGCCGGATCCCAGAGCCTCTAGCGGACCGAAGCTGCGCCCGAGGACATCTTCGTTGTAGCGCATGAGTGCCGCTTCGAAGAGTGTCTGCTTGGTTCCGAACTCTGCGTAGAGGCTGTACCGGTTGACCTCGAGCCCGTCGACGAGCATCTGCGTCGACGTGCCAGAGAAGCCATGGTCTCGGAACATCTCCATCGCCGTCGCGATCAACGCGTTTCGGTCGTACGTCTTCTTGCGGCCCACTCGCGGCTCCCGGTTGACAATCTGCCTCCATTCTACCAATATCCAACCGATCAGTTGGATATATCCTGAGGTGAAAGGAGACATGATGGATGACAAGACAACACTGGTCGTGACTGCGGTTCCGAACCCGAACGAGGCGGCATCGGTGCAGGAGTATCTGCAGGGTGTGATGCCATTGTTGGTGGGGGCCGGAGGCAAGCTGGTCAAACGTGTGAAGACCGACACGGTCATCCACGGGAACCCAACCGGGATGACTCTGGTGATGGACTTCGACTCAGCCGACGTGGTGACCGAGATGTTCGAGTCCGACGGCTACGCCGCTCTCGTTCCCGCCCGCGATCGCGGCTTCGCAGAGATGAACATTCTCCTGACCCGGACCATGTGAGCAGCCGCCGACGATCGGCGTGCCACTCGTGGGCCTTTGTCGGATAGCTGTCAAACCCCGAACAAGCCATCCGTAGCCGGCCGGGTGTGATGATGAGGGTGGTGTGGCACGCACCGGTCGGGCAGTCCTGACCGCCCATATGTGCCGTTATGGGCGGGGCGAAGCACCGGATCGATCAGCGGCTGTGACCTGCCCACCGAGGGCAGTCGGTGTATCGTCGCAGGACACCCACGAAGGAGATCAAGTGTCTGACGTGTTGCTGTTTCATCACGTGCAGGGTCTGACTGAGGGGGTCATAGTGTTCGCTGACGAGCTGCGTCATGCGGGGCCAAGTAGGTCCCAGCGGTTGCCAGAAATATCGACAAACACGGCGAGCCGCCCGTAGTCCTCGGTGCGTGGTTCCGTTACGAACTCCACGCCGGCAGTCATCATCCGATCGTAGCTCGCGTCGAAGTCGTCGACTCGGAGGAAGAAGCCGACGCGTCCGCCAACCTGATTCCCGACCACGAGTGCCTGGTGGTCGCCGTCCGCGCGGGCAAGAAGGATGCCGGTCTCTGCTCCATGAGGTCGCACAACGACCCATCGCTTTGCTCGACCATCGTTGGTTAGCGAAGGCGAATCGTCAACCAGGTCGAATCCGAGGACACCCACGAAGAACTCGACAGCAGGGTCGTAGTCGTCAACGACGATGGTGACAAGTTCCAAGAACGACATCGAAAGAGTCTGCCATGTTCCGCGCAGTCATCATGTTTGACACGTCTGGTGCGATTGCGCGGGCCTGCCAGGGCCACGGCTCTGCTGACGACGAACAACACGCTCGGCCCTGGTACAAGGATGAGTACGAACGACAGGGCCGCAAATGCAGCGACTGAGCTGAGTGGCGGCATCGCGGGAGTATCGGCGGGTGTGACCTCATAGGAGCCTGCCACCAGAAGACGTGGCCCAACCCATTCCTGTCCACCCAACCCGAAAGCACCTTGACAAGACAGCCCACATAGGAGATTCAATATGGGCGGCGTCGACCTCCGCCTCCCGGCCGCCCATATGTGCCGATATGGGTGGCCGTCTGCTGGCGTCCCGGTGATGTCGGCTGAGTCGTGACCTCAGATGCGATCGAGCGGATCGCGTCGCCGCGGGTGGCTGATTCGGAAGAGCTGCCACGACAGGGCCATGACGGCGATCACACCGACAACTGCTGAGATGGCGAATATGGTCGCGGCGAGATCTGTGACCGGTTCGAGGGCACTGCCTTCGAGTCCACCGATCCCGGCGGCCAGGGCTGAACCGACAATCAGGCCAACGATGAGAACGCCGAGGGTGAGCATCATCGCTATCCCGCGCAAGGCGAAGACGTGCCGGTCGAGATCGCTGGTATCGAGCTCGACTTTGAACCCACCCTTCTTGAGGTTCGTCAACCACTTGAGGACGCCACCCTGTAGCGACGGCATCTGCTCCATGGCTTCTCGGACGGCGAAGCTGGCTTGTCTCACCACGGCGTCCTTGATCACATCTGAGGTAATAGCGTCCGGGACTTGTTCTTTGAGCGCATCGAACGAGCGCTCCATGAATTCGGTGCCGGTCCAACTCGGCACGAGCGCCCCGGTGATTGCTTCTGCCTGGGCCATTGCCTTCATTGCCAGCGTGAGTTGTGAATCGAATCGGTAGCCGCCCTGCTGCAGGATGCCGAGGCCGAGGGGCAACACGTTCCCCATGACGTCGACCTTCTGACCGGGGGGAGGATCGAGGTGCGGAGTCAGGGTGCGTTCGAAGTCCTGATAGTAGCGGGCGTCATTGGTCTCTCGATACGGCGTTGACA
>CAXMRC010000043.1:0-98821 GCA_964195945.1 uncultured Gemmatimonadales bacterium
AAGGCGAAACAGGCCAAGAAGGCGAAACAGGCCAAGAAGGCGAAACAGGCCAAGAAGGCGAAACAGGCCAAGAAGGCGAAACAGGCCAAGAAGGCGAAACAGGCCAAGAAGGCGAAACAGGCCAAGAAGGCGAAGTCGTGACAAGCCTCGGGGCGGCCAAGGTCGACGCAGCCATCGACAAGGCGCGCTAAGCCAAGACGTCGAGACGCTCCTCTGCCCGCCCGTCGGTTACATGTTCTCTACGATCGCGACGGTCATCCGTTTGAATGCTTTCTCGGTCAGCGGTATTAGCGCTTTGTGCGCCTCGCTTTCAAAGAGCGATTCGGCAGCCTCCATTGAGGGAAACTCTACCGTCGAGGCGATGCTAAACGGCTCTCCGGCGATGCCGTTTGTCGACCTATATCGCTGTAGATTCTCTCCGCCGGCAGCGGACCAACACCTGCCAAATAGCCCTGCATCGTCTCAGGTGTTGGTCAGCTCCGAGGCTGGCTACTTCCGTCGAGTTGGTTCAGGTCGTCGCTCGGTCCTTGCAACCCAAGCTCGGATGCAAGCGGGTAACCCATGTATTTGTTCACTCGGCTCGACTGGTAAGTTACCGACGATGCAAGGCCAACTCGTTATTGCCGACATCTCCGGGTACACGCAGTTCCTGACAGAGGGGGAGCTGGAGCATGCCCATGAGATCGTCGCTGAGCTACTCAGTTCGATCATCGCCGCAATCGACGCCCCGCTGACGGTCTCCAGGATCGAAGGCGACGCAGTCTTCCTGTACGGCGAGACTCCACCCGACGTTTATGGCCAGACTGTCCTCGAAACGGTCGAGTCTCTGTATGTGTCGTTTTCGAGTGCTCTCGAGAACATGGTGTTGAACACAACTTGTGACTGCAATGCGTGTGCCAACATCAACGGTCTCGGACTCAAAATCGTGATGCATTGCGGCGAGTTCATCCAGACCGATGTCAGCGGCACCGAGACGCTCACAGGGTCCGATGTGATCACCGTCCATCGGCTGCTCAAGAACAAGGTGAAAGAGAACACCGGGATCGTCGACTACCTCCTGATCACTCAGGCTTGTGTCGATGACCTGGGACTCGAACGGATCGTGGCGACGTGGACGAAGCACGCCGAGGACTACGAACACATCGGCGGAGTGACGGGCTATGTCTCCTCTTTGAAGGACGTCTGGGAGTTTGTGCGACAACAGCGCGCGATCAAAGTGCTGGAAGCCGATTCCTGGCTTACGCATCAGGGCCATAGCGGGGCACCACCGGCAATCGTCTGGGATCACTTGATCGATCCTCGCAAACGCACCACTTGGAGTGACGCGGATAGCAGCGATCTGGCTGGAGAAACCGACGGCCGCGTCGGCCCGGGCTCCGAATATCACTGCGCTCACGGCGAAACGATCGCCGTCTTCACCGTCCTCGACACACGGCCCAACGAATACATGACAATCATGATCCCGCTCGAGGGCGGAGCCGCCGTCCACTACACCCACTACCTGATCCCGAGCGGCACGGGAACCAGGATCGTCACGTACATGGCGCGGCCGACCCGCACCGATTCCGATGACGACTCCGGGCTCCCAGTCGAGGAGATCCGCTCGCAGCTCCAGGCAAACATGGATGCAGGCATCAGCCGCCTTATCGAGATGGCCGACGCTGCGGCAGCCTCGCTGGCGGGCGCCTGACGCCCGCAAGGTTGCCTACGTTCACCAGCCGGGCTACCACCCCGTCCCTCCGGGCCTCGACACGATCGCGATTACCTCGCCGGACTCGATCTCCCCTGGTTCTGGCAGGGAGGCTCCGCCCCGTTGGGGAGCAAGCACTGTCATGGGACACACTTCTTACCTGTAGACATCGGATCACTCTCATCACTAAAGTGAACCAAGGTTCAATAAAGTGAAAGGGGAGGGTTATCCCTTCAGAAGAACATCCTGAGGCTGTTCAAGCGCATGTCGTCGACATCGGGCAACGACTACGTGAAGCCCGCAGCGGACGCTTCACGGTCAAGGAACTTGCTGCCGCCGCCGGGGTCAGCAGTGGTCTTATCAGCGAGGTCGAACGCGGCCAGGGCAACCCCTCGTTCCGGACGCTATACCGGATCAGTCAGGCGCTGGACCTCAGGGTCGGAGACCTGCTTTCCCCTAGCGCTGGCTACCACCAAACCGCAGCCCAAGTTGTGCGGAGCGACCAGCGAAAGCTCCTTCAACTCGGAGATAACGGTCTGTCCTGGCAGTTACTCAGCCCCAATCTGCAGGGCAAGCTCGAGGTGCTCAAGACCTCTCTTCCCCCGGGTTTCACAAACGAAGAAGCACCGTTCCAACACGAGGGAGAGGAGTGCGTGTTCCTGCTCACCGGGGTTGCCCTCCAGGTGACAGTCGATGGCGAGCTGTTCACGCTCGAAGAGGGCGATGCGATCACATACGACTCAGCAAAGGTCCATTGGTGGAGCAACCCGACCGAGACCCACGCGGTCGTAGTCGGTGTTGTCACGCCGCCGAGCTTCTAAGCAAACAATCAAAGACCCACGGGAGGAACAATGAGGCGCACAAAATATCGATGGAGAGTAACCGTTCTAGTTCTGGCTCTGGCGCTTGCAGCAGCAGCCTGTAGTGGCGGAGAAAGTGTCGACACCGGAGATGACGCCACCACAACCAGTGGAATCGCTGCGGAGACCACCGCAGCACCCGCTAGCGAGACCACCGCAGCCCCGGCCACCGAGACGACGGCCGCTCCGGCCGCCGTGGAACAGATCCTGATCGCCGCCCAGGGGTCAGAGCCGGACCAGCTCGACCCCCACATGACAAGTGCCTACGCCAGTTTCCAGGTGCTCGAGAACGTCTACGACACTCTCGTTCAGCCGGGAGCCGACCTGTCGATGGAACCGGCGCTGGCTGAGAGTTGGGACATCAGTGCCGACAACCTGACCTGGACCTTCACGCTGCGGAGTGGCGTCAAGTTCCACAACGGTCGGGATCTCGTGGCCGAGGACGTCGTGTATAGCTTCAACCGGATCATCGAAGAGGGCCTCAACGGCTGGCGGTTCGGGTCGGTCGAGACCATCACCGCCGTTGATGACGCAACTGTTGCGATCGTGCTGAGTCGACCGAGTCCGAACCTGCTCGTCTCGATTGCCGGATTCAAGGGTATGGCGATCATCCCCAAGGAGAGCGTCGATGATGGATCGATAGGCACCAAGCCGGTCGGCACCGGGCCGTTCCGCTTCGTGTCGCAATCACCCGATGAGGGCATCGTCCTCGAGAAGAATCCCGACTACTGGCGGGCCGGCGAGGGTCTGCCGAAGCTCGACGGGATCCGATTTATCCAGATCCCCGATGCAGGCACCAAGCTCACGGCGCTGCGCACCGGCGAGGTCCATTGGATCGATGCTGTTCCACCGCAAGACATCGAGTCGCTGTCGAACGAAGACGGCATAACGGTCGGCAGAGTGCCGGGTGGTGACTATCACTACTTCGCCCTCAACCAGAACCGTGCCCCGTTCGATGACGTGCGTGTACGGCAGGCCATCGCTACGGCAATCAACCGGGCGGAGATAACCGAGGCCGCCCAGTTCGGTGCGGCAACCGCCAACCAGACGGCCATCCCGGCGTCGAACGCGGCATGGTATTACGGCTACTCGCCCTACGGTTCCGGCGACATTGCAGCGGCGCAGGCATTGCTCGATGACGCGGGAGTGTCCAATCTGACGGTCGAATTCCTGGTAACCAGCGACTTCCCGGAGACGGTGACGCAGGCCCAGGTCATCGCAGCCGAGTTGGCAGCAGTCGGGATCACCGTAGAGATCAACGATGTTGACTTCTCGACCTGGCTCGACTTGGAGGGCAACGGAGAGTTTGATGCCTTCATGCTCAGCTGGATCGGCAACATCGACCCGGACGACTTCTACTACGCCCAGCATCACTCCGAAGGCGGATTCAACTTCCAGGGCTATTCCAACCCCGACGTTGACACTCTGCTGGATGCCGCCCGTGTGGAGACCGACCAGGCAGCCCGCAAGGCACTCTACGACCAGGCTGCGCAGATGATCGTCGACGATGCGTCGTACATCTACCTGTACAACCCCGACAACATCAACGCCTGGCGTGACGAGGTTGGCGGATATACAACCAGGGGCGACAACGCCATCAGGTTCGAGGAGACGACACTCCAGTAGCAACCCTCCAATCGCCCGGTGGGAGGGTGTCCCCCCGCTCTCTCACCGGGCAATCCGACCTGGACGAACGGAACATGACCGGTTTCCTCATCCGACGAATGATGCAGATGGCACTGGCATTGCTCGGTGTCAGCATTGTTGTGTTCGCCCTGATGCATCTCGTCCCCGGCGATCCGGTTCGAGTGGCGCTTGGCACCCGCTTCGACCAGGACCTCTACGACGCGCTAACGAAGCGAGTCGGGCTCGACAAACCGCTCATCGAGCAGTACTTTTCGTGGCTGGCCAACGCGATCACCGGAGATCTAGGAGTGAGCTTTCGCAATGGCCAGCCCGTGACGACTCTGATCCTGGAGCGACTTCCGGCAACGGTGACCCTGGCTCTGGCAGCGCTGTTGATCGCTCTGGTGGTCGCTCTCCCCGCAGGCATCATTTCGGCGGTCCGTTCCGGCACCCCACTCGACTACACGGTGTCCGCCGCCAGTCAGGTTGGGATCTCTATGCCCGACTTCTGGGCGGGTGTGATGTACATCCTCCTGTTCGCCCTGACCCTGGGGTGGCTGCCTTCGTCGGGCTACACCCCGTTCTCCAACAGTGCGTGGGAGTGGGCGCGACATCTCGTTCTTCCCGCCCTAACGATCGGCCTGATCTCCGGTTCGATCATCACGAGATTTGTTCGATCGGCGGTACTCGAAGCTCTCAATCAGGACTACGTGCTCACCGCCCGAGCCAAGGGCCTATCGGAGTGGCAGATCGTGCGCCGGCATGTGCTCCCCAACGCTTGGATCCCAATCGTTACGATTGTCGGCCTTCAGCTCGGTTTCCTGCTTGGCGGGGTCGTCGTTACCGAGGTCATCTTCGCCTGGCCCGGGCTGGGGCGCCTGGCCCTAACGGCCGTCAAGGATCGCGACTTCACGGTGCTTCAGGGGGCGGTCCTCTATATCGCATTCATGTTCCTGACGATCAACCTTGTCGTCGACATCATCTACGCCCGTCTAGATCCGCGGGTGCGTGTCTCATGAGTGGTTCGACAGAGTTCGATCGCCTGGCGACTAAGCCCGTTTCCCGCACGCGGGAAACACTGCAGGCTCTGGTGGCGAATCGGCTTGCCGTTGCCGGGCTGATCGTCCTGTCGCTGCTAGTGATCGTTGGCATCTTTGGTGAAGTGATCGCTCCGTATGGCATCAACGACATCGACATCCCGAACCGGCTGACCAGACCGTCGGGTAGCCACTGGTTCGGTACCGACGAGCTTGGCCGCGATGTTATGAGTCGGGTCCTGATTGCTGCACGGGTGTCTCTACAGGTCGGGTTCATCGCCGTTGGCTTCGCGCTCGTCGTCGGAGTGCCGATCGGTCTGGTCTCCGGCTACTACCGCGGCACCATCGATTCCGTGCTGATGCGGATGATGGACGTCCTGTTTTCGTTCCCTGCGATCTTGCTGGCAATCGCCATCCTCGCGGTGCTCGGGCCGGGCGTGGGTAATGCCATGATCGCTATCGGCCTGGTCTACACCCCGATTTTCGCCCGCATCACCCGAGGCAGCGTGCTGGTGGTGTCAGGAGAGGTGTACATCCGAGCGGCCCGTTCCCTGGGGGCGGGCGACCGCCGCATCATATTCCGGCACATACTGCCGAACGTGCTGGCACCGATCATTGTGCAAACGACGCTGTCACTGGCTTTCGCCATCCTGTCGGAGGCTGCCCTGTCATTCCTCGGACTCGGAGTCCAACCCCCCAACCCGGCGTGGGGCCGGATGTTGGCCGAGGGACGTAACTTCTTTGAGCAGGCACCGTGGATGGGCATCTTCCCCGGCCTGGCGATCCTGGTCACCGTCATGTCGTTCAACTTCGTTGGTGATGGCCTACGAGACGCGCTCGACCCCAAGCAGAAGTCGGTCATCGAGTCGCGAGGGCAGTCGGTATGACTGAACCAATCCTCGAGGTGAATGACCTCAGGGTTCGCTTTGGCACCAAACGGGGCGTGGCCGAGGTGGTCAACGGCATCTCCTACGACCTCCATCCCGGCGAGACCCTTGCAATTGTCGGTGAGTCGGGGTCTGGCAAGAGCGTCAGCGTTCTCGCCCTCATGGGTCTGCTGGCTCAGCCTCCGGCATCCGTTTTGGGGTCGGCCCGCTATCGCGGGGAAGAGTTACTTGGAATGCCCGCCAAGGACCTTCGCTCGATTCGTGGCAAAAGACTGGCGATGATCTTCCAGGACCCGATGACCTCGCTAAACCCGGTCCGCACAGTCGGGTACCAGCTGATCGAGCCGATGGCACTCCACCTGAACCTCAAAGGGGGCCCAGCCCGAGAGCGCGGGCTGGAGTTGCTTGAGCTCGTCGGCATACCCTCCCCGGATGCTCGTTTCTCCGATTACCCCCACCAACTGTCCGGGGGCATGCGGCAGCGAGTGATGATCGCCATGGCGCTCGCCTGCGACCCCGATGTGCTCATCGCAGATGAGGCGACCACCGCTCTCGATGTTACGACTCAGGCGCAGATCACCGACCTTGTTGCCGAACTGCAGCAGCGCATCGGGATGGCGGTGATCTGGATCACCCACGATCTCGGCGTTGTCGCAAGCATCGCCGATCGGGTCCATGTGATGTACGGCGGGCGGTTCATGGAACAGGCCGCGGTCGACGATCTCTACGCCACGCCGCACCATCCATACACCGAGGGACTGCTTGGGTCCCTGCCGATGCCAGGACCCGATCGCCCCGAGCGATTGATGACAATTCCCGGGCTTCCGCCAGATCCGGTGACGATGCCGTCCGGATGCTCCTTTGCCCCCCGCTGTACCTATGCAGATACAGACCGGTGCCTACAGGCCGTCCCACCAATGGAACTGTTGGGCAACCTGCACAGCACCGCCTGCTTTTATCCCCTTGCGGTGGCGCGATGAACGACGTACTCGTTGACGTACAGGACCTAGAGGTTCACTTCCCGGTGTATGGCTCCGGATTGATTCGAAGTCATATCAATGACGTACAAGCAGTCGACGGGGTGAGTTTCCAGATACGCCGTGGCGAGACCCTGGGCCTCGTCGGCGAATCCGGCTGCGGCAAGACGACGACCGGGCTCGCCTTGCTCCGGCTCATCGAACCCACGGGCGGCACCGTCACATTTGACGATATCGATATGGGTAGTCTCGCGGCCGGGCAACTCCGGACACTGCGGCGACGGGTCGCGATGATCTTCCAAGATCCCTATGCCTCACTCGATCCTCGCATGTCGATCGGGAAGATCGTCGGGGAACCTCTCGACATCCATGACCTTGCACGGAGCCGAACGGACAAACATCGCCGCGTGGGTGATTTGCTCGAAATGGTCGGGCTCAGCCCCGACTATCGCAACCGGTACCCCCATGAGTTCTCCGGTGGGCAGCGCCAACGGGTCGGTATCGCCCGGGCGTTGGCCACCGAGCCGGACTTCATCGTCTGCGACGAGCCCATCGCCGCACTGGACGTCTCCATCCAGGCTGGAGTGATGAACCTGCTCGAAGATCTTCAGCGCGATCTCGGTCTCACCTACCTATTCATTGCCCATGACCTATCGGCGGTGCAGCACTTCAGCGACCGGATTGCCGTCATGTACCTGGGACGGATCGTCGAGGTAGCCGATCGAGCGAATCTCTACGAACACCCCCACCACCCGTACACCGAGGCGCTGCTTTCGGCGGTGCCCGTCCCCAACCCCGTGGTGGAGAGGTCGCGGCACCGCATCATCCTTGAAGGCGACGTCCCCAGCCCGATAGACCCACCCACAGGGTGCAACTTCAATCCCCGTTGTCCCAAGGTATTCGAGCCCTGTGCGAGCCAGGACCCCGTTCTGACGGCCGCAGGTGGTCACGATGTCGCCTGTCACCTCTACGGTGGCGAGGCGTAGCGGCACGCGTCGCCAGCTCGGGAGTTGTCGGCATCGATGCACCCAGGCGGCCAGGAGTAAGACCCCCATGTCTGAGGATCCAGGATCGGGTATTTCACGCCCTCGTGACAGGTAGGTGCCGTATGGGCGGGGGTTCCGTTTCTCGGTTCTGTCGCGTAGGGTCGGAGGCGGCGATGACTGGAGGTCTCCCATGTTCGATTCCACGCCTATCACGGCAACCCTGCCTGCATCGGATATCGAGCGAGCTCGCGGCTGGTACAAGTCGGTGCTCGGACTCGATCCGACAGAGACAGACGAGTTCGGCGGAATGACCTATCAGGCGGGAGGTGTCGAGTTCCTCGTGTACCCGTCCGAGTACGCCGGGACCAACAAGGCAACAGCGGGTTCGCTGACGGCTACGGATTTCAGCGCAGCTGTTGCGTTGCTCCGCGACAGGGGCGTGACGTTCCAAGACATCGATCTTGGTGAGATCGCCACGGACGAGGGCGTCCTGGCCATGCCCGACGGACGGCGAGTCGCCTGGTTCTCAGACAGCGAAGGAAACGTCCTGGCACTCACCTCCGGCTGACCACCCCCGACCGCCCATAGGTGCCGAATAGGAAGGGACAGGCCCACGATCGCACCGAGCGGTCTGCCGGGCGAGGCGGCCTCTTCATCAGTGCTGTCCGCTCGGCCGCCTCGCTGCTCTGGTCGCTCTGCTGCTGGGGTCTCTTCGATCAGACCGACGAGGTTCCGGCAGGGTCATGGAACATCCCGAACCTGACCGTTCCCAAGGGATGACGGTTCTTGGCACCGCTGTCTTGCCACCGCCTGTCTCGAACTTTGGAGAGATGCTCATCAATCGATTCCACCTCGATGTATACACACTGATACGCCGGCATATGCTCGTTTCCCGATCCGATGGCTCCTGCGACCTCGCACTATCTGACAGGATGACGAATCGGCTGGGTAAGCTCTCACATCTCGATGGCTAGGGAGCCGACGATGGGGTGCTGCGTCAGTTCGCCGCCTCGATGCTGGCCGGGTTCTCCAATCTCGCCCGATCGAGAGCGTGAGGCTACTCCTAGCCCTCGACGATCACCTCCCCGAACATGCCGTGAACGATGTGCGGAGCCCCCCGGCAATCTCGGGCGGGCCACCCTCCGCTGCGGCGGCCGCTGCCAGGTACTCAGCAGGGTCCGCGCCAGTGGGAATCACGCAGATCACGGCATACCGACCTGGTCGGGTGAGAACGCCGGTGCCTTCCACCGCCAGCCCGTCCGCGCCGGGGGCAGCGACAAGCACTGTTTCCACCAGCGGGAAGAAGGCAGCTATCTCCTCCGGCGGAAGCTGTACGATCTCGGCCACCGACCTGGTCTCGTCATCAGGCAGGCGGATCGCCACCAGTTCGTGAACTTCCGCGTCACTATCGTTGTGCAGGGTCAGTTTGGTTCCCGCTTCGACGTGGCTAGGCAGGTTGACGAAGCCGTAGTCGACCGCCGTCACCACTACCGGTTGCGGAACCGTCGCAACGGCAGTCGTTTCGCTCGCTACCACGTCGCTCCCGCCGCACGCACTGACCACCAGAGCTAGCCCGATGCCGGCTGCCAAGGTCGAGTCGCTCGTGGGTCTCCGAGGGAATGGCTTTCTCATTTGTATCTCCTGCTTGTTGGGAATTGCTCGACTCTGATCATCCCTCCGGGTTGCCGCTGGCGGTGGTGGCGACGCCACGGAACCGGAACCCGTCCGGGCTGCCACCGGCGGTCGTCTGAACGCGGACTACGGCTTTGCCGGTGTAGGTGTTACCGATCGGGGAACCTGCCTCTGGTGGCGGGCAGTCGTCTTTCCACTTTGCCTGCACCTTCCCGACAATGGCCTGACCATCGACAGTGGAAGCCACCGCCAAGTCGGCCTGATACGAGCAGGCCTTGCCCACCCTGGCAACGGCGGTGAGTTGACCTTCGAACGACATGACCGGTCTCTCCGGTGGGGCGGCCACCGCTGGCACCGATCCGGCGACCATCGCTGCCGCTAGAGAGGCGGCAATCAACAGACGTCCCAGACGCCCTCGGTTTGTGGTTGTTGTGTTCATTTGTTGTTTCCTTCCGGGTTTCCGAAGAGATTGAGGCAACGACAGGGGGACGCCCGCCAGAGCAGGCTGGCCAATCAGCCGTCTTCACTGTGTCAGACGTGGCAGATCAGCCGAGGATGTCGATCTGATAGCGCTTGCACACCTCGATCAAACGCGGAACGTCGGGCTCGGTCGGGTCGGGGAGCCCGGCCTCAGCGGCCGGTTCGCCGTAGTCTCGGATGAAGTCTTCGAACTGGGCGGGACTCGTCATCTGCAGAACCCGGCCCGGTCCGTCCGGCGAGATCTCGAATCGGTGCGGTAGTCCCTTGGGGAGATAGGCGAAGCCTCCGGGCCCGTAGGTGCGGGATTCGCCGTCGCACCAGAACATGACTTCGCCCTCCAACACGTAGAACATCTCGTCCTCAACCTGGTGGATATGGGGTGGGGGACCGAACCCAGCGGGGGCGCTGAATTCAATGATGGTCATCAGCCCGTCGGTCTCGGGTCCTCCGGCCTTGACCGTCATCAGGTGGTTCAGGAACCAGACGTGTTCGCCTTTTCCGGGTGACAGCAGCGTTGGGGTCTGTAGCGACATCGATTCGTCCTCTCGTCGGAATGTCGCACCAGCATGGGCGGAGGACGGTGTGGCCGCCATCCCCAACGCGTGGGGTTCCACGTACGTCGATATCCCCAAGATTGGGGATGCCACGGCACGTTGTTGCCGGGTAGGGTTGCCGAATGGAGGCAGCATACGAACGGGCAGTGCAACGGATCGAACGCGTCGGTAGCGGCCAGGACACCATGGATGTTCTGACCGAGATTCAGGCGGCGATTCAGGAGGCCACCCCTTTCGACGGTTGCTTTATGGGTGCCGCCGACCCCGCGACAACGCTGTCGACTTCTTCGGCTTTGATTGGCGCCTTGCCCGAATGGACATGCGCGCCTTTCTGGGATGGCGAGTTCCTGACAGACGACTACTCCAAGTTCGTCGACCTGCACCGGGCGGGGGGCAAATCCGTAACGATGGATCGTGCCACCCAGGGGCGGCGAACTCGCAGCCATCGCCACAACACCATCAATTCAGCCATCGGGTTCGGACCTGAGCTGCGGGCGACGTTCAGCGAGGGTGACGCCTGCTGGGGTCTGGTCAATCTTCTGCGTGAGGACGGTCGACCGGATTTTGACGACGACGAGTTGAGGTTCATCGACAAGATCGCACCGATCGCGGCCGCCAAGATCCGAACGTCGATGATCCGCAGACTTACCGCTCCGAGCGAGGGGCTCGACGATATCGGATTGGTGCTATTTGACGAGCACGGAGCCGTGCTGTCGATGAACGCCAGGGCCGCCGACCTGCTGGCACGCTTCGGGCAGAGAGATACCGTCGACGTCGGTGGAGCCAGAATCCCCTCGGAGGCCTACATCGTTACCGCGCGGGCCCGAGCACGGGCTCTTGGTCGGTTTGGCCCTGACCCCGTCGCAAGAGTCGTAGTCGAAGGTATGCCCTTGACGCTGCGGGCCGACTGCACCCGCCGCCCGGATGGCGGTCTCGACGTCACCGCCTTGATCGTGGAGCCGACCCGAGCAGGCGACGTCCTCTCGATGGCGGTGGCAGCTCGCGGACTCACACCACGTGAGGATGAGGTGCTGCGTTTGCTCCTCGGAGGATCATCGGCAGCAGAGGTGGCGGACAAACTGTTCATTTCGGTTCACACGGCGCGAGATCACACCAAGTCGATCTACGAGAAGATGGGGGTGAACTCAAGAGCCGAACTCACCAGCGTTGTCTTTGGCGTCCATCACCTTCCCTCTCTCGACATCCGCCACTCCGACTCGGTCTCATTCTGAGACTCCGTCCGCACCTGCCGGCCACCCAACGTTCCTCTTCTGTTACCGCAGCGTCAGAGCGCTCATACAAAAACGTGCGGGCGCGACTGGTCGCGAGGTAGGTCGTGGCCTATATGCCAGGGACCTCCCCCAACAGCAAGCCGCACGTCTGCCGCGCATGAGTTGCATCTAGTTCGAGGCCGTCCTCTGACGGCGACAGGAGGCTTTGGAGGACCGAGTTCGAGACCAGGCTCCCCGACTCCTCGCGACGTCGTGGCAGTAGATACACATGGAGCGTTGAGTCAGAGCTGGAACAACGGCTTGAATGACCAGACATACAATGACCCCTGGTTCTGGGCCGTCCAACACCTATTAGGAGAGCAACACGATGTCAGGTGACTCGCTTTTCGATCGTATCCACCGGTTGGTTTCGGTCAACGCCTTCACTGTCGCGATTGGATTCGGCGTGCTCGCCGTCGCCGTGACAGGTGGGGTATTTATGGGCGCTCCGGCGGTTTTCGGTGCACTCGGCGTCATTGTCGTGCTCGCCGTGTTTGCCATGCTCGCCCGGCGTAATCGCCGGCACGGATCAACCACCCGCCCGAGTGTCAGTACCATTCTTGGTCACTTCGCATTGGTCGGCGCTGTGGTTTTTGGGCTCATCCAGCTTGTGCCCTACGGTCGGGACCACACCAACCCGTCAACGACGGGGGAACCTGCTTGGGCCTCGGCGCGCACCAGAGAGCTAATGGTCTACGCCTGTTACGGCTGCCACAGTAATGAAGTGGAGTGGCCCTGGTACTCCAACATCGCACCCATCTCGTGGGTGGTCACATTGCACGTCGATGATGGGCGCGAGAAAGTCAACTACTCGGAGTTCGATACCGACCGCGGCGATGCCGAAGAAACTATCGAGGTCATTCGCGAAGGTTCGATGCCGCCTGCCTACTACACCGTTCTCGGACTCCACCCCGGAGCAAGGCTGGGCGATGCTGAGATCGCCGAGCTTGTCGCCGGGCTTCGACTGACTCCCGGCTTGACCGAAAACGGCGAGTCCGGTGGTGGAGAAGATGACGAAGAGGCTGAAGAACACGAAGAAGACGACGACGAAGACGACGAAGACGACGAAGACGACGACTGACCACGGTCTGTACGACGAGCTTTGAAGAGGGGTGCCCTCCCGGTAGCAGCGTCCGGTAGTCTTCGGCAATGACTGACACATATACCGTTGAGCGCTCCGCGACGATGATTGCTTCGCCGAGTCGCATCTATCCAGAGATTGCCGATTTCCACCGATGGACCGGCTGGTCCCCGTGGGAGGACCTCGACCCTGACCTGCAGAGGACATACGGGGGACCCGGCTCAGGTCCTGGTGCGACCTACGCCTGGTCAGGAAACCGCAAAGCTGGCGAGGGGCGAATGGAGATCACCGAGGCAGTCGAGCCATCCACAGTGACTATCGCTCTGAACTTCCTCAAGCCCTTCAAGTCGAGCAGCATCACGGCCTTTGTCCTCAGCATGGACGGCGAGGCGACCCGGGTCACATGGACTATGACCGGGCCCATGACACTGATGACCAGGGTAATTGGCATCTTTAAGAGCATGGACAAGATGATCGGTCCCGACTTCGAGAAGGGCCTGCGGCGGCTCAAGGCAGTCGTTGAACGGCCCGCATCCACGACCTGAGCGGCTGCGGATTCCCGGCGTCGGTGTGAGCCGCGAAACGAGCGAGTCTTGGATCGAAGCGGCGAGGGTCCTCCGCCCACCTCGCTCTATGATCTCGACACATCAAAGAGCTGCCCTTCACCCGGCACCGCGGGGGCAGTCCACGGACCTTCGCACCGGTCGAGACATGCGGCCGGCCGATCTGCCAGCATGCAATGGTGAGATCTTCGGTTCCCAAGGCGTTTCGTCGCTTGCCTCGCACAGTTGTTGCGCTCGGTGTTGTCAGCTTCCTCACCGATCTGTCCAGCGAGATGATCTACCCCTTGTTGCCGGTGTTCCTGGTAGACGTCCTCGGCGCCGGCGCTATAGCGCTCGGTACGATCGAAGGTATCGCCGAGTCGACTGCTTCGGTGCTCAAGGTGGCCTCAGGCTGGTGGACGGATCGGATGCGCCGCCGCAAACCCCTTGTCGTGGCGGGCTACGGCCTCTCCGGGGCGGTGCGGCCCCTAATCGGCCTCGCCGCGGCCTGGCCTGTCGTGGTGATGCTGCGCTTTGGGGACCGTGTGGGCAAGGGGTTGAGAACTTCCCCCCGCGATGCGCTGATCACCGACGTCACACCTCCAGAACGTCGCGGAGCGGCATACGGTCTGCATCGAGCAATGGATCACGCCGGGGCCGTGGCAGGTCCGCTGGTCGCCGCGGCCCTCTTACTGATCCCCGGCTTCACTCTGCGGCGAGTGTTCCTGCTTGCGGCCATCCCGGCCAGGGCGTGGCTGAGCAAGTTGAAAGAAGACATCGACCGCGGGGACGCTGAGCACCACCGTGGGGGCAATCTGCGGCTTCCACTCCGAGCATGCCGGAAAGGCAGCTGATTGGCTAGATGAGATCTGTGCCATCCCGATTCGGGAGGCCCCGCCCCATCAGCCGCGTAGCCAGGTCAGGATTTGTTCGTGAACTGCCGTATCCGAAGGCAGATCGAAGTGGCGTTGCCTACCGACTATGAGCACGTCAGTTGCATTGACGCGGCGCCGAGATCCCTGCCCCGTTGCGCTACCGACGCGCACGACCATGTCACCAACCATGGCGCCAACGGGATGCGTTGAACTCGTTGTCACCACCCCGGCAATGAAGTGCTGCTCTACGCCGTCAGGAGGGGCCACGTCGCCAACTGCATCACTAAGCAGCTGTCGTGGGTCAACCCGCGACAGCTCCGCTCTTCGTGTGCTGCCAAAACGGAGATCCTTTATCCCCGCGCTGCGTCCTGACAGGAACTCGCCTAGGGGCCGGCTCTCCGGGGTGAAGCTCAATCCCCAGGCCAGCAGATTGGCACCCTTCTCTAGCGGGGAGCCAAGATGCGGTGTCCCCAATGTGATCAGATGACGGGTCTTCGTCGCCCACCTATGACCGGCATCGATACCAGCGCCGAGCGCACTGCGGGCAACCAGACCGCCCATCGAATGTCCTACCAGAGCGACCTCGGTGATCTCGACCGGCCAGGCGGCCACGACCTCCTCGAGCATTTCGGCCAGGTCCTCACCGTTGGCAGCGACATGCCGGCCCGTGTTGTACCGCAGGAGGACTGGGGTGAAAGAACCTTCTTTGAGCATGTCGACAAGATGAGACGACTCCTCTGAGCTGGCCAGCCAACACCGTTCGGTCTGGCCGAGTCCGTGGATCAGAACAACCAGCCTGCCACCGGCGTTAGCAGTTCCGTTCGGTGAGATACTGGCAAGGTCAGCAGATCGGCCCTCGCTGTCGCGGAAGCCCATCTCAGTGGCGAGGCCACTGTTGCGACTCTCTAGGTCGTCACCCCACAGGGCGTTTGCAGTGGCCCTCAGCCCACTTCCGACACGAGAGCCACGCTCCGCTCGCTGCCTATTGATGAGGAATGGCAGGAGAGCACCCATTGCAGATGCAGCAAACCGAACGGATCCGTAGATTGTCTTTGTTATGGTGTTGTAGCCGCGCTTTGCGGCCTCACCCGATGATCCGGCGATGCCAAACCATCTGTCTGCAATCGCGCTGTGCATGCCCTCAATCGGGGCAGTAACGCGGTCGACGGTAAGGCTGAAGAGCTCTCCGATCGCCCACCAATCCTCACCTGCCCCTACGACACGTGGATCGGGCTGGCTGCGTTCGGTGGATTTCATTGGTGGCGGACCATCCTCGAGAGGTGTGTCGACGACGCACAGAACTATAGGTTCAATCCGCTGTCTCCAACAGCAAGAAGCCCCCGCCGAGGCGGGGGCTTCTCAATTGTTCAGAGTTGGGCCTATGCCCGTTTCTTCTCTGGTTTTGGCTCAGGCAGAAGATATACAGCGCAGGGGCACCTCGGTACGGTGCACCCGATGTCGCCACGATGCTCAACGCGGGGATGCCCGCATTCGACGCATCGTAGTCTTCCGCCGTCAACCGGTCGTTGACGAGTGGAGCTCAACGGGAGCGTTCTTTGGCCTGATTCACAGTGAGGTCACGTCCGTCGACGGTCTGGCCATTGAGCTCTTGGATAGCCGTTGCGGCATCCTCGGACGATGCCATCTCGACAAAGCCGAAGCCGCGCGACCGTCCGGTATCCCGATCAGAGATGACCTGAGCCTTGACAACCTCGCCGTGAGCTTCGAAAAGCTTCTCGAGGTCGGAAGACGACGTGCCGAATGTGAGGTTGCCTACATAGATGTTGGTGGACATGATTTGTGCTCCTTCAGAAGCGTTGGACCGTCGGGGGGCAGACGCCCCGCTTGATTGCATTCGAAGGCTCACAAACTCGTGAACGTAGTCCTGCAGACCCTGCGATCACTCCACCAGACGGACTGTGTTGGGGGAGTTGGCGTTGTGCGCCTTGTGCGCACCTAATGCAAGTATAGACCTACTCACGGCAGCACTGGTGCTGAAACGTGGTGAATGCCCTCTGCTTCAGCCTGCATCGAGGATCGCAAGGGTCGCGCCGAGCCACTCGATGGACTCAATCGTGATGGGGTCCACGACTAGCTGGACATGATCTACGCCTGTTGTTGCAAACCCTAGGAGTGCTTCGGCCACGTCGGAGGGGGAGCCGCTGATCGCATTCGATCCTTCATGCTCAGAGTCCCCGTAAGCCCGACCGGTCCCCCCGGGGGCTTCAATCATGATCGCAACTGTCCGGGATACCTCAGCAGGATCGCGCCCCACCTCGAGACAAGCAGCATCAAGCTTATCGAGCAGTGTGGCCAGGCCTGTGGGTGTGTTTCCGTACCAAGCGTGCCAGGCATTCCACATATCGACGTGGGGGAGCGTTGCCCGCAGCACCCGCGGCCCCTCCGACCCGACCATTAACGGTGGGCCACCGGCGCGGGGCCGGGGCACCAACTCACATTCGCGAACCGTGTAATACTCGCCGACGAAATCGATCGCTCCATCGCGGAGCAGAGTCCGGATGATGGTGAACGCCTCCTCGAACCGGCTCGCCCGGTGATCGAAGGGAAAACCAAAAGCGTCGTACTCCGTCCGATTCCAACCAGCGCCAAGACCCACGATGAGTCTGCCGTCCGAAATCTCATCGACCGTGGCTGCCTTCTTTGCCAGCATTGCCGGACTATGAAACGATGTCGCTGCCACCAGCGGTCCGATCTCAACCCGCTCGGTGACCGCAGCAATGGCTGCGAGCAGAGACCATGCCTCCCACGGACCACGGGCACCGTCGGGTGTTTGATAAAGCAAGTGATCCCCCACCCAAACCGAATCGAACCCAACGGCTTCGGCCGTCACCGCCATGTCCCGAAGTTCTGGCCAGCGCACCTCACGCTCGACTTCGGGAAGCTGTACACCAATCGCAAAGGGTCTACTCATGGAAGAAACAATAGGCCGGCCTGTCGAAAGGTGCGCAGTTCGTTCGTCGTACCTATGAGAGGCGCCCCAGACTGCGGGCGTCGTGCCCAAGGAGAGGGAAATGGCTGATCACAAGATCGTGCATTGGGAGTTGATGGGGCCGGATGCTGACAAGTTGGGTTCGTTCTATTCGAACCTGTTTGGTTGGGAACTGAAGCCCTATCCAGGGATGGATGGCTACAACGGTGTCGACGCTGAGCAAAGTGGGGTCGGAGGGGCTATCGGCTCCGGCAACGAACACATGCCCAGCTATCAGACAATGTATATCCAGGTCGACAGTGTCGATGAGCACCTAGGTAAGGCCGAGGCCAACGGCGGTTCGACCGTCCTGGCCAAGACGGTCATCCCCGGCATGGTGGCTTTCGGGTTGTTCAACGATCCCGCGGGGAACCTGGTCGGCGTGGTCGAAGCCGAGACACCGCCGGCCGAGTAGTTGTACGGCATCGCAGAGGGATCGGCTCGGATCGAGCCGATCCCTCTTTAGGTTCCTAGTTCGTCTGCACCTTGTGGCGAGGTTCTGCGTCCGCTGAACTTTGCGAACAACATCAGGAATGGGTACGTGGCCAACGCTGGACCAAGGAACCAAAGCGGTCGGGAGATCCACCATTCAGTTGTCGGCTCGGCAGGTGGCAGGTAGTCGAACGCTACGAACATGAACGCAATCACCATCGCCATCCCGGTGGTGTGCAACAGGTAGAGCGGCAGCGAGTTCGTGTTGACCCAGCGGAACAACCACTGCCACTTGGGGCTGGTATCGAGTCGGTGCTGTACCCAGTCTCTTGCCAGCAATACCAGACCGATCTGGAGGAAGGTGAGGGCCACAATGGCAAGGGTGGGTGGGCCCATATTGGAGAATCGTTCCCCTGGGACCCCAACGACCGACCGCGGGTAGAACCCCATGTTGGTGAGTGCGATTAGCGCAAAGAGCCCGGACCAGGCGAGCATCCACGCCACGCGTTTTGGCGCGGCGACCAGCCGGTCGTAGAAGAACCCGAGCTGGTGGGCCAGTCCCCATATGACGATGAAGTTGACCCAGGCGGCCCAGCCTTGCAGGTGATGAAACCGTAGGACATCGAGGACGGCGGCCAGGCCAACCAGCCAAACCAGCACCAACTCCCCCCAACGCCAATGGGCCCGAATTGCCAACGGGGCAATCGCGACCAACAACAGGTACACGACGAGGAACCACAGCGGAGAAAGCACGAGTATGACGGCGGGCCAGGTCCATGCCGCGTCGAGCGTCGCTTTCAACACAAAGCCGAGAGCCACCCAAATCGCCACCAGCGACAGAGCAGGGACCAACAGCCGTTTCGAGCGACGTTTGAGGAACCGTCGCGAGGTGCCCTTCTCATAGTTGTCGAAGGCAAGACGGTGCGTGTAACCGCCGATGAAGAAGAACACCGGCATCACCTGCAGTACCCAGGTGATCGCCCACATTCCCCTGGTGAACCCGATTGGATTCGAGGGCGACACTGTCTCTGGAGTCAACTCCAAGACAGTGAATACCCAATGCCAGATGACCACCACGACAAGAGAAAAAGCGCGCAAGAAATCGACATACAGGTCGCGTTGTTTCTCAGAGATCACACGGCGACGCTAGCAATCGTTCCTGCGGCAGCGCTTGATTGTTAGACGGTGCTCAGTCGGTGCATCGTGTCAACAAGCGACGGATATAGACCCCGATAGCTTTCGTAGATGTCGCTATAGGCAGCAACATTCTCGCTCGGTGTCGTTGGTGGATCGACCCTGAGCCAGGCGGCGGATGCCTCCTGTGCGTTGCTAAACCACCCAGCGCCAACTGCCGCAAGCATCGCCGCTCCCTGGGCAGCCCCCTCCGCGGTGGCGACAGTGCTCACTTCGGCGTCGAGCACATCGGCAAGGATCTGGCGCCACACGGGGCTGCGCGTGCCACCACCGGATGCCCTGACTTCGGTCAAGTCGGCATTCCCGGCAGCACGGATCAGTTCAAAACTGTCACGGAGCCCAAACGAAACGCCCTCCAGGACCGCCCGGGTCATGTGATCCCGTCCGTGGCGAATGGTCAGGCCGACAAAGGCTCCACGGGCGAGCGGATCCGGGTGCGGGGTGCGTTCCCCTGTTAGATACGGCAGGAAGAGCAGCCCTTCGCTACCGGCCCCGACGTTGCCTGCCGCGGCCGATAGATCTGCGAAGTCGATATCCGGGGCAACCGTATCGCGGAACCAGCGCAAACTACCAGCCGCCGACAACATGACACCCATGAAGTGCCACCGATCGGCAACACCATGGCAGAACGCATGGAGACGCCCCTCGGGCTCGACACTGGGCGAATCTGTCGCGGTGAAGACGACACCTGACGTACCGAGTGACAAACCGACAACACCAGGATCGATAGCACCAACAGCGACACCGTTGGCCGCCTGGTCGCCAGCCCCCGCCATGATTGGAGTGCCAACGGCAAGACCCGTTGCCGCGGCGGCCGCCGCCGTGACCGTTCCTGTGACCTCGTGCCCCTCGAAGGTGTCGGGGAAGAGAGCCCGGTCGAGGTTCAGATCAGCGAGAACCTCATCCGACCAGGTACGGGTCTTGAGATCGAACAGGATGGTTCCCGCCCCGCCAGCACGGTCGCTGGCATACTCACCCGTTAGGCAGAACCGCACGTAGTCCTTTGGCAGAAGTACATGGCGCGCTTTGTCAAAGATCGCAGGCTCATTATTCCTGACCCAGAGGATCTTGGGAGCGGTGAAACCAGGGAGAGCATCATTGCCGGTGATGCTGATGAGGCGCTCCTTGCCGACACGATCGCGGATCTCGTTGCACTCGGCGCTGGTCCTCTGGTCATTCCACAGAATCGAGGGGCGAAGCACCTTCCCGGTATCATCAAGAAGCACCAAACCGTGCATCTGGCCAGTCAGTCCAACTGCGTCGACCTCATCACCACGCACGTTGGCTTTGGCCAATACACCGGAGACAGCTGCCTTGGTTGCGGTCCACCACAGCGCAGGGTCTTGCTCGCTCCACAGCGGCTCCGGGGTTTCGAAGTCGTACTCGCTGGAGACCACGGCAACGACCGCACCAGATGAGTCGACTAGCTGAGCCTTGGTGGCGGTCGTTGAAGAGTCGATTCCGATCACATAGCTCACGGTGTGGTTCCTCCGTCGAGATCGAGTAGAGATGGGATGTCTTGAGGTGGGGTGGTGGGGTCGATGCGGTGTAGTTCCCACGACTCGATGTGGGTCACGGATGCTCCAGCCTCAAGCGAGGTGAATTGACCAAGCGTTTCAAGTTCGACAAAGTCGGCGCCGGCGTAACACTGCGCGGACGCGTCGAGATCAACATAGGTGCCTCCGTCGACATGTTGAGAGCGCTTGACGAATACCAAACCGTTCCGCGAGTACGCCAGCCAGCCCCTGTCGAGTGAGGTCCCGATCTTGGTAGGTGTTGTGCGGTTTCCATCGACAAGCAGCAGGCGGTCGTGCATCAAAAAAGGGTTGTCGTTGACACCGCTGTATGGCCATATCGCGATGGCGACATTCGGTTGATAGCCGTGCGGATCGGCAAGATCCTGACGCAGCGGAATGATGGCGGTCCCGCCAACGCCGAGCTGGGTGATGGCCCACGGGGCAACCTGCAGCGGGTGGATTGCGCGGTTCGTCAACGTGTGGGTCAGCACAGCGGAATCGTCCTGCAGCGAGACGCCGATCATCTTTTCGATACCGACAGTCTCGCTAGCGCTTTGCTGCAGCTTGAGTTGTGACGGAGATTCGGTGACCAGGACCGGGTCATTGTCCGGCTCGTAGGTGACCTCGGGTACCTCCGGTGCGGCCCACAGACGATGACCACCACGCAGCAGATAGGTGCGTCCGTCGGGAAGGTCAATTCCCAGATCACCCAACTCGGCGAGGACGTTGTCGCCGCCGGGTTCTGAGAACCAAGTGATCCGAGGACCAAAACCCGTGGCAACACGTAGTTCAACCGTGCCGTTCGTCAGGCGGATGCCGTCGGATTCTCTCGTGATGTCCACGCCCATGCCCCTTGGTGCTCTTCAGAGCGAAGGGTACCAACCCGGCAACCGCCGAGGGCTACGCCGCAGGACGCTGTCCCAGAATGACATTGACCGTGGCGCCAGTGCCGAGAGTCACAGTTACGGTGCTCCCTGCCTGATACCGACGCAAGAGAGCGACGAGTTCGTTGAATGTCTTGGTGGAGTCACCACCGATCGCGGCGATTACATCACCTTCGTTGAGCCCGGCATCCTCCGCAGCGGAACCGGGTTCGACACTTGATACCAAGATACCGACTGGAGCGCTACCACCATCGGATGTGTCATTGAGCGCGGTCTCGCCAAAGATCCCGAGGTAGGGGCTCGACGCCTCGCCATTTGCAATGATCTCGTTGGCTACCCGGGTCACGATCTCGATTGGAGTGGCAAAACCGATTCCTTCGATACCCACATCGCTGACACCGACGGCAGTAGTAATACCAACCAACCGTCCGGCGCCGTCGACGAGCGCACCGCCGCTAGAGCCCGAGGTTATGGGAGCATCGGTCTGCAGCATGCCGTAGAGCATCGTGGTGCTATCAGTCCGGACTTCGCGCCCGAACGCTGAGATGACACCGACTGTGAGTGACGGACCGCCGTCGAGACCGAGTGGGCTGCCAACCGCAACTGCGGGTTCGCCGACTGTGAGGGCATCAGAATCGCCGATAACGATCGCTTCGAGACCCTGTGCGGTTACTGAAAGCACGGCGAGATCAGTCGTAGGGTCAGTGCCTACCAATTGGGCGGGGTACACACGGCCGTCGGCTAGCACAATCTCATAGCTGGTACCAGCCGCGACGACATGGTTGTTGGTGAGAATATGGCCGAGATTGTCGAAGACAACTCCGGAGCCCGAGCCGAGCAGGCCTTCCTGGCCGTTGAAGGCGGTGCCGCTGATCTGAACCGTGACGACCGAAGGAATGACCCTGGCCCCTACCGCAGAGGCGTCGAGAAGCGTTCCCTGTTGACCGGCGACGACAACGAGGTCAGGAGCGGTCGTTTCGTCTGTGGATGTAGAGGGGACCGTACCCGGGGTAGGCTCGGTGGCCTCAGCGGTAACCCTGGCGTCGGGATCGACCACGGCCAGGGCGGTGACCGCGGCGGTGTCAGACTTGTTGCCGGTGGACACGACTGCTCCACCGACCACAGCCGCGGCGAGGACTGCGACCGCGGTATACCAACGCCAATACCCGTTGCCGTGACGGCGCTGTTTCGGAACAGGGGGTGGTCCGGACTGAGGGGAAGATGCCACGGCGGCACGAGCGGCTGGTGGGGTGGCGACGGCGGGTGCGCTATCGACAGGGTCGTCCGAGCCTACGGGTTGAGGCTGCTGGTCAATAGAGTCCATCATGCGTCCTTCTCAGATACGTTGCTATCACTCATTGTGGGCGCAAACCCTAAGAACCGGGTGAGGAACCACTCGACAAGCGCTAAGACGCGTAACCCCTGAGGATCAGTCGATTATTCCGAGGTCGGTGAGGTTGGTGAGAGGTAGCGCGATCGGGCCACCGACGGGATGCTGCCATTCCACAGACCATTCCCGCACCGGGCCCTGCGGCTCGTGTGTTGCAGAGATCAGCTCGCCGGACCGGTCGAGGCTCACTGTTCCCTGTGTGGCGAACGGTTCGGTGGTCACCGTGACCGCGGGGGTGCCGCTTGGAGCTAACGGGGTGGATGCCGCGTTCTGGCCCCCCAACTGGCGGCCCAGCATTACGGCGAGCGCAAAGGCAACAACGACAGCAAGCGCGGTCTGTCTGTTTATCGGGTTGCCTCCGCCCCGTATCCTATTGCCAGAATCAGCTGGGACTCTCCAGCGCCGGGTCGGCTCCCAGATCGTGCTGCAAACGCCGCATGCTAGCCAGCCAACGTTCCGGTTCGGTCGCCTTTAGCGCCATGTAGGACGCTACTTCGGGGTGGGGCAGGATATGAAAGTGTTCATCGGCGAGGCCTGCGACGACGTCTTCGGCCAGCTGATCGGTTGTGATGCTGGTCGCTGCCACCAGGTCGGCGAAACCGGGGCTGACCTCGGCAACAGCATCGAGCATCGCTGTTTCGACGAACTGGGGGCTAAGGCACGAGATCTTGATACCGGCCGAACCGTAGGTGATGGAGAGCCATTCAGCGAGGGCAACAACGGCATGTTTCGTCACAGAGTATGGAGCAGCGCCGATGTTCGTCAGCAAGCCTGCAGCTGAGGCGGTGTGCAGTATGTACCCGGAGCCGCGTTCCAGCATCTGAGGTAGGACAGCTCTGACCCCATACACATGCGACATGACGTTGACGTCCCATAGGTGCTGCCAGATCTCATTGGACACTGTTACGTCCCCGCTTGCAGCGATACCCGCGTTGAGACACATGAGGTCGATCGGTCCGTATGCGGAGTTGGCAGCGGCCACAAGCGCATTGACCGCGGTCTCGTCGGCGACGTCCAGTTGGAAGGGGAGGCCGGCGACTTCATTAGCGACGGTGGTAGCCGCATCGATGTCGAGATCGGCGACAACGATGCCGGTTGGGGATTCCTTGCGGAAACGTCTGGCCAATGCCGCACCGATCCCGGCCCCGGCTCCGGTGATGACGACGGTCTTTCCAGCCAGTTGCATGACCCGACCCTACAACGTGATTAAGCGTAGGCAGCGACCGGGTGCAGCCTTTTCAATGTGAAGGGGTTTACCTACGGTTTGTCACTCTGGGTACTCGTTGCCGAGCCCTAGGGCATCGTGGCTGCGATCTCGCTGTACTCGGTGGAGAGAGCGCCTCCAAAGGATGCGACGGCGACCAGCGCGACGGCGGCAATAAGCGAAACCAGCAGCGCATACTCAACAAGACTGGCGCCAGCGTCTTGATCGGCGATGCGAGAAAGCAAGTTCTTCGCACTTATGTACACGCTCATGTGGTCCTGTCCTCTTGTTCGCTTAGCGTCATCGTTTTGACTGCTCTAAGTAGTTCTCCTTAACTAAACACTGATACTGCCGAAGCGTCTAGGGGTCGAGCGACCTATTCCAATCGAATAGCCTTAGCGCAACGCTAGGCCGTAGAATCGATAAATCTCATCCCAGAGGTTCGAGTGGATCTATCACAAAAGAGCATCACCGGCCGCGAATTCGAGCTGAATCGCCGCGGCTATGACCCCGATGCAGTCGATTCTCACTTGAACGAGATCGCGGCCGCGGTCGCCGCACGCGAGAGCCGGCTGGCCGAGCTCGAGGCGTTAGTGCCGTCATTGCAGGCAAAGGTTCAGGACGCCGACGAGTCCGAAGAGGCGCTCCGTCTGACCCTCAAAGCGGCCGCACACGCCAAGCAAGAATTACTCGCCGGAGCCCGCGACCAGGTGAAAACTATGGAGGCCGAGGCTGCAGCAAAAGCCGCAACGGTTGTCAGCGCAGGCGAGACAGAAGCCAAAGAACTGACCAGTGGCGCTGAGGCGCAGGCTGCGGCAATCAAAGAGGCAGCGAGTGCCCAGGCTCAGGAGGTTGCAAAAGCAGCGCTGGCCGAAAGCGAAATGCTCGTGGGTCGTATCGAAGGGCTGCGCATACGACTGGCCGCGGCCGAGAGTGCTTTGCATACTCTCACCGCCGAATCCGGGGCGAATTTGGTGACTGCTCGTGAGGCTCTTGATGCTGCTCTCAAGCAAGCTCGTGACACGGTCGAAAAACCCGTTCCACTTGCATTGGAAGCAATTGGAGATGCTTCGGTTGCTGTCAATGCCGAGCATATATCAGAACCAGCGCACCAGGATCGACCCGCACCGACATCAGGCGAGGATTCAGTCGTAGAAACCCAGAAGCCAGCCACCGACGAGGATGATTCCGCCAGCGGAGCTCCTGAGATGGAGGCGCCGCAGCCAGAGCCAGCCGAGGCGGCAGTTGTTGATTCCGAGGTTTCCGAATCGATGGAGATGGCCCAGGAAGCGGCGCCGCACCTCGAGGTCGTTGCTCCGGCCGAATCGACGTCAGATATCAGCGACAAGGTCGATCGATTGCTTGAAGAGTTGCGCGAAGTCACCTAGTCAGATCCGTTTTTCGGACGGCACCACCAGGTACCGCTTCAGCAAATCCCACGTTGCCGGCGCAGCCAGTTCATACTTCATCGAGCGGAGAGTCCTGAGAAAAACGGATACGGCCGCGTCAGCGGACAGCGGATTGGGCCGAGCGGCAGCCAGCACCCGATGGTCGGGTCGCAACACCAAGAACTCTGTGTCCGGCCAATGCTCCTTGACCAGTGTGATTTCTGCCTCCAGCGCGGTACGACCGAAACGGTCGAAGATGTCCTCGTAGAACCGGGCGCCCGGTCGGCGCTCTGCCGCGGCCAGAGGTGCCACCACGATGACCAAGTCAAGGGGTTCTGCCGACCCCAACACGAGGTCGACTGAGGTGCCGCTGGCTATACCTCCGTCGGCATACCAGCGATCACGTATCCGAACCGGTTGGAACACGCCGGGAACGGCCGCCGAGGCCGCCACCGCGTTTCTGAGCTGGGCGGGGGGAGCGGCTTCGGTACCAAAGGGAGTTCTCTCTCGCTTTGCTAGATCGTAAGCCACGATGACTGTCGGATGATCCGGCCAGGTGTGGGCCTGATCGCCGAGAGAATCTTCCACCCACTGGCCCAAACCCTCGGTTGAATAGATAGCAGGGCTGCCAAGGACAACGCTGAGATCGGGCCTGCGCAGACCGGGAAGGACACCGCGGCGCATCCAACGCATTACCCCGGTCGGACGACTGCGTCGGTAAACGTGCTGCCGCAGCCTGGCCGCAACGTCTTCGCGTGACTTTGCATCACCAACAAAGGTGTGCAGATTGAGTTGGTCTCCCCGAACCATTGCTCCGGTGAGAGCACCGCAAGAAGTGCCAACGACCACCTCGGCAGAATTCAGATTCCAGTTGGTCGCTAGCTCAAGCGTAAGAAGCGCTCCGAATTGGAACGCGGCGCCGGTGATTCCTCCACCGCCCAATACAAGTCCGACCTTGCTCACCGGCATAGGATACGGTTGAACTGCTTGCCTGCGCCGGGTCGGGCGCCGATGGTGAGTAGAGAGTATGCGGAGGCAACTTGGGTATCTCGACGGCGCGGCTCCACCCCGATTTGCGCGGCGAATTGCAGCAATTCATTCAATCAGTAGACCGCGACCTCGACGCGCCCTCGCTGTCGGAGTACAAGTCGATGCGCCTTGGCGGGAGTATGGACGCCAGGGAACGTGTTGCGTTGGCCGATGACGGCTCCGTGATCGGGTACGGCCAAGCGGCCTGGCATCGTGGGGCGAGCGCCGAGTCCGGGCATTGGGCAATCGAGATTGTCGTGGCTCCAGAGCTGCGGCATCTGGACATCGCGAAAGAACTCATGGAAGCATTGCGTCTGGAAGCGGGCGGCGGAGAGACCACGCTCTGGACCCGATCCCAACATGTTGTCGATGCTGCTGAGACGGCGGGTTGGTACCGTCAGCGGGAGCTGTGGGAGATGCGCAGGGCGTTGCCGATCGCTGATCTCGACCCAGCGTTTTCCGGCTTTGAGGTGTCAACCTTTCGGATGGGCGTTGACGAGAACGATTGGCTCAAGGCCAATAGCGCCGCCTTCGCCGGCCACCCCGAAAACGGGTACATGACCAGGCGTGATCTGGAGAATCGGATGGCGCAGTCATGGTTTGACCAAAGCGGATTCTTTCTCGCGCGAGAGGACGGTCGACTCGCAGGCAGTTGCTGGACAAAGATTCACGACGACGGCGTTGGGGAGATTTACATCATCGGAGTGGTACCCAGCTGGGAAGGGCGCGGACTGGGGAGGGATCTCGTTGCGCACGGCCTGCACTACCTGGGAAACGTTCGCCATGCGAGAACGGCGATGCTCTATGTCGAGGCAACGAATGAGCGAGCGGTTCGTCTTTATCGAGAACTCGGGTTCGAGAAGATCCGAACCGTGGCCGCCTACCGCTACCCGCCGAACAGCTGACCGCACGACGGGCAGGTTGCGTCGGTCTCGGTAGTTGCCGCTCTGCACCACGGACACGGTAGATCGACCAGGATCGGATCACCGGATTCCGAGGCCGACTCTGCGGACGGAAACCGGCTCACAACGAACACACCCGATAGCAAGACCGCGAGAAATATCATGCCCAATGTCATGACCGAATTGTACCGGGGATAGGCCCAGTTTTTGCGCTTATCGGGCCAAGTGCGGTCAGTCGTCGACGAGTGTCGAAGCCGCGACGGCTCTTCTGAACTCTGACAGATACAGGTCGTGGGTGCCGATCGCGGCGTCCATGGCTCGTTCGACCCGGAACACCAAAGTCATCGCAGAGTGATAGACAATCCACCTATCGAGCTGGTATTGGTCGAGAGTCCGTCCATAGCCTTCTTGGAAAGCCGCAGAAGCCAATGGGCCGGCATTCAGACCGAGTAGCCACGTTGCCTTCGAGAGGTCCCATTCCACCGGGGCGACAGTCGCCCATTCCCAGGCGATGAGGGTGATGTTGCCCGAATCGTCGACCACATAATTGTCTGGAACAGGGTTCGTGTGCGCGGTGCGGGGGTCTGAAGCAAAGGGCGGCCGAACCTCGCGAGCGTTGGCGAGCAGTTCGCCCGATATATGAAGCCGACCCCGGTAGCGCTCAAGTCTGCGCAGCGTAGAGAGGAAATCAACGGCTACCCACTCCTGATCCATGCCCCTACTCAGGTTCGAGACCTTCTCCGACGGCGTCTCGTGCACTGAGCGAAGAATCGCCCCCGCCTTGCGTGCCAGACCCGGATTCTCAGGCAGAGTCCCTAGATTCCAGCGACCGGCATCCTCAAAAATCGCCCAATGGGTTTCGCCCTCCAGGCCGCGATCGACGAGTTTCGGAGTTCCCGCCAGCGAGCCAAGTGCCTCAAGAGCGTGAGATTCGCGGCGCTCGCGAGCAGGCGTTCCATAAATCTTTGCGATTCGGGTGTTGTCACCAACCCAGATCCGGTAGATGCGATTCGCAGACTGGCCGCGCTCCGTACCGGTCAGTTCGTGAATGCGGTCACCTTCGGCCAGTTTCTGAGCAACTTCGATTGGCTTCACCACATGTCCTTCTTGAGGCTGGGTCTATTGTCTCACGCGGAGACCGACCCTGCGTCGCATTGGGTTACGCTTACCGACCAAACGTTGAGAGGTTGACCGTGGCACTGACAATCACCTTCCCCGATGGAACCGAGCGACGCTACGACTCGGGAGTCACTGGTGCCCAAGTTGCGGCGAGTATCGGGCCGCGATTGGCCAAAGCGGCCGTTGCCGCAAAGCTTGATGGGGTGGCAGTCGATCTGACGAGGCCCATAACCCAAGATGGGACAGTTGAGATAGTCACCGCGGGCTCTGAAGAGGGTCGGTACATCATGCGGCACTCAGCGGCTCACGTCATGGCGCAGGCCGTTCTCGACCTGTACCCGGGGTCCAAGTTTGCGATAGGGCCGCCGATCACCGACGGGTTCTACTACGACTTTGAGGTCGAAAAGCCATTTACCCCTGAGGATCTCGAGCGGATCGAGGGCCGTATGGCGGAGATCATCGCGGAGGATCAGACGTTTGAGCGCGAAGAGATGTCGGTGTCAACCGCTCTCGAGGTCTTTTCCGATCAGCCGTTCAAGACCGAGATCATCGAGGCTGTCGACGAAAATGAAGGCGCCGGTGGTGCTGCGGTCTCGGTGTACCGCAATCAGTCGTTTGTTGACCTTTGTCGCGGGCCCCACGTTCCGTCGACGAAACGTCTCAAGGCAGTGAAGCTGATGCGTTCTGCGGGGGCATATTGGCGCGGAGATGAACATAAACAGCAGCTACAGCGCATATACGGAACAGCCTGGGAGAGCAAAAAGGAACTCGACGCCTATCTCCACCGACTGGAAGAGGCCGAGCGGCGCGACCATCGCAAATTGGGCCAAGAGCTCGAGCTCTTCTCCTTTCCGCAGGCGCTTGGTAGCGGTTTGGCGGTCTGGCATCCCAAGGGCGGTCTGCTCCGGATGATCATTGAGGACTACAGCCGACGCACCCACCTCGACCATGACTACGAGATTGTGGCAACCCCACACGTCGCCAAGGCAGACCTGTGGCAAAAATCGGGCCACCTCGATTTCTACGCAGAGGGCATGTACCCGGGCATGGTTCTCGACGAGTCAACCGAATACCGCCTGAAGCCGATGAACTGTCCGTTCCACATCTTGATTTTTGCAAGCAGAGGACGTAGCTACCGCGAACTTCCGTTGCGGCTCTACGAACTCGGCACCGTCTACCGCTACGAGCGATCCGGCGTCGTACACGGTCTGATGCGAGCCCGCGGTTTCACCCAGGACGACAGTCACATATTTATCGAGGAAAAGGATATTGCGGCAGAACTGCAGAACCTGCTTGATTTCACCCTCATGGTGCTGCGCGATTTCGGGTTCACAGAATTCGAGGCAGATCTGTCGACTAAGAATCCGGACAAATACATCGGCAGCGACGACTTGTGGTCCAAAGCCGAAAGCGCCTTGCGCCTCGCTCTTGAGACTGCAGACCTTCCATACACCGTTGCGGAAGGCGAAGGCGCGTTCTACGGACCAAAGATCGACGTGCATATCCGCGATGCCATTGGGCGCCGCTGGCAGCTCTCCACTATCCAGGTCGACTTCGCCCAGCCAGAGAACTTTGATCTCCTCTATGCAACCGACCACAACAATCGGGAACGGCCGGTGATGATCCATCGTGCGCTCATGGGCTCGATCGAACGTTTTGTCGGCATCCTTATCGAACACTATGCGGGTGCTCTTCCCGGATGGTTGTCACCCGTACAGGCGACGATTATCTCGGTGGCTGATCGACATCTCGATTACGCCCACAGCGTCGCGGACAAGCTGCGTGCCGCTGGTCTCCGCGTCGAAGTGGACGGTGCAGACGACACCGTCGGGGAGAAGATTCGCCGGGCCATCACCCAGAAGCACCCCGCAGTTCTCGTCGTCGGTGACACCGATGTGGCCGATGGCACCGCGGGTCTGCGTCTCCGACAAGAGGAGGAGCGGCGCGGGATCAGCATTGACGAGGTGACGGAAACCCTTGTTGAGATGTGCCGTCCGCCGCGATGAAATAAGCCACTCCGGCTGACGGTTATCCTCAGTCTTCGCTCCGGTCGGTGGCCGGGGTGCCTCAACAAGATTTCTATCGATTCTCGCCCCCCTGAAGGGAAACCAACGTGAAGACATTCGTTCGCTTACTTGCCGGTGCGGTCAGCAAATCCCCCTGGGCCATAATTGCCGGGACTCTGGCGGTCACCGCGGTTCTCTTTGTATTCATGACCCAGCAGGAGCAGGCGTCTGGCAACGAAGGATTCTCACCCGACTCGCCCGAGTTCCTTGCTCAGGATGTCATCGCCGACTACTTCCAAGACAACTCGGAAGAGCCTGTCCAGATCTTGGTGACAGCGGCGGAAGGCGCCGATCTGCTCACTGCGGATGGTCTCCGTGACTACATCGCGATAAGTGACGCAATCGCGGCTTCCCGAGCGAGCGAGCTTTTCAAGGATCGACCCGGCGGCGACATTGTCGGCTATTTCGACGGACTTCTCGCTGGCCTGGAGATGCGGGCGGTGGAGATGGCGGTTCCCTTCGAAACTCTCCTCGCCAACATCACCGACGAGGAAGTCAAGCAAGGGATGCTGGACAGCCTCGAGCAGACGCCTGCAGAGTTCCGCAGCCTTCTCGAGGGCCTCTTTGGAGCTAGCTCCGATCTGACAGTGCCCCAGGCTGAGGTGGCACTAATGGTTGTGTTCCTCAACGTGGCTGACCTTGATGATCCCGATTTTGTGAAGCTGACCGAGATTGAGCTTGACATGAAGTCGAGCATCGAAGCGGTTGCCACCACGATCTCGACGCCAGGCGCGTTCAGCTTCGCTCTGTTGTTCTCTGACTCGGACGAGTTTGCGTCAGAGATCGGAAGGCTGTTTGGGATGGCCTTCCTCATCATCGTGCTCATCTTGATGTTTGTTTTCTGGATCCATCCGAAAGGCAAGCTCACCAGGGGTCGGGCGCTGCGGCGGTCGCTAGCGGATATGGGCCTCACCATGTTGGTCATCATCGTCTCCATCATCTGGATGAATGGTGCTGGTGTGATCCTCGGACCCAAATACCTCGGCATCATTGGCAATTTCAATGAGATCCTGCAGATCCTGCCCATCCTTCTGATCGGTCTCGGTGTGGACTATGCGATTCATATGACAAGCAGATATCGCGAAGAATTGGGTGCGGGTGTCTCGATTACGGACTCAGCTACCCGGGCGACCAAGACGGTTGGAATTGCTTTGGTTCTTGCGACAGGGACTACTTCGGTTGGGTTCCTCACCAACATCATCAACCCAGTTACCGCTTTGCGCGATTTCGGCATTCTGGCCGCCGTTGGCATCACGTCCGCCTTTGTCCTCATGCTCACGGTCGTTCCTGCCATCCGGGTCTTGCTGGACAAGAAGGCCGAGGCTACGGGTCATCTGGCTAGAGAGGCGTTCGGCCACCAGAGCGAACGGGTCTTGCCACGCATCATGGGCTCGACCGCGGTGCTTGCCGAGAAGTATGCCGTGACCACGCTGATCGCGGCTCTGGCGCTCGGTGTACTGGGCTTTGTCGGGCTAACCCAGTTGAGCACCACTTTTAGCTTTACGGATTTCCTCCCTGAAGGAAATCCCATGCTGGAGACGTTCGACGTGATCTCCGATGAGTTCGGTGGCGGTTTCGGTGAGGAGACCGAGGTCATTGTCGAGGGTGACATCGCCACACCCGAGGTTCATAACGCAGTCGTGGCTGCTTGGGCGAACATGGGCGACACCGACAACGTCATTCAATTCGGGCCGCGGGCTGCTGCGGAGTCCCCGATTTCTGTGATCGGGCAACTCATCCAATCTCCCGAGCAAGGGGGCGATCCCGCGAGCTTCGATCCCGAGTTTGCTGCAGCGGCGATGGCCGCCGGACTGCAACCCGACCTCACCGTGACTACGGGAACCGATGTTGCAGCCTTGTACGACATGGCTGCGGCAGCTTCGCCCGAGGCGATGGCAAGGACGATCGCCAAGGTCGACGGAGCGTATCGATTCCTAGACGTGGGTGTGTTGACACAGGCAGGGGAGAGCGCTGCCCTGCAGTTGTCTGAGGATCTCACCGTAGACTTCGAGCCGGTTCTCGCCAACGGAGCGTCGGCGGTTGCCACGAACCAAAACATCATCAGCGCCGGCGTTGTCACTGCACTTTCGGACAGTCAGGCCACGTCACTTGCGTTCACGATTCTTGCGGCCATGGCTTTACTCGTTGTGACATTCTGGGTCGAGGCGAGACGGCCCTTCCTCGGCGTCATAACCATCCTCCCAGTGGTGTTGATCGTGCTGTGGGTGTTTGGAGTTATGTCGGCACGGGGCATCTCGTTCAATCCGGTAACTGCGATGATTGCCAATCTGTCGATCGGCATCGGGGTGCCGTACACCATCCACATAACGCACAGATATCAGGAAGATCGGCAGCGGTTCGATAATCCGGAAGAGGCCATCCGGTCGACAACGACACATACCGGTGGTGCTTTGGCCGGATCGGCGTTCAGTACGGCGGCCGGCTTTGGGATCTTGATGACCTCGACCCTGAAACCTTTCAAGCAACTCGGCGAAGTGACCTTCTGGGCCATCGTGTTTGCTCTAATCGCCAGCGTGTTGGTGTTGCCGTCGATGCTCGTGCTTTGGGACAGGTGGCATCGCAACCGCGGTGAAGATATCGTCGACCATGACGCATACGAAAAGGCGCACGCAGGTTTATGACGGATCGCAGGCCAGAGCTGCCATCGATAGAGGTCTCTGCTGACGTAGCCGCGGCGGCGGGCATGCCAGAGGATCTAGATGCAAATGTCCTTGGACCCTACGAAGTTCCGGACCCGGTGCGGCGGCGCCGGGCTGGGGTGGCTTATTTCGTCGGGGCCGTCATCACGGCAGTCGGCATCGCGGCGGGTCTACCGCGGGCTATGTGGATGATTGCGGCCGTCTTCGTCGTCATCGGTGTTTACCACTATGCCGCAGGGCATCACCTTGCGGTAAAAGACCACGAAGCCTTGACGATCGCCAACACGGCTATCGAGTTCGCCGTCGGGCACGCATCCGCGGTGCTCGGATTCGATGGCGCCATGGCCCGACCGGTGTGGAACGTTCTGGTGTTCTCTGCCGATGAGCCGCCGAGCCAACGCGGTTTAGTTCGCGTAGACGGGCGCTCCGGTGAAGTCATCGAGACCTACACGGAACCGATACCCCCGGCGGAGTCGACCTAGCGAGGACCGGGCTGGCGGGCTTTCCGACGCTGTCGGCGCCCGTCCTACCGCTGGTCCAGCGGCAGCCACTGGCGAGACACCTCGCCCGTATAGATCTGACGTGGTCGAGCAATACGGGTCTCGGGGTCCTCGTTCATTTCCTTCCAGTTGGCGATCCAACCAGGCAGTCGACCGATAGCAAACAGCACGGTGAACATGCGCATCGGGAAGCCAAGCGCACGGAACAGGATGCCCGAGTAGAAGTCGACGTTCGGATACAGATTGCGTGAGGAGAAATACTCATCGTTGAGAGCCGCGTACTCCAACTCCGTGGCAACCTTGAGCAGCGGGTCGTCGCCTTCCATGCGGCCGAGGATCTCGTCGGCGAACTCCTTGAGAATCCTTGCCCGTGGGTCGTAGTTCTTGTAAACGCGGTGCCCGAAGCCCATGAGGCGGAAGTCGTCGTTCTTGTCCTTTGCCCTTGCAATGTATGACTCGGTGCTGGCGCTCGGGTCGTTGGCGATGTCCGAAAGCATCTCGATGACCTTTTGGTTGGCGCCGCCGTGTAGCGGACCCCACAATGCATTCATGCCTGCCGCAACCGACGCAAAGACGTTGGCCTGGCTCGAGCCGACGAAACGCACTGTGGCCGTTGAGCAGTTCTGTCCATGGTCTGCGTGCAGGATCAACAGGACATTGAGAGCCTTTGCAACTAGCGGATCGACCACGTACTCCTCTGTGGGGAGCGCAAACATCATGTGGAGGAAATTCTCCACGTAGCCGAGGTCGTTTCGTGGGTAGACATACGGGTGCCCACTCGATTTCTTGTAGGCCCACGCGGCGATTGTCGGCATCTTGGCAAGAAGACGTTGCGCGCTTTCGACCACAGATACTTCGTCGTTGGGGTTGTGGTATTCCTCGTAGAACGTCGAGATAGCGTTAGTTGCAGACGACAGTATCGCCATCGGATGCGCCCGCTTCGGGAACGCATCGAAGAATCGCTTCATCTCTTCGTTGAGAAGCGTGTGGTAGCGCATCGAATCCTGCCACTCCTCGAGCTGTGTCTCGTTGGGGAGCTCCCCATAAAGCAGCAGGTATGCAACTTCTAGGAACGAACAGTTGTTGGCCAAGTCTTCGATCGGATAGCCACGATGCGTCAGCAGTCCTGCACCGCCATCTACATATGTAATGGAGGAACGCGTCGATGCGGTGTTCGCAAAACCAGGGTCGTATGTGACGATTCCGTGGGTAGGACGCAGCTTCGAGATGTTGAGGCCATCGTTACCTACGTTGGCCAGGACCCCGGGGAGTTCAAGCGAATTCTCGCCGATTTGTAACGTTGCGCCTCGCTCGTCCATACTTTTTCCACAGCCTTTCCAATTGAGTCCGTCTGGCTGCGGATTCTAGCCCGGAGAACAGATGTTCAGTTTGTCGTGGTAGCTTTCGTGTCCGGAAGGAGACCACCGTGCTCGATCTGAGGGGTAGGAGTCGGTTAGCGCCGATTCTGGACCCGATCGCAGTTGGCCTGTCAAAGGCCAGGCTGACACCCACCATGATCACGATGCTCGGATTGCTCGTGACTCTCGTTGGCGCGTCGCTTATAGCGGTTGATCGCTATGCACTCGGTGGCTTCGTCGCTGGTGTCGGCGTCGCTCTCGATGCTCTCGATGGGCCTCTTGCGAGACATCAAGGTACTGCCTCGATCCGTGGCGCGTTTATCGACACGATGGCTGACCGCTTTGGCGAGGTCGCGCTGTGGACCGGTCTCACCTTTAGCCTGCGCTCTGATGAGACGGGCCTGATGCTGTGCATCCTTGCCCTGGCCTTCTCGATGCTGACCCCATACGTGCGCTCCAAAGCGGAGAGTTGGGGCGCCGAGGGTCGCGGTGGCTGGATGGGACGCGCCGAACGGATGATTCTGATGCTCGTCGGCCTGATGCTGGCCGGGTGGGGGCTCAACGTCCTTCACTACATGCTTTGGATTTTCGTGGTGCTGTCAGGCCTCACCGTGGCGCAACGCATTCGGCGCACCTGGCACCAGCTGGGTGAGGACGCCCAGTGACTCCAGGGTGAAAGATCGGCTCGGCTTTCTCGTCTACAGATTCTTTATAGGGGTACTTGGTGTGCTCCCAGAAGGGGTCATGTATCGGACGGGTGAGGGGCTCGGTCGTCTCGTCTGGTATATCGCACCGAAGAGACGGCGGCTGGTGCAGCGCCATCTAAGGCGAATCCTCGGACCTGACGTACCGGTCAAACAGAAGTCAAAGAAGATGTTTGGAAGCTACGGGCGTTACTGGGCAGAAGTCTTCTGGCTCCGCCCCAAACGCAAACCCGGTCTCGTTGCCGACTCGACTGTTGTCAACCAGCAAGCACTCCACGATGCGTTCGGGCAAGGCAACGGTCTGCTGCTGATCCTGCCCCACATGGGTAACTGGGAGATCGCAGGAGCTGTCGCCGAATCGCTGGGGATGCCGGCGCTGTCGGCCGCCGAGAACCTGCCCAACCCGCTTATCACCGACTGGTTCGTCAACATACGTGCCATGGTCGGTATCGACATCGTGTTGACCGGTAGAGGCATGCGCGCCACCGGGGCGCTGATGCAACGCCTCAAGGCGGGCAAAACGGTCGCTCTCCTCGCAGATCGTGATGTCACGGGACGCGGGGTGCCTGTGATGTTCTTCGGTGAGGAGACGACGATGCCACCGGGGCCGGTCGCTCTGGCGCTGCGCAGTGGGGCGCCGCTTATCGTTGTCGGCTCGTATTTCAAAGATGGCCGCGGCCACAAGTACGTTGTATCGGATCCGCTCGACTTGCCAGAGACCGGTACAAAAGAGGAGCGCATCGCCGCGGGAGTCCAACTCCTCGCAACGGCGCTCGAGGAGAAGATTCGGCTTGCCCCCGAAGATTGGCATCTCTTTGTTCCAAACTGGCCGTCGGACCGGGAGGAATCGGAGTGAGAATCGGATTGGTGTGCCCATACGACATGGGTGCGTTTGGCGGTGTACAGGATCAGGTGCTGCGGCTCTCGAGTTGGCTGACAGATGCCGGGCACGACCCGATCGTGATCGCTCCCGGCAGTAGCGAGGTCGCGGGGTTTGTCTCAGCAGGGCCGGTTACGGTGGTGCCGGCGAACGGGGCAACGACACCGATCGCTCTCTCTAAGAGGGCCGCCAAGAACGTGCTCGAAGCGCTGGATTCTGTGGACGTTGCCCACATTCACGAACCGCTGATGCCGCTGGTGTCGCTGGTGGCGCTGCGCAAAGCGCCTGTCCCATTGGTCGGCACCTTCCACGCCGATACCTCCAGAGCCGCGGAGTGGGTCTACAAACTTGGCAAACCGCTCACCGCACGCTGGTTCCGGCGCCTTGCTGTGATCACCGCGGTTAGTCCGATCGCGGCGAGGGTGGTCGACGACACCGGTCGGGTGCGGATCATCCCCAACGGAGTTGACGTCGAGCAATATGCGCCGGGGAAGAAACAACCTGGCTCAGTCGTGTTCCTGGGGCGCAACGACGAACGCAAGGGGCTGCCCGTCCTTCTTGCGGCATGGCCCAGAATCCGGAGGTCGCATCCGCACGCACAACTAACCGTTGTCGGTGCCGACCAACCTGATGCCGCCATCCCCGGAGTGCGATTCGTCGGCCGTGTTTCAGAAGAGGCAAAACGGAGTCACCTCAGCGAAGCCAGCGTCTACTGCGCCCCGAACCTGAGCGGCGAAAGCTTTGGGATCGTGGTCGTGGAGGGCATGGCTGCTGGATGTGCGGTGGTCGCCAGCGGGTTACCCGCCTTTGTCAGGGTGGCGGGTAACGCCGCTCGATTCGTTGCCCCCGGCGATGCCGACGGTCTTGCGAGCGAGATCACCAGCTTGCTCGACGACGACGATACGGTTCGTACGTTGGGTGCGATCGCTGTGGAGCGTGCACAACAGTTCAGCGGCAAGATTGTCGCCGCCGCCTATATCGATGCTTACGAAGAAGCGCTGGCTGCCAACGGCAGGATGACGCGATGAGCTACACCAATCTGCATGTGACCGTTGCCGATGGTCGAGCCAGAATCGTTCTTGATCGGCCAGAGCGTCGCAATGCGATGAGCCTTGCGCTCCTCAGCGAACTTGAAGACGCAATCGAGGAAATCGGATCCGATCCATCTATCCGGGCGATCATCCTCGAAGGGGAGGGGCAGGTCTTTTCATCCGGTCATGACCTTGGCGAGATGATCGACAGGGAACCCGAGTTCTACGACCAGCTCTTTGCGACCTGTACAAACGTGATGTTGAGGTTTCAGAGCGTCCCGCAGCCGGTAATCGCAAAGGTACACGGTATGGCAACCGCAGCCGGCTGCCAACTGGTCGCGGCATGCGACCTGGCTGTCGCAAGCGAAGAGTGCCGATTTGCCACACCAGGGGTGACGATCGGCCTGTTCTGCTCGACTCCGATGGTGCCAATTTCACGGGCGATCGGACGCAAGCGGGCATTGGAGATGTTATTGACCGGCGACCCTATCGATGCCACTACCGCTCGGAATTGGGGCCTCGTCAACAGGGTCGTCCCCATTGACGATCTCGAGGAAGAGACCGTCGCGCTTGCGGAACGGATCGCCAGGTTTAGCGGAGACATCGTCGCTATCGGCAAAGCTGCGTTCTACAAGCAGATCGACGAACGGCAGGCCGACGCCTATGCCCTCGCCGAGCCGATCATGAGCCAGAACGCCCAACACGACGATGCCCAGGAAGGCATGGGGGCGTTTCTCGAGAAGAGACCGCCCGTCTGGAAAGACCAATAAGCCGCCACGGACCAGGTCGGGAACCGCTGCCGCCGGGGTCATCGACGACCGGTACACTTGGTTTGTTGAGAACATAATGAGGAGTTTGAGATGAATACGTCATCGTCTGAACGAGGCACAGATCTCGTCAAGAGAGGTCTGGCTGAGATGCTCAAAGGTGGCGTCATCATGGACGTCGTCAACGTGGAGCAGGCTCGGATTGCCGAAGAGGCCGGCGCGGTCGCAGTGATGGCGCTGGAACGGGTTCCCGCCGACATTCGGGCTCACGGCGGGGTTGCTCGCATGGCAGACCCATCAATCGTCGAGCAGATAGTCGAAGCTGTATCGATCCCGGTGATGGCGAAGTCGCGCATCGGCCATTTTGTAGAGGCCCAGGTCCTCGAGTCCCTTGGCGTCGACTATATCGACGAGTCCGAGGTGCTGTCTCCGGTCGATGACAACCACATCGACAAGTGGAACTTCACCGTGCCGTTTGTGTGCGGGGCGAAAGATCTCGGAGAGGCACTCCGCCGCATCGGTGAAGGGGCTGCCATGATCCGCACCAAGGGCGAGCCTGGAACGGGCAACGTCATCGAAGCGGTCAAGCACATGCGGATGATGAACAGGCAGATTCGTCGTCTCACCGTCCTTGACGATAACGAAGTGATGGCGGCCGCTAAGGAACTCATGGCCCCGTACACGTTGGTCAAGGAGATTGCCAAAACTGGCAAGCTTCCCGTGGTCAACTTTGCCGCCGGTGGGATTGCGACACCTGCTGATGCCGCGCTCATGATGCAACTCGGTTGTGACGGTGTCTTTGTGGGATCCGGGGTCTTCAAGTCTGGAGACCCGAGCGTGCGGGCTCGTGCGATTGTGGAAGCAACCACCTTCTACAAAGACGCATCCAAGATTGCCAAGGTGTCCCGCAACCTGGGCGAAGCAATGGTCGGGATCAACATCGACACGCTGAAGCCTGAAGAGCGGATGCAAGACCGGGGCCTTTAGGTCTGGATCCGTACGAAAGAGGATGGTTAGAAAATGACGGTTGGTGCGCTCGCGCTCCAAGGAGACTTCAGAGAGCACCTCGCGATGGTGCGCCAGCTGGGCGTGAAAGGTGTCGAGGTAAGGACCCCCGAGGAGCTCGACGCCATCGACGCTTTGATCATTCCTGGTGGGGAATCGACTGCGATTGGCAGGTTGGCGACCATCTACGGTCTCATTGAGCCATTACGGCAGCGGATAAATGACGGTATGCCGGTTCTGGGGACTTGCGCCGGGATGATATTCCTTGCGTCCGCGACAAAACGCTATGAACAACCGCAGTTGGGAGTTCTCGACGTGGTTGTCGAGAGAAACGCCTTTGGGCGCCAGGTGGATTCGTTTGAAGCGGCTCTCGATGTACAAGGGCTTGCCATGCCGGTGCATGCGGTGTTCATCCGAGCACCGTGGATCCACAAGGTGGGCGCCGAGGTGGATGTTCTTGCGTCCGTTCTCGAGCCGGAGTCGGGTGAGGAGCACCCTGTATTTGTCCGCCAGGGACGTATCCTGGCAACATCTTTTCACCCTGAACTGACTAATGACACGCGAATACACGAGTTGCTGATGGAGGTGGGCTGAATGGCCGGGCATTCCAAGTGGGCGAATATCAAGCACCGCAAGGGGCGACAGGACGAAAAACGCGGCAAACTCTTTGCCAAGCTGATTCGCTCCGTCGAGGCAGCAGCTCGCCAGGGCGGTGGCGATACCAGCGCCAACGCGACGCTGGCCACCGCGATACAGAAGGCGAAGGACAATTCGGTTCCAAAGGACAATATCGAGCGGGCCGTCGCCCGTGGGTCCGGTGCCGATGATGGGGTCGTCTATGACGAGGTCTGGTACGAGGGGTACGCCCCCGGCGGGGTTGCCCTTTATGTTCAGATCCTCACCGACAACCGGAACCGTGCTGCTTCGGATGTGCGCTCCGCATTCAGCAAAAACAATGGAAGCCTTGGCGAACCTGGTTCTGTTGGCTATCTCTTCGAACAGAAGGGTTACCTACTAGCTCGTGGGGATGAAGACACCGTGATGATGGCGGCCCTTGAAGGTGGCGCCGACGATGTCAATCCAAGCGACGATGTTTGGGAGATTCTCTGTGCTCCAGGTGATCTAGGCGCGGTGCGCACGGCTCTCGAAGATGCCGATGTGGCTGTCGAGCAGGCGGAAGTCACTCAAATGCCCTCGGTGTCGGTGGCCGTCGACGATGTGGGTGCCACCAAAGTGCTGCGCCTCGTCGATGCTCTGGAAGACCTCGATGATGTTCAGGCGGTATTTGGCAACTTCGATATACCTGACGAGGTTCTCGACTCGCTGGGGTAGGGGAGCCGGAAGCAAGATGCTTGGCATCGGGCGACGCAGTATCTACTGTATGGGAACATATGTTCGTACTTGGAATTGACCCCGGCCTTTCAACCCTTGGTTACGGGATCATCGAGAGCAGGGGTCACAACATCCGAGCTGTCGCTGCTGGCGCAGTCCGGACTGCACCCGGTCTCGATGTTGGGACAAGACTTGCCGAGCTCTACCGCGATCTCGATGACCTTGTCACCGAGCACCAGCCCGACGAGGCAGCCATCGAGCAGGTCTTCGTTAACCGAAATCTACAAACAGCAACCACGGTTGGCCGTGCTTCCGGGGTTGTGTTGCTTGTGCTGGCGCAGCACAACATCAAGGTCGCTGAATACACACCATCGGCCGTAAAGAGCGCCTTGACCGGCTACGGCAACGCCGACAAAGCTCAAATGAAGAAGGTGGTCGCGATGCGATTGGGCCTGGACCAATTGCCAAGTCCAGCCGACGCCGCGGACGCGCTCGCCATTGCGCTGTGTCATGTTCAGGGTGCGTCAGTTCGCCGACTCGCCGAGCGTGCCCAGTGATTGGGAGATTGAGCGGCGGTGTCATTGAAAAAGGCTTGGACCGTGTACTGCTCGAGGTTGCGGGTGTGGGATACGACATTGCAGTCACCCCCAACACGCTGGCCGACCTACCTGGCACCGGACAACCAGCGGTGCTTCACACGCATCTTCATGTTCGTGAGGATGTTCTTGCCCTCTACGGCTTTGCTAGCGCGGACGAGCGCGATGTGTTCCAGATCCTGATCGGAATCAGCGGAGTCGGCCCCAAACTGGCTTTGGCCGTCCTGGCGACCCTTGGCCCAGATCAGCTACGGACCGTTGTCGTGACCGAAGACGTTGCCGCTTTGACATCTGTGCCAGGGATTGGGCAACGCAGCGCCCAAAAGCTGCTTCTCGAATTGCGTCCGAAACTGGACGTGCCCGACACACCTCTGCAACCAGGCAGTGTGCTGGCTCAAGTCCGTGAGGCGCTCGAAGGTCTCGGATATCAGGCCGCGGAAATCTCAGACGTCATGCGGAGCATTCCTACGGACATGTCCGTGGAAGACACGCTGCGGCAGGCTCTCCAGGAACTCGGAAGGCAGCGCTGACATGAGAGACGAGGGCATCCTCATGACCGATCCTCTCCCGGAGGAGGAACGCGACGAGGTAACGCTGCGGCCGCGGCACATGGAGGACTTCATTGGCCAGGCCGACCTAAAGGAACGTCTGGCCATCCTTATCGAAGCCGCAAAACTACGCGGCGAGTCGGTGGATCATGTCTTGTTTTCCGGCCCGCCGGGGCTAGGCAAAACATCGCTAGCCGGCATTCTTGCGATCGAGATGGGCGCCCATTTCCAGACGACAAGTGGACCTGCGTTGGAGCGTCCCGGAGACCTCGCCGCTGTTATCACGAATCTCGAGCGCGGCGATGTCCTGTTTATCGATGAGATTCATCGCCTGCCACGGCAGGTTGAAGAAGTGCTTTACCCTGCAATGGAGGACTTCCAGCTCGACATCGTCGTTGGCAAGGGTCCCGCGGCACGATCGATCCGTCTCGATCTCCCGCCATTTACCCTGGTGGGAGCGACAACCAGAGTCGGACGCGTAGCACCGCCACTACGTGATCGATTCGGATACGTCGCCCGTCTTGACTACTACCACTCGGCAGATCTTGCTCGCATCGTGACGCGCTCCGCTGAGATTCTCGACGTTGCAATGACGCCCGACGGTGCGGACGCGGTCTCCTATCGATCCCGGGGTACGCCTCGCATTGCCAACCGCTTGCTACGGCGGGTCAGAGACTTTGCCACAGTGCGTTCGAATGGAATCGTCGACGGGGAGACGGCGCTGAAAGCGCTGCAGGTATTTGAAGTTGACGACGCCGGACTCGACAAGGTGGACCGAGCCGTCCTCGAAGCCATCATCACCAAATTTGGCGGCGGTCCGGTTGGGCTATCCACCCTGGCAATCGCAGTCGGCGAAGACCCCGAAACCGTCGAAGACGCCTACGAGCCCTTCTTGCTCCAAGAGGGGTTTATGCAGCGTACCCCGCGCGGCCGGGTTGCTACCAGGCGCGCCTACGAGCACATCGGGCTAACGCCGCCCGACCCCGGTGGCCAGGGGACACTGATTCCCTGATTCGCTCGATGACTCCTAGAAAGTCGGGCCGTCTTTCCAGAGCTGCTCAACGTATACCAGGAAGTCAGTGGACGGATCTTCAAAGAACGTCCTTCCAAGGTCGATGGCCTCGCCCTGGAGTTGTAGCCGTTTCAGCAGGACGGCGTCAACGACCGCGTCCATTGCGATGTCTGCCACCAGTGCCGGATCATTGTTGAACCGGGCGAGCAGCATGGCTAGATCGTGGTCGTCGCCGAGAAGATCGGTGAGGTGTTCGAGCTTCTGCTCGATGAGTAGCAAATTCTCCGGGTCGAGAACGTTGAGGGCTTCAACTTGATGACGGAGGTACTTGGCACGCTTGCGCCACACATGCAGCAGAGTGTCGGTTGGCGAGTCGGAGATGATCCGCATTCCGCGGCGTCCTCTCTTGTAGACACGCTGCAGACCAAGCGCGATCGAGGCGAATTCATGAGGGAGCGGCTCGTCTTGTTCTCCATGGAGGACCGACCATCTCGAGCTGCGATCCCGTACCTGCTCGAGCTGGTCGATGATCGAGGTCATCTGAGCCTGATTCTCCAGCAGCGCTCGCGACTCAGCCAGGTAGCGCTCCTGCAGCCTTGCGATAAGGGTGGCGACGGCAGCGGAGGTATCCGGATCGTGGGGGAGGAGGCGGTCGAGGACCTCTGCCATGACCCAGGTATCACGGACAGGGCTCAGCTCTGCCGCAATCAGCTTCAGCATGGCGTTGTCGGTGTGATAACGATCGAGCGAAATGCTGTCGCGCACCAGACGCAGCAAGGCGCGGAGACGCTTTAGCGCCTTGCGTGTCTCGTGGACCGCAGCTGCCTGGCCCTCCGGCTCGACATCAGCAACCTCCAGGGCGATTCGGAACTGTCGTTCGATAACGCGATCGAGACCCTCCCGCAACGTTTCGCCCTCTGCAAAACAAAGTAGCCTCGCGTTTTGCGTTGGGTCCGCATCGGTATCTGTAGTCACGATAGGTGAGGGTAATCGATGGGCCTGGCCGTCGTAGAACCGAACTGCGAGATAGATCGCTACCCTCGACGCCCGTGAACACCGACCTCTTTGACTACAACCTCCCCGCAGCCGCGATTGCGCAGACTCCTGTCGAGCCGAGAGACGCCTCACGGCTACTGCGAACTGATCCGCTCGAGGACAGGCTCTTCACCGATCTTCCCGGCTTGCTGCAGCCCGGCGATCTCGTCGTCGTCAATCGGACCAAGGTACGGGCGGCTCGTCTCTTTGGCCACAAGACGGAGACCGGAGGTTCCGTCGAACTGCTGGTGCTGCGCCGAGTCGACGAAGCAAGGTGGGAAGGATTGATTCGACCTTCGCGTCGCATTCGTTCCGGCACTCTGCTCCAGTTCGGTTCTATTGCGGGTGAGGTGCTCAGTGACCCCGACCGCGGCGAGGTTGTCGTTGCTTTGTCAACTGAGAGTGGAGATGTTGAGGATGCATTTGCTGCCGACGGGCAGATTCCGCTGCCTCCATATATCCACACCGATCTCGAGGATGCCGACCGATACCAGACGCTCTTTGCAAAGACGATCGGGTCCGCGGCCGCACCGACAGCGGCGCTCCACTTCACACCAGAGTTGGTCTCCGCTCTCGGCGAGCGCGGGATTGCAATCGCTGAAGTCGATCTCGAAGTCGGGCTTGATACTTTCCGTCCCATCGGAACCGAAACCATTTCCGACCACAAGATGCACACCGAGGCGTGGTCCGTTCCGGCGGAGACGGCTCGGGCGATATCGGTAACTCAGAAACGCGGTGGCCGCGTGGTCGCAGTGGGAACGACTGTGGTTCGCACCTTGGAGAGCGCTGCTGGCAAGGATTGCGTTGTGGCCGCGGGACGGGGCAACACGGATCTATTCATAAGCCCGGGGTACCGCACCAAGGTTGTTGATGTGGTTGTGACCAACTTCCACGCACCACGAACCACGCTGATAGTCATGATCGCGGCCTTCCTCGGCGACCGGTGGCGCGACATCTATGACCACGCATTGGAGCACGGCTATCGCTTTTTGTCCTTTGGCGACGCGATGTTGATAGAGAGGCCGGTGAATGAGCGTTACCTGGCGCAGCGCCACGACTGACGGCAAAGCCCGAACCGGGATTCTCGAAACCCCCCACGGTGAGATCGCCACGCCGACCTTCATGCCCGTGGGAACTCGCGGCACCGTCAAAACGGTCGACACTGAGGACCTGGAGCGGGTCGGAGCGGAGATGGTTCTCGCCAATACCTATCACTTGATGTTGCGCCCATCCGCCGAGACTGTGGCAGCGCTTGGAGAACTCCACGGATTCATGGCATGGCCCGGCCCGATCCTTACCGACTCCGGCGGTTACCAAGTGTTCAGCCTCAACCCGGAAATCTCGGAACAAGGCGTTGCCTTTCGTTCAACGTATGACGGCTCGCGGGTAGAGCTCACTCCAGAGCGGGCCATTGAGATTCAAGAAATGCTGGGTGCCGATGTCGCGATGATCCTTGACGTTCTCATCGGTTTGCCTGCCTCGCGGGAAGACACGATCGCAGCGATGGACCGAACGTTGCGATGGGCTGAGCGGGCCATCACTGCCAAGACGCGCGGAGACCGTGCCCTGTGGGGAATTGTCCAAGGGGGCTCTGACCCCGATCTACGAGCACGATCGGCGGCCGCGACCGCAGCACTTGGCTTTGCCGGCTTTGGAATCGGCGGGCTCTCTGTGGGGGAGGCGCCTGCGGCGCGGAACGCGGCCGTCGCGGCGGTAATCCCGGAGCTCCCTGAGGACATGCCGCGATATGTGATGGGTCTTGGTGATACGGAAGGGCTACTTGATTCTGTCGAAAGAGGCGTTGACCTCTTCGACTGCGTGTTGCCGACACGTCTTGCCCGTCACGGCAAGGTGCTCAGCCGCACCGGCGACTTCTCGATAAAGCGAGCGGAGTGGGCACAGGCAGATGCCCCCATCGATCCAGATTGCGGCTGCATCGCGTGTCGGCGTTACAGCCGCGGATATATTCGCCATTTGTTTGGCACCAAGGAGTTTCTGGGCCCCCGGTTGTTGTCGCTGCACAATCTGACTTACACGCTTGACCTGATGCAACGGATCCGCGCCGCCATTGCCGCGGGAAGATTCGCAGAGTTCCGACTCGAAACGATCACGGCGCGCCAAACTTGAAGTTCTGCACTCGTCATTGGATACGAAACCGCGGATCAAGGGTATTGTCAGGCGCACTAACCTATGGCGGCCCGAGACCACTTTGTTGTCTCGGGCACAGTTCCCAATGGAGGCTCTAGTGCCGTACCACGCGATCCTTACCGGGTTGCTCCTTGCAACAGACGAGGCGACAGACGATGCAGCAGGCTCGCTGCTCGGTCTGGTGCTGCCATTGATCATTTTCGGTGGGCTGTTTTATGTCGCTCTAATCCTTCCGCAGCGCCGTCGGCGACGACAGATGGAGAATTTGCGCTCCTCTGTTGAGGTTGGCGATCAAGTCAGGACAATTGGGGGCATCTTGGGCCGGGTCACCAACCTCACCGGAGACGAAGCCACCATCGACGTTGGTGGTGGCACCAAGCTGAGCATCACCGTGCGGGCAATTGCAGAGCGACTAGGAGACGAACAAGAGTGAACCGCCGTCCCCTTTGGATCTCGTTGATCCTCACAATGGCCATCGCCTGGGGCTCTGTTGCCGCCATGCTTGGTGTCGGGTGGGAGCCCAAACTTGGGCTTGACCTTCAGGGCGGGTTCTCCGTCGTGCTTGCAGCTCCCGAAGGTACCGATCGAGAAGTGCTCGACCAGGCCGTAGAAACCATGCGCCGCCGTATCGAGAGTCTTGGCGCCGTACAGGAGCCTGAGATCTCGGTCCAGGGCGATCGTCGCATCCTCGTCCAGCTTCCTGGCATCGAAGATCGGGAACGGGCCCTCGCCGCAGTTGGTACTACGGGTCAGCTGACGTTTCGCCCCGTTTACGACCTCCAGGTCATCAGTCCTGCCTTTTTGGACGGAACCCTTCCGCTTCCGGAGGCGCTGACCGCCACCACAACGACCATGGCTCCTGAGGATGGTGCGGCGACAGAAACCACGACAACCACAACCACGACGACCCAGCCTCCGGTAATCCCAGATGACATCGACCCGGAAACAGGGCTGAGCCTTGTCGACGACCCGGAGAAGCTGGTGTACCTCAATGACGACACCGGTCTCTTCTACGCTCTCGGGCCAGCATTCCTCACCGGTATTGACCTGACGGGTGCCGAGGCCGGGTTCGCCGGCGTCCAAATCGGGGCTGGTGGTGGGTGGACCGTCGATCCCGCATTCACCTCCGAAGGCGGCGCCAAGTTTGAGGAAGCCACGGGAATTCTGTCCACGTACACATACGGTGACGTTCGGCGCCAGATGGCGATCGTGCTCGATGGAACAGTGATTTCGGCCCCGTCGATCGCTCAAGATGTCGCCCCCGGTGAGATCCTCGACGCCGGTAGTGTCATCATTACCCTCGGCACCGATGGGGATTCGCAAGCGGAGGCGGAGGATCTCGCCACGGTGCTCCGCTACGGTGCGCTCCCGACCACTTTCGAACGGGAGAGCGAAGGCTCCGTATCGGCCAGTCTCGGCTCTGACTCATTGCGGGCGGGAATGGATTCCGGGATCGCAGGTCTGATTCTGGTGGCTATCGCCCTTATCGCCTACTACCGAGTTCTTGGTCTTATCGCGGTCCTGGGCTTCACTGTCTTTGGGTCATTGCTCATCGGGATCATTGTGCTCCTCGGTCAGTTCCAGGGAACGACTCTCACCCTGGCCGGGGTCACCGGCATCATCGTTTCGATAGGTATCACCGCCGACTCGTACATTGTCTTCTTTGAGCGAATAAAGGAAGAACATCGCAGAGGTCGAGCGCTGCGACCGGCGGTCGATTACGGCTTCAAGAGAGCGTTTCACACCATCGTTACCGCAGACACGGTGACCCTGGTCGGCTCTGCTCTACTCTGGCTTCTCGCGATTGGCCCGGTTAAAGGCTTTGCCCTCACCCTGGGTTTGGCGACGATCATCGACGTGATTGTTGCGTATTACTTCACTCGTCCGTTCGCAACCCTTCTCGTGCGAAGCCGCTTTGGTGAGGGCGGGGCGCTGAGCATGCGGGGTGCCATGGGCCGACCTGCGGAGGAAGGGGCGGCGACATGAGCCTATGGCGCAATCTCTACCGTGGTGAGACCGAATTCGACTTTGTGCGGCATCGTCGCAGGTTCTTTGTCATCTCGGCAGTTCTAATTGGAGTGTCCCTTCTCTCGCTTCTCGTCCGTGGCCTCGATGGCAACGTCGACTTCACCGGCGGAACGATTGTGGAAGCCCCAAATGTTGCGGCGGCCGACGTTGGCGATTTCCGTGATGGTCTTTCGGCCATCGGCCAGGACGGGGCGCGAGTCCAGTTGAGAACTGAGCGCGACGAGTCTGAGACTGTTGTGGTCCAGACCGAGGCCCTCAGCGTCGAAGACCGTGACGAGCTACTCGACACGATTGCCGCCGTCGCCGGCATCGACGCGAACGACGCGTCGATTGATGCGGTCGGTCCTACATTTGGTTCCGAGATCACCCGCCGGGCCGTTGAAGCTCTCATCATTTTCTTGATCGTGGTCGCTCTATTCATCACGTGGCGGTTTGAGTGGAAGATGGCTGCCGGCGCTCTTGCGGCCCTGTTCCACGATCTCATCATCACGGCCGGCGTGTACTCAGTCGTTGGGTTTGAGGTGACGCCAGCAACGGTGATCGCGATTCTGACCATTTTGGGTTATTCCCTTTACGACACAGTGGTTGTGTTTGACAAGATCACCGAGAACGTCCACGAGTTGGGGAGCCGGCATACATTCACCGAGATTGCCAATCTCTCCATGAACCAGGTGTTGATGCGGTCGATCAATACGTCGCTCACCTCGCTGCTACCAATTGGGAGCTTGTTGCTGGTGGGCTCGTATCTTCTTGGCGCCACAACGCTTCGTGAGTTTGCTCTTGCGCTTTTCATCGGTATCGCCGCCGGTACCTACTCGTCGATCTTCGTTGCCAGTCCGCTCCTGACTGAGTGGAAAGAGCGCGAACCCGAGTGGAAGAGAATGCAACGTCGGGTTGAGCGTCGCTCCGGTCAGACAACCCTGACCGCGGCAGAGACGGCTACAGCGACGGCGACGGAGGAGCGAGCAACCGGTGCGGCACCACGTGCTCCCAAACAGCGCAGCAAGCGCCGGTAGGATGTAGTTGTGATAGAAACAAGGATGCGTTCGTTTATCCGTGATGTCCCGGATTTTCCTGAGCCAGGCATCGTCTTCAAGGACATCACCCCGCTTTTGGGTGACTATGGCGCCTTCAATGAAGCGATCGACGCGATGATCGAACCGTTTCATGACAGTGGTATCACGAAGGTGGTCGGTGTTGAGGCGCGAGGTTTCATCTTTGCAGCACCAATAGCGATGCGTCTCGGTGCCGGATTTGTCCCGGTGCGGAAACCGGGCAAGCTTCCCCATCATGTGCACCACCAGGTCTACGACCTCGAGTACGGCACAGACCGAGTCGAGATTCACCGCGACGCCGCCACTCCAGACGACCATGTTCTGGTGGTGGACGACGTGCTGGCAACGGGGGGAACGGGCCGGGCATCGACAGACCTTATCCGTGCTCTCGGCGCCCATGTGGTCGGGTTCACCGTGCTGGCCGAATTGGCCTTCCTCGGCGGCCGGGAGCGGCTGGGGGGAGTCGATGTGCACGCGGTGGTCAGGTATGGCGCTTCCTGAGACGGTTGAGACCGATCCGGAGACTCACCTAGCGCGAGTCAAAGAGGAGTACGACCGGCACTATCGGGGTGCGGACACCGCAGTCATCGACAGGGCATATCGGGTCGCGCTGGACGCACATACCGGTCAGGTCCGTCACTCCGGCCATCCGTACATCACACATCCGCTGATTGTTACCGAGATTCTTGCCAGCTACGGCATGGACGAGGCCACTTTGGTGGCAGCCATTCTGCATGACACCGTCGAAGACACCGACGTCTCGCTGCAGGACACTGCCGATCAGTTCGGGGAAGAAGTCGCCAGGCTCATCGACGGTGTTACCAAGCTGGATCGGATTCGCTTTTCGTCACGCGAGGAGCATCAGGCAGCAACGATCCGCAAGATGGCGATCGCGATGGCCAAGGACATCCGCGTCCTACTGATCAAGCTCGCGGACCGTCTCCACAATATGCGAACTCTCGGACCGCTTCCTGAGGCAAAGCGTCACCGAATCGCGCTGGAGACTCTCGAGGTCTATGCACCGCTGGCGCACCGGCTCGGGGTCCAAGAGATCAAGCATGAGATGGAAGACCTGTGCTTCCGTGAGCTCTATCCGAAGCGGATGGCCGAGCTCGAGGATCTCATCAGGCGGAGGGCGCCACAGCGAGAGGCTGACCTGGAAAAGGTAATGACGCAGGTTCGTGAGGAGCTTTCCACACAGGGGATCGAGGCGACCGTTAGCGGTCGGCCAAAGCACCTGTATTCCATCTATCGCAAGATGATGGCGAGTGGTCTCGAGTTTGAACAGATTTATGACTTGATCGGTGTGCGTGTTCTCGTCAACGAGGTGCGCGATTGCTACGCCGTTCTCGGCCAGGTGCACACGCTGTGGGCTCCGATCCAGGGCCGCTTCAAAGACTACATAGCGATGCCGAAGTTCAACCTGTACCAAAGCCTCCACACCACGGTGCTGGGGCCAGACGGTAAGGCACTTGAAATCCAGATCCGGACCTACGAAATGCATTCGAGGGCAGAGTTCGGAATAGCAGCACACTGGCGATACAAAGACGGCGATCAGACGACCGACCCGCAGCTTATTGCCGATCTTCGGTTCCTCCAGGAAGAGTCGACCAACCCCCAAGAATTTCTCGAGCATCTCAAACTCGATCTCTATGCAGATGAGCTGTTTGTACTCACTCCTAAGGGCAACGTTCACGTATTGCCCCGCGGCGGTACTCCTGTCGACTTCGCCTACCGGGTACACACAGATGTCGGCCATCGGTGCGTTGGGGCGAAGGTCAATGGCAAGTTGGCTCCGTTGAGCTCCGAGCTGCAATCGGGCGACATCGTCGAGATCATCACGTCTAAGGCTGCAGATGCCCGCCCCAGCAGGGACTGGCTGGAATTTGTGAAGTCTTCACGAGCTTCAACGAAGATCCGTCAGTGGTACACCAGAGCCCGACGCGAGACATCGTTGCACGATGGCAAAGAAGCGGTTGTCCGGGCGATGCGGCGGTCGCCGCTTCCGATCGACAAATTCAAACGCGACGAAGCTCTGCTCCCTATCGCAGAGGAATGCGGATTTCACGAGGTGGACGCTCTCTACATCGCGGTCGGTGATGGCCGTCTCAGCCCCTTGACGGTCATCACCCGGCTGGAGCGACTTCATGGGATTGGCATTGAGAACGAAGACCTCCTCAGCCCGCCGCTGCGTCCCCGAGATCGTCGTCCTACTGGCGGCATCAATGTCGAAGGCATGGATGACATGCTGGTGCGGGTTGCCCGCTGTTGTGCGCCCGTCCCCGGTGACGAGATCATGGGTTTCGTGACAGTCGGCAGGGGGGTCTCTGTACACAGAACCGACTGCGCCAACATTGGTGCGCTTGGTGAACGCGCCGAGCGGATCATTGAGGTGAGTTGGGATATAGACCACACCGGCTCGTTCTTTGCCTGGGTGCAGATCGAAGCGCTCGACCGCCCGAAACTGTTGCGTGACGTCACCGAGGTCATCTCCGATCACGGAGGAAATATCCAAGCTGCTTCATCGGCGACGGGTCGCGATCGCGTTGCCATCCTCCGCTTTGAAGTCGAGCTCTCCGATCCTCAGCAACTGGAACGGGTTGTCGCGGATGCGCGACGGGTCGACGGCGTCTTTGACGCCTACCGTCTTGTGCCACAGGGACCATCGAGTTGACTGTCGTAATCGATAGTCGGTCGCTGTGGCTTGCCGAGACGAACTGCTATGTGATCGCTCCTGAAAAGGGCGGACCATGCGTCATCGTCGACGCACCCGGCGATCTCGAAGGCATTGCGGAGTTGCTTGCGTTCAACGACCTGTACCCGCAAGCGCTGTTGGTGACCCACGCCCACATCGATCACGCCGGCGCCGCGGCTGGCGTCGTCGAACAATGGGCAGTGAATGCCTATCTACACCCGGACGATGAATGGCTTGCCGCCGACCCGATGGCACAGTTGCGTTCCCTATTCGGGGGAACGCTTCCAGGCTGGCTGGATGGTGATTTTGAGCCTCCCGAGACTTGGACCAGTCTCGAAGATCGAGAGACCCTAACCCTGGCCGGAATAGACTTCGAGGTCCTGCATACCCCCGGCCACACGCCAGGCCATTGTTGTTTCCATGTCTCCGAAGAAGGCCTTTTGTTCTCTGGCGATCAGCTATTCGCAGGATCGATCGGTCGCACCGACCTGCCGGGCGGCGACTACGCAGCGTTGATGCGGTCGATGCAGCAACGCGTTCTAACGCTCGCCGATGAAACAGCGGTTCTTCCGGGCCATGGTCCCGCGACTACGATCGCCCACGAACGCCTCACCAATCCCTTCCTGGTTGATCTTTGAGGTAGGGGTCGTTGCATTGAGGCTCAGAGCGAGGAAACAATGACGAAGTACAGAACCAACCACGGCGGCATACTCCGGGCGAGCGACATTGGCACCGAGGTGCACCTCGCCGGCTGGATCGCAAGACGACGTGACCACGGTGGCGTTATTTTTCTCGATCTCCGTGATGCGTCCGGTCATGTCCAGGTGGTTCTTAACCCGGATGATGCGCCCGCCTCTGAAGACACGTTGCGGAGCCTGCGTAACGAGTTCTGCGTCATGGTCAAAGGGGTGGTGCGTCCTCGACCCGAAGGCTCCATCAACCCCGAGATGCCAACTGGGGAGATCGAGGTCGGCGGTGCTTCTCTCGAAGTGCTCTCGACCGCCGACACGCTGCCATTCCAGATTGACGAGAGATTTGATGCCGACGAGGCTCGACGCCTGCAGTATCGCTACCTCGATCTTCGTCGGGACCGGATGGCGAACAATCTGCGCTCTCGTTCTACGGCCGTACGCGCGATGCGTCACGTACTGGACGAACTCGACTTTCTCGAGGTCGAGACGCCAACGCTGGTTGTCTCCACACCGGAGGGCGCTCGTGACATGCTTGTGCCGAGTCGACTCCGCCCCGGACAGTTTTACGCTCTTCCGCAGTCACCGCAGCTCTTCAAACAACTTCTGATGGTCGCCGGCGTCGAGCGCTATTACCAGATCGCCCGTTGTTACCGAGACGAAGACTTTCGGTCGGATCGCCAGGTCGAGTTCACCCAACTGGATCTTGAAGGCTCGTTCTGGGACCAAGAAGATGTGCTCGACACCTTGGAGGCCATCGTGGTGCGGGTGGTTAAGGATGTGCGCGGTGTTGACATTGCGCGACCGATTCCGCGTATGACCTATTCCGATGCGATGGCGCGATACGGCTCTGACAAGCCGGACATTCGGTTTGGTATGGAAATCACCGATCTCGAGGGAGTGTTCGCAGACTCCGAATTCCGCGCCTTTGCCGGCAAGCTCAGCGACGGCGGAACGGTGCGCGGGATCAACGCGGGGAACCAAGGGTTGTCGCGCGCCGGGTTCGATAAACTGGTGACCCAAGCCCAGGACCTTGGCGCCAAAGGTCTGGTCTGGATGGTTGTCGAGGATGATGGAAGTCTGCGGTCACCGGTTGCCAAGTTCCTGAGTGAGGCCGAACTCACCGGGGTCGCCGCGACCATGGAAGGCAAGCCGGGAGACGCGTTGCTGATCGTCGCCGACGAAGTCGAGGTGGCTGCGTCGGTTCTTGGCAATCTGCGGCTTAGCCTCGGGCAACCGGAGAAGCACGATGAGCTTCGCTTTCTGTTTGTCGTCGACTTCCCTGTGTTTGAAAAGACAACCGATGGCGGATGGGCGGCGGCTCACCATCCATTCACTGCTCCGGTTGATGTCGATGAGATGCGGAATTCCCCGGCGACCGCTGTTTCGCGCTCCTATGACATGGTGCTCAATGGTGCTGAACTTGGCTCCGGCAGCGTCAGGATCCACGATCCGGTTGTGCAGGCTCAGGTGTTTGAGGTGCTTGGTATTTCCGCCGAACAGGCGCAGTCTCGGTTCGGATGGTTCCTAGAGGCGCTCCGTTATGGCACGCCGCCTCATGCCGGGTTTGCGATAGGTGTTGATCGCTTTGTGTCGATTTTGCAGAACGAGCAGAACATCCGTGAAGTCATGCCTTTCCCGAAGACACAGACCGGCGCTGATCCGCTTACCGGCGCTCCTGGTCATGTTGAAGAACTGCAACTAGCGGAGCTCGGCATCGATGTGCGACCCGAGGTGAGGGCGTCCTGGTCAGACCCGACCCGCGCCACATGACAACGCAGGACGATCTCTTCGCCGATCAGCGAGAGGATCGACTGTTTACTGCGGCGCCGTTGGCGGCCCGGATGCGACCGAGGTCACTTGACGAGGTGGCCGGCCAAAAACACCTGGTTGCACCAGGAACAGCCTTTCGCTCCCTGCTCGACTCGGGAAGGCCGACATCCCTGATTCTGTGGGGACCTGCCGGTACCGGCAAGACAACACTGGCGCGATTGACGGCGAAGGCAGCCAACGCCCGATTTGCTGAGCTTTCGGCCACTGCAGCCGGGGTGAAGGATGTTCGCGCCATATTGGCAAGCGCTCGCCAACGATTGGAGGACGACCTCGGTCGCACAGTGCTGTTCCTCGATGAGATTCACCGATTCAACAAGGCGCAGCAGGATGCGCTGCTACCAGGGGTCGAAGACGGAACCATCGTTCTGGTCGGCGCAACGACTGAGAACCCCTTCTTTGAGGTGAACTCGCCACTCATCTCGAGATGCACGGTCTTTCGCACGGAAGCTCTGGAGCCGGCGGACATCATTGGCGTAGTGGATGCGGCCCGTGCCGATGTGATGCGCGGCCTTGGTAATGACCTCGAAGTTGCCGACGGTGTTCCGAGCGTTATCGCAGAACGAGTTGGTGGGGACGCCAGGTTGGCCCTAAACACCCTGGATGTCGCGGCGGCAATCGTCCGCGGCTCCGGCCGGCCCGCTATTGGCGTCGAAGACGTAACCGAGGCACTGCAACGCCGCGTCATCCGGTACGACAAGGGCGGTGACCGACATTACGACGTGATCTCAGCCTTTATCAAGAGCGTGCGCGGTTCCGATCCCGACGCGGCGATGTACTGGCTGCACACCATGATCGAAGCCGGTGAGGATCCGAAGTTCATCGCAAGACGCCTGGTCGTGCTCGCCTCGGAAGACATTGGACTTGCCGACAACACGGCGCTGCAGATAGCAACCGATGCCTTCCGGGCCATCGAACTGATCGGTCTCCCCGAGGGCGCCTATGCGCTGTCTCATGCGACGATCTACCTGGCCGTTGCGCCCAAGTCGAACTCGATCACAGCGGCCATGGGCCGAACTCGCGAACTCCTCGAAGGTACGCCAGGGGCTACGGTCCCGCCTCATCTGCGCAGCGCGGCCACCGAGGGTCAGCGGGCACTTGGCGACGGGATCGGCTACCTGTATCCGCACGATGATCCCACAGGAATACTTCCACAGCAGTACCTGCCGGACGAAGCAGGGCAAGCAACGGTCTACCTCCCTGGCGAACACGGTCACGAGGCCAGGGTAAAGGCACGTCTCGCCGAAATAGATGCGAGACTTGGCAAGAGCGAACGCAAGTAGTCTGGACCCATGTTGTTGAGAGTCCGTTGGTTCATCATGGGCGCGGTAGCGTCGATCGGAATATTCACCTACCTGGCCAATGCGGTCAGGAAGGCCAAAGAGCGGATGACGCCGCGCAACCTGGCCAACTCAGGGATGAAGGGCGTGGCCAAGCTTCTTGACACAGCTGCAGAAGCGGTGCAATCGGACCCGGAGGCTCGACTATGAGCATCATCGAGCCGAGGACTCTCAAAGGGTTCCGTGACTACCTGCCGGTGACGATGGCTGCTCGGGAACAAGTGATCGATATTGCACGCAAGGTGTACAGGTCGTTTGGCTATGTGCCGATCGAGACGCCCGTCCTCGAATACAGCGAAATACTCCTTGGCAAAGGCGGTGACGAGAGCGACCGCCAAATGTACCGTTTTGCGGACCACGGAGGTCGCGACGTCGCGATGCGGTTCGACCTCACGGTGTCCCTAGCGCGCTTTGCTGCGCAGCACGTTGGAAAACTGGGGACACCGTTCAAGCGCTACCAAGTTGGACCAGTGTGGCGTGGTGAGAACACCCAGCGAGGCCGCTATCGAGAGTTCGTCCAATTTGACTTCGACACGATCGGGACCGAGAGCCTTATTGCCGATATCGAGACTCTCATCGTCGTTCATGATCTCTTTGCGGCGTTGGGCTTCACGGATTTCAAGATTCACTTCAATAACAGAGATCTACTGAACGGGCTGCTCGAGAAGCTCGGGCTCAGCGACGAAGCGAGTGCCGTTCTGCGGTCGCTCGACAAGCTGACCAAAATCGGTGCGGACGGGGTGCGAGCCGAGCTGTACGCCGGCTCCGGGGCATCAGAAGCACAGGCCGATGCGATCTTGTCGCTGGCAGAGTTACAGGGAACAAACGACGAAGTGGTGGCAGCCTTGCCGGACATCGTTGGTGATTCGACACAGGCCGTCGCGGGCTTGGCCGCGATCAAAACTGTTCTTGAAGGAGTCCGTGCCGGGGGCGTTCCCGAGAAGCGTATCCAGCTCGATGTGAGCATCGCACGCGGACTGGCCTACTACACAGGCACAGTATTTGAGACCTTCCTTGATGATCTTCCCGGCATCGGGAGCGTGCTCTCGGGGGGCCGCTACGACGACCTGGCCTCGCTCTACACCAAGCAGAGGCTGCCCGGTATCGGAGGATCTCTTGGTGTTGACCGGTTGATTGCCGCCATGGAAGAGCTCGGATTGGTAGATGACAGGGGCGCTACCGCTGACGTCTTCATACCGTTGTTCGCCAGGGATCGACTCAACGATTACGTGGCGCTTGCCGAAGAGCTGCGGCGCACCGGGATATCTGTTGAGCTCTATCCCGAAGAACGCAAGCTCGGCGCTCAGTTGAAGTACGCCGACCGGCGCGGACACCGATTTGCGATAATCGTCGGTGACTCCGAATGGGACGCAGGAACTGCCCAGATCAAGGCTCTCGACACCGGTGCGAGCCAAGAAGTCGCATACGTCGATCTCGCGGCGCAGTGCGTCGCCCTTCTGCAATGACGGTCGGCTGGTTCAGGTTGAAGCTGGGTGCTGAACAGCGCCGCTAATCTTCCGCCCAATGAATAGCCAAGAAATCCGCAAGACATTTGAGTCCTTCTTCGCCGAGCGCGGTCACACCGTGGTGCCAAGCGCATCGCTGATACCGATCGATCCGACGTTGTTGCTCACTGTTGCCGGCATGGTTCCGTTCAAGCCCTACCTGTTGGGAGAAGAGAAGCCTCCCTACCTGCGCGCCGTCAGCGTCCAGAAGTGTGGGCGAACCGCAGACATCGACATCGTCGGCACGACCGCACGACACCTAACTTTCTTCGAGATGCTCGGAAACTTCTCGTTCGGTGAATACTTCAAAGAGAAAGCCATCCCGTGGGCGTATGAACTCGTCACCGAGGGTTTCGGGCTTGACCCGGACCGTCTCTGGTACACCGTTCATCTATCGGACGACGAGGCAGCGGAGATCTGGATCGACGAAGTCGGCATCAATCCGAATCGTCTGCAGCGCATGGATAAGAACAACTTCTGGCAGATGGGCGTTCCGGGGCCGTGCGGACCCTCGTCTGAGATCTTCTACGACAAAGGACCAGAGTACGGACCAGACGGTGGCCCCGAGGTCGACGACGAACGATTCATGGAGATTTGGAACCTGGTGTTCATGCAGAACGTCCAGGACGAGCCATACCACGTGGTCGGTGACCTGCCGGCGAAGAACATCGACACCGGCGCCGGATTGGAGCGACTCGCCACGGTCTTACAACGCGTCGACAGCGTCTTCAAAACCGATGAGATTCGCAGCGTTATCGCGGCTGCCGAACGAGCAACTGGGGCTCGCTTCGAGGCCGATGAACGCAGCGATGTCAGTTTGCGTATCCTGGGTGATCACGGCCGGGCTGTGACATTCCTGATCGCCGACAAAGTCGTGCCCTCCAATGAAGGTCGGGGCTATGTGCTGCGTCGCCTGCTGCGCCGGGCGGTCCGTCATGGCGTTCTTCTGGGTGCGAAGGACAACATCATGCCGGTGCTCGTCAACGCAACTATCGACGCGATGGGCGCTGCCTATCCCGACCTGGTCAATAAGCAAGACGCCATTCTCGAAATGGCTGAGCGAGAAGAAGGCCGCTTCCGCCGCACACTGGAATCCGGGCATCGTCTTTTGGACGAGGCACTAGAGCCACTGCCAGACGGTGCGACCCTGGCCGGAGACGTCGCGTTCAAGCTGCACGACACCCACGGGTTTCCCAGAGAACTGACCGAAGAGATCCTCGCCGAACGCGGGTTCCGTCTCGACCTCGAAGAGTTCGAGCGAATGATGGACGCACAGAAGCACCAAGCAAGGGCCAGCTACAAGAGCGGCGATAACGCCGGAATCAGCGACGAGTACCGATCATTGGTCAGGGGCCTCGACGGTACCGACTTCATTGGGTATGACGCCGAGGCGGGTACCGCGCAAGTGTTGTCGCTGGTGCGTGAGGGTGAGCCGGTCGAGCGGGCGGAAGAAGGCCAGCAGGTCGAACTATTCCTGAACCGAACTCCGTTCTATGCAGAATCGGGCGGCCAGGTTGGCGACACCGGGATTATCAAAACTGCTACAGGAATCATCGAAGTCGGTGATACCCAGCTTGCCATTCCGGGAGTTCACGGGCATCGCGGCACCGTGACCGCTGGGCATATCCAGATAGGCCAAGACGCGGAGACGTCGATCACCACTACACGGCGCGAAAGAATCCGCAAGAATCACACCGGTACTCATCTCCTACATTGGGCGTTGCGCCAGGTCCTGGGTGACCACGTGCATCAGGAGGGCTCCCTGGTCGCCGAGAACAGACTCCGCTTCGACTTCAGCCATTTCAAAGGCGTCGAGCCCGACGAATTGCTCGGCATCGAGCAGGCTGTCAACGAGCGTGTGGTCGAGAACGCCAATGTCACCACGATTGAGACCTCAAAAGACGAGGCCGAGAAGATGGGAGCTCTTGCGTTCTTCGGAGACAAGTACGGTGCCCGGGTGCGTGTCGTGAAGACGGGTAGCTATTCCACCGAGTTTTGTGGTGGCACCCATGTGCCGACCACAGGCCAGATCGGACCGTTGGTTTTGGTTTCAGAAGGGTCCGTAGCCGCCAACACACGCAGGGTCGAGGCTCTGACCGGTGTGGCCGGCTACGAGCACCTCATCGCTATCCGCAATCAACTGCGGGATACAGCCTCTCTACTCCGGGTGCAGGAAACTGGCGTGCTCGAAGCGACTCGCAGTCTGACACTGCGGCTCAAAGACCAAGAGGAGCGAATCGGCGAATTTGAGGAGCAAGCCCGAACAGAGACGGCGGGCAACATCCTTGACGGGGCCGAGGAGTACAACGGTCACACCCTCGTAGTCGTCAATCAACCTGGGGCCTCTCCCGACGAGCTACGAGCGCTTGCGTTCCAGATACGCGATCGCATCAGTTCCGGCATTGGCGTCTTGGGATCGAACAGCGACGGCAAGGCCGCTTTGCTTGCATTCGCCACTGCGGACCTTGTTGCTGCCGGTGTCTCCGCTGGTGAGATCACCGGCATAGCCGCACGGGTCGTCGGCGGTGGGGGGAGCCGCGATCCGGAGCTGGCTCAGGCCGGCGGACCTAAGGGTGATGAGGTAGAAGCAGCCCTTGAGGCCGCTCGAGACGCCGCCCGAACTGCGCTACAAGGAGCCTGATTCTGAGCCGGATCCTCGGTCTCGATCCCGGAGAGCGACGCATAGGCGTCGCATTGTCCGACCCCATCGGTATTATCGCGCAACCGCACGTAGTTCTCGATAGGAAAGACAGCGACGCCGTCGCCGCGATCCGCGACCTATGTACGGAGTACGAGGTGGAAACTGTGGTCATCGGGCTCCCAACGTCCTTGTCAGGCAAGGAAGGCCCATCTGCAGCAAAGGCCAGAGAGCTCGGCGCCGCAGTCGGCGATGCAACCGGCTGCGATGTCACATTTTTTGATGAGAGGTTCACTACTGTGCAAGCGGAATCGGCCCTGATCGAGGGTGGAGTGCGTCGCCGGAAGCGACGAGAAACTATCGACAAGGTTGCGGCAGCGATGATGCTGCAGGGCTATCTAGACACAAGGCCGAGTAATGACTCCTGACTACCAGCCGCCCCGCAATACGTCGTGGCAAGTACGTCTCATCCAACTGTTCGCCGTCGCGATGATCATCGTGCTGAGCTTTGTAGCGCTCACTTCGATCGCGAGAACTCTCGGATCCGGTATCAGTAACGAATCAACCGGCACCGTAGCTATCGAGGCTGGTCTCGAAGTCGAGATCGAGATCCCCACTGGAGCGAGTGCAAGCTCGATAGCGGCGACCTTGTTCAACGCGGGTGTCATCGGCGATGCAGGCGAGTTCGAGTCTGCAATCTTGTCTCGCGGCGTCGCCGATCAGCTAAAGGCGGGTGCGTATCTGCTCGTCACCGCGACCGACTCCGACGAGCTCATCGATATCCTTGTCGAAGGACCGGAACCGGCAAACGTCTACACGATCCGGGTCATCGAAGGACTCACGATCGAGGAAGTCTTGGTTTCGCTTGCCGAGCAGACGCCATACACCGTTACCCAACTCGCGGCCCCGTTGACGAATGGCACTATCGATTCACCGTACCTTCCTGAAGAGGCTCCGGAGGGCTACGACGACCTGATCCGCTGGGAGGGTTTGCTGGCGCCCGACACATACGAGTTCCGGGTCGAAGCGGGCCCCGCCGAGATCGTGGGGGAGATGGTCGATACTCTGGCCGCGCGTGTTTCCGGCATGGATTGGGGTGTCCTCGAGGACCTAGGCCTCGACGCATACGACGGGTTGATTATTGCTTCGCTCATCGAAAAGGAAGCAAAACTCAACGACGAACGCCCCACAATCGCATCTGTCATTGTGAATCGCCTTGAAGCAGGCATAGCTCTCCAGATTGACGCGACGATCATCTATGCCCTAGGTGTCAACAGCGGCGAAGTGACTCTCGCGGATCTGGAGGTGGACAGCCCCTACAACACCTATCTGCACGCGGATCTGCCGCCAACACCCATCGGTGGCGTACGTCTCGCCTCGATTGAGGCCGCCGCAAATCCTGAAGATACGGACTACTTCTACTACGTGCTGATCAACAGCGACGGGACTCACGGATTTAGTGAGACCCTCGAAGAGCACAACCAGAAGAAGGCTGAGGCAAAGGACGCCGGGGTGCTGACCCCGTGAAACTGGCGATCTTCGGTTCTCCAGTCGGACACTCACTGTCTCCAGCGATGCACCGGGCCGCGCTCAATGCTGCCCGCATGACCGGCGACTACGAGACCAGAGATGTTGACCACACCGGGTTCTTAGAAGGCGTGGTGGAAATGCGCAACGGTGGTCTCGCCGGCGCCAACGTGACGATGCCGCACAAGATGACCGCCTATGAATTGTGCGATGAGATCTCGATGGAGGCAGAACTAGCCGGCGCAGTCAACACCCTCAGCCTCCGCGACGGGGCCCTGTGGGGGGACAACACCGACATAGCGGGGATCCGATCTGCTTGGAAGGTTGGTGCGCTCCCCGAGGACGGCCCCGTAGTAATCCTTGGCGCTGGTGGTGCTGCTGCAGCCGCTCTGGTCGCCCTGGAGGGCCGCGAGGTGTACCTATTGGCGCGGAGGCTCGAGGCGGCACAGCAGACGGCCAGGCGAGTCGGAATCGGTGCTCAGGTGCTTGGTTGGGGTGAACCCGTTCCCCGCGGTGTCGTGGTCAACGCCACGTCACTTGGCATGCATAGTGAATTGCTCCCCGAATATCTCCTTGAGTCGGCAACTGGTTTGCTCGATATGACCTATGGCGACAGCCCGACGCCGTCGGTGACAGGCCTGCGGGCCAAAGGACTACCGGTGGCGGACGGTCTTGACATGCTCGTTGGCCAGGCAGTGGGCAGTTTCGCTATATGGACAGGCATCGTCGTCGATGCCGGAGTGTTTCGCCTAGCAGCGGAACAAGAACTGGCAGGACGCTAGGAGATAACGTGGGTCTCGTCTTTGCGGACGTGTCGATAGGTTTGCGTACTGCCGCGATCGTCGGCGGCGTCGTCGGCGGATTAGTGGCTGTCCGGCTTGCGCAAACGATCCCGGCGCGGATGGGTGTCGCAGAGCGGCGCCGACCAATGCTGTGGTGGTCAGGGGCCGTTGCCGTCGGGGCGATCTACGGTTTGCTGTTACCGGGAACGATTGACGGTTGGGCGCTTCTTCCGGCCTTCCTGTTGTTCGGAGGTGCGACGTTGGGGATCGCCCTCATCGATCTTGACCACCAACTGATACCGAATCGGATCCTATTTCCCGCATTGGGCATCGGTACGGCATTGCTAGTTGTTGGTGCGCTGATCGACGGTGACCTGGGGTCTCTACTGCCCGGGTTGCTCGGCGGAGCGATTTACTTCTTGGTACTGCTTATCGTTGGCCTTGTTGCCAGAGGCGGTTTCGGCATGGGAGACGTGAAACTGGCATTGCTTCTTGGGCTCTTCCTCGGCTATTTGGGCTGGGACATCCTTGTGGTCGGATCCGTGCTCGCAATTCTTCTCGGAGGTGTTGCATCGATCTTGTTGCTGGTCTTCACCAGCAAGGGAAAGGATGCGAAATTCGCATACGGGCCCTACCTTGTCTGCGGTGCCTGGATTGCCCTTTTGTGGGGAGAGCAGATCCTCGACTGGTACCTAGGTGTTTCCTAGCCGACGTTGCGTGAGGTCCTTGGGCCGAAACCGGATCGTGGCTACCATGATCGTGTTCGCAAAGCAGAAATGTGGCGCGGATGCACACGGGGGTGTGACCTCTCATGGTGGGGGGAATCGTCATCGGGATTAGGGCGCTAGCCGATTCCAACCCCTTCTAGAGCGAAGAGCCTTTTGGCTCTTCGCTCTTTTAATAGCGGGTCACCTCAGTCCCCAAATGGAGAGAAGTAGCCCACGCTCTCGATGTGCCGCAATCGCGGCGGAGCGGCCTACTATCCAACACCATGCTTCGATTTCTAACAGCGGGTGAATCGCACGGCCCCGGCCTCGTAACCATCGTTGAGGGCCTTCCCTCCGGCCTGACGGTATCTGCTGACGGTCTTGCCAATGAATTGGCGCGCCGTCGACTGGGGTTCGGCCGGGGACGCCGCATGGCGCTAGAAGCGGACGAGATCGAAATCATAGGTGGGGTGCGGTTCGGCAAGACATTGGGCAGTCCCGTTGCCATCGTCATCAGAAACACAGAGTGGCCCAAATGGCGAGAAGAGATGGCGGCCGATACCGGGACTAGCAAACGTCCGCTGCAGACCCCCCGGCCCGGTCATGCCGACCTAGCTGGGATGATCAAGTACGACACCAGGGACGCTCGCGACATCCTCGAGCGAGCCTCTGCCAGAGAAACCGCCGCTCGCACTGTTGTCGGCTATTTGGCTAAGGCGTTTCTCACAGAGATCGACATCGAGGTCGTCAGCCATGTTGTGGCGATCGGAGATGTCACGGCGGAAAATTCGGTCATGCCGCGGCCTGCCGACCAAGATGCCATCGACGCATCTCCGGTGCGAACGCTCGACAAATCCGGCGAGGCTGCAATGGTCGCGGCCATCGAAGCAGCAAAAGCCGACAGAAACACTTTGGGGGGAGTGTTCGAAGTGTTGGCTTACGGGTTGCCAGTTGGGCTTGGTTCCCATGTCCATTGGGACCGTCGGCTCGATGCCGCGCTTGCGGAGGCGTTGATGTCGATCCAAGCCATCAAAGGGGTCGAGATTGGCGATGGCTACGAGATGGCGGCTACGCCAGGTGCAGACGCCCACGATGAGATCTACTACGACGGCGCAGGGTTCACGAGAAGAACCAATCGGGCCGGTGGGCTCGAAGGGGGCATGACAATTGGAGATGTGGTCCGGGTCCGCGCCGCGATGAAACCGATCTCGACCGTGATGCGCCCACTCGATACCGTCAACGTGGTCACAAAACAGCCGGAGAAGGCCTTCAGGGAGCGCAGCGATGTCTGCGCCGTCCCGGCAGCTGCTGTAGTCGGCGAACAGATGGTTGCCTATACGCTCGCCAACGAGATCCAGCGAAAATTCGGCGGCGATACCGTCGCAGAACTTCGCAACGCGGTCAATTCCTATCGCAAACATGTAGCGGAGTTCTAATGGCCAGGCAACGGACCCGTCTCTCATGAGCGTCGGGGCCACCCACATCATTGAGGCTGCAGATGGAAAGGTATCTGAGATCCGGGTCGGTCGAGGTATCGCCACCGCGGCGGAACTCCTCGTCGGAACCGGCGCCGCCGCAGCTTTCCTGACTCAACCTCCAGCCGCAACGCTCGCTCGCAGAATCGCAACGGAGGCAGCAGCGGCCGGGATCACAAACACGGAGGTGCGCGTCCTTCCAGACGGCGAGGCAGCTAAGAACCTATCAACAGTCGAGGAGGTCTACGAGTGGCTCAACTCCCTGGCGTTCACTAGAGCCGATCTGGTCGTAGGCGTCGGAGGCGGAGCCCTTACCGATCTCGCTGGTTTTGTCGCTGCCACCTATCTGCGTGGCGTCGAGGTCGTATACCTCCCCACGACTCTGCTGGGAGCCGTTGACGCGGCGATCGGCGGCAAGACTGGTGTCAATGTAGGAGGCAAGAACCTTGCCGGGGTCTTCAGGCACCCGGCTCGGGTGGTAGTCGACCTCGACGTGCTCGATCGGCTACCCCCCGGTTTGCGGCGCGAGGGTGCGGCCGAGGCAGTGAAAGCAGGGTTCATCGCCGATCCCGCGATCGTCAACGAGTACGAAAGCCATGGTGCCGATGCGTCGCTCGACATCGTCGTACCCGCGGCGATCGCAGTGAAGGTTCACACGGTAACCGCCGACTTCCGGGAACAGGGCTTGCGTGCGATTCTCAACTACGGCCATACTATCGGGCACGCTGTAGAGGTCGCCGGCGCAATCTCACACGGTGATGCAGTTGCCATCGGCATGGTCGCTGCCGGGAAGATCTCCGAGCTGTTGCTCGGGTTCAAGCAGGCGGAGCGACAGACCGAGGTAATTCGGGGGATCGGGCTACCCGTGAGAGCTCCGGCGGTCGACCCAGAGCAGGTTGCGATGCTCATGGATCGCGATAAGAAGCGGGATGCAGCAGGCATACGAATGGTCCTGCTCGAAGACTTCGGGAAACCCGTGGTCCGCCACGTGTCCTCTGAACTGATCGAAGCCGGACTGGCCGCGATAGGCGCGTCCACTCGTTAGCCGTTGCTGGCGTCGGCTCGTGTATCGTCGCGTCGTAGGCATCCCAAGTCCAAGAGGAATCACCCGTGTACAACCAGCGCATCGCGCGGCTCCGGCAACGGATAGAAGACCCGCTGCTCATCACCTTTTTGCCCAATATCCGATACCTCACCGGATTTACCGGCAGTAATGGATTCATTCTTGTGAGCAAAGATCGGTTCGTCTTCATCACCGACGGCCGCTACGCCGAACTGGGCGGTCGCCTAATCGACAAGATCGACGGAGGAGAACTAGAGGTGTACCAGTCGGGTCTCGAGGATGTCCTAGTTCGCCAGTTCGCCGGGCACGAGCGCGTCGGCCTCGAATCCCAAGACGTGAAATGGTCGTTTGTTCATGGTCTCAGAGACAAAACCGATGCGGGTTTGGTGCCGACAAAAGGCATTGTTGAAGGCCTCCGTGAGATCAAAGACCAGGCAGAGATCGACTCTCTCGCCAAGGCGGCACACGCGGGCGACCGAGCATTCAGCCAAGTGCGCTCGCTTGCCCAAGATGCCGAAACAGAAGGCGACCTGGCCTGGGCGCTGACCGGTGCGATGCGCGACGCTGGAGGCAGACAAGCCGGCTGGCCTCCGATTGTGGCCTTTGGGGCCAACGCCGCACTGCCGCACCACCTGTCTTTGACCGATCCCGTCGGCAGCGAACTGCTATTGCTTGACTACGGCTGCACCGTCGATGGATACCATTCAGACATGTCCCGTACCATCTGGCTCGATGGCGACGTCGACCCGAAGATCAGGCGGATGTACCAAGCTGTACTTGAGTCACAGGCGGCGGGAATAGCCGCGGTCAAGCCCGGCGTTACCGGTCACGACGTCGACGAGGCATGCCGTGCGGTACTGCGCAAGTACGACTACGAAGCCCTCTTTGTTCACAGCACCGGCCATGGGGTCGGTCTGGAAATCCATGAAGGGCCCAGGATCGCGCCCAAGTCAGACGACGTGTTGACACCCGGTCATGTTGTGACTGTCGAGCCAGGCGTGTACGTTCCGGGCTTCGGTGGTATCCGTATTGAGGACATGGTGGCCGTCACCGAATCGGGTCACAAAGTTCTCACCGAATCAGACAAAGGCTTAGAGGCATGATTTCAACAAACGATGTACGCGCCGGAATGGCGCTCAATCTTCCCGACGGTCTGTTCCAGGTCGTCGATCACCAACACACCAAGCCTGGTAAGGGCAAGGCGTTCGTGAAGATGAAACTGCGAAATCTCGACACCGGGAGCGTCGCCGAGCGGACCTTCCGCGCCGGCGAGAACGTTCAGGATGCGAAGATCGATCGTCGTGAATTCCAGTACCTCTACCGCGACGACATGGGTTTTCACTTCATGGACGGTGAGACGTACGAACAGATGGCCGTGCAAGAGGCACTACTCACGGATGCAGCTCCCTACCTGCGCGAGGGCATGACCGTACAACTGCCGATCTTCGAAGGAAACCCTATTGGCATTGATCTCCAGGCCGCCGTTGAACTCACGGTAACCTACGCCGAGCCAGGGGTAAAAGGTGATCGCGTATCAGGGGCGACGAAGCCGGTCACGCTGGAGACAGGGCTGGTTGTGCAAGCTCCGCTCTTTGTCGAGCAGGGCGACACGCTCAAAGTGGACACTCGAACTGGTGACTACATCACGCGGGTGTCGTGAGCAAAGCATCTGCCCGCGATCAAGCCCTTTCCGCCCTCTACGCGGCGGACCTGACGGGTGCCGAGCCCAACTTCACAGGTTTGTCGGGGCGCGCCCGGCGATACGTCGAAGGCACCTGGGTCGACCGGAAACTACTTGACGAGGCGATTTCAGCCGCTGCCACCGGCTGGCGCGTCGAACGTATGCCGGCAGTCGACAGAAACATAATCCGTCTTGCATTGCATGAACTGCGTCTGGGGGATACGCCCGTCGGTGTCATCGTCTCTGAAGCAGTCAATCTGGCAAAGCGCTTTTCCACCGAGCGGAGCGGTGCCTTTGTCAATGGCGTGCTCTCCAAGCTCATCGAACGGATCCCCGCCGAGTAGACGCCGAGTTGACGGAATCCGCACGTGTGGTTCCTCCGCTGCTATCGTCGAATTTCGGTGGCGGCCGCGGTGGTCGACACCGTGAAACTTACCAACCTTTAAGCCCGGTCCTGTGAGGCCGGAAAGGAAGGAGCATCGATGTTCATAACTTCGTCGTGCGCGCCGCCACTGTCTCCGCAGCGCCAACATGAGGCCACTCTGTCCGTGCGGGGTGAAGCATGCGCTCGGTAATGACCGGCAGTGATATGGGGCGGGCACTCCGTCGCATCGCCCATGAGATCATCGAGAGTAACCGGGGGACTGAGGATCTAGTCGTCGTCGGGATAAGAACCCGTGGTGGACCGATCGCAGATCGGCTCGCGGTGCTTCTCGAGGAAATCGAAGGTGTCACGATCCCCAGGGGCATCGTCGATATTGGGATGTACCGCGACGACATCGACAGTCGTCCTCGTATTGAGCTGGGTCCAACGGACATGCCGGGCGACATCGACGGAGCAACAATCGTTCTCGTCGATGATGTGCTCTATACAGGCCGCACTATTAGAGCTGCTCTGGACGCCCTCGCCGACCTCGGTCGAGCTGCCGTGGTGCAACTCGCCGTCGTTGTCGACCGGGGCCATCGTGAGCTCCCGATCAGAGCTGACTATGTCGGAAAGAACCTGCCAACGTCGAGCTCCGAACATGTCACGGTTCGGGTCGCCGAAATCGACGGAGAAGACGGTGTGTGGATTGAAGACACCACAGCAGATTCGCACGGGGGTGCCTCATGAACAGTCTGTTGACAATGGAGGGAGTGGAGCGCGCCACACTCGATGGCTTGCTGGACGACGCCGATGAGTTCTACGAGGTCATGCAGCGCCCCATACCCAAGGTCCCGGCCTTGCGAGGTAAAACCGTAGCCATGATGTTCTTTGAGCCGTCGACGCGGACCAAGATGTCATTTGATGCCGCGGCCAAGTCGCTGTCGGCAGACGTCGTATCGTTCTCACCAGGGACCTCTTCGCTTAAAAAGGGCGAGAGCCTGAAAGACACGGTGCTCACGGTGAAGGCTATGGGCGCCGATCTTATGGTCGTGCGCCACAAGTCAACCGGTGCCGCGTGGCGCGTCGCTGAGTGGTCAGGACTCCCGGTGATCAACGGTGGCGACGGTGCCCATCAACACCCCACCCAAGCATTGCTCGACGCAATGACATTGCGCCAACATTTCGGAAGTCTTGAAGGTCTTCGCATCGCCATCGTCGGTGATATCCGACACTCGCGAGTAGCGAGATCTGACGTGTGGGCATTCACCACGCTCGGAGCAGAAGTAACACTGGTGGCCCCACCAACATTGCTTCCCCCATATCTCGCAGACTGGCCGGCCACAGCGAACTCGAACTTCGATGAAGTTCTCGCTGGAGTCGACGCCGTCTACGTGCTGCGGGTTCAGGCCGAACGTGGCGGGGCATCCGTCTTCCCCTCAGTAGCGGAATACCGTGAGCGGTTTGGCATGACCGATGCCAGATTCGAGAAACTCCGACCGGACACAATCGTTCTCCACCCGGGACCCATGATCCGTGGGATCGAGATCGACGGAGGTGTCGCCGATGACCCTCGATGCAAGGTGCTCGAGCAGGTGACGAACGGAGTGGCGGTACGAATGGCAGTGCTGTTTCAGCTCCTGGGAGGTAGCAAAGATGAATGAGCTCACCCTGCAGAATGCAGTCGTGGTCGCAGGCACCGGGGTTCTTCCGGGACTTCAAGATCTCACCGTTGTTGACGGCGTCGTCCTCGATATCGGGGAGGGCCTAGAGGTCAGAGGGGAAGCCATCGATTGCGCGGGTGCGTGGGTTGGCCCGGGCTTGGTGGACCTCCACACCCATCTGCGCGAGCCGGGCCAAGAGTGGAAGGAAGACATCACGACCGGGTCGCGGGCGGCGGCTGCGGGTGGCTACACCGCGGTGGTGGCGATGCCCAACACCGACCCCGCCATCGACTCAGGCCATCTGGCGCGCTACATAGCCGACCGTGGTCGCCACGTCGGGCTGGTCGAAGTCATCCCGAGCGGCTGCATCACCGCGGACAGGGAGGGCAAGAAGCTTGCGCATCTCGATGAGCTGTGGAACGCAGGGGTGACTTTGTTTACCGATGACGGCGACAGTGTCGCTGATGCCGGGCTGTTGCGGCGAGCCATGGAATACCTGGCCGAACGCGGCGGTGTCATTGCTCAGCATTGCATCGACGGCGGCCTAGCAGGCGATGGACAGGTGCACGAGGGTGAGGTGTCATCGCGGCTCGGTATGCCGGGTATCCCCAGCGAGGCAGAAGAAATCGTCATCGCTCGTGACCTGAGCCTGGTCCGCCTCACCAGGGCTCGTTACCACGTGCAGCATCTGAGCACCGCGGGTGCGGTCGCTCTGGTCGCTGCGGCGAAACAAGAGGGCCTCCCGGTGACCGCCGAAGTCACACCGCATCACCTTTTCTTCGATCACAGCTATGTCGAGGAGAGCGATCCGTTGTACAAGATGATGCCGCCATTGCGGGCACCATCGGATGTTGCCGCGGTACGGCATGGTCTGCGTACCGGCGTGATCGATGTGGTCGCCACCGATCATGCTCCTCACGCCAGTCACGAGAAGGACCATCCCTGGGAAGACTCACCGTTTGGTGTGACTGGATTGGAGTGGGCGGCCGCAGTGGTCAACACGGTTGTCGATCTCGCGCCGGAGGAGTTCTTCAGCGTGATGTCGGTGGCACCCGCGGCTATCGCCGGTCTCGCATCACAGGGGCGTCTCGAAACCGGTGCACCGGCGAATCTGGTCGTTTTCGACCCCACCGCTGCGGCGAATACCAGCGGAACCCAATCACGGAGTTCCAACGCGCCATACCTGGGTCTCGAGTTGAGCGGTGCGGTGAAGCACACGATCTATCGCGGCCAGTTCACCGTCCGTGACGGAGCGGCGACACACCAAGCCGGAGCGGCTGAATGACCGCGACCCTCCCTGACGTGAGCTCTCAACTTGGTGGACACCACCTGGCGACTCCGTTGGTGGCGTCGTGCGGAACCGTTGGTTCTGTAGTCGAGTTCGCCGGGGTCGGAGACCTATCTGTCTACGGAGCGGCAGTCGCCAAGTCGGTCAGTGGCACCCCGTGGCCGGGGCGTCAGCCGCCGCGGGTTGCATCCGCCGGCGCGGGGATGCTCAACGGCATCGGCATCCAAAACCCGGGAGTCGACCAGTGGGCCGCTGACATCGGTCCCCAGCTTGGCTCGTTGCCAACTGAGGTCTGGGGCTCGTCGGTTGGCAAGGACGCCGCAGAATTCGCCGTTGTCGCAGAGAAGCTGACGGACGCCGGTGTCGCTGCGATAGAAGTGAATCTGTCGTGCCCGAACCTGCAGAGCGGTCGCATGTTCGCGCTCGATGCCCGGGCCTCAGCCACCGTTGTCAACGCGGTTCGTCGAGCCACAGACCTCCCGATCGGTGCCAAGCTGACACCGAACTCGGACGACATCGTTGGTATCGCCGCGGCGGTCGCAGAGGCCGGGGCAGACTGGGTCGTGCTCGGGAACACGGTGTGGGGTGCTGGCTTCGATGTGGAGACGCGGCGACCTCTGCTGTCGGGGGTGGTCGGCGGGTACTCCGGCACGCCGATCAAGCCGATCGCACTGCGCAGTGTGTGGGAAGTGAGCCAAGCGCTACCGACGCTTCCGATAATCGGAAGCGGGGGAGTGGCCAGCGGCAAAGATGTCGTTGAATACTTCCTGGCGGGGGCATCGGCGGTCGGCGTCGGCACCGCCCACTTCGCGAGTCCCCGCGTCGGGAAGCGGATCTTGTCGCAGTTGCGGCGCTACATGAGGAAACACGGAATCGACAGGGTGGACGAGTTGATCGGAGCGGCACAGCAATGGTGACAGAGAATCGGATCATCGTTGCATTGGATGTGGCTACAGCTGAAGAGGCGGTTCGCCTGGCGAAACGTCTCGCACCGCACGTTGGGGCCTTCAAAGTAGGTTTGGGTCTTCTCTACGGTGCGGGGCCTGGTGTGGTAACTGCGTTAGTAGATCTCGGCAAGCCCGTCTTTGCAGATGCGAAATTGCACGACATTCCCAGCCAGGTCAACGCTGCGGCACGACGCCTTGGGAGACTTGGCGTGAGATGGGTTACTGCGCATGTTTCTGGCGGTGAGGCGATGCTGCGGGCCGGCGTCGCCGGTCTAGCTGAGGGTTCCGGCGACCAGGCCGGTCTTTTAGGAGTCACCGTGCTGACCAGCTTGGATCATGAGGATCTCACCGCGCTTGGGATGGCGAGCACGCCAGGCAAAATGGTCTCGAAGATGTCGCGTCTTGCTGCCGAGGCGGGTTGCGAAGGTATCGTCTGCTCTCCGCAAGAACTGACGGTGGTCTCCTCCGTGGCTCCGGATCTGCTCAAGGTGACGCCGGGGGTACGGCCGGTGGGCAGCGCCGCAACAGATCAGCGGCGCGTGATGACACCGACGGAGGCGATCAACCGGGGTGCGGATTGGCTCGTGGTTGGACGGCCGATAACTGCGGCCGCCGACCCGGTGGTGGCCGCCGCCGCGATAGCGGCTCAGGTCGATATACCGAGCTGAGAAGCCCGCCGTTGATAGAGTTATCGATAGACCCAGGCAAGGAGCGTCACAATGCCAGCACCCAAGATGACCGATGAGCAGCGGGCGGCTGCCTTAGAGCGCGCCGGTGAGGCGCGGCGGGTACGGGCCGAGATCAAGCAACTGCTCAAGACGGGGTCGTTGTCACTGCCGGACGTTTTCGACCGCGCTGATGAAGACGAGCTCGTCGCTGGCATCAAGGTGAGCGCGCTCGTCGTCTCCATGCCGCACATGGGCAAGATCAAAGCAAAGCGGCTTCTCGAAGATTTGGGAATCGCAGACAATCGCCGTCTCCGCGGTCTGGGATCCCGTCAGAAGGAAGCTCTCCTCAAATCTTTTTAGATGAGCCCGTGACTGCAACAGAAACGGGCGCAGTGGTTCAGCCGAAAAAGGGAACTCTTCTCGTCGTGTCCGGGCCATCAGGTGTCGGGAAGTCGAGCGTAGTGCGGGCACTGGCCGATCGGATGCCGTTCCATTTCTCTGTCTCCTGGACCACCAGGAAGAGGCGCGCCGGGGAACGCGATGGGATCGACTACGTGTTTGTCGGTAGGACTGAATTCAAGGAAGGTATCGAATCGGGTGGGCTGCTGGAGTGGGCCGAGTATTCGGGGTATTTCTACGGCACGCCGCGCGAACCGGTTCTGTCAACCCTGGGTCAAGGGGAGCACGTTCTTCTCGATATCGAGAACGAAGGTGCGGGCCAGGTAAAGCGGGCCTATCCGGAGGCGGTGCTTGTATTCATCATTCCTCCTTCGTTGCAGGAGCTGGAACGAAGGCTCCGTAGTCGGGGGGATACGCCGGAGGCCGACATCAAGAAACGCCTGGCAGTGGCCGAGTCCCAAATCGAAGAAGCTCACGAGAAATTCGACTATTCGGTGACAAATACCAGAGTTGGCGCCGTAGCGGACGAGATCGTCTCTATACTGACCGCCGCGGACGGTTATTGACCGTCTCAGCTAGACGCAGGAGCACCCCTTCACGATGATCCAACCACCAATCGGTCGCGTACTTTCGAAGACCAATTCACGTTTCGCACTTGTCGTGCTTTCCGCACGCCGCGCTCGCCAGATCAACGCCTACTTCAACCAACTGGGTGAAGGTCTTGGGAGCTATGTGCCACCGCAGGTCCACTCGATGTCGCGCAAGCCTCTTTCCATTGCCTTCGAAGAGATCGACAACGACAAGGTCGTCATCGACACCGAGGAGTAACACATGCTCACCGGACGCCGGATAGTTCTTGGGGTTTCCGGTGGTGTCGCCGCCTACAAGGCTGCATACCTCGCCCGGCGACTGACCGAAGCAGGAGCCACCGTCAGGTGCATCCTGACGGACTCCGCGGCGGAGTTTGTAGGTGCGCAGACTTTGGCAGCCATTACCGGCGAATACCCGACCGTCGGATTCTTCGATGAGGCGGACGTCAGCCCTCACACCACACTCGGACAATGGGCAGAGGTAATGATTATCGCTCCCGCAACAGCCGCCTCCTTGTCCAAACTGGCGGCCGGCCTCTCCGACAACGTGCTTGTCGGCACCGCACTCGCCACCGAAGCCCCCCTCCTTGTGGCGCCGGCGATGCACACAGAGATGTGGCAGAACGCGGCGACACAGAGAAACATTGAGTTGCTAACCGCCGATGGTGTAACCGTTGTGGGCCCCGCCTCGGGCCCGCTCGCGGGCGGTGATAGCGGCCCGGGTCGCATGGTGGAACCCGAAGAGATCGTGACTGTCGTTACCGCGATGCTTCACCGTGAGCTCGAAGGCTGGCGGGTGCTGGTGACAGCGGGCGGTACCCGCGAAGCTATCGATCCGGTTCGGTACCTCGGCAATCGGTCATCGGGCAAAATGGGTAGCGCAGTGGCCGTCGAAGCAGCACGGCGCGGTGCCGAGGTTGTTCTTATCACCAGCGCACCGGCTCCACACATATCGGGGCTGACGGTTGTACCTGTCGAAACGGCGCAGGAGATGGCCGATGCTGTCTGGTCAAGAGCGGCACAATTCGATGTGGCCGTAATGGCTGCTGCCGTTGCCGACTTCCGCCCGAAGAACCCCGAGTCAACCAAGCTGCGACGCAACGAAGGTCTGCCCGCTATCGACCTCGAGCCAACGCCTGACATCCTCGCCGGGGTTGCGGCGATGGAGGGGCGTCCGTATCTAGTGGGATTCGCCGCCGAGACCGGCTCGTTGGACGGAGCCTTGCACAAAGCAACAAGCAAAGGCGTCGATCTGCTGGTGGGAAACGATGTCACCAAGGCAGGCTCCGGCTTTGCCACCGACACCAACGAAGTCACCGTGTACACCCCAGACGGGTCGGCCGATACTTGGCCGTTGCTGTCCAAACGGGAGGTTGCCTCCCGTCTCTGGGACAGGATCAGTAGTTCCCGCGGGTGAACGACACGCAGGGATTGATCGCCCAGGTTGTCCCGGACCTACCGACGTTCGCTGTTGATGACGGGTTCGCTTACAAGATTCCCGACGACCTGCTCGGTCTGGAAATCGGATCGATCGTTCGGGTTCCCTTGGGGTCACGACGGGTCCGTGGGTACGTTGTTTCGACTCGATCCGGTGACATTGCAGCTTTGAAGCCCGTCATTTCCGTATCGGGGGACCAACCGGTCTTCGACGAAGCATTGCTGCAAACACTGCGCTGGGCGGCGCTTCACTATGTGGCCCCGCTCTCAGTCCTACTCGGTCGCGCCGCACCGCCCAACCTTCCGCGCGGCAAAGGGGGGCGGATCCAGGCGCCGATACCCGAGCTCGTATCGCCGCTACCCGAGGTGAGCGCCCGCGCCGCGGACGGCAAACGAGTCAGACCGACTTGCTACATTTCCGGCGGGCCGTACGTAACGACCATCGCCGCAACCGCCAACGCCTCGCTGCACAGTGGACAGAACGTTGCTGTGGTCGCGCCGACGGTCGATGAGGCGGAGAGCCTATCCGATTCACTTAGACAGATATATGGAGACCGTGTCCTCTACATTTCGTCGGCGATACCGGCGAAAGATGCGACAAAAGCCTGGGTGACCGCGATGCGCTCCTCAGGCGCTCTGGTGGTTGGAACCCCCGAGATTGCGCTCTGGCCGCTCGGAGGCCCTGCCATGTGGATTGTTGTCGAAGAGGGGCGCCGGGCGATGAAGTCGAAACAGACGCCGACCCTACAGGTGCGCGATCTGGTCAGACGAAGAGCACTCGTCGAAAGAACCACTGTGGTGTTCCTAGGGCCGGTGCCAACGCTTGACACCTTGGCGAGGGGTGCCGCCGTCGTTGAGCCCCCTGGAAGGGTGTGGCCCCTGGTCGAGCTGATTGATCGGCGCGAGGATCCCCCAACAGGGAGGAGCCTGTCGTCTCGAACTGTTCAGGCGATCAACAAGGTTGTCAAGGGTGGCGGTCAAGTGTTCGTATTTGTCTCGCGACGAGGGTACGCCCCGGCATTTCGTTGTGTACGGTGCCGCGAGCTGCGACGCTGCCCCCAATGCGGCTCTGGCCCGGACCGTGGTGATAAGTGCAAGAGGTGCGGTGCGGCCCTCGGGCCGTGTTCCGAGTGCGGGGGCCGCCGTTTTGAACCGCTAGGTGCGGGCATAGGTCGCGTTGCCGAGGAGCTGCAGCGGTATCTTGGGCCGGAACACGTGGGTTCGGCGCAATCGGCGAGGCAAGTCATCGTCGGCTCTGAGCGCGACCTGCCCTACATACCCGACGCGGCGCTAACCGTTGCGGTAGATGCTGATTCGCTGCTGATGGCTCCCAACTACCGGGCCGAGGATGACGCAGTCCGGCTGCTCGCCAGGGTGGTGTTGACGGTGGCGAGGGGCCAGGGACAGCGATGTCTCATCCAGACTGCCCAGCCACAGCATCGAGGTCTCAGTGCTCTTCGTAGCGGTCACCCCATGGAGTTTCTCACCTCCCTCATCAGCGAACGCGAGCGGGATCAGCTGCCGCCGGCTGCGTCTCTCATCGCAATCGAAGTGGGCGGCGATGCGACTGGTAACTCGACTGACATTGAGACGCTCGCAGGTGAGGGAGTTCAGGTACACGGCCCTGAGACGGGAGGGGGTAGGACAAGATGGTTCATCCAGGGGGAATCAATTCAGGGCACCAGGGTCCAACTGCGCACAGTCGTGCAACGATGGCGCGATTCGGGTCGCAAAGTGCGCATCGATGCCGATCCGATCGATCTATAGCCTGGTGGGTATGATCCACGAACTATTCGGGTTGGAACCACCCGGCCCCAAGACGATGCAGAATCATGGCTATTTACCCAGTTAGAACTTTCGGAGATCCCGTCCTCAGGGCGATCGCGGTCGAAGTAATCGACGAGCCCGAGTCGTTGGCTCGCCTGGTCGATGACATGATCGAGACGATGTACGAGGCGCCCGGCGTTGGCCTCGCCGCGCCGCAGATAGGAATCTCGAAGAGGATCTTTGTGGCCGATATCGGGGAAGGGCCGTTTACCATGGTAAATCCGGAGATTGTTGAGGTATCCGGGACCTGGACCTTTGACGAAGGCTGTCTGTCGGTGCCCGGCTACTACTGGCCGATCAAGCGCCCCGGCTATGCCAAGGCACGCGGTTTCGACATTGACGGAAACCTGATCGAGTACGAAGGCGAAGAGTTGATGGGCCGAGTTCTGCAACACGAGATCGACCACCTAAATGGCATGCTCCTTCTCGAGCGACTAGCACGACGTACCAAGAAACAAGCGTTGCGCGACATTCGCGAACAGGCCATGGGATCGGCAGATTACGCATGATCCGCGCCGCATTCCTGGGAACGCCATCGTCTGCGGTGCCCTCCCTGGCGGCCCTGATGGAAGTGGCGTCTGTCGAATTCGTCGTGACCCAACCGGATCGCCCGAGGGGGAGGGGCAGGAAGGTCGAGGCGCCGCCTGTGAAGCAAGCCGCACTCGAATGGGGACTTCCGATTCGCCAACCCGGCAATCACGCAGACCTGCTTTCTCTGTTCCAAGAGACCGCCCTCGATGTTGCAGTGGCGGTGGCGTACGGTCGGATTCTCAAACCCGAGGTACTGGCATCCACCAAGAGCGGCTTCGTCAACGTTCACTTCTCGCTACTGCCTCGATGGCGTGGTGCCGCCCCGGTAGAGCGGGCGATTCTCGCCGGCGATGACTATACGGGCGTCTCCCTGATGGTTCTCGACGAAGGTCTCGATACTGGACCGGTCTTTGCGGCGGCCGACACAGCCATCAAAGAGTACGAGAGCGCCGGCGAACTGACCGGCCGGCTATCATCGTTGGGTGCCGACGTGCTGCGGGATCACTTGTCCGATTACCTCCACGACAGGCTGAAACCAGCCCGCCAGATGGCCACAGGCGCCACGAACGCACCAAGGCTGACCACCGCCGAAGCAGCTCTCGATGTGACACTGAGCCCGACCGCGTTCGCCAGGGCGGTGAGGGCGTTCAATCCTCGCCCCGGGGGATGGATCCAAGCGCATGGCGATAGGATCAAGATCTTGGAAGTGGGCCCGGCGACCCCGATAGTGCCGACCGGCCACATCGAGATATTTGGCGGTCGACCGATTCTCGGTCTCAACCGTGGTTCGCTTGAAGTTGTCGAACTGCAACCGTCTGGGAAACCATCGCTATCGGGCAAGGCATGGGCGAACGGTCGGAGGGGAGAGGGGCTGGAATTGGATGAGGGCCCGGCCGTTCAATGAATACTCGAGCCATCGCCGCCGGGATTCTGATAAGAATCCGAGATGAAGGCGCGTATTCAAACATCGTATTACCCCATTCAACCGAGAATCTTCTGGGTCCGGACCGCGCCTTCGTATATAGCCTTGTCACAGGTTCGTTGCGGCGGCTCCGCCACATCGACGAGATCATCGAGACCGCAAGCGGGCGTCCCCTTGACCAGCTCGAGCCCGAGGTGTTGGCAGTGTTGGAGATCGCGATCGGTGAGCTGTTGACGGACCAAAAGGGCAATGCGTACGCCACCGTCAATGAATCGGTGGAGGCGATTAAGCAACTTGATCGCCCCAAGGCATCCGGGCTTGTCAACGGCGTGCTACGTGGCCTGGGGCGGAACGGGATGCCCAAGCTTGACGCAGATGCGGCTCGGGATCTCTCGGTGCCCGGCTGGGTGCTTGATTCGCTGGTCGCCGACCACGGGAAGACCCGGGCTATCGAAATGCTTGAAGGGCTGCGTGCCAGTTCGCCGATGATCGCTCTTCGAGTGCGCCCGGGTGGCACGGTGCCAGCGGGGGCACAGCCAATCGAGGGAATTCGTGACGCCTATCACTTGACCAGCCGACCGCAGGGCACGACCGGTGTCGTATTTGCCGATGGTGCTTCGACCGCGGTGGCCCTTGCCCTGGCCCCGCAACCAGGTGAGAGAGTCCTCGACATGGCCGCAGCCCCCGGAGGCAAGACGATGAGCCTGTGGGATCAATCTGGCGGGAAGGCCATCATTGTCGCTATGGATCGGCACCGGCGTCGGCTGCGCAGTGCCAAGCGACGGCTCGACAAGGAAAAGGTATACCCGCAGTGGATGGTCGGTGACGGCGTGAGCATTCCGTTTGCCGATGATTCGTTTGACGCGGTGTTGGTTGATGCTCCCTGCACTGGTTTGGGAACATTGCGACGCCGTCCCGAAATTGCAATGAGGTTGGACGCCGGTGCTCCGCAGCGGATGGCCGAGCAACAGCGCGCCATGCTTGCCGAAGCGTGGCGGATCACCAGGCCCGGCGGGCGCATCGTCTACTCCGTCTGTACTGTTCTTGCAGCAGAGACCGTTGCGATCGTCGCCGACTATCCTGCGCAGCCGCCGCAGGGACTGCCCGGTGCCATATGGGGGAGCGGCCTGCTCCTCACGCCGCATGTCACAGGAACCGACGGCATGTTTATCGCGGCGCTGACTAAGCAATAACCACCTTGTCGAGGCCCTCTTCTGGTTCCGGGTACCTCATGTCCAATGCCTCGAGGGTGTCAACGATCGTCTTGGTGACGACGATGTTGCGGTACCACTTCCGATTGGCGGGAACCACGTACCAGGGAGCGTGGTCGGTGCTTGTCCTGGCGATGGCGGCCCTGTACGCCTCCATGTAGTCATCCCATAGGGCGCGGTGCTCGAGATCGCCCATATTGAATTTCCAGTGCTTGGTCTTGTCATCGAGCCTGGCCTGCAAGCGCTCCGCTTGTTCTTCAGCTGAGATGTTGAGGTAGAACTTGAGGATGATTGTGCCTTCGTCTGCAAGAAGCTCCTCGAAGTTGTTGATATGGCCGTAGCGACGGCTCCATCGTTCTTCAGGAACAAGATCAAGGACCCGGACTATGAGCACGTCCTCATAGTGGCTTCTGTTGAAGACTGTCAGCAGTCCGGTTGCCGGGGTGTGATCGTGGATCCTCCACAGGTAGTCATGGTCCAGTTCCTCTGAGGTTGGCGCCTTGAAATTGATCACGTCGATTCCTTGGGGATTGACGCCCGAAAAGACGTTGCGGATCGTCCCATCCTTGCCGCCGGTGTCCATGGCTTGAAAGACGATTAGCACCTTGTGGCGATCCTCGGCCCACATGAGGTGTTGCAGTTCAGCGAGACGATTGCGTAGCATCTTTAGGTACTGCTTCGCTTCCTTCTTGCTCCCCGCAAACTCAGACTTGTCGGCTGGATCCCACTCACTGAGATCTACCTTCTGGCCGGGCTTGACCCGATATTTGTCCACCTGTTCCTCCGTCGACCGCGATCCTGGCACGATACTCCAACGTGACGAGGGGCCGCGATCGCTGCCAGAGTCTCCTCGGAAGACCTCGTTTGCGACAGGCTTCGTCCTATGCTCTCGATGTGATGAACTCGTCTTTGATCGCCCCATCGATCCTCGCCGCCGATTTCGCCCGTCTTGGCGAGGAAGTAGATGCCGTAGCAAAGTACGTTGACATGATCCACATCGATGTGATGGACGGGCATTTCGTCCCGAACATCTCACTCGGGATCCCCGTCATCGAATCGCTGCGCTCCGTAACCGATCTGAAATTCGATTGTCATCTGATGATGTTGAACCCGGATTTCTACTTCGCTTCCCTGAAAAAGGCGGGAGCTGACATCGTGACGATTCACCTCGAGGTATTCCCCGACCCCACCGCAGTAGCACAGCGGGCCAGGGCAGAAGGCTTGGAATTCGGCATTGCGATCAACCCCCCGACACCATTCCAGGCGTTGCAGCCGTATATGGAATTGTGTGACATGATCGTTGTGATGGCCGTTCACCCAGGATTTGGCGGGCAGTCATTCATTCCGGAGTCATTGGCAAAGATGGAATCCGCCAGGAACTTTGTTGAGTCTCACGGTTTGCGGACCGATATAGAGGTGGACGGCGGCATTGGGCCAGCCAACATCAGCCGGGCGCGTGATGCTGGGGCCAATGTCTTTGTCGCAGGCAGTTCGGTTTTCGGCACCGAGGATTCGATAGAGGCAGTGAAAGATTTGCGAATCGCACTAGAGGGTCGAGCATGAAGGACCGCATCCTGGTCGTAGACGACGATCCGGACATTCTTCAGTTTGTAGAGATGAACCTCGATATGGAAGGGTTCGACACCCAAACTGCCGAGAGCGGCAGAGTCGCACTCGAGGTGGCACGGGAACGTCCGCCCGATCTGATCCTCCTCGATGTCATGATGCCCGAACTGGATGGCCTCACCGTGCTCCGCCGACTCCGCTCGAGCCCGGCAACATCAAGTATCCCTGTGGTACTGCTCACTGCCAAGGCACTCGCCGAGGACCGCGTCCGTGGTCTGGACCTGGGTGCTGACGACTACATCACAAAACCGTTCGATATCGAAGAGCTTCTGGCCAGGGTCAAAGCCGTCCTCAGACGTGCCCAGCAGATGCGCGATCTATCGCCGCTGACCGGTCTTCCGGGGAATTTCCGGATTTCACGCGAACTTGAGACCCGCGTCACCGAGGGTGGCGAATTTGCCATCGTTCACGCCGACCTCGACAACTTCAAATCCTTCAATGACCATTACGGATTCATGCGTGGTGACTCTGTCATTAAATTCAGCGCCAAAGTTCTCCTCGATTCGGCAGAGAGAAGCGGGGATGTCGATGTTTTCGTAGGTCATGTTGGCGGCGATGACTTCGTGGCTGTCATCGATCCGACATTTGTCGAGGAGTTTTGCAAGGACGTGGTCACGACCTTCGACCAGGGGATACTTGATTTCTACGACACCGCCGATGCCCTCCAGGGGTATATCGAGGTATCGGACCGCAAGGGGGAGCGACATGCGTTCCCGATCTCATCGATCTCAATGGGTGTCGCCACCAACACCAAGCGCCCCGTGAAATCCGAATGGGAAGCTTCAGCTATCGCCTCGGAGATGAAGGAGTACGCCAAGCGTCAGCCTGGCTCTTCCTATCAGATCGACCGCCGCGCCTAGCCACGGCCGGGCCCGCAGCATTCTTCGCCGGACTTCATAGAGAAGCCTCCTTGTGTCTACGCCATGATGCCGAATCCGTGATACCGCAAGAGAGTTAGACTCCGTATGTAAGAAATGAGCCCCCTTCAGGGCAGGGTGAAATCCCCGACCGGCGGTGAAAGCCCGCGACCCCCGTAACAGGGGTGGATCCGGTGAAACTCCGGGGCCGACGGTGACAGTCCGGATGGAAGAAGGAGGGCGTGTGTCGAGACGCGCATTGTCCGACAACCTAGACCTGGCACCCTCGGGTAGCCAGGGAGAAAGTCTGACCGATCCATTCGGTCTATCTGACGATGGTGACGAAGTTCCCGTAGAACAACGTCGCTTCACCGCGCTTGACTCTGCATTCATGCGGCAAGCCATCGAGCTGACCCCGCAAACCCAGCCACACCCGAATCCCCGTGTCGGCGCCATCATCGTGTCCGACGGCATAGTCGTAGGCCAAGCTGCCCATCTCCACGCCGGGCAACCCCATGCCGAAGTCCTTGCTCTGCAACAAGCGGGGGACCGGGCGCATGGCGCAACCGCCTACGTGACGCTCGAGCCATGTTCTCACTTCGGGCAAACACCTCCATGTTCTCGAGCCCTCATCGATGCAGGTGTTGCCAAAGTTGTCGTGGGTGCGATAGATCCCGATGCCCGCGTCCACGGCAGCGGTATCGACGAGCTAGAAGCTGCCGATATCGAGGTCGTCACCGGTGTGCTGGCCGACGAGGTGGTAGCAATTGACCCCGGCTATTTCCACCATCGCCGCACCGGGTTGCCCCTGGTCACGCTCAAATTGGCCACCACCATGGACGGTCAGATTGCAGCCGCGGATCGGACCTCAAAATGGATTACAGGAGAGGATGCCCGCAAAGACGGGCACCGGCTCAGGGCCGCATCTGATGTCGTCATCGTTGGTGCAGGCACCGTGATTGACGACGACCCTCACCTCGATGTGCGTCTTGACGGCTACATCGGATCGCAGCCGCGACCGGTCATCGTCGCAGGGGAGCGCGAACTCCCTGTTGTCACCGCTCTCTACAAGCGTGACCCGCTCGTCTATACGACCCGCCGACAAGAAATTGAAGCCGAACAGGTTGAGTTCGGAACCGACGGGCGTGTCGATCTTCGCGCCATGATCGAGGACTTGGGTCGAAGGGGCTACCTGAGTGCGCTTGTCGAGGGCGGCGCCACGCTGGCTGCAGAGTTAGTGCGGGCAGGTCACGTCGATCGAATCGTGTTCTACCTCGCCGCCAAGCTCGGACTGGGCCAGGGCATTGGTGCATTTGCCGGCGAGTTCAAGACAATCACCGAAGCGGTGCCTCTGTTCATCGAATCAGTAGACAGAATCGGTTTCGACATACGAATAGAAACAAGGGTCGGAAACTGATGTTTACAGGCATCGTTGCTGCGCTGGGCACTGTGGTTGCAGTCAGCGAAACTGCAACCGGTCGCCGGATCCGAATTCAGGATCCGGACCTTCTCAATGATATGAAGATCGGTGATTCGATCGCAGTGAATGGAGTGTGCCTCACCGCGGTAAAGGTCGAGAGCAACGAAGTAACGGTCGACGTCGTCCAAGAATCTCTGGATCGAAGCAATCTTGGCCTGCTAGCTGAGGGCGACAGAATTGACCTCGAACGCCCCATGGCCGCATCGGGCCGATTCGATGGCCACATTGTTCAGGGGCACGTCGATGGAGTCGGCACTGTCGAATCGATAGGCGCGGAGGGCGACGCATGTCGGATGCGTATCGCGCTCGCGCCGGACTTGGCTCGCTACATCGTCGAGAAGGGTTCGGTAACCGTAGACGGCGTCAGTCTCACAGTGACTGCTGTTGGTACCGAAGCATGGTTCGAGATTGTATTGATTCCGCACACCCTGGAAGTGACCGTACTCGGGCTTCGGGAGTCGGGAGACAAAGTGAATTTGGAAATGGACGTTCTTGCAAAGTATGTGGAAAGGCTGATGAGCAAGTGAAAAGGGCAACCATCGAAGAGGCATTGGCTGCAGTTGCAGCCGGCCAGTTCGTACTCGTCATCGATGATGAGGATCGAGAGAATGAAGGCGACCTAATCATCGCCGCAGAGAAGGTCACCGCGGAGCAGGTGGCATTCATGGTGCGCCACACCAGCGGTCTCATTTGTCTGCCGACCATAGGGGACCGGCTCGATGAGCTGGGACTACCGTTGATGGTCCTGGAGAACACGGATTCGCACAAGACGGCATTCACCGTATCGGTCGACGCCGTAGGCGAGACGACGACCGGGATTTCTGCGGCGGATCGTACCGCGACGATTCACGCCATGGTGGATCCAAAAACCGGACCGCGGGATCTAACGCGTCCCGGCCACATCTTCCCACTTCGCTATCACGAGGGTGGGGTACTGGTTCGGCCAGGGCATACCGAAGCAGCCGTAGACCTCGCCAGGCTCGCAGGGCTCTTCCCGGCTGGTGTTCTTTGTGAGGTCGTTGCCGATGACGGCTCCATGGCCAGGGGCGAGTATCTGGCCGCATTCGCCAAACAGCACTCGATTCCTTTGATTACGATCGAGGACTTGGTCGCGTATCGCTGGCGCAACGAGGCGCTCGTGGTGCGTGAAGTCGAGACCGTGCTGCCGACAGTTCACGGATCGTTTAAGGCGTACGGCTATCGATCGGTCGTCGATGAGTCGGAACACATTGCTCTGGTATTCGGTGACGTTACCGGGCGTGAAAGCGTACTGACCAGGGTCCACTCGCGTTGCCTCACCGGTGACGTCTTGGGCAGCCGCCGCTGTGACTGCGGGCCACAACTGGAAGCTTCTATGGCGATGATCGCCGCGGAAGGTGCCGGAGTGGTCACCTACAACGAATCGCACGAGGGTCGTGGCATTGGCTTGCTTTCGAAGCTTCGGGCGTACCATCTCCAGGACGAGGGCCGGGACACAGTCGACGCCAATCTCGACCAGGGGTTGCCGGCTGATGCTCGCCACTACGGCATCGAGGGCCAGATCCTGCACGATTTGAAGGTGTCCAGCGTCCGGCTTATGACCAACAACCCGGACAAGATAGAGGCGCTCGAAGACTTAGGAGTCGAGGTCGAATCCAGAGAACCACTGGTTGCTGGCCTGAACGGGGACAACCAGGTCTATATGGCGACGAAGGTCGACAGGCTTGGCCACCTATTCGGTCATGCGGAAGTCCAATGAGCGAAGAGGTCCAAGCACTCCGGACTGTCGACGCAACGGGTCTCAAGATCGGCGTTGCTCGCTCTCGGTTCAACGACCCGATCACCTCTCGGCTGGCCACGGGTGCTGTCGAGTATTTGGCGACTACCGGGGCGGACTTCAACGTGTACGACGTACCAGGGGCATTCGAGCTACCCCTCGTCGCCGCCCACCTCATCGAGGTTGGCTATGACGCTGTCGTCGCGCTCGGTGCAGTCATTGATGGTGATACCGATCACTACGAGCATGTCGCTACTCAAGCGACTCACGGACTCATGAGGGTGATGCTCGACACCGGTAAACCTGTCGCTTTCGGGATTTTGACAGTGCGGGAAGAGACTCATGCCGTGGTGCGTAGCCAGCCAGGCCCTGGAAACAAGGGTGCAGAAGCAGCCGCGGCCGCGGTGGAGACGGCCATCCTGATTCGTGATCTGAGCCAGTGACTGATCGGCTGTCGTATTGACGGCACGATCCACAACCGTATACTCACGTCCACAACCGACGTAAAGCGGAGGCGCCTGCTTCCCACCCGGCCACATATTGTGAGCCGAGGTCCATTTCAGGCAGCACCGTATTTGTGCTGCCTTTTTGTTTTTGCGTCAAACAAACGACCAGGAGGTCTCACCATCGCCAACGAACCTCGGATAAACGAGAAGATCCGTGCAAAAGAAGTACGGCTCGTTGACCCCAGCGGCGGCCAGGTCGGAATCAAACCAATCGAAGAGGCACGATGGCTGGCAGACCAGCTCGGTCTTGACCTTGTCGAGGTGGCCCCTGATTCCCGCCCACCGGTTGTTCGACTCATGGACTACGGCAAGTTCAAGTACGAAGCATCCGTCAAAGCACGTGAGGCCCGTAAGAACCAGACCAGAACCGTGATCAAGGAAGTTCAGTTCCGCCCCAAGATCGCATCGTCGGATTTCGATGTGAAACGCAAGCGGGTCGAGAAGTTCCTTCGCAATGGCGACAAAGTCAAAGTCGTGATGCGGTTTCGGGGACGTGAAGTCACTCACCCCGAGTTAGGGCGAGACATACTCAAGCGGCTCGAAGCTGCAGTGGAAGATCTCGGTGTAGTCGAGATTATGCCGCGCCTTGACGGTAGACAAATGACGATGGTGATTGCCGCGTTGCGCAAGCAGCGACCAGCAGATGAGAGCGGTTCGAAAGAGCCAAGCGAAGCCGCAGCAGACGAGGCCGTCGCAGCCCCGGCAGCTGAGGTGATCGCAGCACCTGCGGCTGAGGCGACCGACGCCCCCGCCGCGGAAGCTAGCTCAGAAATCGAACCCGAACAGGAGTAGGAAGTGCCTAAGCAAAAGACACATAAAGGCGCTGCAAAGCGCTACAAGGTGACCGGATCAGGAAAGATCCGGCACGCCAAGGCTTGGCGCGGGCACAACCGTCATAGCAAGAGCGCAACCCGCTGGCGTCGTGTAGCCGGCGAAAGCACGCTCAAGGGCAAGGACGCCAAGCGCGCCGCCCGTCTACTCGGCCGCTAGGAGGTCACAGCACAATGGCACGAGTCAAACGCGCGGTAAACGCTCATAAGAAGCGCCGCAAGGTAATGGAACGCGCCTCGGGTTACACCGGGGCTCGTAGTCGCAGATATCGCACAGCCCGCGAGCAGACACTCAATTCGGGACAGTACGCCTACCGTGATCGGAAGGCCCGCAAGGGTGACTTCCGTCGTCTCTGGATCCAGCGGATCAACGCAGCAGCTCGGTTGAACGGTTCCACCTATTCGCAGATGATCTCCGGTCTCAAGGCAGCTGAGGTCGACATCGACAGGAAGATGCTTGCCGACATGGCGGTCAGCGATCCCGAGGCTTTCGCCAACCTGGTCGAGGTTGCTCGATCGGTCGAAGCGTAGGAAGTCGAGGAGGCGGGGGAGCAACGTGATCACGTCTCTCCGCAATCCACGCATAACTGAAGCACGTCGGCTGACGCGACGACGCGAGAGAAGGGCCATCGGTCGGACAACGATCGAGGGCCCTTTTCTGCTGCAGGAGGCGATAGCGGCTCGTGTGGTGGTCCACGAGGTCTTCGCCACGCCGGACGACCACGTTGCCGAACGTTTGAGTGACGAAGCGGGGGTCACCGTATGCCACGTATCTGCCGATGTGCTCAAGAGCCTCGCAACGAGCGTGAACCCGCGTGGACCGATTGCGGTGATCACGGTTCCTGATAACCATGAGGTCATAAGGGTCGACTCGATTGTTCTGTGGGACATTGCCGATCCCGGCAACGCGGGGACCATGATCCGAACCGCGGCAGCGTTCGGATTCCAGGTGCTGGCGACAGCCGACACCGTCGATCTGTGGTCGCCCAAGGTTGTACGCGCCGCCGTAGGCGGGCACTTCCGCACCAACACTGTCGCAGGCCTTGCCCCGACTCTCGACCCCCTCACCGCGGCCGGCCTCACGACCATGGTGGCAACAGCAGACGGCACCCACGTCGGCGAGGTGAATCTTGGGCAAACCGGTCCGGTGGCTCTGATCATCGGCAACGAGGCTCACGGGCTACCCGCGGCGATTGTCGAAGCCGAGGAAGTTGTCAAGATCGCGCTGCCAATGCCGGGCGGCAGCGAGAGTCTTAACGCAGCTGTCGCGGGGGGAATCCTGATGTATCTACGTTTGGCGCAACGAGACACCAATTGAGGCATTTCTTGCATTTGCCGGGCCCTCTCGATACGGTTGCCCGCATGACAGATGTTTTGCGACGCCGATATATCTTTACCGGGCCCGGTTCCCGGGCGAGTCGTGCGTTGTGATGTGAAAGTCATTTGCCGCAATCTCGCCCGGAGCCACGCTCCGGGCCTTTTTTTGTTACCACGATTGTCGTCATGGCAGTTCCTCCAGCAGACTCACCGACGGAAGACACAAACATGCAAATCGACTCAACAGCAATCGCAGGGACTGCCGCTTCCAACCGGAGGGGCGGTGGTGGATATGACTACTAACCTGACCGATCCTATGAACCTTGCCGAATCACTCGAAGCGCTCCGCACCTCCACCGTCGCCGCAGTCGAATCTGCCAGGGACGTCGAGACCCTCGCTGCTGTTCAAGCGGAGGCAGTGGGACGAGAGTCGCCGATAGCTGCCGCACGGCGCAACCTCGGAAAGATGGCCGCCGACGAACGGCGCGACGCAGGCCGGCTCATCAATGAGGTGGCCAAAGAAATCGAAGCGATAGTTAAGTTGCGACGTGAACAACTCCAGGCGGAGGCGAGGGGTGCCGCCATACGTGACGAGGCGATAGACGTAACCGTCGACTACGCCGAGGTCGCCACCGGACGCCTCCATCTGATCCAGCAAGTCACAGACGAGGTATGCGATATCTTCATCGGGCTTGGGTATCACATCGCCGAGGGACCTGAGGCCGAGCTGGCCTGGTACAACTTCGACGCACTGAACACCCCTATCGATCATCCCGCTCGCCTCGGGATGGACACGATGTACGTCGACTACGGCGAGGACGACAATGGAATGGTGCTTCGTTCCCACACGTCGCCGGTGCAGGCCAGATATATGGAAGAGCATGATCCACCTGTGTATATCGTCGCTCCCGGCAAGGCGTATCGCAACGACACGATTGACGCGTCCCACCTGCCGGTCTTCCATCAGATTGAAGGCCTGGCTGTCGACGAATCTATAACGTTCTCCGACCTGAAGGGCACTCTGGCCGAGTTCGCCAGACAGTTCTTCGGGTCAACGACCCAGGTTCGGATGCGACCGCACTTCTTCCCGTTTACCGAGCCCTCAGCGGAGCTTGATGTCTCATGCTTCAACTGTGACGGCCCCGGATCGAGCTGCCGGGTATGCAAGGGCGTCGGATGGCTAGAAATGCTTGGGTGCGGCATGGTGGATCCCAATGTCTTTGAGGCGGTCGGCTACGACCCGGACGCCGTCACCGGATTCGCCTTTGGCATCGGAGTCGAACGGCTGGCAATGGTCCGGCACGGGATCGATTCCATCAGACACTTTGTGGACAACGATGTCCGTTTCCTCAACCAATTCCCGGGATAGACGATGCGAGTATCTCTCAGGTGGCTAAAAGAATATGTTGACCTGCCTACCGACGATGCGGCGTCGCTGGCGCGAGCATTTGACATGCTCGGCCACGCAGTCGAGGAGGTTGAGCACTTCACCGTCGGGTGGACAGATGTTGTTATCGGTCGGGTGATCAGCATCGAGGCCCACCCCAACGCCGACAATGTGCGGGTAACCCAGGTCGATATCGGTGACGGACAAGAGCACCAGATCATCTGTGGTGCCTGGAACTTCGACGCTGGAGCCGTCGTCCCTGTTGCCATCCCCGGCGCTGTGCTGCCCGGCGATTTCAAGATCGGAACCCGGACCATCCGTGGTGTCGAGTCGCATGGCATGATCTGCTCGGAGCGTGAGCTAGGCCTTGGCGAGGTGCACGAAGGCATCATGGTTCTCGACGAAACCGCCCCGATCGGCGAGCCATTCGAATCGATCTTGGATCTACCGGACGTTGTATTTGATCTTGAGGTCACTCCTAACCGACCCGATGCGATGGGGATGATCGGCATCGCACGGGAGCTTGGTGGCTGGTTCGAAACCCCGGTCACTTACCCCGATGTGAGCTTGATGACGGTACCGGGAACGCCGGCTCTCGCGGTGACGATCTCCGCGCCCGATGGATGCAACCGATTCGTGGCCCGTGAGTTGCGCGACGTTGCGATCGGGCCCGCCCCGCTCTGGATGACCGAGAGGCTGCGCAAGGCAGGGATACGGGCGATATCGAACATCGTCGATGTCAGCAACTACGTCATGCTGGAAATGGGCCACCCGATGCACGCCTTCGACGCTGATGCAATAGCAGGCGAGATGCTCGACGTACGCTGGGCTGAACCGGGAGAGACGCTAGAGACACTCGATGGCTCCGCTCTTATATTGGGGACGAACGACCTGGTGATTGTCGATGCTGAGGGGCCAACCTCGCTTGCCGCAGTGATGGGTGGCGCCCGCTCCGAAGTCACCGACAGCACCAGTCGGGTCATCATGGAAGCGGCATCGTGGGACCCGTCTACTGTCATGTACACATCACGCCGGCACGATCTCCGATCCGAGGCTTCGGTTCGCTTTGAACGCGGTGTCGATCCGAATCTGGCTCCCGATGCCAACGCACGAGCATGCAAACTGTTGCTCGAGATCGCGGGGGGATCGATCCTCGACGGAGTGATCGACATCAACAGGAACCCGGTCGAGCCGCTCACCATCGAGCTGACGTCTCGGGACGTAACTCGGATACTTGGGACTGGGATAACTTCGGAGAGATCCAAAGCGCTACTCCGTCGTATCGAACTGGTCGTGGACGGTGACGAGCCACTACGGGTCACCGTGCCGACAAATCGGCCGGATCTAACTCGCCCCGCTGATCTGGTGGAAGAGATCGCCAGGCTCTCAGACTTTGACACCTTTGACGAGACCGTACCTACCGGTCCCGCCGGCGGGCTGCTCATGGAGCAGAGGAGAACCCGCCTCGCCCACAATCTCCTGCGTGGCCTGGGGCTGATGCAGGCGATCAACCTACCGTTTGTTGCAGAGGGAGAGCTTGCCGCGTTCGCCGATACCGACGGCAATACGGCAACGAGCGATGTTGTGACAGTGCGCAACCCGCTCCGTGAAGATCAATCGAAGCTGCGCCAGAGCCTGCTTCCTGGTCTGTTGCGCAATCTCAGAGACAATAGGAACCGAGGGAGCGAGTCGGTAGCGCTATTCGAGACCGGGCGTGTCTTTTTGGCCCGACCCTGGAGCGACGATCCGAGGGTCCCGCACCAACCAGAACGTCTTGGAGTTGCCATAGTCGGGCCGTACGGAGATTCCCGGTTGGCAGACGCAGCTGCGCAAGCCGATGGTGCAACTGCACTGGCGTTGACGCAGGCGCTGGCTGACGGGCTGGGGGTTGCCATAGAGCGGCACCAGGGGAGTGGGCCCGGTTTTCACCCAACCAGGACAGCCCAGCTGCTCGTAGCCGGCGAGGTGATCGGCATGGCAGGAGAACTCCACCCCGATGTCGCCGAGATGTTCGAACTCGAAGGTCGCGTTGCTGTCATCGAACTCGATTTGAAGCCCGTCGTGGCAGAGCAGGAGCGGGTGCAGATGGCACCGGTCTCGACCTACCCGCAGGTGGACTTCGACCTCTCTTTTGAGGTCGACATGTCGGCGTCGGCAAATGATCTCGTCGCGGCAACTTGCGGCGCTTCTGTGCTTGTCGAGAGGGCAACGATCTTCGACGACTATCGGGGAGGAGACTCCGGGCAGCGAGCGGTTGGTATTCGGTACCGATTGCGCGCAGCCGACCGTACTCTTGACGCCGATGAGATTGCTGCGGAACGAAACAGGATGATTGAAGAGGCCGCGGTGCAGGGCGCGAAACTGCGCGGCGCCTGACATAACCGGAGGCGATATGTCCGACTTTTTGATGGTGCCGGATCTCGGTGGAGATGGGTTGGCCGAGACACTGCGTCTTGCGGCAGACTCCAAGCGTGACCTCGGTCAATACGCCGGCCGTATGCAAGGCCAGAAGGTCGGGTTGTTTTTCGAGAAGCCATCCACCAGGACCCGGGTGTCGTGTGAGGTTGCCACGGTCGAGTTGGGGGCGCATCCCGTTGTTCTCAAGGCGGACGAGGTTGGTCTCGGTAAGCGCGAAGCCGTCGAGGACGTCGGAAGGGTTCTCGACCGCTATTTGGACGTGTTGGCGTTTCGGGTCTTTGATCACGGCAATCTCATCAAGATCGCAGACAGCTCGGTTGCGCCGGTGGTCAACCTTCTCTCTGACCGATCCCATCCCTGTCAGGCGCTTGCCGATCTGCAGACCATCACTGAGCACAAGCCGCTGCACGAGGCAGAGGTCGCCTACATCGGCGATGGCAACAATGTGTGTCATAGCCTGATGCTGGCGGGAGCGATGAGCGGCGCGGACATCCGAGTCGCGGGCCCTGTCGGCTACGAACCCCGTGCGGATATCGTTGCGGAAGCCTCGGCGATTGCACAGAGGACGGGTGGCAGCATCCTCGTGACTAACGATGCGGCCGAGGCGGTCGCCGGCGTTGATGTTGTCTATACGGACGTCTGGACGTCGATGGGCCAGGAGAGCGAGGCTGCCGATCGGACGGCGATGCTGATGCCATTCCAGGTCACTCAGGACCTCTTTGAGAGCGCTGCAAATGATGCGATCTTCATGCATTGTCTTCCTGCCCACCGCGGCGAGGAAGTGACTCACGAGGTGCTTGAGCACAGTCGGTCACGGATCTTTGACCAAGCGGAGAACCGGATGCACTCGTTCCGCGGGCTCCTGCTTTACCTGAACGGGTGAGCGCAAGCCCCGTAACGGAACTGCTGTCTGGTGACGTTCTTGACGTTGCCAAGGCCCTCTTGGGTTGGACACTCGAGTCGACTGTTGGCGGGGTCACCACGTCTGTGACGATCACCGAAACGGAGGCTTATGCGGGGGCCGACGACCCAGCCAGCCATGCCTTCCGTGGGCAGACGCAACGAAACAGAGCAATGTTCGAGTGTGCCGGCACGCTGTATGTATATCGATCGTATGGCATTCATTGGTGCATGAACGTTGTCGTGGGGGAGGAGGGGCTTCCGCACGCAGTGCTTTTGCGCGGTGGCGATCCGATAGCGGGACATGAGGAGATGGTCCGCCGCCGTGGTCGCACGACTGATCTGGCCGACGGGCCTGGCAAGCTATGCCAGGCGCTCGGGGTAACAGGCGACTTGGACGGAAGCGATCTACGAACCGGCCCGATTCGTCTCGGGCAGAGCGTTGGCTTGGCCGGCCGTAGCATCGAGCAAACACCGCGGATAGGAATTTCCAAGGCGGTGGAGCGTCCTTGGCGGTTCATCGCGGTCGGACAGCGCTAGTCTCCGCGGCACAATGATGACTCCAGAGCAGCAGCTCGCATACTTGACCGACGGCGTTGATACGGTTCTCCCCGAGGGGGAACTTCTCGAGAAACTGCGTCTCGACAGACCCCTTCGGGTCAAGCTTGGCGTTGACCCCACCGCTCCCGATGTCACGCTTGGTTGGGCCGTTGTCTTTCGGCAGTTACGTAAGTTCCAGGAACTCGGGCACACTGCTGTGCTCATCATTGGTGACTTCACCGCACAAGTGGGCGACCCATCCGGAGTGTCGACAACCCGGCGCCGTCTCAACCTCGATGAGGTCGGCGACAACGTCAGCGGCGTATTGGAGACGATCAAGGGGCTCCTCATGCCCGAGCGTCTCGAGTTGCGCCCGAACTCGGAGTGGCTCGGCGCAATGGACATGCATGATGTGCTCGATCTGACCTCGAAGTTCACCGTGTCTCGAATCATGGACAGGGATGACTTTTCCAAACGGTGGGCAGCACACGAGCCGATCTCGATGATCGAGTTCATGTACCCCCTGCTGCAGGCAATGGATTCGGTTGCGGTCACTGCGGACGTCGAAATCGGCGGGACCGATCAGCTGTTCAATCTCCTGGTCGCCCGTGACTTGCAGGAGCGGTCGGGTCAGGCACCTCAGGTGGTTCTGACTGTCCCGCTGTTGGTCGGCACCGACGGTCAGAAGAAGATGTCACAATCGATCGGCAACTACATCTCGGTGCAGGACGACCCTGCCGACATGTTCGGCAAGACGATGAGCATCCCCGATGAGGCGATGGAACAGTGGTTCTTGCTCGGAGCAGGCAGAAGCGAAGCCGAAACCGCAGGGATCGTGGAGGGGCTGGCGGATGGTTCGCTTCATCCGGGTGAGACCAAACGCCGTCTTGCCCGCGAGATCGTGGCTATCTACTGGGGACAAGACTCCGCAGTCGCTGCCGAAGCAGGATTCGATCGACTCTTCAAGCAGCACGATGCGCCGGAAGAGATCCCTACCTATGCCTTGCCACCGGACGACGCAGTGTGGATTCCATCTCTGGCTCACGATGCCGGCCTTGTCTCCTCCAATTCGGAGGGCCGGCGCATGATGAGCCAGGGTGCCGTAAAGGTCGACGGGGAGAAACTCGAGTCGGACACTGTGCCCCGGGCGGACCTCATCGGCGCAGTTCTTCAGGTCGGTAAGCGGCGCTTTGTCAGACTGGTCGATTGATGCAGCGTATGCGCGACGTCCTTGCAGATGTGTTTGTCGGCGCTGTTGTCATGGTCGTAGCGTTCTGGTTGTTGCGAGGCGTGTTCCGGGTGGTCTATTGGGGAGCGTCGACCGTCCTGATCGTCCTGGCGTTGGGGTTTGTTTTCCGGGTAGCTTCAAAGCTGCGCGGCTGACCACGAAAGCGTGGCCCGCCCCAGGAAGGGACGGGCCAGCACTGTTTGGGCCTAGCGTTGGATTGGCTATGCAGCTGCTGCGGTGCTGAGTGCCAGGCGACGCCGGCTGTTCTCGACTCCGAGCAACGCACCACCGATGGCGAGGAACAGCATGCCGATCAGTGCAGCTGTCTCGATTTCCATGCCGGTTACCGGGAGGATCGCAATGATTCCGAAGTCGGCGTCAAGGAAGCTCTCGTCATCGAGCACCGTCACCGTATAAGTGCCAACGGTGGTCAGCGCGTGATTGTCGGGCAAAGTCGATGTCAGAACCTCTACTACGTAGGTTCCGGCATCGAGGCCGGAGAACAAATAGCGACCATCAGAATTGGTGACCTGGGTCAGCACAACGCTCGTGGCCTGGTTCGTTATCCGCACGGTGACGCCGGCGACAGGGTCTTCGTCGGCGTCCTGGACTTGATCATCGTCGGTGTCGTACCAGACGTAGTCGCCGATGGTCGATGATGCTTCTACGATCGAGATCGCGGTAACCACCGCGTCATCCCAGTCGTCGCCTTCGCCGTCGCCCGGGGTCGAATCAGAGTCTTCCTCGTTGGCTGCGGTGACCTCTGCCACATTCGTATAGATCCCGATATCGTCGACTGTGACGGTGAATGCCATCGACACTGTTTCGTCTACGGCGAGGTTGCCGATGGTCCAGACGCCGGTTGTCGAGTCATAGGCGCCTGCCGCGTTGTCGGTCACATAGGTGAGCCCGGCGGGCAGAGTGTCGGTGACCTCGACCCCGGTGGCGTCGTCAGGACCCTGGTTGACCACTGTGATGGTGAAGACGGTCTCTTCACCGACCTCGACCTGAGACGGAGCGACGTCTTTGACGAGCTCTAGGTCGATGATCGCCGGCGGTTCAACGGTTGCGACGACTACTGCGTCGTCCCAGTCGTCGCCTACACCGTCGGCTGGCACCGAGTCGCTGTCTTCTTCGTTGGCTGCAGTGACCTCAGCAACATTCGTGAACGTTCCCGCCTCATCAACTGTGACGTCGAAGGTGAGTTGAACAGATGCGCCTACGGCGAGGTTGCCGATGGTCCAGACGCCGGTTGCCGAATCGTAGGTCCCGGAACCGTCATCTGATAGGTATGTGAGTCCCGCGGGAAGCGTGTCGGTGACCTCGACCCCGGTCGCGTCATCAGGGCCCTGGTTGACGACGGTGATGGTGAACGTTGTCTCTTCGCCAACCTGCACTGCTGACGGTGCAACATCCTTCACCAGTTCTAGGTCAATTATCGCTGGGGGCACCACGGCGGTGACTACCGCGTCGTCCCAGTCGTCGCCCTCGCCGTCGCCTGGAGTCGAATCAGAGTCTTCCTCGTTGGCTGCGGTGACCTCAGCTTCGTTGGTGAACGTACCGGCTTCGTCCACGGTGACGATGAACTCCATTGACACGGTTTCGCCAACGGCGAGGTCGCCGATGGTCCACACACCGGTTGCCGAGTCATAGGCACCACCGGCATTGTCGGAGATATAGGTGAGTCCGGCCGGGAGGGTGTCTGTAACTTCGACGCCGGTCGCGTCATCGGGCCCCTGGTTGACCACACTGATAGCGAAGGTCGTTTCATCACCTACATTGACCTCAGCAGGACTGACATCCTTGGTGAGCTCCAGGTCGATGATCGGGGAGTCGGCCGAGATGGCAATGCTGTCGACCGCTCCCGATCCGTTCAGATCGATCACCATCGTCGCCACGCCAGCTATGTCAGCGGCGATGGGGGCTACGACATTGTCGCCGACCTCGGGGAGGGCGATCACCGCCAAAACCGTGCCACCGGTGTCGAAGAACGTAGCGGTCGCCCCGGACTGGCCGAAGTCGATATCGCAAACCGAGAAGCTAGCGACCGTAACTGCACCTGGACCCCAGGCGGAGAAATCGAAGGTGAATGTTGAGTTGGCGTTATCGGTGTCATCGGGATCCGATGCATCGCCATCTTCGGTGATAATGGCAACATTGCCGGATGCGGGAACATAGAGGTCCCAGTCGCCACCACTGCACAAGCTCGGATCGAAGGACGGGTCGCCGATTGGTACCGTCTGGCCTCCGCAGGTGGCGTCGAAAACCATAGCGGCGTTCCCGGCAACGTCCGGGTTAAAGCCAACGAGCGAAACGGTGCCAAGGTCGGCTCCGCTCATGCCCGTTCCTACCGATAGTGTTCCAGGTGTGTCGCCCGGATTAAGTCCAGAATCGAAATTGATGATCGATGATTGCTCGACCGCATTAGCTCCGGGGACACCAATAGTCCCAACGAGAGCGGTCATGAGCAGAGTCACCAAAGCGATCGCAACAAAGCGTCGCCCACTACTGGTCGCATACGACATGTGCAGCTTGCCTTCCATTCTTCCCTAGTCCTGATATGTCATCTGAGGTAAGCCCTACCGCAGGTGACGACTTCTATGCCCCCCACTCTAAGTGGTATTAGGACCGCTGTGCGTATCGTTTGTTACTCCGCCCGATTGCACTAGTCACTGGCATTGTACCCTGCTGAGGAGCCAAATATCGCCGAGATGATTCAATCTTGGGGATAGTTGAGCGTCGCCGAATGGCACATGGATTTGCAATCCATTTCAGGGTGTGCTTCTATACCGCCGGTACCGGTCGTCGACCCCGGAAGGGGATGGCGGCCGATCTTGCCTGGTCAATTAGATCAGGTTATGATGAGAGGCCCCCCACGCGTTTAGGCGCGCGGGGAACCGGGCTCCTTGACAACTAAACAGCGTGTCAAAAGCCAGCATGCGCTTGGCTTGCTTTTTCACTTCGGTGAGAAAGGAAGTACAAGCGATGCAAATAACGTGCCACATCACCAAGGGACCCCCGTCCCCGATGTGGCACACGTGTCACATCATTATGAGGACCCGGTCCTCGATGTGGCATCCTTTGATGTTTGACTCCAAGGCTCTCAGAGAGAACCAAGGATGTCAGGCAAGTCAAACTTTCGATGGAGAGTTTGATCCTGGCTCAGGACGAACGCTGGCGGTGCGCCTAATGCATGCAAGTCGAACGAGAACTAGATCTTTCGTAAGATCGATCTAGGGATAGTGGCGAACGGGTGCGTAACACGTGAGAAACCTGCCCTGGAGATCGGGATAGCCCGAGGAAACTCGGATTAATACCGAATATGCTCACAGGACCACATGGTCCGGTGAGGAAACAGTCCGCTGCTCCAGGATGGTCTCGCGGCCTATCAGCTTGTTGGTGAGGTAATGGCTCACCAAGGCTCCGACGGGTAGCTGGTCTGAGAGGACGATCAGCCACACTGGGACTGAGACACGGCCCAGACTCCTACGGGAGGCAGCAGTAGGGAATTTTCCACAATGGACGAAAGTCTGATGGAGCAACGCCGCGTGCAGGATGAAGGCTTTCGGGTCGTAAACTGCTTTTATGAGTGATGAATTAAGACAGTAACTCAAGAATAAGGGACGGCTAACTACGTGCCAGCAGCCGCGGTCATACGTAGGTCCCAAGCGTTATCCGGAATTACTGGGCGTAAAGAGTTGTGTAGGCGGCTTGTTAAGTAAGATGTTAAAGCGTACGGCTCAACCGTATAAACATATCTTAAACTGGCAAGCTAGAGGGCGAGAGAGGTTATTGGAATTTCTAGTGTAGGAGTGAAATCCGTAGATATTAGAAGGAACACCGATGGCGTAGGCAGATAACTGGCTCGCACCTGACGCTCAGACACGAAAGCGTGGGTAGCAAACGGGATTAGATACCCCGGTAGTCCACGCCGTAAACTATGGATGCTAGCTGTTAGTCGTATCGACCCGATTAGTAGCGAAGCTAACGCGTTAAGCATCCCGCCTGTGGAGTACGAGCGCAAGCTTAAAACATAAAGGAATTGACGGGGACCCGCACAAGCGGTGGAGCGTGTTGTTTAATTCGATGATAAGCGAAGAACCTTACACAGACTTGACTTCCTTGGAAGGACTACGAAAGTAGACTGTGCCTTTTGGAATCAAGTGACAGGTGTTGCATGGCCGTCGTCAGCTCGTGTCGTGAGATGTTTAGTTAAGTCCATCAACGAGCGCAACCCTTATAGTTAGTTGTATTTTTCTAGCTAGACTGCCCTGGTAACAGGGAGGAAGGAGGGGATGATGTCAGGTCAGTATTACCCTTATGTCTGGGGCTACAAACACGCTACAATGGCCAGTACAATGGGCTGCCAAGTCGCAAGACGGAGCAAATCCCATCAAAGCTGGTCCCAGTTCGGATTGAAGGCTGAAACTCGCCTTCATGAAGTCGGAATCGCTAGTAACGGTAAGTCAGCACATTACCGTGAATACGTTCCCGGGTCTTGTACACACCGCCCGTCAAACCAGGAAAGTCGTCAATACCTGACGTCCTAGCTTGTCTAGGCCTAAGGTAGGGGAGATGATTGGGGTTAAGTCGTAACAAGGTATCCGTAGCGGAAGCTGCGGATGGATTACCTCCTTTCTAGGGAGTAAACTAGCACTCATCAGCAATGATGTGTAGCTAGGTCGACTTGTGATAATTACTTCGGAAGATAAGATGTAAGTAGTTATCAGCTGTTTAATCAGCAAACAGAAGGTACTTCTTTCACAAGACGTTCGATTTGCACTATTCAATTGTTAAACACTTCATAAAGAAACAGCGTTAGGGCTGGTTCTTTGTACGTTATTAGGAGGGGAACACTCACGTTCCGCGAGCCCGTGACAACATCTTAGAAAACAAGTTTTCAAGAGTGGATCACCTTGCAAAAT
>CAXMRC010000044.1:0-43911 GCA_964195945.1 uncultured Gemmatimonadales bacterium
TTCGAGGTAGTGGTTGTAGCGCATCCATCCGTCTGAACCATTGACGAGACGTATCTTGCCTGCGGGAGATTGAATGGTGAGGTCCCCATTGTCATGGCGCACCGTCTCTCGCAAGACCTCGTCAGATGGTCCATGCAAGGAACTTCCCGTGCTTCCTTGAATCTTGTCGTCGTGGTTCGTCATACTTCCACCCTACGCCTCACAAGGTGCTCCTCCAAGATCAGCCGTGCGCACACCTCCCACCCATATCGAAGCCTCTTTCTGTCAAGTGGTTGTTTTTGAGCGCGTGGGGTCTGGCCGGGTTCCCGGCCGTGGTGTAGGTTTGGGGGTGGTCCGGGGTGACTTTTGTGGAAGAGCCGGTGATCAGGACGTGAGGCCGGCCACGCACGCTTTTTAGTCGTTCCTGAGTGTCCCCCGGGCCGCTAACTGTTGTTGTGACGTTTCTGGTCGGCTACGAGCTGGCGGTAGATGACATCGGAGATGCGTCGTTTCAAGGCTCGGAGCGCTTCCTTTTTGGTTTTGCCTTCGGCTTGTTTCTTGTTGTAGTAGACCCAGCCGATACTGGCGGGTTTGCTGATCTGGGCCATGGCAGCCATGTGAATGGCATGGTTGAGGACCCGGTTGCCTCGCATACTGAGACGATGTTTCTTGCTCCCACCCGAGGAGTACTCGATCGGAGCAGTCCCGTTGTAGGCGGCGTAGTGGTCGGCGGTGGCGAACCTGCTGGGATCACCGGTGTATCCAATCACAAACGCCGCCACCATTGGACCAACCCCATACAGGTCAGTCAGAGTGCTATCAGCCGCGGTGACTGCTTTACGGACCAGGGTCTTATTGGCCTTGATGTCCCGATCTAAGCGGCGGATGTCACCCAGATGCGTGTGGGCCATCCGACGGCGTTGTTCACCAACCACATCTAAGAGGCGGATGCCCTGGAGCATTCGACTCGCTGCCTTGGCTGAGAGGTGTCGACCGTGCCCGCCTGGTTTCAATTGGGCCAACACGGCATGGAGCCGGCACACTGCTTGGGTGCGGAGGGCGGTGAGTTCCTGGTGACGCTTGGCCAACATGCGTAACACCTGGCTGTAATCCTCTCGGTGCACGACCGCGAGGTTCGGTTGACGCAACGCCGCGATCGCAACTGCCCGAGCATCGTTGGGATCGTTCTTCTCCGAACGACCCGACGACAAGACACGGACTCGTGATGCCAGCACCGGCGGGACATCAACCACCCGTTCGCCCCGTGCAATCAGCTGCTGAGACAACAAATAGCCGAGTCCACCGGCAGCCTCAACACCCCACAAGCGACCATCACCATCCAGCTCGTTCGCCCAATCCATCAGCTGATCAGTCTGGGAACGGTCAGCGGCGATAGTGATCTCACCCAACACCATTTCGGATCCGTCGATGGCAACCGCCGTATGGGTTGCCTTATGCGGATCATTTCCAATCGTTGTGACCATCAGAAAACCTCCCTAGTCGGGGTCACGTGACGGCCACGGTGGGCACTCCTGATCACAACAGACGATTGCCTCTGGCGTTCGCCTCTTTCGAGCCACACCATGGCCTAGGTCCCGACGGGTCGACAGTTCGTTACAAAGACAACCAACAATCAGCTGCCAGGCACATCGAGAGCCAAACCCGTCGAGACCCTGAGGCTACGAGACAAACCACCCCGTAGCACCACCCCCATCATCAATCAGGCACTTCGGAGTGCGGTTACATCCGCCAACCTTCAGCGCCCTTATTCGAACGTTACCGCGATCAAGTTCACGATTGAGGTGGCGGCCTAGCTCTCTCCGAAACGAGACGAGGTCACGCTTCGATGTGAGCGATGCTGGGCTTGTCGGGTCTACCCGGACAATACGGACAGCTTCGATCCCCACATGCACTCTCAAGCCACTCGTCACAAGTCGGGCAGTATGCAGCGTCATAGAAATCGCAGTAGATCGGCACCCGGCCACAGGTCCCGTGAGGTTCCGAAAGCTCAACACCGTCAATGTGGTCAGCCACGTGGTGAATAGATGCCGGCTGGCTCAGATGACCGAGCGGTCTGATCCCATCGTCCATAGGCCCATGATGCCCGGCCTCATTCACCGATGCGAGTTACGTCCGCAGAGCCTCAGCACCCCTGCGCAAACCTTCCCGCGATCAGGTTTGTGATTGAGGTTGCTGCGTAGGGCCGAAAACGGACCCGCTCTCGTCCATCGACTCAAGGACGTCGGGATCGTCGATTAGTCCACCGCCACGGACCGTTGCCCCGATTGTGAGGGCGGCTGTCACCAGCACGATGTTCTTGAGAATGTACTGACCTTCAAGCGTCGGCACGAACGCTCTCGACCACGTCACGTCCGGGAACAGGAAGAGCGGGGTCACCGCCCCCAGCATCTGGCCAACCAGCAGCAGCAGGGTGAAGCGCATCAACTTGCCTGTGATCAGTCCGATCCCGATCACCGTTTCGAGGATCGCCAACAGGACGCGGGCAAGATCCCCGTCTACCAGGCCAAACGAAAGCCGATCAATCGTCTCGGTGGCAAGCTGGTCGGCGGGACTCAGACCGGGCCAGAATTTGAGCGCACCGAACCAGAAGAAGACGAGCCCGACACTGATACGGAGGAGAGTCAATCCGTGCTCTGCAAGCCAGTGGGTTATGCGGCGGTCGATCACCTGAAATGCAGTTTGATTCATCTCGCAACGATATCGCGCTTGCGAAGCGGCGAACGCCGTTCTCGGAACGGGGCGCGGCCACGTCCGCGAACCTTCAGCACCCCTGTTTGAACCTTCCCGCGATCCGGTTCACGATCGAGGTAGCTGCCTAGCAACATCCGACCGCTCGGGATTGGCCGGATATGGGTGGGGCAATTTTCGGCGATTGCGGAGATTTCTGGATTGGTGGTCACATTTGTGGGGTCTGATGCGTCATAGTGGTTAGAGAGGAGCCAACCGTGGCGCACGGGGTCACATCTCGCCTTGATCAGACGGACACGAGTCTGATTTCTGGCTTGTATCCGCAGCTGCGGTCGTTCGCGTCGGTGGTGGCTCCGGTTCATGAGGACCCGAATGATCTGGTGCAGGAGGCGCTGTTGCGGGCGTTGCGTCGGGGACCGTTGTGCGAGTTGGAGTATCCGAAGGCGTATCTACGGGCCACGATCTACCACCTTGCGGTGTCGTCGCGTCGGCGCTGGGCAACGCAGCAGCGCGGTCTGGTTCAGATTGCTGCGAAGGTCGAGGCACCGCAGGACCCGTGGCAGGTCTGCGAGTTGCTGCGGCTCGCTCCCAGGGCGCGTGCCGTTCTCTATCTGCACGTGATTGAGGGCCTGCCGTACCACGAGATCGGCGGCCTGTTGGGTTGTACGGCGGTGTCGGCGCGCAAGACGGCGTCGCGGGCAAAGCGGCGCCTTCGTCGCCTGCTCGCTGAGGAGGTCGATGATGCGACAGCTTGAACACGCACTTGGTCTCCTTGCGGAACGTGGCGAACCGATACCCGTCGATGTGCTGGTGGGGCGTCTCGAAGCACAACTCGCCGCAGATGGAACCGCGCCGGATACGGTCACCGCAGGAGAACAAGACGTGCCGTCAGGACCGACGGTACGCGATGGGCTCGGTACGGGGCGGCGTCGGAATCCGTGGCGTGGACCGTTGATCGCCGCTGGGACTGCCGCAGCGATCCTCGTGGTCGTCTCGGTGTCGATGTTCTTCCTCAGTGACGGCACCGGTGAGGTGATCATCCAGCCCGCGGCAACAACCACGATGCCAGCGATCCCGGATGACCCCACCGTAGTACCGGCATCGATCGATGTGACGTGGTCGTACCAGGGCACGGTCGACGATTGGCTGACCGAGCCCGTGATGTTGGATGGTGGGTACTACGCCACCCGCAAAGGACTCGGCGACGATACCCGGGCGAATGAGGACGGTCTCATCGAAGGAACCATCGAAGAGGTCGGTGAGGTGTGGACATCGCTGGACGGTGTGACCTGGATACCAGCCGTGGAAGGTGAACGGCCGCCGCCCGCATCGCCCGACACGCCAACCGATGGGGCTGCGGTTGTCGTGAGGCGCAATCCAATAGGAGATCAGTACGGCATGCTCGTCGCCGAGGGGCTGTGGGCGACGAGCGACGGGACAGCGTGGCGCGAAATCGCGCTGCGACCGTCGGAGGACAACTGGATACCGTGGGTCGCGACAGGCGAGTTCGGCTGGGTCGTCTACTCGCCGCCAAGGGAGGCGACTGGCTCGGCCGATGGGAGAAGCAGCTTCCAGGGCTGGCGGCATGGGAACCTCGGCCTGTGGTACACCCCGGACACCGAAACCTGGTTCGAGGTGACCGACCTCGGCCCCCTCGCTGACGCCGTCTACAACCTTGGAGAGGTCGCCGTCCTCGACACCGCCATGATCGTCCGCGACACCGACATCCTCGTGTATGTCCACATCGCCAAGAGCGGCGCCTACGGGATCATGAGTAGTCCCCACACCGAAATCTGGCGACTCGACCTATCGCCGGGAGAACCCGCAGAAGGGAAACAGACATGAGCAGAAGGATCTTGCCGTTGGCGTTCGTGGTTGTGCTGCTGTTGCCTGCATGCAGCGATTCCACTGATGAGGCTGCGGACACGACACTTGTCCCGACGACAACCGCAGCGGCGACCACAACCGCCACGGCCCCGGCGACGACTGCTGCTCCCACCACAACGGCGGTTGCGGCGACGACGACGACGGTCGATCCTGCTCGCCTCCCAGATCCGGTGGCGATGGAACAGCTTGTGCGTGACTACTGCTCGGAGTGGCCTGACGTTGCGGGCTTCCTTGCCGAGGACGTCTCGTTTGCTGATGTTCCCGGCGATGGCTGGGTTGCACCGGGTGCGTACGGGATGTTTTGCTACGTCCAGGAGGTCGATGAAGGAATCGTGCTCGGACGCAGTGACGTGACAGCCGCTCTCGACGCCACCGGACTCTCCGAGATCGACTGCGGTGGTCCTTCCGTCATATCCGGCGATTGGATAGCGGTCCCCGTCTCAGCGTCGAGATCCGACGGCACCGGCGAGGAAGGCATCTGGGTCCTGCGCATCGTCAACGACAAGATCGGGTGGCAACTCAACTACGCCACCGACACAACCCAAGTGTCGCCGGCAGCGACCGGACCGGACCCGGCAATCGAGACCGAAACCCGAGGCTTCTGCGCCCTGTTCGAAGGCACCGGATATGTCCGCAGCGCACCCGACGTGATAGCCGCCATGACCGACAACGCCGCAATCCACAACATTCCCAACAGCCTCCACTGCACCGGCGGAGCCGACGGAATCGAGGATGACGTCGGCTCCTATACGCGAGACGACATCATCGGCTGCGGAGCCGTCACCACGAACGGCCAATGGTCCGCACAGGCGTCAACCATCGAGAACCCGACAATCAACCTCGGACTCGTCGGCATCCTCGTCCGTCAACACATCGACGGGAAGATCCACCGGCAATACAACCAATACACCCAGACCTCCGGCACCGGAAACTGGGGCCTCCACTTCGAAGACGAGTAGCACAAACCAACAGTCACACCACCGACAGAGCCGCCCGCTCATCGCATCACCTCGGGGTGCGGTCATGTCCCCATGCCCTCAGCGCCACTGACCTTCCCATCCGAGGCGCTGCTCGACGGTGCCTACTCAGTGGACGACGACGAATCCGCCGCTTTAGCGTGGGCATAGAGTTAGTCGGCAGATCAGTGCCAACGGACCGGCGCAGTCAGCAGCAAGGAAGAGGCATGCAAGTATTCGTTGTCGGCACCCGCGACACAAAGGCAGACGAACTCGATTACGTGGCCGGATTGATCAACGCCGCCGGCTGTGAAGTGGTGAGCGTCGACGTTGGGACATTGAGCGATGGCGCAGGCGCCGATGTCACCCCACGCGAGGTGGCGGCGTTTCATCCACACGGTGCGGACGCAGTCGCCGCCGGCGACCGCGGAAGTGCGGTTGCGGCAATGTCGCTGGCTCTGATCAACTACCTCACGAACCTCGGTGCCGAGCGGATCGGTGGTGTCATCGGTCTCGGCGGCTCCGGCGGTACCTCGCTGATCACCGCCGCGATGCGGGCGCTACCGGTCGGTGTCCCCAAACTGATGGTCTCCACGGTTGCCTCGGGCAACGTAGCCCCGTATGTGGGCCCGACCGACATCACGATGATGTACTCGGTCACCGACATCGCCGGGATGAACCGCATCTCGCGTCGGGTGCTCGCCAACGCCGCTCACGCTATTGCCGGGATGGCATCGATGCCCGTCCCGACCGCGGCCAACGACAAGCCCGCCGTCGGCCTCACCATGTTTGGCGTGACCACGCCCCTCGTGATGTCACTTGTCGAATCACTCGAGGACACATACGAGCCGCTGGTGTTCCATGCCACCGGCACCGGGGGCCAGTCGATGGAGAAGCTGGTCGACTCCGACATGGTCGTGGCGGTGCTCGACATGACGACCACCGAGGTCGCCGATCACATCGTCGGCGGCATCATGTCTGCCGGCCAGGGACGTATGGACGCCATCGCCAGGACTGGGATCCCATACGTTGGCTCGGTAGGGGCGCTTGACATGGTGAATTTCGGAGCACTCGACACCGTGCCCGCGGAGTTCCGCGACCGGAATCTCTATGTGCACAACAGTGCGACAACGCTGATGAGGACGACAGCGGAGGAGAACCAACAGTTCGGAGAGTTCATCGCAACGAAACTCAACGCCATGACCGGCCCGGTCCGGTTCCTGCTCCCCGAAGGTGGCGTGTCGCTGATCGATGCACCGGGACAGCCCTTCCACGACCCGGCTGCCGATGATGCTCTCTTTATCGCCATCGAGGCCGGCGTTGCGGCACCGAATGTCGAGATTCAACGGATTTCATCCAACATCAACGACCCGGAGTTTGCGGCGGCGACGCTTGCCGCTTTCTCAGAAGTAATGGAGGCAAAGCAATGAGTCGCTCAGAGATACTCGCTCGATTCCAGTCAATGGTGGAGCGTCGCGAGCCCATCGTCGGTGGCGGAGCCGGCACCGGCCTTTCGGCCAAATGGGAGGAGGCCGGCGGCGTCGACCTCATCGTCATCTACAACTCCGGTCGCTACCGGATGGCCGGTCGCGGCTCGCTGGCGGGTCTGCTGGCCTATGGAAACGCCAACGAAATCGTGGTCGATATGGCCAAGGAGGTGCTGCCCGTCGTCAAGCACACCCCGGTGCTGGCAGGCGTGAACGGGACAGACCCGTTCTACATGCCAGAACTGTTCATGCGGCAACTCGTCGACCTCGGCTTTGCCGGGGTGCAGAACTTCCCGACCGTAGGCCTCATCGACGGTGTGTTCAGACAGAACCTCGAAGAGACCGGGATGAGTTATCAGCTAGAGGTCGAGATGATCAAGGTCGCCCACGACGCCGACTTGCTGACCACCCCGTATGTGTTCAGCGCCCAAAATGCAGCCGACATGACCGAAGCCGGAGCCGACGTCATCGTCTGCCACATGGGCCTCACCACGGGCGGCAGTATCGGAGCGGAAACCGCAAAGACCCTCGACGACTGCGTTGACCTCATTGATGAGTGGGCGGCCGCGGCACGAGCAGTGCGTGACGACGTCATCGTCCTGTGTCACGGCGGCCCCATTGCAATGCCCGATGACGCCGCCTACGTGCTCAAGCGGGCGAAGGACATCCACGGCTTTTACGGGGCGTCGAGCATGGAACGGCTTCCCACCGAACAGGCGCTCAAGGCGCAAACCGAGGCGTTCAAAGCAGTCACGTTCTAGGGCACGGCACCCACGACACACGAGGAGAGACCACATGAGCTTCATTCGCACCGCCGACGTCGTATGGGACCATCTCGATTGGGGAGATCTCGGTTGGATCGTCCGCCCGGTCCTAGAGCCGGAAGCCACCCACCTGACCGTGCTCGACGTCATCATCGAGCCCGGCAAAGGTCACGCATTCCACAAGCACCCCGACCAACAAGAGGCGATCTACGTGATCGACGGCGAGATAGAGCAGTGGGTGGGGGAGGCGAGTCAGGTGCTCTCTGCAAATGAGGCCGCCTTCATCCCCATGGACACCGTCCACGCCAGCTTCGTCGCGGCGGCCGCACCAAAACCGGCGCGTCTCGTCGTGGTGCTCGGTCCTAGCTATACCGAAGAAGGCTACGTGGCTGTGGATGTCTCAACAGACGAGCCATGGGCCAGTTTGCGTTCCTCCTGACACCATCGACGATTGGCCCCTCGAAACAGAACTCCGTTTCGGACAGCCCGCCTGCTCGGCGCGGCTATCGGCGGCGGTCCATTCCAAGCTGGGTACCCGGCCTTGGACCGGCGCTAGGGTGCCGGGCATGGACGTTTTGCGGCTCCACGCTGCCCACGACATCAGACTGCACTCGGAGCCCGAGCCTGTCCCGCGTCCCGGTGAGGAACTCGTTCGTGTGACGGCCGTGGGTCTGTGTGGTTCTGACCTGCACTGGTTCGAAGACGGCGGCATCGGCGAGGATCGAGTGAAGGATCCGTTCGTCCTGGGCCACGAGATGGGTGGCGTCGTGGCGTCAGGGGAGCGCGAGGGCGAGCGGGTCGTCATCGAGCCGGCTAACCCCTGCGGGCTTTGTGACGTCTGCCGAGCCGGGCACAGCAATCTCTGTCAGCAGGTGGAGTTCTGTGGCCACTACCCGACACCCGGCGGCCTGTCTACGTTTATGGCCTGGCCGCGGCATCTGCTGATACCGGTCCCTGACACCATCGAGGGTGATGACGTGGCTTTGCTGGAGCCACTCGGGATCGCGTTGCATGCCATCGATCTGAGCCATTTCGAGGCGGGCATGAGCGCGGGTGTCTATGGCTGCGGCCCTATAGGTCTGTTCCTCATCCGGGCTTTGCGCGCTGTTGGCGCCAGATCCATCCAGGCATCCGACTCTCTTCTGCATCGCCTGGACGCGGCGCGCTCTTCTGGGGCCGACGACGTTCGACTCACGGACGTCGATGGCCAGCCGGAGGGCGTGGAGGATTGGGGACCTGTCGATGTCGCCTTCGAAGCAGCTGGCGAGGACGCCGCGGTCGAGACCGCCTTGCGCACGGTACGCACCGGTGGACGCGTCGTCATCGTGGGCATCCCGCCCACCGACCGCACCTCCTTCCCGGCAGCTCTTGGTCGTGAGAAGGGCCTCACCGTCGCCATATCACGACGGATGAAGCAGCATCACATGAGCGAAGCCATCGATCTCGTCGACCGTGGCGCGATCGATCTCGCCGGCATCATCACGTCGCGCTATCCGATCAGGCAAGGCCCTGAGGCGTTCGATGAGTTGGTGCGTCGGTCGGGCCTGAAGATCTTGGTCAAGCCCTCCGACTGATGACACCTGTGGCGCCGCCGGTGGCGTCATCCTCCCGACATTTTCACCGGGTGGAGGTTCCTGCCAATCAGGCCTACCTGCCCTGGAAGGGTCGCAGGATGCCGAACTTGTTGCTCTCACCACAAAAAATTGGAACGTTCCAATACGCGACGGTAGTATCGACTGACGACAGTCGGAGGGTGCGTTGGTCGTGTCGATGTCACCAGTCTGGTTTGAGCGTGAGATCTTGCCGGATCTGCATGCTGGCGTGGCCGCGCAAGCGCTGATTCTGGGTCCTGCCAGTGCAACTCCCCTCGACCCCTACCAAGCACTCCCTGCTGCCCTCGGGATCGTTGCCTCCCAGCACAACTACACCGCGGAGTTGATGGATCTGGCTCCGGAGTTGCTCGTTATCTCCCGAACCGGGATCGGGTTTGAGAAGGTCGATGTCGCGGCGGCAACTGCTAGGGGAATCGCCATCTGTAACACCCCCGACGCCCCCACCGTGTCGACCGCAGAGCACGCCATGACGCTGGTGCTCATGGTGGCCAAGAACATCAAGCACTCCGAGGCAGAGCTCAAGAGGGGCGGCTCCGACTTCTACGCCAGCCACGTCGGCATCGAACTCGAGGGTCTCATGCTCGGCCTGGTCGGGTACGGCAGAATCGCCCGCCGGGTTGCCGGATTCGCCCGCGGTTTCGGGATGCGCATCGCTGCGGTCGACCCGTACCTCAACGAATCGGCCTTTGACGGCGTCACCAGATTCGGCACCATCGAAGAACTCGTTGCTGACTCCGATGTGGTGTCGCTCCATGTGCCTCTCACTACGGAGAACGCAGGTCTCATCGACACCGACCTCCTCGCCACCATGAAGTCTGGCGCAGTTCTGATCAACACCGCACGTGGGGGACTGGTGGATCTTGCCGCGCTAGAAGAGGCGCTCGAGTCCGGCCATCTCTTTGGCGCCGGGCTCGATGTGACCGACCCCGAACCGCTGCCCCCCGATCACCCGCTGCTGCATCGGCCCGATGTAGTGGTGACCCCACACGTTGCCGCCGGCACCATCGGTGCCAAGCGGAAGATCTTCACCACGGCCTTTGAACAAGTCATTCAGGTTCTCAACGGAAATCGCCCCCAGCACCTCATCAATCCCGAGGTCTGGAACTGAGATAGGAGACAAAGTGAGCAAGACCATCGGTATCGGTGTCGTCGGATTTGGATGGATGGGTCAGGCGCACAGCCGGGCCTACCGCAACATCCCGGTCTACTTCTCTGAGACCGGGCTGAAGCCCAGGCTTGTCGGCGTCGCCGACACTATCTCCGAGCGTGTCGATTTGGCCGTCAACAACTTCGGCTTCGAGACCGGCACCGCCGACTGGCGCGAACTCCTAGAGCGTGACGACATCGAGGTCATCGACATCACGGCTCCGACCGGTATGCATGAGGAAGTCGCCGTCGCCGCCGCGGCAGCCGGCAAGCACGTCACCTGCGAGAAACCGGTCGGCATTGCCCCTGCCGCCACGGCTGTCATCGAGAATGCAGCCCGCAAGGCCGGCGTCATCACCGGCTGTGGCTACAACTACCGCTGGGCACCGATGGTGCAGTACACCAAGCAACTCATCGACGAGGGCCGCTTTGGCGACCTCACCCACTATCGGGGCCGCTTCTTTTCCATGTACGGGAGGGACCGCCTCGGGCTGCTCTCCTGGCGGTTCAAGCAGGACGAGGCCGGCTACGGCGTTCTCGCCGACATCATGTCCCACGCCATCGACATGGCGCAGTACCTGTGCGGGCCAATCAAGAAGGTCGTCTCGGTGAAAGAGATCTTCGTCAAGGAGCGTCCGTTGCCCACTCCGGGTTCGGCCACCCACTATGACCGGGGCAAACCCGGCGACCCGACCGGCACTGTCACCAACGAGGACTACGTTGGCGCACTCGTCGAATTCGAAAGCGGGGTCAGAGGCACGCTCGAGGCCGACCGGTCCATCTTCGGGCCGCAGAGCCAGATGGCCTTCGAGATGAACGGCTCCAAAGGCGCCGCCTACTGGGATCACGAGAACCTGAACCAGCTATCGCTGTACCTACCCGAAGAGCAGCCGACCGACGGGTTCGTGACGGTCCTGTCCGGTGACGCCTACAGACACCACGGCAACTTTGTCCCCGGTGGTGGCAACTCGATCGGCTACGAGGATCTCAAGACCATCGAGGCGCTCGAGTTCATCACAGCAATCGCTGAGGGGCGGCCCAACAAGCCCGACTTCGGCGACGCGTTGTCGGCGGCTTCGGTGGCGGCGGCCATGGTGCGGTCTTGGGAAACACAGAAATGGGAAGACGTCGTCAGCCTGCGTATCGACTGACCCGGAGGAACAATGCTAATCGAGAACTCAACAAAGCAGAAGCTCCGCAACGGTGAGACCGTGTACGGATGCTTCGTCCGTCAGGCGGAACCAACGCTCGCCGAGTTCGTCGCTATGCAGGGTTGGGACTTCCTGATCTTCGACGGCGAACACGGTTCGCTCGAAGCTAGAGATGTCGAAGGCTTGAGCCGGGCATGCGAGCTGCATGATGTGACTCCCATCGCCAGAGTCAGCACGAATCAGCCGTCGGTGATTCTCCGCTTCCTCGACGCCGGGGCGCATGGAGTCCAGGTGCCCTGGGTGAACACGGCGGCCGAGGCGGAGCGAGCGGTGACCTCTGCAAAATATGGGCCGCGGGGGCTGCGGGGCCTTGCCGGAAGCAGACAGGGTGGATGGGGACTCACCGAGTCCCTCGCCGAATACACACAGCGAGCTAACCGAGAGACGATGATGGTCATTCACATCGAAACCGCAGAGGCTGCCGCGGCGGTTGAGGATTACGCCGCTATCGATGACGTCGATGTGCTGTTCATCGGACCAACCGACCTCTCCCATTCGCTCGGCCATCCTGGCAATCCCAAGCATCCCGACGTGACGAAGGTCATGGATCGGGTGACGGAGGTGGTTGTGGCATCTGACAAGGCACTCGGCATCTTCGTCGGTACCCGCGCTGCTGCGGCCAATTGGCACGAAAAGGGCGCCCGCTACATAGCGACAGGTCTAGAAGGAATCATAAAGCAAGGAATCCAGGCGTATCTGCCCGGAGATCGGCAGAGGAGTCTCTAATGGAAACGATCCGACTGACCACGGCACAAGCGATCGTCAAATGGCTGCTCGCTCAGCGCACCATCATTGATGGCGAAGAAGTCGGCATCTTCGCCGGTACTTTCGGCATTTTCGGGCACGGCAATGTCACCTGTTTGGCCGAGGCGCTCCAACCCGTGCAGGACGAACTGCCCACCTGGCGCGGCCACAACGAGCAGTCCATGGCGCTGGCCGCGGTGGCCTACGGGAAGGCAATGCGGGGTCGGCGCATAATGATCGCAACGTCCTCCATCGGTCCGGGCAGCACCAACATGGTGACCGCGGCCGCGGCGGCTCATGCCAACCGCATCCCTGTGCTTCTGTTCTCGGGTGACACCTTCCAGCACCGGATTGTCGACCCTGTGCTTCAGCAGGTCGAGAACTTCGGCAACCCCACGATTACCGCTGCCGATGCGTTTCGTCCGGTGACCCGCTACTGGGATCGCATCAGCCGTCCCGAGCAGGTCGTGCAGTCGTTGCCCCAGGCGTTGGCGGTCATGCTCGACCCGGCAACCCGCGGCCCGGCCTTCTTTGCCCTTCCCCAGGACATCCAGGCCGAGGCATACGACTACCCGGCCAAGTTCTTCGAACCGCGGGTGCACTACAGCCGACGACCAGGGCCCGACCCGCGAGACATCTCCAGGGCTGCGGAACTGCTCCGCAATGCAGAGAAGCCGATGATCATCGCCGGCGGCGGTGTTCATTACTCGGATGCGGTCGCCGTTCTGACCGCTTTTGCCGTCAAGCGCGGCATCCCCGTCGTAGAGACCGTGGCAGGCAAGGCTGCCATGCTTCACGATCACCCCAACTACGCAGGGCCTATCGGTGTGACCGGGTCCACTGCGGCCAATGCGGTAGGCGAAGACTCCGACCTGGTGCTGGCGGTTGGTACCCGCTTGCAGGACTTCACCACGGGTTCATGGTCGGTGTTCAAGAACCCGGACACCCACTTCGTCGCGATCAACACTGCGGGATGGGACGCCCACAAGCAGATGTCTGTCCCTGTCGTTGCCGACGCCAAGGTCGCCATCGAAGCGCTTGACGCGGCGATCGGCGACTACAAGGCGCCGGCCGAATGGCTCGGATTTGCGCAGGATCGGATCGCAGAATGGCACACGTATCTCGACTCGTGGAAGGGTAACGAACACGACGGCCCACCGGCCTATGCCGAGGTCATCCAGGTCGTCAACGAAGTCTGCGACGACGACGACTATTGCCTTTCGGCCGCAGGCGGGCTCCCCGGCGAGTTGGTGATGGGGTGGCGTTCCAAGGCAATCGGCTCGTTTGACTCCGAGTACGGCTACTCCACAATGGGTTACGAAATTGCAGGGGCGTGGGGTGCCAAGATGGCCAGGGGCGACGGTGACGTAATCTGCTGGGTCGGTGACGGTTCGTACCTGATGATGAACTCCGATATCTACTCCACTGTGATGACCGGGCACAAGGTCATCTTCATGGTGTGTGATAACGGCGGCTTCGCGGTTATCAACCGTCTCCAGGTCAACACCGGCGGAGCCGAGTTCAACAACCTGCTCCGCACTGCCCGCCATGAGCGCTATTTCCATGTCGACTTCGTCAAACACATCGAGGCGATGGGGGCGCTTGTGGAGAAGGTCGAGCATGTGAAGGACCTGCCCGCCGCCTATGCGCGGGCCAAGGCCGCCGACCGCAGCTATGCGATTGTCGTCGACATTGACGAGTACAAATGGACCGAGGGCGGAGCCTGGTGGGAGGTCGGAATCCCTGAGGTCAGCGATAGGGAGCAGGTGCGGGTGGCGCGGGCCGGTCTCGACGCAGAGAAGAAGCACCAGCGAGTGGGGATCTGACCATGGGTGATCTTGATGGCAAGGTTGCGCTGCTAACCGGCGCCGGATCGCTCATCGGCGCCGCTGTCGGTCGCAAGCTGGTGGAAGCCGGAGCGAAGGTCGTGATGGGCGGTCGCAACGAGACGCTCGGCGCCGAGGTGTCGGCGCCTCTCGGCGATTCAGCGGCGTTTGTTCGCTGCGATATCACCAACGACGATGACATCGACGCCATGGTGGATGCTGCGCTCACCAGGTTCGGCGGCATAGACATTGTGATCTCGGGGGCCGCGATCTTTGATTGCGACATGCTGGAGACGTCTCGAGAGCAGTGGCGACGGTCGTTCGATACGAACGTGATCGGCGGTGCCATGTTGATCCAGCAAGCAGTACCGCACATGCGGGTGCGCGGTGGGGGCTCGGTGGTAGTCATCGGGTCGATCTCTGGCAAGCAATCTCAGCCCGACCGGATTGTGTACCCGACGACAAAGTCGGCGCTTCTTGGGCTGACCCGCAACATGTCCCAGGCACTGGCGCCGAGCAACATCCGGGTCAATCACGTGTCGCTGGGCTGGGTTTGGAGCCGCAACATCGAGAAGCGCTATGGGAGCCGAGCAAGCGCAGATGAGTTTGGTGGCGAGTTTCATTTGCTCGGTCGAATGGGGGATCCCGACGAGATCGCTGACCCTGTCGTGTTTTTGTGTTCCGACAAAGCCTCGTTCATGACCGGTGCGGACGTACCGGTCGACGGAGGGTACGACGCGATGGGACCAGAGGCGTTGGGTCAAGCCCGCAGCAAGTATCCAGGTAGCGCAGCGTGGCTAGAGGAGAAGGCCGATGAGTGAGCCGATGTTCGACCTCGCGGTGTGCAGTGAGATGGTCTTCCTCGACCTGCCGATCGAGGAGAGAATCCGCCGCCTCGACGAATTGGGGTTCAAGGTCGAAATCTGGGACTGGACCGTCAAGGACATCGTTGAACTCAAAGCGACCGGGGCGACGTTCTCTTCGATGACCGGCTACATCCGGGGCACGTTGGCCGACGACGCTGGCGCCGACGAACTGCTGCGGACCGCTGAGGAGTCGGTGCGGATTGCACACCTCCTCGAATGCCCGCGGCTCAACTTGCACGGAACCGGACTCGGTGAGGGTGGCCTACCGGTGCAGCCGACCGATGTTGTCACCGGCGCCATGTGGCTGAAGGCCCAGGACACCCTGCGGCGTATCGCGGAGTTGGGCGAGCGGGAAGCGGTGACGTTCTGTCTGGAGAACCTCAACCTTGCCGTCGATCATCCGGGGGTGCCGTTCGCCACGGCGAAGGACACTATCGCACTGGTGGCTGCGGTCGACTCGCCTGCGCTTCGGCTCAACCTCGATCTCTATCACGCTCAGATCGGAGAGGGGAACCTCATCGAACTGGTGCGCAGCTGTGTTGACTTGATCGGTGAGGTCCAGGTAGCCGATGTCCCCGGCCGTTGTGAACCCGGCACCGGTGAAATCAACTACCCGGCCGTCGCCGCCGCGCTGCACGAGACGGGCTACCGCGGTGTGGTTGCCATGGAGGCCTGGGCCTCCGGTGACACTCTGGTCGCCCTCGACCGCTTCCGAGTCGCGTTCAGCAGCTAGTGGGCCGTCCTTGCTGATTTGGCCACGAAACTGCGAAGGACGTCAGCAAGAACGGGTGACACGGTTCCGGCCCAGGGGTGTTGGAACGTTCCAACAACGGTGTAGATATACTGCGTTGTGCAGCCACTTTGGAGGACCATGGACCGGTTCAAAGGCAAGATTGCTCTGATCACCGGGAGCACACAGGGGGTCGGAGAAGCCGTTGCCCACCGTCTGGCCGCCGAGGGGGCCGAGGGGATCGTCGTGTGCGGCCGTAACCAGGCACGCGGCGAGGCCGTAGCCAACGATCTCGTCAAAGCAGGGACCGCGGCCCGATTCATCCCTGTCGAGCTTGGTGACGCCGACAGCTGTAAATCTCTCGTCTCCGCCGCCGATGCTGAATTCGGACGCATCGATGTGCTCGTGAACGCCGCCGCTCTAACCCTGCGCGGCTCGATCGTCGACACGTCGGTTGAGCTGTGGGACACGATGATGAACGTCAACCTGCGGGCCCCGTTCCTGCTGATGCAGAGTGCCATCGCCATTATGCGTCGGGAGGGAAACGGCGGCACGATCGTCAATGTTGGGTCGGTTGCTTCCCACGGCGGCGCACCGATCCTCATGCCGTACTCCGCCTCCAAGGCCGCTCTCGCCGCCATGACGAAGAATGTCGCATACTCGGTGGCGTGGGACGGCATTCGGGTCAACTGCATCAACCCCGGGTGGATGGACACGCCGGGCGAGGACACCATTCAACGCACGTTCCATACCGGCGGTCAGGATTGGCTCGAAGCCGCAGAGGCGGGAATGCCCTCCGGCAGGTTGATCAAGGTCGACGAGGTAGCCGCGGCCATCGCCTTCCTGGCTTCCGATGAGGCTGGAGTGATGACAGGCTCGGTCGTCGACTACGACCAATCCGTCGTTGGGGCCGGTGATGCGCCCGTGCCCCGTCGTGAGGAGACACCATGACCTATGATCTCATCACCGTTGGCCGGGTCAACATGGACCTCTTCGCCCAGGACATCGGCGCCGCGTTCAAGGACATCACGGGATTCGATGCGGCCGTCGGCGGGAGCCCATCCAATGTTGCAATGGCTACCAGCCGATTGGGCTTGTCGACGATTGCCTTCACTGCGGTTGGCGACGATACGGTGGGTGACTTCGTCCTCCGCTACCTCGGCGACGCCGGTGTGGCTACCGATTTCGTTGCCCGCAAGCCTGGGAAACGCACCTCCCTGGCCTTAGCTGGCGTGCAGCCACCGGATCGCTTTCCGCTTACCTTCTATAGGGACGATCCTGCCGACATCTACCTGACGGTTGATGATGCCGCCGGGTTACCCCTGGACGAGACGAGGTCGGTGCTGATCTCGGGCAACGCGTTCAGCAGGGGTACTTGCGCCGACGCAGCCCGCCTGGTTGCCGAGTCGGCAGGGCACCAAGGAGTAACGACGTTCATGGACCTCGATCTCCGGCCGACCGACTGGTCCCATCCTCAGGCCTTCGGGTTGACGCTTCGGCCGGTGTTGCCCTGGGTTGACGTCCTGATTGGTACCGAGGAGGAATTCTTTGCCCTGCTGGCTCCCGACCCTGGTCCGGTAGCAACCGGATCGCAGTTGGTTGGTATAGATCGCGAAGTGCTCGAGAGCCTGATTTCAGTCGTGCTCGATACTGGAGTGGTGGGGACGGTCATTCTCAAGCGCGGTGCCGCGGGGGTCACGGTGCTGACGGGCGGCGATCGAGTCGACGTGCCGGGATTTCCCGTGGAAGCGATAAATACGGTTGGTGCCGGCGACTCGTTCGCCTCGGGTCTCATTTGGAGCCGACTGCAAGGGCATGACTGGTACCAAGCCTGCCGCTTCGGCAATGCTTGCGGCGCCATCGTCGTGACCCGTCACGGATGCGCTGTGGCCTTTCCAACTCACGACGAAGTCGTCGCGTTCGCCACAGCCGAGGGAGGGTTCTAGCGATGACAGTTCACAGGCTCGTTTCGGCAGCCGGGCCGGGAGAGGCCTTACGGGTCACCCCTGAGACCGCCGGCTGGGAGGTCCTCGACTTTGCGGTCGTTGTGCTCGACGCCGGCCAGACATGGTCAACAAGCACCGACGACCGCGAGGCGGCCGTCGTGCCTCTCGAGGGCGAGTTCACCGCTGCGGTCGGCGCGGAGCGGTATCGGCTGCATCGATCGAGCGTGTTCACTGACATGGCCCCCGTGCTGTACGTTCCGCCGGGAAAGACCGTGGAAATCACCGCGTCCGTACGATCTGAGTTCGCCGTCGGCGGGGCACCCGCTGTTGGCAGGTATCCGGTGCGTCTCATCCAACCAAACGAGATGAAGACAGAGGTTCGAGGGGGAGGCGGGGCCACCCGTCAGGTCAACCACATTTTGGCTCATCCCTTGCCGGCGGAGCGGCTCATTCTCTACGAGGTCTACGTTCCGCGCGGGGGATGGTCGGGATGGCCGCCTCATTGTCACGACGGGTATGAAGGCTCTCCGTACCTGGAGGAGACCTACTACTTCCGGTTCGACCCACCCGATGGGTGGGGGATCCATCGCAACTACCGGGTCGATTCAGATTTCGAAGAGATCTTCTCGGTGCAAGACCGCGACGTCGTCATGGTCACTCAGGGGTTTCACAGCAGTGCAGCTGCGCCTGGCTCGCACATGTACTTCCTCAACTATCTGGCGGGGACTCCGCAGAACGAGGAACGAGCGATACCGCCGTTCTTCCAACCGGAGTACCGATGGATCGACGGGAACTGGGATGAGGATGCCATGGTGCTGCCGACTGTCAGTCCCCCCTCTCGGGGGAAAGTACCGCCAGCGCAAAGCGCCGGGCGTAGGGGGGAGCGTGGTCTGTCATGAGTCTTCCGACACTTTCTCCCGGCAAGATTCGTGGTCTTGCTGCAACGTCATCGCCGGAAGGGATCTTCAACGTCCTTGCCATCGACCACCGCGATTCGATGCGGGTTCTCCTCGACCCTGACAACCCGCAGGACATTTCGGCACAGACACTTACCGACGTGAAGCTGGGCTTGCTCGCTGAGTTGAGTGGGGCGGCGACCGCCGTCATGGTCGAACCGGAGTACAGCGCCGCCCAAGCCATCACGTCCCGAGCTCTGCCAGGAAGCGTTGGTTTCCTTGCTGCGATCGAGGCACAGGGCTACCTCGGAGACCCCACTGCCCGGCAGACCTCGCTGCTCGAGGATTGGGGCGTCGAGAAGGCGAAACGGCTTGGGGCGAGTGGAATCAAGCTGCTGGTCCTTTACCGTCCGGACGCCGGAGCCGTGAGTGAAGCTCAGGACCGCGTTATCGAGGCGGTGGTGGCTGATTGCGCTCGACACGACATCCCGCTATTTCTCGAGCCACTGGCCTATGCAATCGAGCCGGGGTTGAGCACGGACTCAGCCGAGTTCGCCGCCAGGCGCCGCGAAATCGTGATCGAGACGGTTCGCCGCTTGGGGGCATTGGGTCCCGACATTCTCAAGGTGCAGTTCCCGGTTGATACGCGGTTCGAGACGGACCGATCCGAGTGGGTCGAGGCCTGCATCGAACTCAACGAGACAACCCCCGTCCCGTGGGCATTGCTGTCCGGTGGCGATCCCTATGAGCTGTTCAGGGAACAGGTGAGCATCGCTTGCGATACCGGTGCGTCCGGCTTCTTGGTAGGTCGGGCACTGTGGGGTGACTACGTGCGTGCCGCAGCTGTCGACCGGCCAAAGATGATGGACGAGGTGGTTCGTCCCCGTCTCGCCGAATTGTCAGCGCTGGCCATCGCCAACGGATCCGACTGGAGAGATCGCTACGATCTACCAACGATCGACGAGCGCTGGTTCGCTACATACTGACAGTCGTTGCCGGGAGGAGAGACATGGCCCCGCCAAAGTGGATTCCGTCCGCCGCGGTCATCTCGGCCGCCAACCTCACCGGCGCAATCAGCGATCGGGGCCTTGCCGACTACGACGAGTTCTATGAATGGTCACGCCGCGATCGAGCCGGGTTCTGGGGGCACACTGTGCAACGTCTCGGTATCCGCCTGGCTGTAGAAGCGACGACGGTCCTCGATGGCACACCGGAGCACCCGGTTTGGTTTCCGGGAGCTCGGCTCAACATCGCCGAGTCATGCTTTATGGCTCCTCCCGAAGCGATCGCGATTCGCTACCAAATCGCAGGGGTGATTCACGAGATGTCGTACCGCGAGTTGCGTAGCGAGGCCAACCGCGTCGCCAACGGACTGGGCGAGCTTGGTATCGGCGTAGGCGATCGGGTCGCCATTGCTATGCCGATGAATCGTGAAGCGGTTCTCGCCTATCTCGGTATCGTCCTGGCAGGTGCAGTCGTTGTGTCGATTGCGGACAGCTTTGCACCGGACGAGATCGCAACGCGTCTCCGCATCGCAGGGGCCCGCCTTGTGGTGACACAGGACGTGATTCGACGCGGGGCCAAGGCACTGCCGATGCTTAGCAAGGTCATTGCCGCAGGCGCCGACCGTGCCATCGTGGTGGGAACGAGCGGTGCTGCAGAGCTGCGACCTGGTGACCTCGCCTGGTCGGACTTCCTGAGCGACAACGTGGAATTGGATGGAGTCTTACGCGATCCAGGCGATCACATGAACATCCTGTTCTCGTCAGGGACAACCGGGGATCCGAAGGCTATTCCGTGGACCCAGCTTTCTCCCGTGAAGGCCGCATCGGACGCCCACTATCACCAGGATATTCATCCGTCCGATGTCGTGGCCTGGCCGACCAACTTGGGATGGATGATGGGTCCATGGCTCATCTACGCAAGCCTCATCAACCGGGCGACGATGGCACTATCCGATGAAGTCCCGACCGGCGCCGGCTTCGCAGGTTTCGTGGAGGCCGCCGGGGTAACAGTGCTTGGCCTCGTCCCCTCGCTCGTAGCCGCATGGCGATCATCCGGGATCGCGGAGGAGTGCGACTGGTCCAAGATCCGGCTGTTCAGTTCGACCGGTGAAGCTGCCAATCCCGACGATATGGCCTATCTCATGGATCTTGCAGGCAACAAGCCTGTCATCGACTACATCGGTGGGACCGAGATCTCCGGCGGATACATGACATGCACGGTGTTGCACCCCTATATACCAGGAACGTTCACGACTCCGACCCTCGGCGGTGGTGTTCACATCATCGACGAGGACGGTCGACCGGCCCGCGACGGCGAATTGTTCATTGAACCGCCGTGCGTTGGCCTATCTGTAGAGCTACTGAACCGTGATCACCACGACGTGTACTACGCCGGCACCCCCGATATTGGTGTAGTTATCCGCCGTCACGGTGACCACATCGAGCAACTCGACAACGGCTACTACCGAACCCAGGGGAGGGTCGACGATGCAATGAACCTCGGGGCGATCAAGGTTGGCTCAGCCGAGATCGAGCGCATAGTGCTCGGCATCGCAGGTTTGCGTGAAGCGGCCGCGATCGCAGTCGAACCGGTCGGAGGCGGGCCAAGCAAGCTGGTCATGTATGCAGTTGTCGACGGTGACGTCGATGCGACCGAGCTGAAACGCATGATGCAGCAGCGGATACGCACCCAACTGAATCCGCTCTTCAAGATCGCCGATCTCGTCGTTGTGGATGTCCTACCCCGCACCGCGTCGGCAAAGGTGATGCGCCGTTCGTTACGGGCCGACTACCTGGCCAGGTAGCAGACTCCTATTCCACGATCGCCAACACTCGAGCCTTTCCCACAGCGCCGGTCGATGTTGTGGCGGTCCATTGCACCGGTATCGATAGCGTTGACTCAAAGTCGCCCGGTCGTCAGGCTTCACTACTTAGCCAGGTGGCTGGATGCCTGCGGCGGCGAACAGTCTTTCGATAAGCCGTATGTTGGCAATGGAGTCGGAGAGGGGAAGCGGAGCAGGTCCGCCGCCGCGGATTGCATGTGCGAACGCAGTGGCCTGCAGTCCGTACTGGTTTGCTGCCGGGACGGTCAAGCTCTCGACGCTCGAAGCGGTCGGGTGGTGGTCGCCACCGCTGCCGATAGTGATGGTGGTTGCGATATCGGGAGGGCAGTTGAACGGATCGGCGACCGAGATCCATCCGCCGGTCCCGTGGATGATGATGCTGTGCCGTGGTTCCTGCTCCATCGAACATGTGAAGGTGGCAAAGGCATCCCCATAGTCGAGGATCCCGCTGAACGTCATGTCGACACCAGACCGGGGATCACGACGGGCGGTCCCGAAAACACGGTCCGGGTTGTCCCCGAGCAGCATTCGGCTGACATTCACTGCGTAGCACCCAACGTCGTAGAGGGCACCGCCCCCTGCCTCGAAATCGAGCCGATAGTCGCCGGCTCGCGTCGAGCGGAAAGAGAACCAGATACCAACGTCGGTGAGTCGACCGATCGCATCGTCGGCGATGAGCTCGCGCACCTTCGCCCATGCGGGGTGGAACCTGTACATGAACGCTTCCATGGCGAGAACATTTCGGTCTGCGCAGTGGGCTGCAAGCCTCTCTGCCGCCGCGCTGGTCAGAGCGATGGGCTTTTCGCACAGCACGTGTTTTCCGGCGTCTGCTGCCCGCATCGTCCAGAGCACGTGAAGGTCGTTGGGAAGAGGTAGGTAGACGGCGTCCACGTCGGTGTCGGCCAGGAGTTCTTCGTATGACCCGTAGTGTTTCGGGATTGAGAAGGCAGCCGCAACTTCGGCTGCCTTCTGTTCGGACCGTGATGCGATCGCTACGACCGAGCAGTTCTCGGCGCCTTGGAGGGCAGGGATGACATGGTTCTGAGCGATGAGTCCCGTACCGAGGATGCCAAACCGTACCGGCGTGTCTGAGTCGCTCATGGTTGTTCTCCCTCCGATCTCCAGCCTACCTAGCCATATGGAACGTTCCAATTGACTATTGCTATGCTGTACCGAGAGTGGGAGAAGTTTTTGAAGCAGCCGACAATCCTCGACGTGGCCGACCGTGCCGGTGTTTCCAAATCGTTGGTCTCGCTGGTGATGCGTGAGCCCGATCGGGTCAGCGATGCCAGCCGCAAAGCGGTCCTCGACGCCGCCCAAGAGCTTGGCTATCGACCCAACGCCGTCGCCAGAAGCCTGGTCCAACGTCGGACGAACGTCATTGGAGTAATCCTGTCGGATCTCCACAACCCGTTCTTTGCCGACGTCGCAGACGGAATCGAAGATGCGGCATTTCAGCGCGGCTACCGGGCGATGTTGTCATCGGGGTTTCTTGACCCGAACCGCGAGCGGGGTGCGATCGAGACCATGCTGGAGCTTCGGGTCGACGGATTGATCATGCTTGGCTCGATGATGAAAGTAGTCGATATCGAGAAAGTGGCGGCGTCGCTTCCCGTCACATTGCTTGGTCGGCACACCAGGTCGAAGGTTGTTGACTCGGTTGGCGTGGACGACTCTGCGGGAGCCGAGGCGGCTGTGGACTATCTCGTCTCCCAGGGGCACAGCAAAATCACCCATATACATGCCGGTAGCGCCGCAGGCTCTCCGCGTCGCCGCATCGGTTACGAGAAGGCGATGCGTCGCCATGGGTTCGGCAAGCACATCCGATTGGTCAAGGGTGCGTTCACCGAAAGCGGTGGCGCCAAAGCAATGACCACGATCCTAGAGAGCGGCGATCTTCCGACCGCTGTTCTTGCACCGAACGATTTTGCCGCTCTTGGTGCAATGGAGACAATTGATTCTGCCGGGTTGAGCATTCCTGGAGATATCTCGCTTGTGGGCTACGACAATCTGGCGCTCGCCGCGTTGCCTCGAATCGGGCTTACGACGATTGGCCAGCCGCGCGTCGATCTCGGCCGTGATGCGGTCCACTTAATCCTGGAGCGGCTCGATGAGAACCGTGAGAGCGCCCGCCACCTGGTCGTGCCGCCCAACCTCGTGGTCCGGGCAACGACAGGCCCACCCCGGGTTCACAGCACAGGTCTGTGAACTGTCGGATAGAAAGTCGATCGTGACATACTGCGGCCGATGAAACGTCTTTTTCTGCTGGCAATCGCCACCGCGACTCTGGCGGTGGCGTGTGGTGATGCTACGGGTGCTGATACGACCCGTCCGGTCTCAGCGGAAATCGCTGCAGATCTCGGTGCGGAGACCACCGCAACGACGCAGGCGACCATCGATGAGTCGGTGCCGCAGGAGTCGACCACGATTCCTCCTGATGGACCTGGGGACGGGATGACCTACGTCGGCGTGCAGATCGTCCCCGAAGTGTTGGAGGCTTTTGGGTTCAGCAGAGGGTGGCTTGACGACGAGGAGCTCTTCGTAGCTGTGGCGGCAACGACCGAGCATCGGCAGCAGGGCCTTATGAACATCACCGATCTGGGCTCCCTCAGTGGCATGGTCTTTGTCTTCGACCAGGATTCGTCGGGTGGCTTCTGGATGAAGAACACGCTGATCCCGCTCGACATTGCGTTCTTTGATGCGGACGGTCGGTTTGTAGATGGCTTCGTCATGGAACCGTGTACAACCCCAGCTTGTCCGACCTATCGTTCGAGTGGTAGCTATCGGTATGCGCTCGAGATGCGGGCAGGCGATATGCACCCGAACCCGCAGATACTGGTTCTCGGAGATCAGCCATAGAGGAGCGTCCTGGACAGATGCCGTATAGGCTCGTCTCTTGCGACCTCGACCTCCTCCTGCGGTGGCCGACGAGTCGGAACTGGCATTGTTCAGCACGCTGCTAAAGGAGACGACGTTGGCGACTGTTGACATTCTGTTTGAGGGCTATGTCGGTGATCGAGTGGCAGGCACGGTAAGCCTGGTTCGCGACGGTGACGTTGTTGCGATCATCGACCCCGGCATGGTGCCGGACCGAACAGCCATACTCGAGCCGCTTGCTGCGCTTGGTCTGGCCGCAACCGATGTCACCGATGTGATCTTGTCGCATCACCATCCCGACCACACGATGAACATCGCGCTGTTCCCCAACATAAAGGTGCATGACCACTGGGCGACCTATGAGAACGATCTGTGGATCTCTCGGCCCGCGGAGGGTCTTGCCGTGAGCCCGGATGTGACGTTGCTCGAAACACCAGGACACACACTGCAGGACATCACAACGCTGGTGACCACCGACGATGGTGTCTTTGCATTCACGCATCTGTGGTGGAACGGTGCGTTTCCTGACGACCCGCGAGCTACCCGGCCCGAGTTGTTACAGCCGAATCGGGATCGAGTGCTCGATCTCGCCACGGTGATCGTGCCCGGCCACGGTGCCGCCTTCTCCGCCTCGGATGCTCCCCGCGTGACCGAGGAGGGATCCCGATGACGGATCGGCATATTGTGGCGATGGGCGGTGGCGGCTTTGGCTCCGGAAACCCAATGCTCGACAGGTACGCGCTGTCGCTGGTGGAGGCGGACCGCCCCAAGGTGTGCTTTATCCCCACTGCAAGCGGTGACGACGCCGGCTACACCCTCGAGTTCTACAAGGCCTATGGCAGCTACGGATGTGAGCCTCACGTCCTGAACCTTTTCTCTCGTGAAGTCGCAGACATCCGCTCTTTTCTCACCGGGATGCACATGGTCTATGTCGGTGGAGGCAGCACAGCCAATCTGCTCGCGGTGTGGAGGCTGCATGGTGTCGACAAAGCGCTGGAAGAAGCCTGGTACTCCGGTGTTGTCCTCAGCGGTCTCAGCGCCGGCGCTAACTGTTGGTTCGATGCCAGTACGACCGACTCGTACTTGTTAGGAAAAGCCGACCCTCTCAATGACGGGCTTGGGTTCCTGCAGGGGAGTTATTGCCCGCACTACTCATCCGAACCCGAGCGACGTCCCAACTACATGAGCATGGTGGCCAGTGGCGAGTTGCCTTCTGGGTATGCGTGTGAGGACGGCACGGGTGTTCACTTTGTGGGCACCGACTTCCATGCCGCCATCTCGGTTGACGGTGACGCCCAGGCTTATCGGGTGGCTCGTGTCGGTGCAGGGGCCACAGAGGAGGCGCTCCGGCTGGTAACACCTAGCTGAGCTGAAGAAGCATGTATCCAGCGGCAATGACGGGACTCTTGTTCTATAGAGGCTGGCGCCCATGAGGGGATGAGCGCACCCACGCAGTCTCCCGAGGTCCTCCAGGCTCTCCGGTACGGTTATCGCTGTGCCGGGGGGCCCTCCTTGGTTTTCCGGATGGGGTTTGCCCCGCCTGCAGCAATCGTCTGCCCTGTGGGCAGCAATCGTCGGCTGCGACAGTTCGTATGGCTAAACGGTTCGGGTCCAGGTACACTCGCCCCTCGCATAAGGAGTCTGTTGAACAACACCGGTTCCGGCTCGTTCCCCTTTTGTGGTAGTCACAAGCTGCCGTCGGATGGTTCGAGCCTTCACGGTGAGTATTCAGCAGCCCCCTAACCCCTGCTCCCGGAGAGTCCGGGGGCCTTTCGCACCGCGATTGTCCATAGGAGGTGGTGAGATATTGCGTTCTTATGAATTGATGATGATTCATCGACCCGAACTGACTGAGCCTGACGTACGTACCCTCGTTGGTGAGGTCGAAGGCGTGATCGGGACGGCAGGTACCGTTACCGATTCTGATTTTTGGGGAAAGCGTCGCTTTGCCTATGAGATCAACCATCTTCACGAGGGTTTCTACTCAGTGCTCCAATTCGAGTCGGGTGCCGAGATGGTCGAAACACTCGACCGTGCGCTCGGCCTGCATGACGCTGTCATCCGGCACAAGATCACAAAGGCCGGCGGCAAGAAGTAGAGAACTTGTCACCCTCGTGCTGCACACTGCATAAGTGGGCAGAGAGAAGAGAGATACGTAATGAGAGACAACAGTGTGACAGTCGTCGGCAACCTCGTCGAAGACCCGGAACTTCGTTTTACTCCCTCTGGTGTGGCGATGGCGAAGATCAGCCTCGCCGTCAACCGTCGCTATCAAGCCAACAATGAGTGGCAAGAAGAAACCAGTTTCTTCCGTGGCACTTGCTGGCGCGACATGGCCGAGAATGCCGCGGAGTCCCTGCAAAAGGGAATGCGCGTGATCATTACCGGCAGCCTCGAACAGCGGTCCTGGGAAACCCAGGAGGGCGACAAGCGTTCCGTCATTGAGCTTCGCATCGATGACATCGGTCCGTCGGTCCGGTGGGCAACCGCATCGGTTACACGGACCCCGCGCACCGGTGGTGGTGACTGGGCCGGTGGCCAGTCGTCCGGTGGTGGTGACTCTGTCCCCCCCGCTCCGGTTGCTCGTGATGACTACGGCCCGGACGAAGCACCCTTCTAAACACTTCCTCAGGAGAAACATATGCCCCCAAATGTAAAAAAGAAGCGCCGTCGCCCATCAGCGGCAGACGCTCGTCGCCGGCCCAAGGTCTGTCAGTTCTGCAAAGACAAGGCCGAGTTCGTCGATTACAAAGAAGTTGCGGTGCTCCGCAAGTTCATGTCCGACCGTGGCAAGATCCGCGCCCGCAGGGTGACCGGTCTCTGTCCCAAGCATCAGCGTGCACTGGCGATCGCCATCAAGAACGCCCGCGAAATGGCGCTGCTGCCCTACATCTCGCAGAGGAGCTAATGAACGTCATAATGCTCACAGACGTCGCCGATCTCGGCGGCAAGGGAGACATCGTTAATGTGTCCAACGGGTATGCACGCAATTACTTGCTACCCAAGAGGATGGCCATGAAAGCCACCTCCGGTGCGATCAAGCAGGCGGACAAGCTTCGTCAGCAGCGGATCGAGTCGGAAGCCAAGGTCAAGGGTGCGGCTGAAGAACTCGCTAGAAAGCTGGTCGGGTCAAAGGTTGTGATTGCGGCTCGGGCCGGTGATGAAGGCAAGCTATTCGGTTCGGTCGGTACGCACGACATTGCTGAGGCTGTCAAGAAGTTCAGCGGTGTTGATGTCCCGAGCGCCATCATCCAGATTCCAGTGCCGATCCGCGAGATTGGTATGCACGATGTAACGGTGAAACCGCATGTTGACGTGGAGTTCAGCGTCACGCTTGATGTGATCCCGGCTTAGGCCAAGGAAGGGCGCAACAAATGGCATTGGGATTCGATGACCCCAGGTCAGGGTCCCTGCGCGTTCCACCCAGCAGCGTCGAGGCCGAGGAGTCGGTTCTCGGCGCTGTTTTGTTGGACAGCGACGCCGCAAACGTTGCGCTTGAGAAGCTACATCCGGATGACTTCTACCGCCCTGCACATCAGGCGATATTTGATGGGGTCCTTACCCTTTTCAACAAGAACGAGCCGGTAGATGCGGTCACGGTTGCCGAGGAGCTGCGGCGAGCCGACATGTTGGAACGAATCGGAGGGCTCGGGTATCTGACCCAGCTGATCGATGCGGTTCCCGCAACGTCCAACATCGAGCACTATGCCGCGATCGTCGAAGAACATGCGCTGCGTCGCCGGCTCATGCGTGTCGGCGGCGATATCGGGAAGTTCGCTACTGAGGTCGATCAACCGATCAGCGAAGTCTTGGATAGGGCTGAACAGTCGGTTTATGCGGTGTCCGAAAAGAGGGTGGGCGAGGGCCTGGCGCTTATCGACCCGCTCTTGGGCCCGGCCATCGAGCGTGCGGAGGAACTGCACAGAAGCGGGGCAGAGATCATCGGCCTTTCGACAGGCCTCCGTGATCTCGACCGCAAGCTGGCGGGCTTGCATCCCAGCAATCTCATCATCATTGCGGCGCGTCCCGGTATGGGTAAGTCAACGTTGGCATTGGGTATGGCCCAACACATTGCGGTGCACGGAGACCCGGTTGCCATCTTCACCCTTGAGATGAGCCGGGAGGAGATTGTCTCGAGAATGCTTTGTGCGCAGGGCCGGATCGATTCGCAACGACTGCGTACCGGACGCTTGACCGAAGGCGACTTTTCCAAGCTTTCGAACGCCGCAAACGTTCTCTATAAGAAGCCCATCTACGTTGATGACTCTGCCGGTCTGACTGTTACCGAAATTCGGGCCAAGTGTCGTCGCTTGAAGCGACGTAGCGGTCTCGGTCTTGTTGTCGTTGACTATCTCCAGCTAATGCACGGCAGCGGTGGCGAGAACCGGCAGCAAGAGATCGCCATCATCAGCCGTAGCTTGAAGAGCCTTGCCCGTGAACTCGAGGTACCGGTCATCGGTGTTTCTCAGCTCAACCGCTCACTCGAACAACGTGAGGACAAGCGTCCTCGTCTTGGCGACCTACGCGAATCCGGCGCTATCGAACAGGACGCGGATATCGTCTTGTTCATCTACCGCCACGAGTACTACCACCCCGAGGCGATTGAAACCAAGGGTATTGCCGAGGTTGCGATTGCCAAGCACAGACAGGGTTCAGTAGGTCGAGTCGACCTGACCTTCCTGCCCGAGTTCACGCTGTTCTCCGACATGGGCCGTGACACGCCGATCATCTAGCCGGCCTGTGTGAAGGCCTGGGCTAGCGTCGCTTTGATCCGCGCGATGAGCCGCCCAGGGCGATCGCCGCACCAAACATGAAACCAAAGTCGTACCAATTCCCGCTGTTGTGAACCTCGTAGACATTGACGCTGTCCTTGAACAGTGAGATCAGAAACGTGATCGGTGCGATTAGCCCGTGCCACAGACCAAGCCAGAACCCGGCGATGTCTCCGTCTGCGGCACCTACACCTACTTCGGGATTCGACCCGGCAGCACATGCGGCCAGGATCAGGGTGAGGGCGACTACCAGTGGAACGAGGTGCTTAGCGGACATCCGACCCTCCAGACCGGTCCGACTCTGAACTGATTCCCATACAGTACCAAGGATCGCCCGATGCGGTTATTCGATCACATACCGTGGATACGAGGTCTTGGCGTGTTTGGCAACGTCGAGGTCGATGTCGATTGTGAGGAACGGCTCTTCGGCAGAGGTCGCTCCAAGTACTTCGCCTTCTTGGGGTTCGATGATCCATCCGTGACCGCCCCACACAAATCCAGATGCGTCGGCGCCGCCTCGATTCGATGACAAACAGAACGCTCCTGACATCACAGCCGCCGCTCTTCCCCCGGCCACCCACTTATCCGCCGACTCAAGACCGGTCGCCCGCGGAACGGCCAGGATCTCAACCCCCTGGCGTGCGTACGAGCGCGCATGTTCGGTGAACCACATCTCTGTGCATAGCAAGAAACCGATCCGAGCGACTCCAGCGTCGATCACACCGAATTCCTTAGAGCCACGCTGGTACCAACGGGCCTCCCAGAACCCGGGCTCGTCCGGCAGGTAGTACTTGCGATGCGCCGCCCGGTAACCACCGACGGCCGACCACACGTAGGCCTCGTTGTAGTTCGTGCCGTCGTCCACAACCGGGTCAGTGCAAAGAACAGTTCTCGGCACGAGATCAACAAACGCCTTTCTCCAGCTTTCGTGTTCGATCACAGCAGACATCCATGCTGACTGGTCAACAGCGTCGGTGGCAGCAAGCCACGGAGAAAACGGCATTTCCGGAAGTAGCACCAGCTCCGACCGTTCCTGACGACAATGAGAGATGAGGTCTGCCCACTGGCCTTCGAGAGTGCTGCGGTCGTTGCTCAACTCACAAACGGTGACCCTCATGAAGGTGCTGACGTTGGATCGGGCTCGAAGTGGGAACGGAAGTTGAATGCTTGTGGTGAAGGCCCCTCGGTCAGCAGCAGCTTGAGCCGATCGACGCCGTCGTGGACTGTCGGGAGCTCTCCCGCTGGCACCCACCACAGACAAAGGTGAGGCTCGCCGAACCGCTCGAACCATTCCCGGCGGTTGCGGAGAAAATCGACGTGCCCGGAGCGGTATATGTAGTTGAACAGGTCGTCGGCGGTTTCCCACACCGACATGTTGACGATGACCAGCTCGTCTTCGTAGGCCTGGATACTGGTGGCATCGCCTTCTTCTGTCTGCAGCCGCCACACAAATCCCGGACTCCCGTCAGCGAGAGCATTGATTGGATCAAGTCCTGCGACGAATTCGGCGACCATCGGATCACCGATCGGGGCGCGCAGACGTGCGATGTTGATCTGCGCAAGATGAAACTCAGCCATGGAGGGAATCTAGACGACTAACTCCTAGGTTGGCCACGCCGGACTTTGTCGGTGGTGTCGCGTAGGCTGAGAGTATGGCTCACAGCAACACAGCAACCCTTGGGGGGTGGGGTGCCTTTGTCGTCCAGGTTGGTCTTCTGGTCGTCGGTGGTTTCAGCGTTCTAATCCTGTTTTCGTTTGGTGGTCAGGTGGTGGTTGCCCCCGCGCTTCTGCCTGCACAATGGATGATTGCACGTGACACATCGGGATGGGTGTCGGTTCTGTTCAGTGTGCTTGGTGCGGTGCTCCTTGCTGAGGTTTTGTATCTGGGCTTTGCGCTTGTGGTCGGCGAGAGCCCGGTCGCCGTCGCCCTTGGCGTGCCCGTCGCCGTGGCCGGTGGCTATCTGTTCTATCGCACATCTCGACGACGGCAACCCGGAGCATGACCTTGGATACTTCCGCCATCGTCGCTGACATGTAGCGCAGGTATGTCGACCCAGCCGGATCGATACCTGTGATAAATGTGATGCCACGTGACTCGATATAGCTAGGGACCTTGTCGCCGGGTTCATCTTCGCCGATGAGACCCAAGGAGTGACGTCAGCACCAAGACTGTGTAGGTTCAAGGCCTCGCCGGCGCCGCCCGATCCGCTAGCTTTGTCGCTACCGAGAGCGGAGGCAGAGATGCTGATTAGTAACCCCGATGGGACCCGGGTGCTGGCAAGGCGGAGGTTTGATGCCCCGGTTTCCCGTATGTGGCGAGCGTTTACCGAGCCAGCCGATATGGCACGCTGGATGTGGGGCAGCTACACAGAGAACTGTGTAGCCATGTCGGATGTCCGGGTGGGCGGCAGATACAGCGTCTACACCGACAGCAAGGCAACTGAGCATGGATGGCACGCTGATCGGGTAGGTCGTCTCGGGATCTACGTAGAGATCATCCCTGAACAGAAGCTGGTCTACATGTTGCATTGGGATGCCCCGGTTGGCTACAACCAGCAGGGTGATGTTGTGATTGACGAGACCATGGTGGTTACGTTCTCGACCGATGGCGATGGGACCCTGGTCGAAGTGCGCCATCTCGGCATCCCCGACGACGGCGTGTCCGCTATCGAGCACGGTCGTGGCCTCGGCGAGGAGCTCGAGACTCTGGCGGCTCTGCTTGAGCACTAGTTGTCTTCGAGGATGGATGGTTCCGTCAATCACCTCCGTAGCGGTTGCCACGTTCCACCCCGCCCCCACCCGATCGAGTCCTAAGCCCGAGGGCGTCCGTACCGGTCGAAGTAGTTCCTTGTGCTTTTGAGCATGACGTGTTCGAGTAGACCCTCGTCAATGCCGACGGACTCGAACTGGTGCAGGATCTCTTCGAGGGTGCCCATACCCGCCGGGTAGTCCGTTCCCATTAGCGAGCGATCGCGATGGCGTGTCAAACCGTCGTGGAACACAGCGAGGAGCTCCGGGGGGCTGTCCATCCAGGCAAACGAACCGGGCACGTTGGTGAGATCGAGCCAGACCTGAGGGAAGCGGTCGGCGAGCGAGAAACCCCACTCCAGATCGGGGAATCCCACATGAGCCAAAACGACCGGTAGCCGGGGATATGAAGCAAGCATTGACTCCATGCCTGCTCTGTCGTACTTGTGGTGATACCACTCGTCGTATCCGGTATGGACGTAGATCGGGAGTCCGCCGTCGTTGAGGTACTCCAGAACCTGAGCAAGTCGAGGGTCCCACGGGTTGAACCGTTGCACCATCGGATGGAACTTCAGACCTACCATGCCGTAGTGCTCGACAGCTTCTTGAACGGTGGCGAGCGGATCCGTGTCGTCGACATGGACACCACCAAACGGAGTGATCTCCGGTACTCGCTCTGCCAGCTGTTGGCCCCAAGCATGTAGGCCCGGCGCTTCGCCAGGGCTGATAGGGAAGAGCAAATTGGCCCATCGCACCGCTCCTGCGTTGCGCAGGTCCGTCACGGCCTGGTCTGCGGTGATGTCGACAGCCACGTTGAAGTCGAGAACGGCCCGATGGATCCAGCGCATTAGCCCACCCATGCGATCCGCGGGGAATAAGTGTGTATGGCAGTCGAAGAATTTTGCGGCCATGAACGCACGATATCGAGTCGGGGTGAGGGGACAACCTGCCGTACGTCACTTTCTCGCGTCGTTTCTACACAAAGATGCAATGTCTTTCGAAAAGACTTAGTATGGGGTCCGATCAAAGCCACCGATATGGAGAGGGCTATGGCAAGTATCTCGATGACGGGTCTCGGAAAGATCTACCCCGACGGCACCCGCGCCGTTGGTGACGTGGATCTCGACATCAAGGATGGAGAGTTCCTTGTACTGGTCGGGCCATCCGGCTGCGGTAAGTCCACCATCCTCCGTATGATTGCCGGTCTCGAAGAGATCTCCGAGGGCGAGATGTACATCGGCGAGACTCTCGTCAACGACGTTCAGCCCAAGGACCGCGACATCGCCATGGTCTTCCAGAACTATGCGTTGTACCCACACATGACGGTGTACGACAACATGGCGTTCGGACTCAAGCTTCGCAAGATGGACAAATCCGACATCGATCGTCGTGTCAAGGAAGCGGCTGCAGTTCTGGAGATCACCGAGTTCCTCGACCGCAAGCCAAAAGCTCTGTCTGGTGGCCAGCGGCAGCGTGTCGCGATGGGGCGTGCCATCGTCCGTGAACCGAAGGCCTTCCTCATGGATGAGCCACTGTCCAACCTCGATGCCAAGCTGCGTGTGCAGATGCGCACCGAACTCAGTGAGCTTCACGCCAGGCTCGAGACGACCACCGTATATGTGACTCATGACCAGATCGAGGCGATGACCCTGGGCCACCGTGTCGCAGTCCTCAAGCCGGTGAGCGCCCAACGTCCTGACAATCTGCAGCAGGTTGCACCACCGTCGGAGTTGTATGCAGACCCGGTGAATATGTTTGTCGCCGGTTTCATCGGTAGCCCCGCAATGAACATGGTCAATGCGACTATCGAGTCGGACGCTACCGGCCTCTACGCGAAGTTCGGCCAAGAACGGCTACTCATAGATCAAGCGGCCCGGGATCGTCACCCCGGTCTTGCCGATCGAATCGGCGAAGAACTCGTCATGGGAATCAGGCCCGGCAACTTCGAAGCATCTTCCGTAACGGGTCCTGCTCCGGATCACACCATCACTGCAACCATCACAGTTGCGGAGATCCTCGGGTATGAGACGTTTGTTCACTTCGAACTGGAGACGCCACCGGTGATCACCACGGACATCGAAGAGCTTCTCGCCGACACTGGTGCCGATACTTCGTCGCTCGGAAACACCACGAAATTCACTGCTCGGGTGGGTGCGGATGTTCCCGTTTCGCTCGGTGAGGAAATGACACTCACGGTCGACACAACGAAGATGCACTTCTTCGATCCGCACACGGGTGCGCGCGTCGGCGCAAAGAAGTAGCGAAACCAATCGAACAAATGGCGCCCGCTTCCGGGCGCCATTTGTCGTTCTAGGGAGGCACGGATGCCGCAGACACCCGGTCTGCGCCCGCTCGGTAAGACTCAGCCCGATGAGACGCGGCGCAACAACCGTCGTCTTGTTCTGCAGGAGATCTTCGATGTTGGTCCAATCAGCAGGGCAGATGTTGCTCGATCGACTGGCCTGGGTCGTGCGACAGTCTCTGATATTGCGGTAGGTCTGCTCTCTGAGGGGCTAGTTGTTGAGTCTGGCCAAGGTATATCAACCGGTGGAAAACCGCCGACACTTGTCGAACTCGACCCCGATGGCCGATTTACCGTCGCCGTGGATCTATCTCGCCACCCAATTGAGGCGGCGCTTCTGAATCTACGAGGTCGGATCGTTGCATCAGCCGCGGGAAAGGCACTAGCACCCACTGGTCGTGAGGCGCTCGAAGAGACACATCGCGTGATCACCAAGCTTGTTGGTGGAGCAACAGCCCCAGCCCTTGGTATTGGTGTCGGCGTACCGGGGGTGGTTGATAGAAGTGGTCGCGTCATCTTATCCGAGCAGCTTGGATGGTCAGATGTCCCCCTACGGGACCAACTCGAGGACGTGTATGGGTTCCCCGCTTATGTGACTGGTGATGCTGAAGTCGCAGCCGTGGCAGAGTTTGGCCGGACTTCATCAGACCCATCATCCAGCATGCTCTATGTGAAGGTCGACGATCGCATCGCCGTTGGCATCATCACCGTTGACCGGCTCAATCGCACTCCGAAGCAAGGTGGAGACCTCACCCACCTGACCATTCCCGGTTGGAACGAACGCTGTGGTTGTGGACGGATGGGGTGTCTTGGTACGCGGGTCTCGATGATTCAGATCCTTGGGCCTGACTATCTCGATATGAGCACGGAGGGTCGAAATCGTCTCGCTGCAGAAACCACGCCTCGCTTCGACGAGGCTGCCGAACACCTCGGGGTCGCTCTCGGCCCGATCGTCGCTGCACTGGATATCGACAAGGTCGTTGTTGGTGGACAGTTGGCTGGATGGCCTTCGGTCCCTGCTCATGTGGCGGCCGGCATCGAAGCAAGTGCCGGATGGTGCCCGGACGTAACGGTTAGCGAGTTGGGTTCATCAGCGGTCGTGTTGGGATCGGCTGCGATGGTGTTGAGTGGTGAGCTTGGCGTCATTTGGGGCTAGAGGACACAGAATCGGTCCAACATAAATGCAGCCCCCTCGGAAGGGGGCTGCATTAGCGCAATACCCAGGACGGCCGCTCTGAGGAGGAGTCGGAGGGAAGGGGACCTCCGTTTTGTGTTCCGGTGGAGTGGAACTACCGCCCAGGTTATGTACGTTTACTGTCGGCCGGTCCCTACGTTTTCAATAGGACCATTCGAGGATTTCTCCAATTGACTAGTGCTCCGATGGGTGAATGCTGCGACGGACATATAGGCTGACTCCATGTCGAACCGTCGTCTGTTGTCTCTTGTAGCGCTTGTTGTCCTTGCCATTTGCCTGGGCGCGATCCCGTTGATCGTGCGCGAAGACATTCCGTGGCAGAGCCTTGTGGCCTCACGTGTCTGGTTGGGTGCTCTGACCTTGCTCATACTCATGGCGGCGACCAGCCAACTGCGGATGCCCTCAAGCCATCGCATCGAGATCGTGTTCGCTGGAGCTTTGCTTGCGATTCATTGGGCGACGTTCTTCTGGGCGCTCAAGAACACAACGGTTGCGGTGGCGCTGGCCGTGGTATTTCTGGGACCTGTCGCGGCGGCCGCGCTGGCGCCACGCATCCTGGGCGAGGTGGTTCCGCGACGGATCTACTGGGCGCTTGGCACGTCCTTCGTCGGTGTTGTCCTAGTCGTGCTCCGCCAGGACGGGGACGATGCGGTGGCTGGGTTTGCGATGAAAGGAGTGCTCGCTGCTCTCGTGTCAGCCGCTGCCATCGCGATTCTGATGCTGGTGTCCAAGGCGGCAGTTGATACGATCGGAGCATTGCCGGTGACCACGGGCGAATTGGTGGTCGCCGCGGTTGTCTTGTCCCCATGGCTGCCGGGTGCAGTGTCCGAGACGATCGCCAATCCACTGCCGCTGCTGACGCTCGGAGTGATTCTGACCGGGCTTAGCTTCTTGATCATCTGGACTGCCATTCGAGAACACTCAGTCGCCGTCGTCAGTGTGCTGCTACACATCGAGCCGGCGTCTGCTGTAGTACTCGCTTTGATCTTCCTCGCTGAGGTACCCGACGTTTGGCAGTGGATCGGGATAGGTTTGGTACTCGCCGGGGGGCTTATGGCTGCCCGTGATGCGACGTTCGAGGAGGTGCTCGGTGTCTCAACCAATCTTTGAAGTACGCAACCTCACGGTTGCTATCAACGACCTCGGAGCAGCACAGACCCGGCCCAAAAATGGAGTGATGATTGAGCCCTACGGGCCAGCGTTGCCGTTTGGGTGGGTCGAAGCCGTGAACGATGTGAGTTTCAAGGTGGCACCAGGCGAGGTCCTGGCAGTTGTTGGCGAATCGGGAAGCGGCAAAACGCTCACTGTGATGGGGAGTCTCGGATTGCTTGGCGCCGGGGCAAAAGTGAGCAAGGGAACAGTGTTGTTCGACGGTGCTCAGATCCGGCCTACCCATGCACTCGAGCGACGGCGGAAACGGCTGTGGCGACGCAAGGTCATGAAGAGGGAACGCTTCATGGAGGAGTCGCTAGACGACGATTGGCGTCGGGTCATGGGGACGGAGGTCGGTGTGTTGTTCCAGAACGCTATTGGGGGGTGGAACCCGGTCGAGATCATCGGGGAACAGGCAGGGGAAGCACTGGATGAACATACCCAACTGACTCTGGAAGAGATCGAGGAGAGGGTGCTTGACGCACTCGGTGAAGTGCGGCTGCCGAAAGCTTCGAAGTTCGTTGCTTTTCCCAACGAACTCAGCCGGGGACAGGCGCAGCGTGCAATGTTGGCGGCGGCGCTAGTCAAAGGACCGCGGTTGCTGGTAGCTGATGAGCCATTGACCGGTCTTGACGCGGGCGTTGCGGCCGCCATTCTCAACCTCATCAGGCAAATGCAGAAGAAGCGCAAGATGGCGATGATCTTCATCACCCACGATCTTGCCCAGGTCGCTTCCCTTGCCTCGCGAGTGGCGATTATGTACGGAGGCCGGATCGTTGAGGTCGGCGATGTTGCAGAGGTGTTTGGCAACCCGCAGCATCCGTATACGGAGGGTCTATTGGGTGCAATACCGCGTCCTGGCGTGCGTCGCCTGCGCCCGATCGCTGGTGATGTGCCCAAGATCACCGATGTTCCTGCTGCGGAATGTTCGCTCATACCCAGATGTCCCTATGCAATTGACGCGTGTGCGGTGCGGCTGCCTCCTCTGGTGCGGTCGGAGTCGGGGTACGTCGCCTGTATCCGAGCGCCCGAACTGCAACTACACGGCGTATGAGGCCATTGCAAGGTCAACGCGCCAGCGATGGTGATTAGAGTGAAAATCTGTCCGGAGGCAAGGGACATTAAGACTTGAAGCTCGTCACCTATCTGGGGCTTGTAGCGCGGCGATTGTGGGCCAAGCGCGGAATTCTGATCGGGTCGCTGCTCGGCTCGACCCTTGTCATCGCCCTTCTTGTCCTTGTCCCCCTCTATCAAGACTCGGTGAAGGCCGTCGACTTGCGGTTCTCCATGCAGAGCGCTCTGGCTGAGGAGGTCGATACCACGGCCGTCGTCCAGACCACCAGCTACACAAGCGGTGAGGCGGTGGCAAACCGTGATCTCATTGCCGGACTCCAGGCATCGGAGATTGCCACGTGGTATCCAACCTTTGTTGAGCGGGTACAGACAAGGGAGTTCTTTGTCATCCCGACCGGTGGATCGATCGACTGGATTGCCAGGGGCGAGACATGGAAACAAGAAAAGGCGGCCATCGAACTCGCCAACTCTCAGCTCGATCCGACCGAAGAACCGGTCGAGGTGCCCAATCCACCGTATCCGACTCCACCGCCGGAGGCGCTTCAGGTCCGGTTGTTTACCAGTCCGACTCTGGAAGATCGTCTCGAGATACTCGACGGTGAATGGCCCACCACGTTGCTGGTTGCTCCTGATGATGACGCCGATCCATTGCCGGTGGCCATCGGGCAAAATGTTGCGACTCTTGCACAGATGGAGATTGGCGACCAGTTCGTGCTCAAACCGTTCTCCGGACTACCGAGCGTCTTCGAGCTTGTCGAGGTTGCTGCCATCGTGGCCCCTGCGGATGCTGGGGAGAAGATCTGGGGAATCGACGACCCCATGCGCATGGTCTATTTGCCGTTGGATACGTTCGATGCATGGACGGCCCCAATAGGAATCGCCGCCACAAACGATCCATGGCTGCGTCCGGCTCGGGGGCTCACCAACCTGACCGTCATCCAGCGCTGGATCATCGACTTTGACCCGGATGCTCTCCAGTTTGAAGACGTCGAGTTGATCCGTGGTGCGCTCAACAACTTCAGGGCAAGAGTCAGCCAGGACAGTGGTGGGCTGATCGCCGCCAATTCTTCACTCCCGCTGCTCCTCGACGAGTTCGATGTTCGCTCAGTGACAGTCGGTGGCCCGATTCTCGCCATTCTGGCTCTGGTGGTCGGCGGTGCTCTGTACTTCCTGATATACACCGCAGCACTGCAATTGGAGCGGGAGGGCCCCGAGATTGCACTGTTGAAGACCAGGGGTGCAAGCACATGGCAAACCACCGGGATCCATATGGCGCAGTCCGCCGTGGTGGCGGTGCTGGCAGCTGTGACGGCGCCGTCGGTGGCCCGCATCCTCGTAGGGGTTACCGGGAGGATTCCTCCGCTGGCCGACCTCACTGGCGGTGAACCGCTTCAGGTCTCTCAGGTCGCCTCGATCACACCGTATGTTGTCGGCGGCGCGATTGTGACGTTCCTATCTATGGGTCTTTCGATTCTGCCGTTTGCGCGGCGGCCCGTCCTCGAGTTGCGGTCGCTTGCGGCGCGACCTGTGGGCAGCTCCGTTTGGCAGCGGTACAACCTGGACCTGTTTGCAATAGCGCTCTCGATCGTCATCTTGTTCCAACTGGTGCAGCGTGGGTTCATCAACACATCGGGCGGAGAAGTCCGGCTTGATGCCCTGGCGGTCGCCTTCCCCGTACTGCTGCTGTTCACTGGTGCTCTGGTTTTGCTCCGACTCCTTCCTCTGCTGTTGCGGGTCATTGGCTGGGTGATGACCAAAGCACCCGGCCTGTCGCTGGCGCTGCCCGGATGGCATCTTGGCCGCAACCCGGTTCCTTACGGGCGATTGGCGCTGCTGGTGTGGCTTACGACTGGTCTTGGTGCCTTCGCTCTCACCTATGCAGGGACGCTGGAACAGTCTTTTCAAGACAGAGCCGCATTTGTCGCGGGCACCGACGTTCGGATCATTGGTGACGAAGCGGGCTACCTGACAGTTCCTGAAGGTGACGAGGGCGCTGCTGTTTATCGCAGTGATGGTGCCCCGCGCCAGAGCAGCCGTCGTGCCGAGCTCTTGGCAGTCCGCCCCGACGATTTCGCTGCGGTGATTACCTGGCGGTCGGATTTTGGTGCCGATGAGCCGAGCGAGATATTTGAGGTTCTCCGACCAGATGGTAAGGCACCCGATCTTGGTATCGAACTACCCGCAGACGCAACGAGCCTGCTGATCGATGGTGTCGTTGTGCCCCGCAGCTGGCGCGACCAGGTGCAGCTAGATGCCAACAACCCCGACGCCAGTTTGCGCCTCATGTTGAGGGTGTTCGACGGAGACGGCCGTGCTTGGACGATGCAAGCTGAAAACGATTTCCTTGACTCGGAGTGGACGACCGTCGAGGTTGATCTAACCGATGGTCGCAACGCCTACCTTTCTGACCCCGTGCCGCCGTTGACTCTTCATGCGATGTGGGTAGAACGCTCGAATCCCGGGGGTAACACCGTACTGAACGGCGAGTCGATGCTGATCCGCAACTATCGAACTGTCGGCGATAGTGAAGTTGCGCTGGATCTGGGGGAGCTCAAGACGGCGAACGGGCTGGCGATTCAACAAAATGTCCCTGCGGCGCGTGCCGCTGATGCGTTCTACAGCGAGATTCCGATCGATGTCGAAGAACCGACTCAGACCGAAGTGGAGCGGTCACCGCTGTTCGCAGAAGGCCAGGCCAATCTTTGGGTTGGTCCCGGGGTGCGGACCAGTCTCAACGCCGCGGTGCCAGCGCTGCGGGCCCCCCTCGACGATCTGTATGTGCTGATCGATCGGGAGCTAGCTGCCAACGCAGGTCTCGATGTTGGCGAGCTGTCGCCCTTCTCCATCGGTGCCGACATCTACGACGGCGAAGTGGTCGGCTTCATCGAACGGATCCCTGCGATGAACGACCAGCGCCGGGAAGGTCGAATGATCGTCGATCTGGATGCTCTCAACGGATGGCTCAACGGAACGCCTGCCTGGAGCTTCCAAACGGCCCTGTCTCGTGTCGCGGTGCCGCAGGAGCTGTGGATCAAGACCGATGATCCCGATGCCGCGGTTCGGTTGATCAATGCTCAATTCCTTCCCGGTGACGAGGCTGATGACATCGTGACTCTCAAGGAAGCTGAAGGAGAGTTCTCCAGCCGTCCTGTGCAAGTCGGCCTTGTCGCTGTGTTGTTCGTAGGCGCCGCAGTTTCCGTCGTGCTGGCTTTGGCAGGCGTTACGGGGTACGTACTGCTTGCGGTTGCCCGTCGGGCAAGAGAGATGGGTGTGCTGCGAGCACTTGGATTCCCGCGGCGTGGTGTTGCGGCCACATTCACCGTTGAACAGATTGCGGTGCTTGGTCTTGGTGCGGTAATCGGCACCTACGGTGGTATCGCCCTGATGTGGGCGATGTTGCCGTTCCTCCAGCTCGGGGAGACCGCAACTGAGATCGAGCCGCCCGTCCTTATTTCGGTCAACTGGGGCGTGTTGATGGCCTATATCGGGCTCGTCAGCATTCTGCTGGTGCTCTCCGTTGTCTGGGCGACCCGCCGGGTTTCAGCGACGCGGATGAGCGAGGTCTTGCGGGAGGTGGAGCGCTGATGACTCGCATCATCGAATGCGACAACCTCATCAAGATCCATAAACAGGGGAACCTTGAAGTGGTCGCCCTGCAAGGACTCGACTTTGCTATGGACAAGGGTGAGTTCATCTCCATCGTGGGGAGATCAGGTGCGGGCAAGTCAACATTGCTACAGATCCTGGCCGGTTTGGAGACACCCTCAGCGGGGCGGGTTGAGGTTGCCGGAACGGACCTAACTGATCTTACGCCGAAACAGCGGGTCGCCTACTACCGCCGTGGGGTCGGTTTCGTGTGGCAGGACTTCACTCGCAACCTGCTCCCGTATCTGAAGGCGATTCAGAACATCGAACTGCCGATGCTTCTTGCCGGGGTGCCGACTCGTCGCCGCAAGAAGCGAGCGCTGGCGTTGCTGGAGGCGACCGGGTTACGAAGCAATGCGTATGCGAAGGTTCACACTCTCTCGGGAGGCGAACAGCAGCGGCTGGCATTGTGTGTTGCCCTCTCACTGGGGCCGCAGTTGCTGCTTGCCGACGAGCCAACCGGCGAGTTGGACACAGAGACATCGCTCGGCATCTATGACCTGCTGCGCCGAATGTCACACGGCGGAGGGCTCAGCGTCCTCGTCGTGACGCACGACGTTGCCCTGGCGCAGCGCACCGACCGTGTGCTGCGTCTCGCCGATGGCCGGATGGCTACTCAAGGCCGGTTCGAAACGCAGGAACTGCTGGCGGTGGATCGACGCGGCATGGTCCAGCTACCCCGGGATCTGCTTATCGAAGCAGGAATCAAAGACGAGTTGACGGCCACTCTTGTCGAAGGCGGCATTCTGCTGGAGCCATCAGGAGGTAGCGATGGCGATTGAGCTGCGCCGTGTTTCAAAGCGCTATCCGAATGGGGCAATCGGAGCCCTCGATGTCAACCTGACTACTGAGGCGGGTGAGTTTGTTGCACTATTCGGCCCGTCAGGCTCAGGTAAGACATCGCTGCTGCAGATGGCAGGTCTGTTGCTGCCACCAGACGAAGGCGAGGTGCTGATCGACGGCAGCCGCGTCGATGATCGCTCCGAGTCGGCAACTGCCGCTCTGCGACGTTCCAAACTCGGTTTCGTATTCCAGAATGCGGGCCTTCTGCAGTTGTTGTCCGCCGCCGAGAATGTCGACATTTCGCTGCGGCTGCTCGGTATTGGCGGACGCAAAGGCAAAGAGCGAGTGAATGACGCCCTCGATTCCGTCGACATGGTGGATCGGGCGAGCCATCGCCCTGACGAGCTCTCGGGTGGCGAACGGCAGCGTGTGGCGATTGCAAGGGCTTTGGTCCACGAGCCTGGCTACATATTGGCTGACGAACCTACTGGTGAACTCGACACGACAACGGGGGCGGCGATTTTGGGATTGCTCCAGTCGGTAGCTCGATCAGGGACGACCGTACTTATGGCTACTCACGATCCCGCCGCGATCAACTACGTGGATCGGGCGTTCTTTGTGAGCGACGGCACGTTGCATACCCCGAATCGTCGCGAGCTGACCCTGTGGCTAACCGAGGGAACCACCATGAGCTAGCAGCTACAAGGTGGTCACAGTGGACTCGCCGTACTGGTAGCTTCCGACATCGCTATCGGAAGAGCGGCGCGATGACTCAATGTAGTGAGCGGAATCTGGATTCAGACTCGGCAGACAAGGAAATAGCGGTGGCCCCACACCATGCCCCATTGCTGGTCCGCATGTTTGCGCTGGCGATCCTTGCGACTGTTTCGATTTCGGTAGGTCGCTTTCTCCTGAATATCGACAGCGATCTGTTCAAACTGGGAGAAGAGAGCAATATTTCGACATGGTTGTCGTCGATCCAGCTCTTTGTGATCGCGGTCGTGCTGACTCCGCTGGCGGTTCGGGATGTCGACCGTGATCGCAAGAACACCTGGGCCCTGGCTCTGGTACCGATCTTCTTCGCTCTTCTTTCGTTGGACGAAGTCGCGAAGCTTCATGAGCGCCTCGGTGACTTGCTGATATCCGAGTTCGGGGTTGGTGCTGAAGTGAAGAGTGGCCCTTGGATAATCGCGTTTGTTCCGCTTGTTGCTGCCGCGGCGGTCCTGGTCGCTCTCCAACTGTGGCCCTATGTGCGACACCGCCGCCGGCCGCTATTTCTCATGGGTATGGGCGTCGTAATTCTTGGTCTGGCTGCGGTTGGCCTGGAGGTGGCGGCCAACTTCGCCGTCGAGGATTCCGTGGCACATCGTGCTTTCGCTTTCTCGGAGGAGACAGGCGAGATGATCGGTGCCAACTTGATTCTGTGGGGAGCCGTACTACTCGCGTGTGATGAGGGGATACGGGTCGACTTGGGAGCGGGACGGGACCCTCGAGCCGACTAGTCGAAAAGCTGACGAATAAGTTACGTGCGCGTGATCCAACCGATACTGTGGTGTCACTATGGATGCACTGGAATTGTCGAGGCGGGCCTACGAGATACTCGTTCGGACGGGCGGCGATCCGGCGCCGATGATGAGGACGTGGACTGGCGAGGAGTGGGGTTCTGACCCGTCGTCCGGAACCATTGTGCTCAACCATCCTGGCTCGTTGCGAGTGATGCTTCTTCCCCCCAACGACCTGTCTGCGGGAGAGGCC
>CAXMRC010000045.1:0-9186 GCA_964195945.1 uncultured Gemmatimonadales bacterium
GTCGGCGGCGAGATAAACAGATTCTGCGCAAGACGCTCAATGGGCCGGATCAATTCGTCGGGGACAATCATCCAGCCCAACCGCCAACCGGTCATCGAGAAGTACTTGGAGAAGCTCTGCAGCACAACGGCTTCTGGTTCCACACTCAGAGCGGTTGGTACCTGGCTCCCGTACTCAATACCGTGGTAGATCTCGTCTGCGATCAGACGGATCCCATTCGATCTGCAGTAGGCGGCGATTTCGGCCATCTCGTCGGCTGTTAGCGCCGTGCCGGTCGGATTGGCGGGGCTCGCCAGCATCAAACCATCTAGGGGACCCGCCTGTTCCAGCAAATCTCTGGTCGGCACAAAACGCGTCCCTGGACTGACCGGAACGGCCACAGCCTCAACCCCAAACGCTTCGAGGGCGTTGCGATAACACGGGTAACCGGGCTGGGTGACCGCAACACGATCGCCCGCATCGAAAGCAGCCAAGAAGCCGAGCACAAATCCCCCGGAAGCCCCCATCGTCACGATCACGCGGTCGGGAGACACCGCAATACCGTATCGGTCTGCATAGTGAACTGCGATCCGTTCTCGCAGAGCCGGGAGACCGGTTGCAGCCGTGTAGCCGAGCCGATCCGATTCGAGGGCGTCACGAGCGGCTGCCCGCACCGCGGATGGAGCGGGGGTGCTCGGTTGCCCCACCTCGAGGTGGAGCACCTGACCGGTGGCTCGCTCCCGTTCTGCGGCGGCCTTCATGACCTCCATAACGTAGAATGGAGCGATATCGGCCCTGTTTGCGATCTTCATGGTTCCGGAGGGTACCCGCCAGATCGAGGACCCTAAAGACGAACCTTGGTTATCCGCTCGATCGGCTCGGTCTTGGCCAATTCAGCTATTACATCGTCGGACACGTCCGAATCGACGGTGATAAATGACAAGGCCCGCTCCCCTGGCCCAGATCGGCCGGTTCGCCAGGTGGCGATGTTGACCCCTAACTCGCCAAGTCTGGTACCGACTTTGCCAATGAAGCCGGGCTCGTCGCGGCTCGTGGTCACCAGGATCGTCCCCTCAGGGATAACGTCGACGCGGAAACCATCGACATCAACAATGCGCGGTTCGTCGTGGCTGAACAGCGAGGCCGCAATCGACCTGCGGCCGCCACTCCATTCGACACGGCACGAGATGATGTTCGGGTAGTCCGTGGTGTGCAGCCCGGCTGTCTGCGAGACGACGATTCCACGCTCCATCGCAACATGGGGCGCATTCACGTAGTTGACCGATCCGGTGGGTACCGGCTCGAGAAGTCCTTTGAGGATCGCCACAGTGATCGGCTTTATCTGCCCATCGATGACGTCACCCTCGACCGCCACCTCGACCTTTGTGATGGCGTCTTTAGCAAGCTGCGTCTGCAGGCTACCAAGGTTCTCCGCCATGGTCAGATACGGGCGTAGCTCCTTGAGCACGTTGCCCTCGACAATCGGCATGTTCACCGCGTTGCGGAAATCGACTCCGCGCAGCGCATCAACAACCTGGCTGGCCACCTGTATGCCAACCTCGCGCTGCGCCTCCTCAGTGCTTGCGGCGAGATGCGGAGTGACCACGACGTTGTCCATGTGTAGCAGCGGATTGTCAGGATCGGGGGGCTCCATCAAAAGCACATCCAAAGCCGCCCCGGCCACCTTGCCTTCTTGTAGCGCGTCGATGAGAGCATCCTCGTCAATGAGTGCACCGCGCGCTGCGTTGATGATTCGCACCCCCGGTTTCATCTTCGCCAGAGCTTCCTTGTCGATGAGCCCTCGTGTCTTCGGAGTGAGCGCTGCATGCAGCGTGATGAAGTCGGAGCGCTCCAGAAGCTCGTCCTTGGAGACCCGCTCGATGTGCATCTCGTGGGCACGCTCGTCGCTCAGGTACGGATCAAAACAGATAACAGTCATCCCGAAGCTTCGACACCGCCGTGCCACTCGACGACCGATCCTGCCGAGGCCGACGATGCCGATGGTCTTGCCATGCATCTCAACGCCCTTGTAGAGCTTTCGATCCCACCTACCTGCGCGCAGGCTGGCCGCGGCCTGGGGTACATGACGGCACATCGACAGCAGCAACGCCATCGTGTGCTCTGCCGTCGCCACGGTGTTTGCGCCCGGAGTGTTCATCACAACCACACCACGCTCGCTGGCGGCTTGAAGATCGATGTTGTCGACTCCGACTCCAGCACGACCGATGACCCGGAGATTGTCACCAGCGGCGATCACCTCGGCAGTTGCCTTGGCGCTGCTGCGGACGATAAGCCCGTCGTAAACGCCAATGTGCTGCGCCAGTTCCGCTGGACTCAGCCCCTTGATCACATCAAAACTGATGTCGTCCTGTTCTTCCAGAAGTGCTACAGCTTCCGGTGATAGGTCGTCGGTCACGAGTACTCGGAACGTCATGGCGATATGCCTTTCCGGAAGGTCACCTCGCCAGCCTTTGTGCGAGAGATTCCCTCATTTAGAGCCGCTTCGTATACGGTACCCGAAAGAGCCGTTTGCTCTGATTCGGAGAGGGCTAGGCCAAGTACGGGTGCGAGAGAATCGCCGGAGATCAGGACGTCCGATTCTGCAAGTACGTGTGGTCTGGCGACGACCCCTGTGAAGCCCACGAACAAGTCAACGGCCCCTCGAGCTGCAAGATCGCTAACGCCGTCACCGACAAGCATCGAACGACCAAAACGCCCACCAAGCATCTCACGAACAACGTCGACCTTGCCTTCGGACTTCACCAGCGGTGTCTCCTCCGAATCGCTGTACTGCACATCGGTCCGCTGGTCCCACTGGTCCTGGAGGTAGTCCCACCACTCGCCGGATAGCTCGTCGTATTCGAGACCGACCGCGCGGATATGGTCATGAGGCACCCCCAGCCAGCGTCCAAACGGTCTTACCGCAGCCAGTAGGCCGCCGGAGACTATGAAGACCTCTTTCCCTGCCGCCTGAAGCGCACCAATCACTTCCGCGGCGTGACCCACCATCGTCTTGCGGTAGAGACCCTCGATACCAGCGACCTCTTCGTGCGTTGGAGCGAGAATCTCAAGACGCCGGTCGTACACACTATGAAGGTAGACCTCGCCGTCCATAGCGGCATCGGTCATCGTCTTGACCTCGTCGAACTTGCCTTTCATACGGGCGAGCTCGTCAATGCCTTCAATGGAACTCAGAGTGCTATCACAGTCAAAGAAGACAAAGTCGAAGCTAGATGTTGTTGACAAGGGTTCTACGGAATCCGCCATGGTTCCTGGTTGTCGTCGTTGGCGCGCCTGGGACAATACTGGATGTACTACCGGGCATAGACGCCTGGATTAGCGCATGCTTCCATCTCCTGACCCGCTAATCCCAGCAGAAGATTCCGTACAGCTAGATCCGCCATGTCTGCTCTCGTCCGGACCGAGGCACTGCCTAGGTGCGGTGTGATAATGCAATTCGGCAGTTCCACCAGCGGATGATTGGCACGCAGCGGTTCCGGGTCAGTCACATCTAGGCCGGCGGCAGCAATTGTGCCTGAACGCAGCGCGATGACTAGCGCATCGCTGTCCACAACAGGCCCGCGGGCAACGTTCACCAGAGTCGCAGTTGGCTTCATCAAACGAAGCGTCCGTTCGTTAATGAGGTGATACGTTTCTGCACCCAGGGAAGCCGTTATGACAACATGATCGGACGTCATCAGCAGGCCGGAGATGTCCCGGCGCACCGCACCGAGTTCCTCTTCGATCGCAGGCTTTGCATGCGGTCCGGTATAGACAATCGACATTCCGAAGCCGGCGGCGCGGCGAGCAACGGCGGCGCCGATGCGTCCCATGCCGAGAATCCCGATCACCGCGGAGTGGACATCGTGCCCGAGGAGGAGACCTGGCTGCCAGTCCCCCCACTGATCCGAGCGGACATGACTGATGCCTTCGCCGATACGACGGGCCGCGGCTAACACCAATGCCATCGCAAGATCGGCGGTGGCTTCGGTGAGCACTCCAGGGGTATGACCCACCGGGATCCCTCGCTCGGTGCATGCGACCAGATCGATGTTGTCTACGCCGACAGCCATGTTGGAAATCACCCGAAGATTGGGGGCGGCCGCCAGCAATTCGCGGTCAACCTGGTCGGTGAGCATGCAGTACAGGGCATCGGCGTCCTCTGTGCGGGCGAGTAGTTCGTCGCGGGGCATGATGCTGTCAGGGGACCACAGGTCGACGCGACCGGCGTCGCGAAGCAGGCCTAGTGCTTCGCCCAGCGGACGGCGGGTTACGACGATTGACATCAGGTAGCAATGGTACGGGATTGCGACCGACGACCAAGATAGTGGCGGGTCACGAACTCAGTCGTTGATGCCACGACTCTTCTTGGGGAGGTTCGCCATCGTCGCCATATTGGATTTGGCTTGGTTACCGAGTCGGGGCAGCTGAGCGGACCGGCTCCGGTAGCGGCTCTCTCGTTGCCCACCTCCCGATTCAGCGTCATCGTCGGAATCAAGATCCTCGTCCGAATTGTCACCGGCGTCGTCGTCTAGGTTGCTGTTGTCCGGTTCTTCTGTATTGACAGGCGTTGGCCACGCCATACGAGCAAGCGGCTGACTATCGAGTTCTTTGCTGAGACGATCCAGATCTACGGGTTCGTCACTAGCCGGCTCAGCATCCACAGATACCGGTGCAACTTGTTCGAGAAGGGCACTCAAACGCTCCGCCGGATTGTCGCTATCGATGTCGGAATCATCGAGAGCCCGCGCAACGGCGCTTGGCGTCGCTGCCGCTTCGGTCTCGGTTGCTGGAGGCTGTGATTCGGAGCTTTCGATGCTCGACGTTGCGTTCTCCCTGGCAGATGCGAGGAGCATCTCGGCTTCCGCTTGCTTAGCTGCGACGGATCGTTCCAGTTCGGCTACGTCGTGCTCACGCTGGATGAGATCTTCGCGTTGGCGGCGCAGCTCCTCAGACATCGCAACCTCTTGCTCGGCTTCGGCAAGAAGGGCGGCAAGGTCATCGCCAGCATCCGAGTCGGATTCCTTTTGGGCGGTAGCCGCCAGCTCGGCCTCAGCAAGCAGTTCGGCCGCCTTTGCCTCCGCATCCTCCACAACCGACTTCGCCTGTGCCTCGGATCCCGCCTTGATACGATTGGCATCTGCCTTGGCTTCGGCAAGGGTCTGCTCAGCTTCTGCCCTGGCTGCGGTGGTGGACCTCTCTGCCTCTTGCTCGAGTTCCTGCGCCGCACTCTTGGCACTGGCAACAATGTCGTCGCGGGCATCACCCATGGACCGCTGCGCCTCGGCCAGATCCTCGGCCTCAAGCTTCGACCGAAGTGCGGCCGACCTTGCGTCATCAGCTTGTGCGGTGAGAGTCGCGACAGTCTGCCGAACCTGATCGGCTTCCTCACGGGCCTTGGCGATAACTTTGGATCCACGCTGTTCCGCCCGCGCCTCGGCCTCCACCTCGATGCTCTCGGCCTCCTCACGGGCCGCCGCGATGATGGCTTCAGCTTGGGATCTGGTCTCGTCGAGATCAGCAGTTTCGGTGCCGGTCTCGGTGAGTCGCGTTTCCAGTGACGTGATTCTGTCTTGAGCTTCGGCCAGGCTGCGTTCACTCTCGGCGACGGCGGTTTGCAGCTCATCGATCTGGCCTGATGGAATATCCGCCGCATTCAGGTTGCTACCGCGACTGATTTCCACAATAAGTGATGACGTTTCTTCCTGGCCGAACGAATCGGCAAGCGCGGCCTCGACCGAACTCATCCGATGAACAAACTCGGTGGCAGCGGACTCCTGGCGTTCAGTGTCGATCGTCGCTTCGATGGAAGCGAGAGTGTCGCCTGCCGCGGCAGCGGACTCTTGTGCCGTGCGTAATTCCTCTAGTTCTTTGCGGTGTGCCACAGACTCTTGCTCGAACGACTCCAGCGTCGCCTTGGTCGCAGCAAGCTCCTCACGGTCCGTGGCAGATGCCTGTTCAACCGTAGCGAGCTTCTCTCTGGCAGAGGAAAGCTCCGTATCGAGAGCGTTTCTGGCGGCGTCGCTCTCAGTCGCCGCTTTCGTGAGGCTCTCCAGGTCCCGGCTCTTCGACTCGAGTTGGCCCTCTATTTCGGTCAGTCGGCCCGCGACGTCGCTTTGTTGTTGCTGGGCAGCGCGCAACGATTCGATTTCGGTGCGTGCGCTTTCGAGATCGTGGCGCATCTGGGCGCCATCTGCATCCTTCGCCTCGAGTGCGGATTCAGCCTCTCCCACATATGCTTTGCTTTGGGTGAGCGCATCCTCTGCGGCCGCGACTGCCGCTTGCAACGTATCCACCTGTTCGTCTCGCATTGCGAGATCTTGTTGCACCTTTTCGGTATCGGCTCTCGACGCGCTCAGATGCGTCTCGATTTCCGAAAAGCGCCGTTCGAGATCCTCAGACGGTGCGCTGCCCATTTCGCTCTCGAGTTCAACGATGCGGCGTCGTGCAATGTCCAACTCTTCTTTGACTGATGTGGTGTCGTCGTGAGCCCGTCTCACCTGGGCAGAAAGGGCGGCCAACTCGGCTTCAAGGTCCTCGGTTACGTCGCTGTGTGCGTCGCTACGGACCCGGTCGGCTTCACGTCTTGCGGCCGCAACAATCTCGTCGGCTTGGGCTCGGGCTGCAGCTATTTCGCCGGCGACCGGGCCATCGGCGCCACCAGCGTCGATGATTGCTGCCTCACGGATACGCCCTGCCTCGGTGTGGGCTTCCTCTTCTATCTCGTCAGCGCGATGTCTTGCTCTTTCGAGAATCCGATCTTTGGCGTCAAACACCGCCATCATGGCGTTGTCGACCGATACGCGCTCGGTGGCACGGGCTTTGGATAGATCTCTCTCGAGTTCAGTAACCCGTTGCGCGGTGCGGCGTGCGTGTCCTTCTAGCTCGCGAAAAGCCTGCTCGAGGTCCTCCAGGTAGTCCTTGACCTCGCGCTTGTCATATCCCCTGCGGCTCGGACTGAACTTGTGTTCGTCGATTCGCTGGGCGAATTGGCTTCTTTCTTCACTCACCCCGTAGCTATCGGCAGATCTGACGCCCGCTTGATAGACAGAAATGGGTCACCTAGATAGCCCGGCTGAGACCCTCGTCGTATCCGGCGTCCGACATCGAGGCAACAGCGAGGTCGTAGTCCGCCATCGCTCCGGCTTGCTCGTCTTAAACTCCGCCCTGGCGTGCATTGCTGTTTTGTTGGGCTTGAGCAACGTCGTTGCCTTCTTCTTCTCCACGAGGTAAGTCTTCGCCTCCCGGAGGTCGTAACCCTTTCGCACGGCGCTGAAACTACGCTCGTCGATCGCTTGGGTATGTGGCGTTCGCTCTTTCGTACACCCGCTGCTAGCCACTCCAACCCGCTCTTCACTAGCTATTTTGCACGTCGCGAAATAGTGCCAAAGGTCGAACCCCCAGCTAGTGGTAACACAGGTGGAGTGCTCGGAATTGGACCCAACTCGTGATGTTCTGCGCAGCAGAACTCGAACCTGCCGCAGGGCAGGCGCTGCCCAGATACGAGTAAGGGTCCCCTGAAAAGGGGACCCTTACGAGAGCCTCGCCGGCAACCTGTTGTCGGCGAAATCCCTAGATTGCGTTCACGATGCTTTCGTCGAGGCCTGGGTACGACCGCAGGTACTCGCGACGTTCGTCGGTGAGCGCCGCGACGATCCTGCCGTACTCTCCGAGTCGGACCTGACGGTCGTAGAGCTCACGAGGACGCAACAGCTCGTCATCCGGGAAATCCGGGAGAGATGTGGCTATGTAGTACCCAAAGTCGGGATCCTCTGCCCACTCGATAGTCCCAGAGACAATCCCCTGCACTACCGCCGAGCTATGACGAATCTTGACCTTCTTCGAGCGCTCGTCACCATCGGTGCCACCAACACGACCTGTGTTCATCAGGTAGACCTCGAGATCCGGCATCGTGTCAAGAAGCTCCAAGAGACGATTGCCCTGCATGGCGTCATTGTTGAAAAAGAACGGGTTTGTACCAGGAACCCGCAAGTTCTTGCCCATCTCCTCAACGCCGCCTGCCGAAGTGCCCTTGGTCTCGCCAAGCATGAAGTAGGCGGCTGCCTGCTCACGCTTGAGCTTGGCGACGGCCGGGATCAAGTTCTCGTTGCGGTTGAGCAAGAGAAGGTAGTTGGCCGGCGGCAAGTCCAGCGGGGAACGATGGCGGATATTCGCCAAACCGAAGGTTGACCGGCCGTTGGCAGTGTCGGAATCATCAAAGAAATCCACTTTGCCGTCTTCGGCCACGTGGGTGTTCTCGAGCCACGCATCGGGTCGCGATGTCCCACCGTAGATGGTGGGCTCGTCGTCTGCATCAAGGCCAAACGTCTTGGCGAAACAACCGTTCTCGGTCGTGTACACATAGCCGCCTGGCATGAGGGCGTTGAAGTCGTCCTGCACCGGTTGCGACCCGAGTTGCTGGCGGAAAGTTGTGGTCGTTTTGCCGGTTCCGGACAGACCAAGGATGAGGGCGACTTTTTCTTCGCCATCAATATCGGGGAAAGTCTTCAGACCTGAGTGAAGCGCAAGACCCCCACGTTCATAAACCAGGTGGTTCCACATCCGGAGCCCACCCATTTTCGACTCACCGAAGTAGTCCGATCCGATGACGCGGGTCACATAGTTCACGAGGTCCACGAGGATCAAGCGTTCGTTTGGCTTGCCGGGCGCAGTGAGGCCTGGGGTGTAGACGACTGTGAACTCACGATCCCAGTTCTCGTCCTTTGGGAAATACAGCTGCTGCTGCATCGCAGGGATGTTGGCCTGGGTGCGTTCCATATAGAGCGCAGCAGCCGTCTGAAAATCCGGATCAGGGCCAATGTACCCCTCGATGAGGATCATGTCCTTGTCCGCTATATAGGCGTCCTGCTTGGCGCCCCACTCCTCATACTCAGAACGCGACATGCGGTTCTGGTAGATCTCTTCATCGTTGATGAAGAAGGTCGATGCGGCGAGACGAGCCTTTACCTCGGCCTTGTAGTTCAGGTTTCCGAACTCTGTCTCTGTGATGCGGGGCATGTGCTCCAGTACCCAAGAGCGCATCTCGGCCTGGGTGGGGTTTGTGGCGACTGAACGGGCCGCGGCCAACGCGATTGTCATAGGTCCTCCTTCAGGGGGCCTCTTGCAGGTCTTTTTGTGTATGCCTGTGACTGTAGCGGCACGGTACAGCCAGTTCCCAGGGATATTGAAAGGCAAAGCCCGCGGCTC
>CAXMRC010000046.1:0-3512 GCA_964195945.1 uncultured Gemmatimonadales bacterium
TTTCGCCGACAAGCGGTGTCCCATACCGCCCGGACGCAGCACGGCGAGGATCGCATGGAGGCGACAGACCGCCTGGGTGCGTAGCGCGGTGAGTTCGCGGTGTCGCTTCGCGAACATCCGCAGGATCGCTGCTTCGTCCTCTCGATGTACTTCGGCGAGGCTCTCTCTGCGCAACGCAGCAATCGCGACGGAGCGGGCATCATTCGGATCGTTCTTCTGGGACTTGCCCGACGACAACACCCGAATCCGAGACGCGAGTACCGGTGGCACATCAACCACCGACTCACCGGAAGCGACGAGCTGCTGAGACAACAGATGCCCCAACCCGGTGGCGGCTTCGACCGCCCACAGGCGGCCGTCACCATCCACACTGCCAGCCCAATCGATGAGCTTCGTCGTCTGGTCCTTGTCTGCCCGGATCGTGATCTCACCAAGCACGATCTCGGATTCGTCGATCGCGACCGCGGTGTGGGTCGCCTTGTGCGGATCGATACCAATCGTCGTGACCATCATCAACCTCCTCGTTCAGGGGTCACACAGGTAGCCGCGGCAGGCACTCCTGATCACAACAAATGCCCGTTGCCTCTGGCGTTCGCCTCTTTCGAGCCACACCACGACCAGGGGGATCGACGGGCCGACAATTCGTTACCAAGACACCGCCTGGGTGCCAGGCACTTGGAGAGCCAGACCCGCCGACACCCCCAACGCTACGGAACCGAAACGTCCCGTAACACCCCCAACATCATCAATCAGGCACATATGGGCGGTGCCCCACGATGATCTCGGCGTGCCTCAGGAGACGTTTCCAATCCGTGCTGCCACATCGTCGGGTAGAAGCACAACCTCATAAGGGACATACCAGACCGCAATCGCCACACCGTCAGCCGCGGGGTTCAGGCCACGGGCGATTCTGAGATCCCGGAGTCGGTGGTCAGCAATGAGTCCCCGCCGCGTGTAGAGACCGAACCACGGCGAGAGATCGTCGATCACCGCTTCGGTTGGGCCGAACCAGCCCCTGCGAATTGGGACCTCGTCGCTGTCGAACCTCAAAGACAGTCCGAGGCCCTCGTGCTCCTCGAGCACGGGATCGTCAGCTATCTCCGGGATGCCGGGTCTATCTCGTGCGCTGTCATGAGAGTACGCCTGGACATACAGGCTTCGTTCTAGGTGTCCGACCGGTCCACCGAGTGCGCCGTCCTCGATGAGAAGGCCCGGGCGATCCCCGACGTAGAGGCGGGCGCTCATCCTCTCGATCGGATCGTCAAGGGCCACAAGGACCGGGTGCACGAGGTTGTCAAGGTCGAAGACCTGACCCCGCCGCCTCAAGCCCGACACGACGAAAGTCAACCTCGGATGCACCAACACCGACCCCACACGGTCCCGAATCATGTCCTGCCAGGACTCCTGGCCACGACCACCAGATAGAACTGGTTCACCCTCGACAAAGACAGGATGCGACACTGGTCAAACCTCTCAACGTTTCGATACCGACACTACTCCCGCCGCTCGAAGAGACTCTCCGTCGAGTGGCCCCCCATATCGGCAGTTATGGGCAGCTGGCGCACCAAGCGCTGAGGTCGAGATCTTCCGACCGCTCTAGGCTCATACGTCCATGGCTGACGAAAACCTTGAAGCACGCCTCGCAACGTTCGACGACGACGAGGTCATGTGGCGCATCTGGCAGCTAGCGAGTATCGCCGACCGCATCGACCCGGCGATTCCCTCGGAGCGCATCCCAGTCCTTGTGGGCGAGGCGAAACGACGCGGGCTGCTCACTGACCCCAAGTACACCAGGGACGAGGAATTCGCTGGGTGGTACCGGCGCATATCTGACGCAGCACGTCATTCTCAACACCCCGCCGCCCGAGCAATACGTGACGACATCAAAGGGCGTGCACTTTCACTTCGCAGCGTCTGCCCACTGTGCGCTCGGCCTCGGGTCAGGGAGGGCGAAACCGTACACGCCGGCCACGTCGTCTGAGATCCGCAAGTCTCGAGGCGGCGACAGGTTCGCAAGAGCGTTGAATCTGCTCGACTCGGGAATCTGGGAGCAATGATCCCGATGCACTGCAACCCGACTGCAACCCAAACGGTTGCAACGGGCCGGTACAGGACGGCACGACAATGGTGAGTGAGGGGTCGGAAGCCGTTGCCGTGCTTGATTTCAGGGGACGGCCTGGCACGCCCTGGGACGCGGTTGCTGAGGTCCTAAACCTGGCGCGTCTGCCAATTCCGCCACACCCGCGCGTGTGATCACTGCCATTGTGCCACGACACGACGAAGCCCCCGTTGATGGGGGCTTCTGTCCTGGTCCGAACCAGGATGGTGGGCCGCCCGGGACTTGAACCCGGAACCTTGGGCTTAAGAGGCCCCTGCTGCTGCCAAATTGAGCTAGCGGCCCGCGATCGAGATTACCAGGCAGCTTCGGCTAAACGTATGTCGTGTCTCGGAGGACCGAGATCCACTCCATGACCTGATGCCATGCATCGCCTCCCCGGAGCATCCGAACTCGGCACACTCCGTGATCAAGGGGGTTCTTCCGGTGGCCTGTGCCGCGGGGCTTGATGAAGGTCTTGGTGAAGAGCGCGTTACGGAGCCCCGTCTCGCGGCGCCAGAACGCGATCGCGAGGTCTTCGTCGTTCCCCTCGTGGAGGTGGAGTGAGAGTCGGAATTCGGCGTCGGCGGCCAGATATTAAAGAATCCGCGAAATGAAAATCCGGTTCGCTGCCGGGTCGCTGTTCGCACGGGTCAGGTCATTGCGGGTCTTCGAACCCTCGCCCAAGTAGAGGACGACGCCAGCCACGAAGGGAGCGTCTGTCAGGTGCTGGAATGCGAACTCGCGGGCGTCTCCGCGGAGGCATTCAACATCGCGCCGTCTGCGCCATTGGGTGTCAACGGGGATCCCCGTATGGGACGTCGGGTCAGAGCGTGTCTTGATGTCATCGATCTGTCTTCCGGTGAGCAGGATCTCGCGACACCAGTTGGACAGGGTGCTCTTTGGGACGGGGATGATGCCGCGGATTTCGCCGTAGGTGAGGCCGAGCCGGCGGAGCGCCCTGCCGAGCTCGGAGCGTTCCCATCGGTGCAGGTCATCCCAGTCGTCGGCGACGTCGATGAGGTCCTGCGGAACGCGAGGTCTCATTCCGAAAGCATACGACTCGGGTATGACAGGAACCGGCCGTAGTACCTCGAAAGCCGTACGATTCCCCATCGACCGCGAAGCGGTCTTCGGGCTGTAGCGCAGCTTGGTAGCGCGCTTGCTTTGGGAGCAAGAAGTCGCCGGTTCGAATCCGGCCAGCCCGACCCACGGTGGAGGACGAGTAATCTCCGGTCGCACGCGGGTGTAGCTCAATGGCAGAGCTCCAGCCTTCCAAGCTGGTCATGAGGGTTCGATCCCCTTCACCCGCTCCACGGGCCCGAACGGGTTCGCATGCCCTGCCCCCGTAGCTCAACTGGATAGAGCAGCGGACTTCTAATCCGCAGGTTGCACGTTCGAGTCGTGCCGGGGGTGC
>CAXMRC010000047.1:0-6131 GCA_964195945.1 uncultured Gemmatimonadales bacterium
TTGTAAACGCGGGGCTGACGACGACCAATCCATCGTCACGCACCACCGGCTCTGCAGGTCGCATCGATAGGCCGGGGTCGCCGAGAATCTCGAGCTCTCCTTGGAATCCCCATTCGCGCAGAATGCTTTCCGACCGGGGACCTCTGACACCGACATACAGACAGGAGTCGAGGAAGTCGAGCCATTGATCAACAGGCTCCGTGATCCCCCAGTAATCAGGATCGGCAACACCGGAACCAAATACAACCCGCTCGACGCGGGGACTGTCATGACGACGTAGCGCCTCCAGATATGTAAGCCGGTTGATCAATGTGCCCCCACCGAGCAGCAGAAGCTTTGCCCCCGGTGCTTCATATCCGACATGGGCACCCGGCAACAGGTCCTGAACCGCCTTCAGCATGATTTCGTCGCCGAAGTTCTGTCTACCCAGCCAGCCAATGTAGGAGACGCCGGGTACGCCATCTACCGTCTCCTTGGGTGAAAGCCCCGAAGCGGATCGGGTCTCGAGACCCACGGCCCGGTACGGCTTCCTCTGCGCCTTCGCAGTCGCAAATCGAGCAAGCGCCCTAGCCTTCCGCTTGGGCCCGCCCTTGGTGACGTCGTTGAGGAACTGGGTGCGCTCCCCTGTTATCGCAGGAAACTCTTGCGGCATCTGCTCGGAAGGACTGAACCCGGGGATGGCAACCAGGCCGTCGCGGAGCGCCTTGGTGTCTGACAAGGCCTGGACCTGGTCCCACAGCTCGGCGGGTGTGGCGACGGAGTCAGAAAGAACCTTGGCCCATTCACGGCGCCGGGTCAGCGCAAAGACCGGCAATCCATCGGTTCCCCACTCGGCATCGAGATCTGCAACCGCGTCGTCGTATAGGTACACAGTTTGGCCATCACCGGTCACCACCTGATAGCCGCTGCGCACCACCGAGCTACGGGGATTGCTATCGAGACGGCGCACCGCTCGTCCCAGGAGTCGATGATCCAGCGACGCCCAACCATGAAGAAGAGCCAGGTACTCACCGCGACTCGCCGCGATAGCTGCCTTGAACTGGGCATCATCATCTTCGGCATAGGGAACGACGGTCACTCGGGGATCACCGGACAGCATCTCGCCAAGTCGATCGACTGCCGCGGACCCACCGAGGAAGATCGCCTCGAAATCACTGAAACTCTGGCGAAGCAACTGAGCCCACAAATCCGCAGCGCGATGCGAGACGGTTGGAGCTATCAGCCAGCTCACTTTTGGCACCTCGTAGATGTATCCCGGCTCCGATTTCCGATAGAACCGGTGCGGGATCTTCGCCTGGATCTTGCCGTCGTTGGCAGCCCTGGCCTGCTGTCTCCAATGGGGCGAATCTCCGGCGTCCTCCTGAGTCTGGTGGTAGATGATGGCGTCGTTCTCGGGAACAAAGAGCAGCCCCGCGTTAAAGAGCCGCCACCCCAGCTCCGTGTCCTCGCCGCCCCACCGATCGAAATCCTCAGCAAAACCGCCAACTTCTAAGAAGCGATCACGTCGAACGGAGAAGTTCGACGATACGAGCGCTCGGAAGGCTTCGTCACCAAGCCGAAGCCCTGCGGTACGCCGGTAGAAAACCCGACGGAAGTCATCGGGGACAAGCGCCATCTCCGGGTCCGACGAAGCCGCCACCTGCTCGCGAAGTCCAGCGTCTCCGGTGAGCAGCGCGTCCCGGTCGACCGCGGAAGTATCAAGGTGATGCCGGGAGCCGATCACCACAAGGTTGTCGGCGCGCCGATGCCACTCGACGTGGCGGCTCACCAGATCCGGATCAGGGATGCAGTCTGCGTCAATAAAGACCACAACGTCAGCACCCGTCTGCTCAACGCCCAGATTGCGGGCTCGACCAGCCCCGTACCCGCGATGCTCTTGACGGACCAGCGTGACTTTCAGTCGATCCGAAACCGACGCGACAGACTTGCTCGTATCCTCGTCAGATCCGTCATCAGCAACGATTACTTCCATTGATTCGTAGGTCTGAGCGACAAGAGCACTGAGAGTGTTGGTCAGTAAATCCACCCGGTTGTAAACCGGGATGATGACCGCGACCTGCGGTTCGGTGCCTGCGGGCAGGGACTCAATACCGCGGTAGTCATTCTCGGCAGCGATGTGCCAATTCATTGTGTCTGATCCCTGGTCACGTAGTGATCGTACGCTCGTGAGCCAGGACCCTGTAGGACTCGGCATTCAGGTCGACCCGGAGTAAATCCCCGTGGTGGGAACACGTTGCGTCGGGTAACTCACGAAGAACGAATTGCTCGATGGGAGCGATGTCGCCTGCCGCATAGATATAGCGGCGCGCCGCCAGCAGGGCACGGTTGAGATGCCTGGTACCTGCCGGACCGATAGCCACGGCCTCCATTGTGTCGGGGTTGAGGCGGGCTATCTTCTCCTCGCCGTCCCAAACCTCACGGCTCGAGAGCTCCTCGGCCAAATCCGGCAGCCCGAACTGGGCGAGACGCTGAACTTCCACATCGGCGTCGATCAGGGACGCCATGGCGCTCAAAGTGCTCACCCGTGGCTCGGCGATCGCTGCTTCGATTCCTTGGATAATCTCAACCATGTCGTCCACATTGTGATCGTAGGTGTGGCGACCCAGCGCATACTCAAGAGCTTCGGCTGCAATTCTCGTCATCCTCTCGGGCTGAGCCAGCAGCTTTTTGACCTGAGCGCCTTCATCGTCCTCGAGCACGAAATAGTGCTCGCGATCGACAATCAGATCTGTGCCGGGGAGGTCATCTGTAACGAGAATCGCTCCCGACCCGATGGATTCGAGAACCCGCATCGTGATCGGGTAGTGGCGTGTTCCGCCCTCGTTGATGATGGTTTTGGCCTCCGCATAGATATCTGCCATCTCTTGTGCCGAGACGTCCGATACAAATGCAGTGTTCTTCTTTCCGAAGGCCTCTTCGAGGCTGTCGACCAAACGCTGACGCCGTGCGTACGTGCCGCCCTTCCGACGCAACTGACCGCCGACCATCGATGTCTCGTATTTTCGATCCACCCACGGGACAGACGCATTCACGAGTTCCGGTGCGACTCCGAAAGTGAATCGGTGCACCGGGACCGGGAATCGGTGGGCCAGATGCCACGAGTGAGCCAGCAATACGGCGTGAACACCGTAGCGCTCTACGAGACGCACGTTCGTTGGAACATGATGCTCGCCGTGGTGGACCCAGAAGAGGACCGGTATCCCCGGATTGGACCCTCTCACTGTGAGCGCCGGGTAGGGGCCCTCGACAAACAAGACTGCGCTCGTGTCAGCAGGGATAGTCCGCCAGTCGATCTCATCGGTGTGCAGATCGACCTTGATTCCGGCCCGCACCATTGCAGCCTCTAGATACTTACCAGGGTTCGTATCTGTCTTGCGGTAGCACAGCGCTATGCGGAGATGGCGGTAGCGGCCCGGTTCGGGCGTATAGGGCTCGCGAGCACCAGCAGGGGTCAGATATGGCCCGCCCGCGCCGGCCGGCGACACGTTCAGATCTGGATGATGCGGTGCAAGATCGACGAGATCGCGCGGGCCTGCGCTTGGCCACCGCGGGTCACGAGCCACGGTTGCGCTGGTGCCGACAGCAGCGGAAGCGGCAACGGGCACTGCGGCCTCCGATGTCGCATAGATGATGTCAGGTTTAGTATCGCGGACGGCGCTTGCCAGCTTCTTGTAATGGAGCCATCGGCGGATGCGCTTGGTCTGTATGCGGCGCAGGGTCTTGCCAAGCCTGCCCCGACCTACCGGGTAGCGAGTGGGGACAAATGTGACCGAGATGCCGTCGCCAGCGCAGTCCGCGTCGCGTCCGCTGGCAACAACGACGACGTCGTGGCCTACATCGGAGAGGCTTCTGGCAAGTGTCCTAGCTCGGGGGTCGTTGCAATACCGGCCGACCGCAACCAATGAAATCCGCATAGCCGAGGATGGTAGTGCTCATTGGGTGTGCGCAGGTAACTGGAAACCGACGGCTTCTCTGTAGGCTGGGACCGCAGTACCCTTGCGCACCGCATGAAGATCTGTATGTTCGTCAAGAACTCATTCGAATACGACGCCAGGGTCACTAAAGAAGCCAAAACTCTGATCGGTGCCGGCCACGATGTCACCGTCGTGGCGATTCACGTGCCGAACAAAACGGCAGAGGAAGAAACAACGGCCGACGGTATCCATGTCGTCCGCGTTAGCCGACTCAGTTTCGGATTGGGAACTATGAACAAGTTGGCAGCTCGCTACGCCGGCTCGATCGAAACCCGCCATTCCCGTCTAACCGGGGAAGCAGTCGACGAAGACCGCGCCCGCGAACTTGGCCAATGGATGCCAGCCTCGACGGCAACACCAAGTGACGAGGTCGCCGTCGTAGTCAATACCGGATCAGACACAGAGATCGGAGCCGTCGCCAACCTGTGGGGGCGGATCACGACACCGATCCTGAGGTCATTTGCCAAGACCGCACGCTTCGGTTTTAAGTCAGTGCGCTTTCTCGTGGGTAAGCAGGGTCGTGCCCTCAAGACCTGGGCGATCAACCAACGCATGATCGAGGTTGGTCTTGCTCAATCGGCCGACGTCTACCACTCCCACGACCTCAACACCCTTTATGTCGGGGCAACGTGTAAGAAACGGACCGCCTCCAGGCTGGTCTACGACTCACACGAGCTACAGACGGAGCGCAACCGGATGACGAAGTGGTGGCGCCGCTGGGCCGCCTGGAATGAGAAGAAATGGCTTCCATACGCCGACGCGATGATCGTTGCATCACCTTCTTGGATCGACATCAACCGTGAGAAGTACGGCAAGGTGCCGGATCCGTCCGCAAGCATCATCAACACCCCCGAACTCGAGACCATTGACAACCCACGGGATCTGCGTGGTGAACTCGACATTGCCCCCGACAAACCCATTCTTCTGTATCAAGGATCAATCCAAGAGAACCGGGGTATCGAACCGGCAATCGACGCTATCACGCTGTTGGAAGACGCAGTGCTGGTGGTGATTGGATATGGATACCATCGTGCGACGCTCGAGGCAGATGTCCGCAAGCGGGGTTTGACCGATCGGGTCAAGTTCTTCGGGCCCATTCCCAACGACGAGCTTCTGGGCTGGACCGCCGCCGCCGACATCGGCCTGTGCAACATCGTCAACTCGTCTCTCAGCTATTACACGTCGCTGCCCAACAAGCTCTTCGAGTACATCATCGCCGGCATTGCGGTCATCGGCTCCGACTCCCCCGAAATTGGTCGGATCGTTCAGGAAGAGGGGGTCGGGGAGGTTGCCGACCCGGTTGATCCTGAGGATCTCGCCAGAGCCACCAGAGCCATTCTTAGCGACCTCGGGCGATACCGCGCCGCGACCAAAACTGCTGCCCAGAAATACAACTGGGGCATCGAAGAACAGAAACTGCTCGGCATCTACTCCGGTTTCTAGAGACCCAGCGCTCTCACAAAGAACGATGCCATCTCGGCTCGGGTCAACGACCTATCCGGGCAATAATCAGTGTTGTCCGGCGGGTTGCAGCCCTTGGTGATTCCGTGGTTTGCCATGGCATTGATCGACGGCTCGAATCGATTGCCGTCGTCGTCACCAAAGAAGTCTTTCTCGTCCGGATTGTCGTATCCATAGGCTCGCACAAACATCTCCGCGAGTTCATCGCGCAGTAGCGGCTCATCAGGGCAATAGTCAGTCTCGGTACAGCCAAAGGCTATCCCGGCTTCGGTGAGCGCGTTGATGTCGCCTGCAAAGATGCTCTCGGCATCGTCAACGAAATAGTCTGTTTCGGTTGTGGGTAATTCGAGATTTCGCCGCAAGAAGGCTGCCATCTCGCCGCGGGTGATCTCACGCTGCGGGCAGTACTGATCGTTTAGTGGCGGGTTACACCCTTTGGTGATCCCTGTTTCAAAGAGCTTGTCGATATCCAGTTGATGCACTGACGACTCATCGTCGCGGAAATAGCCTTCGTATGCCTCCAAGAGGGGGGCGTCGATGATGATGGCGGCGTCGACATGAGGGGTGGGGTTGACGACTATTCCGCCGGGCTCGTGGAGTTCGAAGTGAAGATGCGATCCCGTCCATTCGGCGTTACCGCTATCGCCTACCCAACCGATGAGTTGGCCGGCGAAGACATGTGCGCCTGACTCGATT
>CAXMRC010000048.1:0-2800 GCA_964195945.1 uncultured Gemmatimonadales bacterium
CGAATTAGTACTACGTAGCTAGAGTTTTAGGCATGCCTAAACATTTGCCGACTGAAATGACAAGTGCACCCGAACTAGCCACGACAAGCGAGTCTGAGCAGATGTATCTGATCACTGTGGCTCGTGCCGTAGAAGCCGGCGCTGAAGGCCCAGTGTCAATTTCAAAGATCGCCGACGCTTTAGGTGTTTCTCTGCCGGCAGCGAACGAGATGGTCCGCAAACTGGATGGCCGTGGGCTGCTCGGCTATGAGCCTTATCACGGGGTCCTGCTTAGCGACGCTGGTCACAGGATTGCCGGCCAAGTACTCCGGACTCGTCGTCTCTGGGCAACGTTTCTTGTCGAACATCTTGGGTTCAGCCCCACAGCCGCTGATGACCAAGCCTGTCATCTTGAGCATTCGACTACCGAGGAGGCCTCTGATCGCCTCGCCACCTTCCTCGGGAATCCTGCCGCAGGCCCACTTGGTCGTCGCATCCCCGATACGACCGCCCGCGTGCCGCGCGATCCCGACATCCGACTCACCGATCTACCCGTCGGACAAGCTGCCGAGGTCATCTCGGTGACGGCTGCGACGAGCGCCCTCGACTTCTTTAGCGCAGAAGGAATCAATATCGGAGTTGGTGTCACCATCGCCGCCTCCGGGACCTCGGGTCTGCTCGTAGCGCTTGACGAAGGTGAAGTTCATCTCAGCAAGCGGCTTGCGTCCACCATCGGTGTTCGTCCGAATGGAGGTGCTCGTGCTCCCGCGTAGCGCCATCGCATCGGGTCCCACCGCCGGTGACAAATTCACACTCGACTTTGCGGCAAGGGGTTCGAGAGTGCGAGTGGTGCGGGTTGCGGGGCGCCCCGGGCTGATCCAACGGCTTGCAGCTATCGGCGTGGTTCCAGGTGTCCTGCTCACCATCGTCAAGCCCCACGGCCCTTCCATTGTCTCGCTGGGTGGCGCCCGTATCGCAATAGGTAAGAGTGCTGCGGAGTCGGTAGAGATCGAAGTAGCGGACTGATGAGGACCGTTGTTGCCGTTGCCGGCTGTCCAAATTCCGGGAAGACTTCTCTGTTCAACCAACTCACCGGATCTAAGCAGAAGGTCGGCAACTGGCCCGGCCAAACCGTCGATCAGTACTCGGGGAAACTCGAAATTGAGGGTGCGACGTTCGAGATCGTCGATCTGCCCGGCACCTATGGCTTAGTGGCGGTATCGGCTGAAGAAGCGATCGCTTCCACTTATCTCGCCGATGAACGCCCCGATGTGGTGGTGACCGTTGTTGACGCCTCCAACCTCACTGGGAGCCTTCACCTAGTCACGCAGATCGCAGAGGCCGGCCATCGACAAGTGGTAGCGCTCAACATGATCGACGTTGCAGCACGGCGCGGCATAGAGATCGATGAGTCGGTGTTGGCGGGGCGCCTCGGGGTGGAGGTCGTTCGCACCGTGGCCAGACGCGGTCTTGGTAGCGACGATCTCAAGCAGGCCATTGTCAGGTCGCTCGATCGGACGCCGCAGCCGCTCCTCATTGACTACGGACCAGCCGTGGAACGCCACATTGGCGGTCTTATCGAGAACATCGTTGACCATCCCGAGATTGCCAGGCTCGGATCGCCCCGCTGGGCGGCGTTGCAGATGCTGGCGGGCGACACCGTCATTCGCGGCAAGTTGCTTGACATGTCCGGTGGCCACGAGATCCTGGCCGCGGCTGCTGCTGATCGCGACGGGATTGCTGCCGAGACCAGTTTTGAGTCGGAAATGGAACTCGCCGAGCATCGCTTTGGCTGGATCACGGCTCTAGTCAACGAAATGACAGGGACGTTCACCGTCGACACAATCTGGTCCGACAGGGTCGACCGCGTGCTTACGCATCGGTTCCTCGGCGTCCCGGTGTTCCTGGCGGTGATGTGGGTGGTACTTCGAGTCACTGCCGACGTAACGGCTCCATATCTCGACTGGGTAGCCGCGATGATCGCCGGGCCTATCAGCCGTTGGACCGTTGCACTGCTCGGGGTGGTCGGACTGGACGGGGGATGGGTTGAGAGCCTGTTTGTCGACGGCGTGCTCGCCGGTGTCGGCGGTGTGCTCGTATTTGTACCGGTTCTCTTTGCCCTGTATCTGATGCTGGCCCTTCTCGAAGACACCGGATATATGTCACGAGCGGCCGCGGTTATGGACAGGGCAATGCGAGCCGTCGGTATCCCGGGGAAGGCGTTCCTCCCGATGATGGTCGGGTTTGGATGCACCGTACCTGCGATCTACGCCACTCGAACCCTCGATTCGGCCAGGGATCGTCTCCTCACCGGTCTCATCACCCCCTTCATGTCATGCGGCGCCAGGCTTCCGGTCTATGTACTCCTCGCCGCTGTCTTCTTTGCGGATGCCAAGAGCATGGTCGTTTTTGCGATGTATGTACTCGGCATCGCGGTGGCGGTGTTGGTCGGCTTGTTGTTGAGCAAGACAGCTCTGCGCGAAGAGGACCCAGCACCATTTGTAATGGTCATGCCTGAATTCCGGCTCCCGAATCTACGAACGGTCTGGATTCTGGTTCGGCAACGTACCGGGTCGTTCATAAAGGGTGCCGGCACCACGATCCTCGTCGCCAGCATCGTCGTCTGGTTCATGTTGGCGATCCCGATCGGTGGCGACGGTGGTTTCGCCGACACCGATGTCGAAGACAGCGCCTTTGGCGCGGTTAGCAAGGCCATCGTCCCTGCGCTGGCCCCTTTGGGGTTTGGTGACTGGGAGCAGTCGGGGTCGTTGCTGTCTGGGTTTGTCGCCAAAGAGGTTGTGGTCAGCACGATGGCGCAGCT
>CAXMRC010000049.1:0-2731 GCA_964195945.1 uncultured Gemmatimonadales bacterium
AGCACGAGCGGCGGTTCGAGCAGCTATTGACATCCAACGGGCATCCGCTGACGACGAGTATGCGGTTCGCATCGGCATCCACACCGGAGAGGTCATGCGGACAGTCGATGACCTATTCGGCATCACGGTCAACAAGGCGGCAAGAGTCGCAGCAGTTGCCGGTTCTGGTGAGATCATGGCCTCATCCACGACGCGGGACCTAGTAGGTGCGATCGAAGGGATTCAAGTTGGTGAACCGAGAATCGTGGCACTCAAAGGCCTCTCCGACACTCACCAGATCGTGCCGCTCGAGTGGGACTGACGAGACCCGACCCAGCCTGACACGGACACGAACACCCGCCCATATCGGCTGCGATGTCAGGGGGTCATTGCACCGCTGCGGTGAGTCTCCAGGGCCATCCCAGCGGTGTGCAACAAGTCGCTGCGTCGTTCGGGTGCATTGGCTCAAGAGTCGACCCACATCGATTCGACCGCACTCGTTCAACCTGCGATTGTGGTAGCTCAAACAGCATCGCGAATAGAGGCAAGGCCGGATGCGTCGAGCCAACGAAGAGGAAGTCACTATGTCGATGATGGCGTATCTGATGGGCGCCGAAGCCCGGCTTGACAGTCATCCCCTCGGCTTGGGGGGTCGCAGAATTCACCGGACGGAGCTTCGTGATCGGTTCCGGACTCGTTGAACGGATGCGCATGATGAAGCGGGTCAGTCGTTCGGATCGAGACAAAGTGTTGGCATACATGTGCATCGCCCTCCCCGCCAGCCTCGACAATCCGAGCGGTCTCGATGGGGCTCGGTTCCGGTGAATCAGATTGACCTGCAGGCGATCGCGGCCAGCTTCGACATCCGCGGGCGATTCATGGATGGAAGGATGCACGGAAGCGGCCACATCAATGACACATTCGCCGTTCGATTCGATGATGGTGGCAATCGGGTTCGGCATGTGCTCCAGCGGGTCAATCAAACGGTATTCAAGAACGTTCCCGCCCTGATGGACAACGTCGCTCGGGCAACTCACCACATCAGCGCATCGCTGGAGAGGCAAGACATATCAGACCGATCTCGGCGTGCCATGACGTTGATTCGGACGAGGGACGGAAGCACATATCACGTGGACGCCGCGGGCGAGTACTGGCGCGCCTACCAATTCGTCGAAGGGGCCACGTCGTACGATTTGCTGACAACACACGACCAGGCGTACGAAGTCGCTCGCGCGTTTGGGACGTTGCAGGCGATGCTTGCTGATCTGCCCGAGCCTCCCCTGCACGAGACGATTGCCATGTTTCACGACGGTCCCGAGAGGTTCCGAGCCTTCGTGGATGTCCTCGAAAGGGACCCGTTGAACCGAGCCGTCGACGCGGGATCGGAGATCGCGTTTCTGATGGAAGACGCAGGCACCTTCGATCGCTTTCCCGCACTCCTCAGTAGCGGAGCGGTGCCGCTACGAGTAACGCACAACGACTGCAAGAGCAACAATGTGTTGATCGACGATGCGACCGGCGAGGGGATCTGCGTTATTGATCTCGATACGTTGATGCCCGGCCTCGTCCTGTATGACTTCGGGGACATGGTTCGTACCGGCACATGCCCTGTCGCTGAGGACTCGAGAATCCTCGACGACGTACGGATGGATTTGGAGAGGTTCAAGTACCTGACGCACGGGTACCTGGCATCGGCGGGCGTATTCCTGACGTCGGCCGAGAGAGAACAACTGGTGTTCGCTGGAAAGGTCATCACGCTCATGATCGGTGCCAGGTTCCTGACCGACTACCTCCAGGGGGACACCTACTTCAAGACCCACAGACCCGATCACAATCTCGATCGATGCCGCGTGCAGTTCGCGCTGGTCAGATCGATTTCGAACCAGGAATCAGCCATGCACGCGGTGGTGGATCAGGCCGCAGCAGGCCAAGAGTCATCCCCGCAGTAGTCCACGTCCGCGACCGCCGGTTCGGTTCGCTGCCGGTCAGGTCGTGATGGAAGGACTCCAGCTCCACTCAGACGGGTACGTCGTTGATACACTCCAGTTCGCGGCCGCACTGACAGACGAGGACCTCATGCCGGTCGCCGTGTGGATAGTCGGCAGCAATCGCGCCACCATCGAAGACATAGACCCGAGCTAGGTCGAGGGTCGGGGTCCCATCACCCAATGGCTGTATGAAGATGAGTTCAAGACCCGCCCATATTCGGCTGGGTGTCATGATGTGGGTGGTGTGGCACGCACCGGTCGGGCGGTGAGCGTCCGGTTGAGCTGATAGAAGCAGCTCGGTTGGGTCCGTTCCGCCGTCCCGGCGGCGTGTGCCACCCCTTTGCCCAAATGCGAGAGAAAGGGGCAGCCATGTTGATGGTATCCGGAGTGGTTGGCGGTGTGGATACCCATGCCGACGTTCACGTAGCCGCAGCAGTCGATCGCAACGGCGGCGTGTTGGGGATCGAGTCGTTCCCGGCCGACGCCGGCGGCTATGAGTCGTTGGTGGGTTGGCTGGTCGGGTTCGGTCGGGTGCTGCGGGTCCGGGGTGGAGGGCACCGGGTCGTATGGGGTCGGTCTGTCGCGGTTCCTCTGTGATCTCGATGTCGACGTCGTCGAGGTGGATCGGCCGAACCGGCAGGCCCGTCGCAAGGAGGGCAAGTCTGATCCGGTCGACGCCGTTTCGGCGGCGAGGGCCGTCCTGTCCGGGTCAGCGTCGGTGACGCCGAAGCGGCGCAACGGTCCGGTCGAACAGATGCGGGTCC
>CAXMRC010000050.1:0-3024 GCA_964195945.1 uncultured Gemmatimonadales bacterium
TTGTCATTGCGTTCTCTTGTCCCATGGAGGCACTGTACGGTCTGATAATAGCGATTGTCAACAGTAGTTAACGATTGACAACGACCAGATCTCGCTATATGGTCGCCGGGAGTTGCAGTCAAGACAGACCGCACCCAGAAAGGAAGCCCAATGGCCGCCATGTTCGGAGCGAATCTCGGGGATCTGCAGAGTCTTCGCGCATTGTTTGAGGGAAAAGCAGGCGAAGTAGAGAGTCTTCAGTCAACCGTGAGCAGCAAGATGGCACGGGGTGCAACCGCGTGGGAGGGCCCAGGTGCCGAGAAGTTCCGCGCCGCCTGGGATGGAGAATTCATGCCCGCCCTCAACAACCTGCGAGAAGCCCTAACCCAGGCCAGCGTTGCTGTGGCGAAGTACCACGACAACATCGAAATGGCGACCCGCTGAGAGGCGGTAGTTGGGCATTGATGACTTCAGCCGAGCTCCGCCGTCTTGCCGACCAGAAGATGGTCGAGTCGAACTCGCTGCGGCGAGACGCCGACCGACTCAGGTCGCAGGCGGCGGCGCTGCGAGGTCTCCTCGATCCGTTGCCATTGATCTCGCAACGGGTCTGGGTTGGACCAGCGGCTACCGATTTTGAGGAGAAGAGCACGGCCTACGCCCGTCAGGTTGACGAGCAGGCGGTGCGTTTGCAGCGAATCGTCGGTGAGTTCGAAGCTCGAGCGCAAGACCGCCACCAGGAAGCGACTGTCTTACGCTCGAAGGCCGCAGCTGCCGATGCCGCGGCGGCAGTCGTGCCAGCTGGGGCCACCTGATGAATGTGACGGTGCGGTACGGCGGCCGCGACTTTGAGGTTCAAATAGACGCCGGTAGCGGTACGGTCGGAGACCTTGCCATGGCCATTGCTGGGGAGAGCGACCAAGTTGTCGCGGTCGACGGACGGGTGGTGGGATCCTCGGTCCCGCTACTAGAAACCGGGTTGCGTGACGGCGTTCTCGTTGAGATAGCCAGCAGTTCAGACCCACAGCGCCGGGGAACGCTTGTGCAGGTGGCCGGATCCGGTGCAGGACAGCGGCTGGCCTTGTGTGCAGGGTCGGTCAGTATCGGAGCGGCCCCGGCAGACCTCATTGTCGCTGGCTTTCGGGGACGCATCCGTCTTCATACTGATTCCGCTGGCGAATTCTCGATGCGAAATCCGGAACGGGTCGATGTGTTGGTCGACGGAATCCCGCTGGTCGCCCCAGTCACACTCGTTACACCAGGCACTCGCTTCCAGATCGGTGATGCGACGTTCGCGGTCCGCGTCGAAGCGGCAGGCGACCTACCTCGCGGTGGCACGTTCAATCGTCCGCCACGACCAGTCTTGAGACAACGAGTTACCCTGCTGGAGCCGCCGCCGCCACCGCAACAGCCGGCTAAGCCGATGCGATTTGGTTGGGCGGCCCTCGTCGTCCCGGTGGTACTCGGTCTGGCAATGGCTGTGTTGATTCATCCACGAATGGCGATGTTTGCGGTCTTTTCTCCGGCCATGTTGTTGGCCAACTGGTTCGAGGACAAGAGACGTCTGCGCAAGGAACGTCAGGAGATGGGTGAGGTATATCGGGACCAGCTCAACAGATTCCATGTGGAAGTAGCCAGCGCTCATGCCCGCGATACTTCGGACCTGCGCCGCGCCGCAACCCCACCTGCGGAGTTGAAGTTACGGGCGCAACGAGTTGACTCCCGTCTCTGGGAGAGACGTCGTGGCCACGATGATTTCTTGTCTATCCCCGTCGGCACTGGCTGTATACCGTGGAGTCCCGAACTCAGCGGGATTCTTGCTCCCGAGGTGAGGGACACCTTGGATCGATATTCCGAACTGCATGACATCCCCATCTCTATCCAGCTCGGGTCCGGCGACGTCAGTGGTCTTGCCGGCGACCGAACCAAGGTGCTGGCAATAGCTCGCCAGATTCTGCTGCAGGCAACGGTTCTTCATGGACCCGCAGATCTAGCCATCTCGGTGTTCACGGAGCGACCCTCGGATTGGGACTGGACCAAATGGCTTCCCCACGTTGTTGTTGATAGCTCCGGGCGCCGTCGCATCGCTGGGAGTCCCGGCGAAATCGGACAGGTCGTATCGCTACTCCCGGTAGACCAGACGGAACGCGGAGTCGGCCCGCATCATCTCTGTGTCGTTGACTTGCCCGATCTGGCGACGGGTCATCGGGCGACAATCCGAGAGGCGTTGCGCAGCGGGAAGTCTCTGAGTATTTCGGCATTGGCCATTGCCCCTCGACCACTCGATCTGCCCTCGTTGTCGACAACGATCCTGTCAGTCGAACCACAACGCTGTCGTATTCGCTTCCCCGACGGATCCGATGCCGAAATCTCTCCGTGGCGGGTCAGTGCTGCCGACGCTAGGACGATGGCTCGCGGTCTGGCGCGAATCGATGACCCCGAGGTGACCGCGGTGGGTGCCGGCCTTCCGGCGGTGGTCCACCTCGAATCACTACTCCGGCTCGGCGACCAGCCGGATCGGTCGATGCAGGCAAGATGGCAGCCCGCCACCGCGGCGACTGCGGTCCCCGTTGGGGTCAGCTCCGAAGGTCCGTTGTTGGTCGATCTGGTGACGGACGGCCCGCATGCTCTGTTGGGCGGAACAACTGGCGCCGGGAAGTCGGAGTTGTTGCGCACGCTGGTGGTCTCGCTGGCGGCGAACAACAGCCCTACTGCGCTGAATTTTGTATTGGTCGATTACAAGGGTGGCAGTGCCTTCGATGCGTGTGCGGCGCTGCCGCACACCGTCGGGGTGGTGACGGATCTGGACGAGCATCTGGCACGGAGGGCGTTGACCTGTCTCGATGCCGAATTGAGATATCGGGAGCAACGGTTGCGCTCCATGGGGGTGTCCGACATCGGTTCGTTCCCGAATTCCGATCGCGATCCGCTGCCACGGTTGCTCGTCGTCATCGACGAGTTTGCCGCCCTCGCCAAAGAGTTGCCCGAGTTCATCGACGCCCTTGTCGGTATCGCACAACGTGGCCGGAGCTTGGGGGTGCATCTATT
>CAXMRC010000051.1:0-20949 GCA_964195945.1 uncultured Gemmatimonadales bacterium
TTTCTTTCGACAAACGCGATGGCCTGTAACACCACGGCAATATGGCGGGCACATCGCAAGGGTGCGGTTTTCTCAAACCCGTGCTTCACCCAGATCCACCCGACCTGCATCCCGGTTCACGATGAGAATCAGTCAAAGCTAACGCTCATGTCAGAGTCGTTGCGCAACGATGGTCGCATCTGGGTCCCGAAGGAAGCGGGTGACGAGCGAGCTGCCAACGACATTCCGGAAGACGAGCGGGATTACTACCTGGAGCGGATCTACCCATCGTTTGGCAACCTGGCTCCTCGCGATGTCGCCTCCCGTGCCGCAATGCGGATGATCGACGAGGACCGTGGAGTCGGCTCGATGAAGAACGGGGTCTACCTGGACTTCGCCGATGCCATCAACCGCCTCGGCAAGGACGTCATCGAGGCTCGCTACGGGAACCTGTTCGAGATGTACGAGCGGATCACCGATGAGGATCCGTACACCGTCCCGATGCGGATCTATCCCGCTCCGCACTACACCATGGGCGGTCTCTGGGTTGACTACAACCTGATGACCAACATCCCCGGGCTGTACGCCATCGGCGAGGCCAACTTCTCCGATCACGGTGCAAACCGGCTCGGGGCCAGCGCCTTGATGCAGGGACTTGCCGACGGATACTTCGTTCTTCCATATACGATCGCCGACTATCTGGCCGACTGGTTGAACACGACCCCATTGTCCACCGATCATGAGGCATTCAAGAGGACCGAAGCAGATGTCTCGGGACTTACTGACAAGCTGCTTGCGATCAACGGGACACGGACTGTTGACTCGTTCCACCGTGAGCTGGGTCACATCATGATGGACAAGTGTGGTCTCGCCCGCACCAAGGAAGGACTTGAGCAGGCTCTCGTTGACATTCCGGTGCTGCGGGAGGAGTTCTGGAACAACGTCAAGGTGCCCGGCACCAACGACAGCTACAACACCGAGCTTGCCAAGGCAACCCGTCTTGTCGACTTCTTTGAGCTCGCTGAGTTGATGTGTCGCGATGCTCTGGAGAGGGAAGAGTCGTGTGGCGGCCACTTCCGACTGGAACACCAGACGGAGGATGGCGAGGCGAAACGCGACGACGTCAATCAGGCTCACTCTTCGGCCTGGGAGTGGAACGGCGAAGGGCAGATTCACACCCACATAAAGGAGCCGCTGGAGTTTGAGTACGTCGCACTGGCACAAAGGAGCTACAAGTAATGGATCTCACACTCAAAGTGTGGCGCCAGGACGGCCCCGACAAGCCAGGAGAATTCAAAGAATACGACGCCAACGGCATCAGCCCAGACTCGTCATTCTTAGAGATGCTCGACGTTGTCAACGAACGTCTTGTTGTGACCGGCGATATTCCCATCGAGTTCGATCATGATTGCCGTGAGGGCATATGCGGCATGTGTGGTGTCATGATCAACGGTCATCCCCATGGTGATCAGAAGGGCACGGCGACTTGCCAGCTCCATATGCGCAAGTTCAGCGATGGCGACCGTATCGTTATCGAACCGTGGCGAGCAACCGGCATGCCGGTTGTGCGGGACCTGGTTGTGGATCGGTCGCCACTCGACCGGATCATCGAGGCTGGCGGCTACATCAGCGTCAACACCGGAGGATCCCCGGATGCCAACCTGATCCCGGTACCGAAAGCGGCAGCCGAATCGTCGATGGATGCGGCCTCCTGCATCGGGTGTGCAGCATGCATCGCCGCTTGCCCCAACAGTGCAGGACAGCTATTCACATCGGCGAAACTGGCACATCTCAATTTGCTTCCACAAGGTCAACCGGAACGCTATGAGCGCACGATCAGCATGGTGGAGAAGATGGAGGAGTTCTTCGGTTCGTGCACCAACCATGGCGAGTGTGAGGAAGCCTGTCCCAAGAGCATCAGCATCGACAACATCGCCTTGATGAACCGCGACTATATGGTTGCCAAGTTCAAAGATCGCCGTAAAGCCGGTCAAACCTAACCCAATCGAGTCTGGCGTCCGTCAGCGCCTTATACGGCGCTCAGGGACGCCAGACTCGTCTGAACTTGTACCGAACGCTCAAATTTCATCCGGATGGGGCTACAATGGCCTCTCCCGCTATAAAAGGAAACTCGATGGGTGCGCAATTCCTGAGTGACGAACATCTGGCAGCAGCAACCGATGCTCTCAACAGCAACTCCGACTTCGTCAGCTCGATTGCAAACATAAACATGGGATTGCAATTCCACGTGACAGATGCTCCGAATGGAGACATCGACTACTACCTGTCTGTGGGCGATGGTTCAGCCGAGATGGTCTCAGGCGAACTAGACGCTGCCGACGTGTCGATAACGAGCACTCACGAAACCGCCGTAGATTTGTTCAAAGGCGACCTCAACACCCAGATGGCCTTCATGACCGGCAAGATCAAAGTTGCAGGCAACATGGCCGTCCTCATGATGAACCAGGGTGTCATCAACAAGTGGGCAGCAACCGTCGCAGATGTAGACGTCGACTACTAGGACCTCGGTACAGGCTCAAGAGAGCGAGCGGGTCGATGTCCCTGCCCCCTACTCGACCGCTTGCTTAAAAAGGTTGCCAGGCCTGAACACCGGCACCGTCCTGGGCGGAATCGGAACGGCGTCACCGGTTCGAGGGTTACGCCCCGTTCTTGCCTGACGTTCTTTCGGCTCAAACGTGCCAAAGCCACTGAGGGTCACAGTATCTGATTTCGCCACGGCCTCAATAATGCTCGCCATCGTCGCTTCGACCGTTGCGGCTACCGCAATCTTCGTTTGCCCGGTGCGGGACGCCACCTGGTCAATTAGACCCGCCTTATTCACGAACCCGCTCCCGTCGCTCTACTTGGACCCGAACGATACCGATTTGATCCCTCCAGCCCAAGGATGCTCCTCCGCTATCAGTCATGACCGGCCAAACAGACTCGAGGAAGACGACCGACGGCAATGCCGGTAAAGTGTGCCGATCCGGAGGAAAGGGACCGAGTGAAACGCAATAGGCCACAACTGTTGCTGCTCTTGGGAGCGGCGATAACGATGGCATCGATCGCCTGGGAACTGGCTCGCATGAATCCCCAGACGTCGTATCTCGTTGACCCCTGGTCCATGCGCGGCTACGAATCGGTCCATGGTTCCGTCGCGTTCACCATCGGTGCGCTCATCTTTTTGGCCGGCCTCGCGACGATGGCTGAACAGACGCTCCGGCCGCTGTACAGCCGTCTCGTCGCACTTGCTATGGCCTTTGGAGCCATCGGTCTCGCCGCCATTTACGGAAGCGACGAAAAGGCCATGGGCGGCGGCTTCGTCGGCTGGATCCTCGCCATTGCTGGTGGCTGGATCCTCAAGGGCCTGGTTGTGCCGTTCCTCCCGAAGTTTGCTTCGGGTCTCCAAGCTCTGACATCGTTGGGCGTCACGGCAGTCGCGGCCATCGTTCTCAATCTCGTGCTGTTTGGCAGAGAGTCATCCGCACAACCCGTTCTGTGGGCAGCCATCGGCGGCATGGTGCTGTTCGGTCTTGCGGCAACAGGCAAGCCGGCTGAGCTTGCGGCGAACCGGATGCTCATGTTCTCCACTCTGGCCGGCGGGGCGACTATCGCTCTGGCAGCAGCAGCCATTAGAGCGAATCTCGTGGTGGCACAGTTCGATGCAGATGGCATCGCCGCTCAGTACAAGGACACTCAAATCACCTCTGGATACTTCCTTGCCGTGTTCGGGATGCTGCTTGCTTTTGTCGGATCTGTGTCTGTCTGGGCCAACCGACGCGACATCATTATCAACCAGCACCGCGCCGAAAAGCAGCGCCTTGCTGCCGAGGCCAGCGCGGCCGAGATCCAGGCAGCACTCGATCTCGCCCAGCAGCATCAGCGTGAGGCGAGGGCCGGCAAGTAACGACCCGTGCCGGGTGGTCCGCAAGTGAAGATCTAGAAAGGGACGGGGCCCATCGGGCCCCGTCCCTTTCGCATAGCTACCGAGTTGGTCGCTTACAGATCAAGCTGCGCGAGATCGGCAACCTTCTCCTTGACGGCGGCAGCCGCCTCAGCCAGACCAGTCGCCTCGACGTCAGTCAACGGCAATTGCACTATCTGCTTTATCCCGCCGGTGCCGACCTCGGCAATCACGCCAAGATAGACGTCGTCAATTCCGTACTCACCTGTCATCCAGGCGCAAACCGGCATCTGCTCGCCGGAGTTCTCAACCACTGCCTTGGCCATGTATGCCGCAGCTGCCGACGGTGCGTAGTAGGCGCTGCCTGTCTTGAGCAGGCCAACGATTTCCGCACCACCCTTGCGAGTGCGATCGACAAGATCGTCGATGGTCCCCGGATCCAAAACTTCGGCGAGCGGCTTCCCACCGACACGGCACAACGAGGGTACCGGCACCATGGTTTCCCCGTGACTTCCCAATGTCACTGCTTCGACAGATTGGATATCCGCCCCGGTCTTTTCGGAGATGAAGTGCGCAAACCGGGAGCTATCGAGGATCCCGGCCTGACCGAACACGCGATTGCGTGGGAATCCCGAAACCTCTGCTGCCAATGTGGTCATCTGATCGAGCGGGTTCGTCACAACGATGATCACTGCATCGGGTGAGTACCTAACGACCTCTTTTGTGACGCTCGTAACGATTTTGGCGTTGACCTCAAGCAGGTCCATCCGGGACATCCCGGGCTTGCGCGGAAGTCCCGCGGTGATGATGACGACGTCGCTTCCGGCTGAATCGGCATAGTCATTGGTTCCAACAACCAACGTGCGATGCCCGGTTACAGGACGGCTCTGGTTCATGTCGAGAGCGAGGCCCTGCGGCAACCCCTCGACGATGTCGGTCATGACTACCTCATCAACGAAATCCCATTCGGCAAGTCGTTGCACCGTGGTCGAGCCATATTTGCCTGCACCTACTACGGTCACTTTGCTCATACTGTCAAACTCCTTTGACTCAATCGGTAGCTCTGCTTGCTACATCCGAGCGATTACAGCTTCTCCAAATTCCGACGTCTTGACCTCTGTTGCGCCGTCCATCAACCGGGCGAAGTCATAGGTGACGATCTTGTCTCCAATGGCGGCTTCGAGACCTTTGACGATGAGGTCGGCGGCTTCGTCCCAACCCAGGTAGCGGAACATGATTTCACCTGAAAGAATCACCGATCCCGGGTTCACCTTGTCCATCCCGGTGTACTTCGGAGCGGTGCCGTGAGTTGCTTCGAAAATCGCATGTCCGGTGACGTAGTTGATGTTGCCGCCGGGAGCGATCCCGATACCCCCCACCTGCGCTGCGAGAGCGTCGGACATGTAGTCGCCGTTGAGGTTCATCGTCGCAACCACGTCGTACTCGGCTGGGCGAGTCAGGATCTGCTGGAGAAACGCATCGGCAATCACGTCCTGGACCAGCAGCTTTTCTCCCGGATCGCCACCACAGTCTTCCCAGGAGACTGCGAAGTCGGCGAACTCGTCGCGCACAACCTCGTAACCCCAGTTGCGAAAGGCGCCCTCGGTGAACTTCATGATGTTGCCCTTGTGGACCAAAGTTACCGACTTACGGTTGTTCTCCAGGGCATACTCGATTGCGGCGCGAACGAGACGCTTTGACCCGGTCTCTGAGATCGGCTTGATCCCCAGACCACTGTCTGCGTTGATTTCCCAACCGTAGGTCTCATCAAGGAATTCCAGGAGTTGACGAACTCCCTCAGTGCCTGCCTCCAGTTCTTTACCTGCGTACACATCTTCGGTGTTCTCGCGGAAGATGACCATGTCGACCAGTTCTGGCTTCTTCACCGGCGACGGAACGCCTTTGTACCAGCGCACAGGGCGCAAGCAAACGTAAAGATCGAGGATCTGCCGGAGCGCAACATTGAGGCTGCGAATTCCGCCACCGACGGGGGTGGTCAGCGGACCCTTTATGCCAACGAGATGGCTGCGGAAGATTTCCACCGTCTCGTCCGGCAACCACTGTCCGGTCTGATCGAATGCTTTCTGACCGGCCAGCACCTCGGTCCACGCGACTTTGCGCGAACCTCCGTATGCCTTCTTCACAGCTGCATCAAAGACTGACTGAGCGGCCGCCCATATGTCAGGACCAATTCCATCGCCTTCGATGAATGGAATGATCGGCTCGTCCGGTACCTGGAGCCCATCCGGGCTCATTGTTATCGCAGTGGCCATCGGCCGTTTCCTCCAGAGGTTCGATTTTGGTGGACGATGTGAAATTTGTTGTGCGGCTCGCCGGTCGGTTGTCTCTCGACAACGGAGACACCGGAGAGCTGGAACAAGCGTTTCGCACCGGTCGGCTAGGAGATTAGTTGATCCAGCGGCGCCACATTCATCCTGGTGCAGATGAGTACTTACAAGACTGCATGTTCTGCGGCCGTGACCGTGTTAGCCAGAAGTGAGGCGACGGTCATGATGCCGACGCCGCCGGGAACCGGGGTGATCGCACCGGCCACTTCTACTGCAGAATCGAAGTCGACATCTCCGACCAGGCCCTGGTCGGTGCGATTGATGCCAACGTCAATGACGACCGCCCCTGGCTTGATTTGCGACCCATGGATGAATCGGGGACGTCCGATCGCAGCGACCAGAATGTCGGCCTTCTTGGTCAGTTCGGCAAGGTCTTTGGTCCGCGAGTGGGTCTGGACCACGGTGGCGTCCACGCCCTTGGCGCCGAGCAGCAAAGCCATTGGCTTGCCAACAAGAAATGATCGACCCACGATTACAGCAAGCTTGCCGCTTGTTTCGATGTTGTAGTGCTGCAGAATTCGCATGATCCCGCTCGGGGTTGCCGGACGAAGATATCCACGCTCAAGCGCTAGCAACCCAAGGCTATATGGGTGCAGACCATCCGCGTCTTTGTGGGGCGCAATGGTCTCCACGGCGTGATTGCCATCAAGGCCATCGGGCAGCGGAAGCTGCACAATCATGCCGTCGACTTGCGGGTCGTCGTTGAGTGCCCTGATCTGGTCCTCGACCTGTTCTTGGCTAGCGTCCGCCGGTAGGTTGTGGTCGAACGAAAGCATCCCCGCCTTCTCGGCGGCCCGGTGCTTGCTGCGCACATATACCTGGGAGGCCGGGTCTTCTCCAACCAGAACAGTTGCTAGCCCTACCGACTTCCCCTTCTCCTTGAGGACCGCGACGCGGTCAGCGACCTCCTGACGAACTACTGCGCCAACCTCTTTGCCGGAAAGAATCGTTGCATTCAATGTTTGAAGTGCCTTCTACTGGTGAAAACGATTGCCATGCGGTGGTCGTCGGCCGCCTCTACGACCTCTTCGTCGCGCATTGAGCCACCCGGTTCAACGATGGCGACCACACCGGCGGCGCCAAGCTGATCAACCCCGTCGCGGAACGGGAAGAATCCGTCGGAAGCGACCACCGCGCCGTATGCCCGCTCTCCGGCCTGCTCGAGCGCACGTCCTGCTGCACCGACTCGCGATTGATCGCCTGCGCCAATACCTACCGCGGCTCGATCCCGCACGATCACGATGGCGTTCGATTTGGCGTGTGCCGCAACTGTCCATGCGAACCGCAGTTCGATTAGCAAGTCAGCGCTGACCGGCCGATCGCCAACTGATTCCCAGCTAGCGGGCATCGTGCCGGACAACGGCAGGTCAAGCCGGTCACGCCGCTGAGCAACAAAACCATTCTCGAGCCGGCGTAGATCAAGGTCGCTGTTGTGCGGAGGCGATGCAACGAGAACCCGCACGTTCTTCTTCCTGGCCAGGATCGCTCGTGCCCCTTCCGAAACGGACGGGGCAATAACCACTTCAATAAAGTTCTCGACGATGAGCCGAGCGGCTGGTTCGTCGATCCTGCCATTGACTGCGATTACGCCGCCGAATGCCGACTGCGGATCACATTCCCACGCCGTGATAAACGCTTCTTGTATCGAGTCGCGGCTGGCGACACCACACGGATTAGCGTGTTTGACGATTACTGCGGAAGGGTCGGCGAACTCGTTGGCGAGCCGCCAGGCAGCCTCGGTATCGAGGTAGTTGTTGAAAGACATGTCTTTGCCCTGGAGCTGCTGCATCGACTCCCACCAGCTGGGGGCACCACGTTCGGCGAAAAGAGCGGCGGCCTGGTGAGGGTTCTCACCGTATCGAAGCTCGGCTACCCGATCGAAGGCGAGAACCATCCGCTCCGGAACGTCGCCGGCTAGCCCTTCGAGCCAGCCGACAATGGCGGCGTCGTAGCGGGCGGTTCGGTAGAAAGCAGCACGGGCCAGGTCGCGTCGGAACTCGTCACGCAGACCACCATCCGATATCTCCTCGACAACAGATTCGTACTGTTGGGGCGAGGTGACGACGCCGACCCATTTGTGATTCTTGGCGGCGGCTCGCACGAGTGTCGGACCCCCGATATCGATGAGCTCGATCGCCTCATCTTGTGTGATGTCGTCGCGGGCCAGACCAGTTTCAAATGGATAGAGGTTCACCACGACCAACTGTATCGGCGCCAGGTCTTTGTCATACAGTTGCTTACGGTGTTCGGGATTTCCGAGATCGGCAAGGATCGCCCCATGAATAAACGGATGAAGCGTCTTAACTCGTCCATCGAGCATCTCTGGCGACCCGGTTATGGACTCAACAGTTGTGACCGCGATGCCAGCACTGCGCAAAACTCGCGCGGTGCCACCCGATGCGACAATCTCAACTCCGTCCGCGACCAATCGACCGGCGAACTCCAGCAGACCGGTCTTGTCGCTCACCGAAAGCAGTGCGCGACGAACCTTGGTTCGACTCATTGAGACCCCTTAACTCGATCCTGTTCGAGCTTGACCTGTCGGCAGCATAGGCTGATGACGAAAGTCGTCTTCTACCGAAGCTGATCGACCATCAACGGCGACACCAATCAACGGCTGCGAGATTGCCAGCCGCTCCTTTGCCGGCGTCTGATGTTCAGCGATTGAGGGCCTCCAACATGGCTGCGCCCATGTCAGTCGGCGTCGGTGCCACAACCACTCCAGCGGCTTCGAGTGCGCTGATCTTGTCAGCTGCTGTCCCTTTTCCACCAGAGATGATCGCACCGGCATGCCCCATCCTCTTGCCGGCAGGTGCGGTTGTTCCTGCGATGAATCCGGCGACCGGCTTGGTCATATTGGCAGTTATCCATGCGGCTGCGTCTTCCTCGGCCGTTCCCCCGATCTCGCCGATCATGATGACACCCTCGGTCTCCGGATCGTCATTGAAGACTTGCAGGCAATCGATGAAATCCGTGCCGTTTACCGGATCACCACCGATCCCAATTGCCGTTGTCTGCCCGAGCCCAACCTGGGTGAGTTGATGCACGGCCTCGTAGGTGAGTGTTCCGGACCGACTCACGACACCGATTCGCCCACTCTCATGGATGTAGCCCGGCATGATGCCGATCTTGCATTCGCGTGGCGTGATGACGCCAGGACAGTTCGGACCGATGAGCCGACTGTCCCGTGATTCGAGGTAGCTCTTTGCTTTGACCATGTCGGCGACGGGGATGCCTTCTGTTACACAAACGATCAGGTCGAGCCCGACGTCCGCGGCCTCCATGATTGCGTCAGCAGCAAACGGAGGCGGCACATATACAACGCTCACCGTTGCTCCGGTTGCGTCTACCGCCTCGCGGACGGTACGAAAGATGGGAACCTCAACGTGGTAGGTGTCATCTCGTCCCGGCACACCGGAGTGGTCGGTCGCACCGGTAAACACTTCGGTTTGCCCCGCTCGGGAAGGATGGACCGCTCCCACCATCTGGGTGCCGTATGCGATCGCCTTATCGGTATGGAATCGACCGATTTTGCCCATGCCCTGGACGATGACCTGCGTGTTCTTGTCTACGAAAACGCTCATGCCTGCGTCGCCTCCAGGATCTTCTGGGCGCCATCTTTCATGTCGGCGGCGCTCACGATGTTCAAACCGGATTCATCCAGTATCTGCTTCCCCAACTCAACGTTGGTGCCTTCAAGCCTCACGACCAGCGGCATGTCGAGCCCGACCTCCGATACCGCATCGACGACACCCTGGGCAATCGTGTCGCACTTCATGATTCCGCCAAAGATGTTGACGAAGATACCTTTGACGTTGGGGTCGCGGGTGATGATCTTGAATGCGGCGGCGACCTGGTCCTTCTCGGCGCCCCCACCCACATCGAGGAAGTTGGCGGGTTCGCCGCCGACGTACTTGATTATGTCCATGGTTGCCATCGCCAGCCCGGCCCCGTTGACCATGCAACCGATAGTGCCGTCAAGCTTGATGAAGCTCAGCCCATACCCGGATGCTTCGACCTCAGCAGCATTCTCTTCGCTGAGGTCACGCATGTCCTGAACCTCGGGATGACGATAGAGCGCATTGGCCTCGAAGCTCATCTTGCCGTCAAGCGCCATGACCGTTCCATCTGTGGTGACGACCAGCGGATTGATCTCGATCAGATCAGCATCTAGCTCCACTGCCGCTGCCGTGAGCGCCTTGATGAAACGGACGCCGTTCTTGAACGCCACCCCTTCGAGACCCAACCCATATGCAAGGTCTCTTGCCTGGAAGTCAAGGAGCCCAAAACCCGGGTCAATCTCCGCTTTGAGAATCTTCTCCGGCGTCTCTGCAGCAACTTTCTCAATCTCGGTGCCGCCTTCGGTCGAAGCCATCACGATGTTCCGACTCGACGCACGGTCCAAAAGAACAGAAAGGTAGAGCTCGGTTTCTATGTCGATTCCCTGCTCGATATAGAGTCGATTGACTTGCTTTCCGGCCTCACCGGTCTGGATTGTCACCAGCGTCGAACCAAGCATGCGTCCAGCCAGCTGACCGACCTTGCTCTTGGCTGCCTCAATTCCACCCTCGATACCGTCGAGTACGACGGTGACGCCGCCGAGCTCCGGGTCTTCTTTGAACCGGCCCTTGCCGCGACCTCCGGCATGGATCTGTGACTTCACCACAACTACGGGGTTGCCGCTCGCCTCGATGAGCGGTCCAACCGCATTGACGGCTCCAGCGACGGAGGTGACTGCCTTCCCCTCGGGAACGGGGATGCCGCGAGCTTTCATCAGCTCCTTGGCTTGGAACTCATGGATTTTCAAGTTGGTTCTCCTTTGCGCCGGCCAATCGAAAACCGAAGCGAGGCATCGTCCGATAGGGGCAGGGGGTGTCTATCAATAGGTTTGCGAAAAGCGCTCATCAACCCATTCGGTGATATCTGATAGCGGGGTGCCCGGCGTGAATATCATCTCCAGCCCGGCAGCCTTGAGCTCTGGAATATCTTCGTCGGGGATGATTCCACCACCGAAGACGACGATGTCCTCTGCTTCTCGTTCTCGCAACAGCTCCACAATCCTTGGGAAGAGAGTCATATGGGCGCCAGAGAGCACCGAAAGGCCGATGCCGTCAACATCCTCCTGGATCGCTGTTTCCACCACCTGCTCGGGTGTTTGGTGAAGACCGGAGTAGATCACCTCACATCCGGCGTCACGTAGGGCACGAGAGACGACCTTCGCTCCACGGTCATGGCCATCAAGACCGGGTTTGGCTATGAGAATTCGCACGGGCATAAGGGGGTTGACAATAGTCGGCGTCGTACGCCGCTACACCTTCTCGAGTGGTGCAAGCTCCAGATGAAGATGCTTGACACCGAGGCCATCGAAGTTCACGACGGCCTCAACACCGGCGACCCTTCTGATTGTGCCCTCTCCCCATTTTGTGTGACGAACCCTGTCGCCGACCTCCAGCTCTGCTGCCTTTACGGTCGGCCGGGCAGAACTGGTGTCGAATTTGGAGCGGCGCTTCCTTTTGCGCGCTGTTTCGACGAGATTGTCAGGGATTTCTTTTAGGAATCGGCTCGGCGGGTTGTAGTTGTTTGATCCGAACATGTTGCGACTCCACGCCCTGCTTAGGAAGAGACGCTCCATTGCCCTGGTAATCCCGACGTAGCAAAGACGCCGTTCCTCTTCCAGCTCGGCCGGGTCGCCAAGCGACCGCATGTGGGGAAAGACCCCATCTTCCATACCGACGATGAATACGACCGGGAACTCGAGACCTTTTGCATTGTGCAACGTCATCAATGTGACGACCTCGCTGTCATCGAAACTGTCAACGTCGGTGACGAGGCTGATGGATTCCAGGAACAGTTCAGTCTTGCGGAGTCCGTCAAGCTCTGCCCACTCCTGGCGACCATACGAGATCGGCCCATTCTCTTCGAAGTCCTCCGCGGCTGATACCAGTTCTTTGAGGTTCTCCTCGCGACCCATCGCTTCGATGGAACGCTCGGACCGGACCATGTCGAGATATCCCGTCTCGGAAAGGATCGCCTCGAGGGCAGCGGCCGGACCCTGCTCGGCAAGAAACGTGAGGTGATCAATCAGGCCGACAAATTCAAGCATTGACCTCTGCGCCCGGCTAGAAAGCCTCGGGTTGTCTCCGGCATTGCGGAGGGAATTGAGAAACGACAGGCTCTTGTCTTCAGCGTACCGATCAACATGGGCGACGCTGGTCGTCCCAATCGCCCGCTTGGGAACGTTGACAATTCGCTTTATGCCAACAGTGTCATCCGGATTGGTGACGACGCGCAGATAGGCCAACACGTCTTTGACCTCGCGCCGGTCGTAGTACTTCACACCCCCGACAACTTGATATGGCTGTTGATGATTGACGAATGTCTCTTCGACAACACGGCTCTGTGCGTTGGTCCGGTAGAAAACGGCGATGTCTTTAGCGTTACGCCCTTGCGCTCTCAGATCGGCGACTGCCTCCGCGACGAATGCAGCCTCGTCATGTTCATCTTCCGCTTCGTAGCTGACAATCTTGTCGCCATGGCCGAACTCTGTCCACAGCCTCTTCGGCTTTCGGTTCGGGTTGTTGGCGATAACGGTGTTCGCTGCCTGGAGGATGGTCTCGGTGGATCGGTAGTTCTGCTCGAGCATCACTATCTGTGCGTCGGGGAAATCCTTCTCGAACTCGTTGATATTGCGGATATCGGCGCCGCGGAATCGATAGATGCTCTGATCTCCGTCTCCTACCACACACAGGTTGTGGTGTTTCTCTGTAAGGAGTCGGATCAACACATATTGGGCGTGGTTGGTGTCCTGGTACTCATCAACCAGCACATACTCGAACCGGTCCTGGTAGCGCTGCAGAACCTCCGGGCGAAGGCGGAACAAGTCGACGGTGAGCATCAGCAGATCGTCGAAGTCGAGAGCGGACGCTTCCACCATCCGCTGTTGATAGAGCCGATAAACGTCGGCCACCTTCTCGTGATAGAAGCCTGAGTCTGACGAAGCGAACGACTCGTAGTCAATGAGTTCGTTCTTGGCGTTAGAAATGGCAGCTCGGATGCTGCGCGGCGGGAATCGCTTCGGGTCGAGATCGAGATCTTTCATACACATAGTGACGAGACGTAGCGAGTCCGCCGAGTCGTAGATCGAGAATGATGACCGGTAGCCAAGATGATGCGCTTCCCTGCGCAAGATTCGGGAACAGGCGCTGTGAAATGTCGATACCCACATATCACGCGCTACCGCACCGACAAGGGCTTCGACACGATCCTTCATCTCAGCGGCGGCCTTATTGGTGAAAGTGATTGCAAGAATCCCAAAGGGGGACACATGGTGGTCCTGGATGAGGTGGGCAACACGTCGGGTGAGAACTCGGGTCTTGCCGGATCCGGCGCCTGCAACGACAAGCAGCGGGCCATCGATTGCAGCGACGGCCTGGCGTTGTGCTGGGTTAAGACCTTCGAGGAGTGGGGAGTCAGGCATGGGCCACGAGTATACGAGAGGTAGAACTACAGAGATGTAGTGCAGCGCCACGGCTCTACAGCAGAGGCGAGAATCCGGATCGGTGATCTACTCGGTACCGAGTAGATCACGTAGCTGAGCGGCAAGCGCACCTTCACGGAAATCGGCCTTCTCGAAGAATGCGTTGACTCCAGCCTGAAGCGCACGCTCCTGATCTGCGGTCTTGGCGACCCCTGACAGCATGACTATTGGAATCTGGATACCGGCAGCGCGCACCTTCTCGACCAACTGGACACCATCTTGGGCTGGCATCGAGAAATCAACGACAAGGGCGTCGATATGCGTCTCGGTGATTATCTCGAGGGCCTCGAATGCACTCTCGGCGACACTTGTGCTGAATCCACTGGACGCCAATGATCCAGCGATGACCGCACGCGCCCCTTGGGAATCGTCGACTACTAGAACTCTGGCTCGTGGCGCAGCCGGACGGGGAACGGCTTGGCACAGCTGCACGACGGCACCTGCATCAAGCACCAGGACGACATCGCCGCCACCCATCAAGGCGGCGCCAGTTATGTGGGAAGGGCCGGCAACTACCGGTCCCAGTTCCTTGGCGGCAACTTCGCGGATTCCGATCACATGGTTCACTTTGAGCGCGGCGTTCCCGGCCCGATGCGAGATTGCAACAACCTGGGTTGCCGGGCGGTTGTCGGTAGCTCCCACGACCGCCGCAATAGGAGCAACTGGGAGCTCGTTGCCCTCAAAATCGAACATCTCGCGGTCGCCCTGCGTCCTGATAACTGCAGACTCGATAGGGATAACTGCATCGACGACAGCTTCGGGAATCCCCCATTTCATACCGCCAGAGTCAACGATGAGCACCCGCTGTAGATCACGCACCGTTGGCACCACAAGGGTGACGGTGGTCCCCAGGCCGTCCTGTGACTCGACCCGAATCCGGCCGTACAACGACTCAACGGCATCGGCCACGTTGGATAGGCCTGCACCAACGCTGTTCAGCTCGTCGCCGGCCTTGGTTGTGAACCCAGGGAAGAAGATGATGGGACGCAGCGTTTCGACATCAACCGGGGTATCGGCAGCAACCAGGCCTTGGGACACCGCAAGCTGACGTACCGTCGCGTAGTCAATACCGGCACCGTCGTCGGCGACAACTACCTCGAAGCTTGCGCCGCGCCTTGCTAGAGATACTGAAATCACTCCAGTTGCGGCCTTACCGGCGGCCTCGCGCTCTTTGGGTTGCTCGATGCCATGGTTAATAGCATTGACGATTAGTTGCCGCACGGGGTCCGAGATCTTGTCGAGAACCTGACGGTCAATATCCAGGTCGTCAACGGCTGAGATCTCGAATCTGATCTCCTTACCGAGTTTCTTGGCGAGGTAGCGGACCAGCTGCGGAAGAGTATTGGTCATCTGCCGGACGGGGACCGCCCCCAGCTCCATCGCATTCATTTCGAGAGCCGAGGTAGTTCGAACGACATCGGTCATATGTTCGACCATGTCGAGAGTCACTGTGGGCGAGTACCGCAATTCAGCCAGCATGCTGTCCAGTTCGACACGCATGCTGGCGACGTAGTTGATCAGACGGTAGAGCCTTCCGGCACTCACCTGGATGGTTTGACCGGATGCCCAGTTGTCCAGCGCACCCAACAGGCCACCAAGATCGGGGCCATAGATCTCAGGGTCCTCGGGGACGACCGATCCGATGTACTCCTGGCTGGGTTCCGGATCTAGGGGTACGGATCGTGCCGAGACCACAACCTGGCGATCAGGAGACGGCTCGGGTTCGACAGCGGTGCGCGAATCGATCGGTGGAGCGACAGTGGGCGGTGGTGATGGGGCTGATCCTCCTGCCGTCGCTGGGAAGGGATCGGGCGAGGATTGGGAGACTTGAGACGACGCTACTGGCTCTACTGCCCGCTTGCGGTTCTTGAAAGGGTCGGGAAGCGGATCAGAAGCTGCCGGTGACGCCGGTTGCGGGGTTGGGGCCGGATCGGGCGTCGGTGCGTGTGGAGGCGTCACAACGACAGCCTCTGCAGGGGGTTCTTCGACTTGTTCGATGCTGAGTGCGCCAGGCAACTGCACAACGTCGGCGATCTGCGAATCGTCGATGTCGTCAACGTCGGGGAATGACTCCGGTGCGGCGGGGGTAGCGGCTGGCCTGGCACCGTCATCGATTGGCTCGCCGAGCATGTAGCCGGTTGCCCGATTCAGCTTGTCCATGGCGTCGACCATCTCAGGGCTTCCCGTATCTGGATCGGCCTTTGTCGCCCCGTCAAGCGTCTCCGCCAATGTCACGAGACAGCGGCCCAGATTTGGATACGGCTCGATCTCGCCTGTCTTGAGACCCCGCCAGAGGTCTTCGATCATTTTGCCGGCGTCCGATATCGCTTCGAAGCCCATGACGCGGGCAGTTCCCTTGATGGTGTGGCCTTCGCGGAGCATGACGCCGGACATTTCGCCATCAACGTTGCCACGCTGCATGGCCTTGCCGCCCTCAATCAACCGTTGCGATCTCTCCGCAACCTCGTCGAGGAACATCTGTAGAAGCTCAGGATCTGCGCTCCAACTCAACTTATTGCCCTTCTGGCGCCCGTATCTCCAGGCTATCGACGCTACCGACTAGTCACTTGAGGCATAACGTAGTGATCACGAGCCGTACGCTACCGTTCCGGAACTGGAACTATTCCCACTCGATGGTGGATGGCGGTTTTGAGGAGATGTCGTAGGCGACACGATTGATCCCGGCGACCTCGTTGATGACTCGTGTCGAAATGCGCTCGAGCACCTCGTATGGCAACCGCGCCCAGTCTGCCGTCATGGCATCTTCGCTGGTGACCGCACGGACGACGATCGGGTACGCATACGTTCGGCCATCGCCCTGTACCCCGACAGATCGGATCGCAGGCAGGATCGCAAAACTTTGCCACAGTTCGTTATAGAGCCCCGCGCGTACTATCTCTTCTAGGACAATCGCATCTGCGGCTCGGAGAATGTCGAGCCTCTCTTTGGTGACTTCTCCAATGATCCTGACCGCAAGTCCGGGGCCGGGGAATGGTTGCCGCCATACGATCTCTTCCGGGAGCCCGAGTTCCTCTCCAACGGCGCGGACCTCGTCTTTGAAGAGATCCCGCAGCGGTTCGATGAGGCTGAGCTCCATGTCATCAGGGAGGCCGCCGACATTGTGGTGGCTCTTGATCTTGGCTGCATCGGCCGTGCCCGACTCGATTACGTCGGGGTAGAGGGTTCCTTGCACAAGGAACCGTACATCGGTGATCTCGTCTGCGACTTCTTCAAAGACCCGGATGAACGTCTCACCGATGATCTTTCGTTTTGTCTCGGGGTCGGTCACTCCTGCCAGCGCCGCCAAGAACCGATCCTCGGCGTTGATATGGATCAGGTTCATGTGGAAGTTGGCCCGGAACGTCTCTTCAACCTGGATTGCTTCGTCTTGCCGCAGCAGCCCATGGTCAACGAACACACAGACCAGCTGGTCCCCGATCGCTTTGTGAACCAACGCCGCCGCCACCGAGGAATCGACACCGCCCGACAATCCGCATATGACGGATCCGTCGTCGACACCGCTGCGAACGGCTTCGACCGACTGCTCGATGATGCTGGCATGAGTCCACAGAGGGCGGGCGCGGCAAGCCTCGTAGAGGAAGTGTTTCAGCATTTCCTGGCCACGGGCCGTGTGGCCGACCTCGGGATGGAATTGGACTCCGAAGATGCCACGATCCCGGTTCTCCATGGCGGCGACGGGCGAATCGGGCGTCGATGCGGTGACGTCGAAGCCGGCCGGCGGCGTCACCACTGCATCGCTGTGGCTCATCCAAACCGTCTGGCTTTCCGGCAGACCTTTGAGGATCAGCGCGGGGGCAGTCACCGTCAACTCGGCTCGCCCGTATTCGGCGACGTCGTTGTGGGAAACATTTCCACCGAGAGCATGGGCAATCACCTGATGGCCGTAACAGATACCCAGAATCGGGATCCCTAGTTCGAGAATCTCAGGGTCGATGTCGTATGCGTCTTCCGCATATACCGACGCCGGACCGCCCGACAGGATGATCCCGACAGGTTCCAGTTCGCGGATCTCCTGGGCGGTGATCGTACGTGGCACGATTTCTGAAAAGACGTGTCCTTCGCGGACTCTTCTGGCTATCAACTGGGCATACTGCGCACCAAAGTCGACTACCACTACCTTGTCGAAGTCGCCTGTCGATGCCTGCCCGGCCGGATCGGCCACAGTTATCCCATTCCGACTTGCTGTGATTTCTGAAAGGCCTTGCCTTCGGTCTGGATGGCTGGTGCCACCATTACCTCTGCCTTTTGGAACTCTTTGACGTTGGCATAGCCGGTGGTTGCCATAGAGACCCGAAGCGCACCAAATAGGTTGCGTCTTCCGTCGTTCTCGTTGGCCGGACCTACGAGGATTTCTTCGAGTGATCCCAATTCGCCTGTCTTGACCCTGGTACCTCTGGGCAGGGTTGGATGGAACGTGGCCATGCCCCAATGATTGCCACGGGCCGGTGCTTCGGATGCTGCGGTGAGCGGGGAGCCCAGCATCACCGCATCCGCGCCGCAGGCGATCGCCTTGGCAATGTCACCACCGGTCCGCATGCCACCGTCTGCGATGACATGCACATAGCGGCCCGTCTCTTCGAGATACCTGGTGCGAGCTCCGGCAGCATCGGCGATCGCGGTTGCCTGGGGCACACCGATTCCGAGAACGCCGCGAGAGGTGCACGCGGCACCGGGACCGACGCCAACGAGAACACCAACGGCTCCGGTGCGCATCAGGTGTAGTGCGCCCGAGTACGAGGCGACACCGCCTGCGATGACCGGAACCCCAACCTCAGCGATGAACTTGAACAGGTCAAGCGGCTCGGATCGCGTCGATACGTGCTCGGCAGACACGACGGTCCCCTGGATGACGAGGATGTCGAGCCCGGCGTCAAGGGCGTGTCGGTGCCAACGGTCGACGTGCTGCGGGGTGAGGCTTGCCGCAGCCCGCACTCCCCCAGCTTTGATCTCTGCGACACGCTTGCCGATGAGTTCCGGCTTGACCGGTTCTTGGTAGACCTTCTGGATAACGGCTGTTGCCACATCAGCAGGAGCGGCGGCAATCTCGGCGTACACCGCGGCCGGGTCCTCGTACCGTGTCCAGAGACCCTCCAAGTTGAGCACGGCGAGTCCGCCGAGTTTGCCAATCTGAATCGCGGTCGCCGGACTGACCGCCGAGTCCATGGCTGCCCCCATCATGGGGAGATCGAATGTGAATGCGTCAATCTCCCACTCCACGCTCACATCTTCCGGATCGCGGGTCCTCCGCGATGGGACGATGGCAATGTCGTCAAATCCCCACGCGCGACGACCTGATTTTGCAATACCGATCTCGATTTCCACCCGAATCCCTCCACATTTGGCACCAGCACGCGGCAGCGTACCAGGCAGGGTGCATCGCCAACAGACCAGCGCCTTAACTGGTCACCCCCGGGGTACACCGCCCGAGTTGGAATCGGTCAATCACAGAGTGATTATCCTTGTAGGTATGGCCCTACGAACAACAAGTCTCAATAAGCTCGACAACGGTTCATTCGACATTCTGATAGTGGGGGGCGGCATCAACGGTGCAGTTTCTGCTGCCGTTCTGGCCGGCCGCGGAGCTTCGGTTGCCCTCATTGACCGCGGGGATTTTGGGGCCTTCACTAGCCAGGAATCATCAAACCTGGTCTGGGGCGGTTTCAAATATATGGAGAGCTACGAGATGCTTCTGGTCCGGAAGCTCTGTGTCTCTCGCAACCGTCTCATAAGGGCGTATCCAGACAACATGAAGCCGATCCCGTTTCTGGCCGCCCTCGATGAGAGCTCACCCCATCCCCCTTGGCTGGCAGCTCTCGGAAGTGCCGCCTATTGGGCGATCGGCAGCTTCAAGACCCACTATCCCCGTCTTCTCACCGCCGACAAGATCAAGACCGAAGAACCGGTCATCGACATCGCCGGTGTGCGCGGTGGTATCGAGTACTACGACGCTTACCTCAAGGACAACGACTCCAGATTCGTGTTCAGCTTTGTCCGCTCGGCGATGGATGTTGGGGCCACTGCAGCCAACTATGTCGAGTTGGTTGGCGCCGAGCGTATCGACGCCGGTTGGAAGGCAACACTGCGGGACGTCGATGGCGATGGACGCGATTTCACTTGCAACGCCCGGATGATCATCAACGCTGCCGGTCCCTTTATTGATGGGCTGAACAAAGACCTCGGCCTCAAGACGAAGCACCGCGTCGTCTATTCGAAGGGGATCCACCTGATCGTTCCCCGGATCACAGAGAACGAACGAGTGCTGGCCTTCTTTGACGACACCCAACGTTTGTTCTACGTGATCCCGATGGGCAGGAGATCGGTTATCGGCACCACCGACACCCGTGTCGACGATGCCTACACCGAAGTAAACGACGAGGACCGCGATTTCCTGCTCGGTCAGATCAACGCACGACTGGACATGGACACGCCGTTGACGACCGATGACATTATTTCCGACCGATCCGGCGTCCGGCCCTTGGTAGTAAAGACGAGCGGCGGCGACAAACGCGACGTCGATTGGACCAAGCTCTCTCGCAAACACGAGATCGAGTTGGACCACGGACGCAAGGTCATCTCGATCTTTGGTGGCAAATTGACGGATTGCCTCAACGTCGGTGAAGAGGTCGCAGACGCCGTTGAGGAGCTTGGGGTTCCACTCGAGGACGACACCCACAATTGGTACGGCGAACCGGCCAAAGCCACCAGGGACGAATTCTATCGACAGGCACGGCTCATGAAACTCGACGACTTGCGTCACAAGCCTGACGTCGAGCCACTTTCGGAACGTCTGTGGCGTCGCTACGGCCGCCGCGCCTTCGACATGCTTGACGAGATCCGGACCGACCCAACCATGGGGCAAGACATTATGGAGAACGCAGACTATTTGAGGGTGGAACTCCATGTTGCCGCGGGTACAGAGATGATCACAAAACTCGAGGACTTTCTCCGGCGTCGCTCCAAGATCACCCAGGTCGTACCAAAGCGGGAGGTCACCACCGCAGCCGGTCTGCGCGAGGTCGCCGAGATTCTGTTTGGCGAAGAAGCGGACGCCCGTCTCACGGAGTATTTTGGAGAGGTACCGGCCGCAGCTCAGTAGCGGCCGGGGATCGATGGGCGAAACCTCCCGAGGTAGAAGTCGGATCTCTTGTTTTGACGCGTTT
>CAXMRC010000052.1:0-3073 GCA_964195945.1 uncultured Gemmatimonadales bacterium
TGGTTCGCCCTGGGATTCTTGGAGACTCTCGAGTGTGGAAAGATGAGAGTCATGACAAAGGAAATCACACCAGGAAGGCCGACGACTCGTCGGTATACGAAAGATGAGAAGGATCAGGCTGTTCGTCTCGTTTTCGAGCTCCGTAGGGAGCTGGGGACGAGCCAGGGAACGGTGGTTCGTGTTGCGGACCAGTTGGGGTACGGCACCGAGTCTGTCCGGCGGTGGGTAGCTGACGCTGAGATCGAGGCCGGGGATGCCGCTGGCATGTCGGGTGCTGAGCGCGCAAAGATGAAGAAGTTGGAGCAGGACAACCGTGAGCTGCGGCGTGCGAACGAGATCTTGAAGCGGGCTTCGGCGTTCTTTGCGGCGGAGCTCGACCGCCCACAGAGATAATGGTCACGTTCATTGACGAGAACCGTGACGAGTTTGGGGTCGAGCCCATCTGCACCACGTTGCAGGTGGCCCCATCAACGTATTACGACAACAAGAGGCGGCCCCTGTCCGCTCGGGCGGTCAGGGACGCGGTGATGATGCCGATCCTGTTGACACTGTTCGAGGTGAACTACTCGGTGTATGGGGTACGCAAACTGTGGGTTGCCGCGAAACGGGACGGTCACGACATTGGTCGTGACCAGGTGGCCCGGTTGATGAAAGTCCTTGACATCCAAGGCGTTTCACGACGTCGGAGGATTCGCACCACCCGCCCTGATGATCAGGCGGTGAGGCCACCGGATCTCGTGGATCGCGACTTCACAGCAATTGCACCGAATCAGTTGTGGGTGACGGATCTGACGTATGTCCCGACCTGGTCAGGTGTTGGGTATGTGTGTTTCATCGTCGACGTGTTCTCACGACGGATCGTTGGATGGCGTGTTGCTTCCAACATGCGCACCCAGATGGTCCTCGACGCACTCGAGATGGCACGCTGGCAGCGAGGCACCCGTCTTGAAGGCTTGGTCGCACATTCCGACGCCGGCAGCCAGCTTAGGTTCAAGGGGTCGTCGCAACACTGTCGTGTTGGGCTGAGTGTAGGAGTTGATCAAGGGCCTCGGCGGGTGTCTTCCAGTTGAGGGTTTTGCGTGGTCGGGTGTTGAGGGCGAGGGCAACAGCGTCAAGATCATCTCGGGAGTGTCTGGCAAGGTCAGTTCCCTTCGGGAAGTACTGGCGCAGCAGACCGTTGGTGTTCTCATTCGTGCCGCGCTGCCATGGGCTCTGCGGATCGCAGAAGTAGATGTCCAGGTCGGTTTCGATACGGAGCTTGGCGTGTTCGGCCATCTCCGATCCTTGGTCCCAGGTGAGCGACCGGCGGAACTCGTCGGGCAGCGTGACAATCTGAGCGGTGATGGCTTCCCGAACGGCTTCAGCGCCATGCCCGGCGAGTGGTGGACCGTTCTTGACTCTGGGCTGGCTGCCGTGCCCGTCCATGCGGGGCAGGTAGAGCAGCATCGTGAACCGGGTGGTGCGTTCGACCAACGTCCCGATCGCTGAACTCCCGACTCCGAGGATCAAATCGCCTTCCCAATGTCCCGGCACTGCACGGTCGTCTGCCTCGGCGGGACGCTCGCTGATCATGATGTCGGGGGTCACGAACTTCTTGCCCCGACCACGGGTCCGAGCCCTCGGGACTCGCAACGCCCTCCCGGTTCGCAGACAGGCCACCAGTTCACGCTTGAGGGCGCCTCGCCCTTGGATGTAGAGCGCCTGGTAGATGGCCTCGTGAGAGATCCGCATGGACTCATCATCGGGGAAATCGATACGTATGCGGTTCGAAATCTGTTCCGGGCTCCACGCCTTGGCCCAACGCCGATCCTGGCGGCGACCATGACGCCTGCCGATGAACGCTACGTCGGGGCCCGGCACAGGTACACCGTCGGGGCGGGCAATGGTCCCCGCAAGCCTGTCCTGGACGTACTCGCGTAGCCGGTCGTTCGCAGCGAGCTTGGAGACCTTCGGGCGACTGGCCCGCCGCTCGGCGTGCCACTGAGCCGTTGATGCCCGATACGTCAACTCGTTGCTGCGAGTCGACGCGTTCCGGCGCAGCTCACGGCTGACCGTCGACGGTGAACGACCCAGTCGGCGGGCGATCTCACGCACACCAAGGTCTTGGGCGTGCAAGATCGCGATCTCCTCACGTTCCTCAAATAGCAAGTAGCGGCCCGACACGGGGGCCAAACAGATAGATGGCATCCCCCCAGCATCGCGGAACCACCTCGCTCCCACAGCTGGCGATACGCCAGCCCCACCGGCCGCGTCCTCCGTTGAGAGCCCTCGAGCGATTCCCTGCCAGAACCGGACCCGATTCTCACGCCGCGCAGTCGAAGGCCGACCTGGCGACCACATTTTCCCGCGCATCGCACGAATTGCTTGAACACGCTCGTGTTTGTAGACCATCGCCAACCACCTCCATGTCGAGGTGTTGCGACGACCACTTGAATTCGCCCAATATACGTCTCTGGCGTTCACGAACAGGCTCGAGGACCTTGAGCTGGTGCCATCGTTCGGGTCGACAGGCGACTGCTACGACAACGCAAAGATGGAGTCGTTCTGGGCGACACTGAAACGAGAGAGCACATGGATCACCGGCATCGAGACCTTCGACACTCGTCGAGAGCTCCGTACAGCGATCTTCGACTACCTCGAGGTGTTCTACAACCGGCAGAGGCACCAAAGCGGACTCGGGCATCTCACACCGAACGAATACGAGCAAGAGATCACAGCAGCATGAACAAACAAATCAGCTGTCTACCAAACCGGGGCAACTCCACCCTGTCCCGGGTCATGGGCAGACAACTGGAACAACGACCCGAAACCATTGATCTGGCACAAAACCGCCGACGAAACCCTCGACACCCTCGCCGCATATTGCCAACGGATCTCTCACTCAGGACACTAGCTGGACTTCACCGAGACGGTGTAGCCGACTCCAATGAGCAGACCGACTAGAACAACGACCGCTGCCGCGGTTCGGAGGGCGTTGCCGCTGGATGGGCCGCTTCTTGGAGGTGATGCGGAGACAACTGCAGTGCTTGTGGTTGTGGTGGTCGGTGGTGCGATTGTGGTGGTTGTGGTGGTT
>CAXMRC010000053.1:0-23780 GCA_964195945.1 uncultured Gemmatimonadales bacterium
GGTCACCGAGACGTCGCGCAGCAGATGGCGTGCACCGCCGGTTGTGACTACGGACGGCTCGATCCGGTCGACGCCGGGAAGAAGATCTGACGAAGGCAACGGGAGGGGTCGACCTCCGGCCGCAAGCGCTTCCACTGCAACACGAGGTGGTGGAGCGGCTACTGCTGTTGGCTCCTCACTCATGCGAGGGGGCACGGTATCGGTGGTCACCCCGATCTGGCCAGCAGCCACCAGCTCGGCAGGGAACTGGTAGACATCCTCAGAGGCTCTGGGGGCAGCATCGCCATCAGCACACGCGGATAGGGCCAGCATCAATGCCAGCGCTAATACTGAGGTTGCGCGAGACGAGGTCAACAGATCCTTCTTGATTCCCAAGAGAATCGGTCGATTGGCCCTCCTGCTTGAGCTTGTTCACCACGTAGAGTTGCCGAGAGCCGGGGACTTCAGCCGGCGTCGGCAACACGGCACAAGACCGCAAAACCGACATCAGAGAAGTCGCCGGCCGCTACTCGATCTCATGACCACGGAGGGCGTTCGTCTCGATATCGAGAGCTAGCACCGAGTGTCGGATACCCGGTTGGCTCGCCTCCGCACTCAACGAAAGCGATCGAAGCTAGCGATTGCCCCGTTGATGGAGACCTCGACACCTGCTCCGGCCATCTCGCGCATCTGCTCAAGGATGGGTTCGGTCGGCGTTCCGTAGATCGACACGCTCATGTCGGAGAAGTCGATGAAGCGACGAGACTCTTCTACGAACTGGGAAGCGATATTCATGTGGACGCCGAAGTTCTCGACACCGCGATGAACCTGAAGCGCTGTCGCCTCACTGCTCTCCTCGTTGAAGTAGGTCCCGAACTGAATCATGTCCGGCTCATTGTCTTCGACGAACCTCGCCAGCTCCTGGACGAACAGCCGGTACTCGCCAAGCATCCCCTCTCTCACCTTGAAGGTGTTGATGAACACAAAGGCATCGGTCATGGCATGACATCCAGTCTCAGATGGGCAATCCCGGCGTTGCAATCCTACGCCGACACTCGGAGGCTCCTATCGGCCGACGCAAGCACTCAGGACCCGCGACGTTGGCGGCTTCAACATGGCAACACGCTCTGCGGGCCATCTGAAAACACTCACCCATGTCGGCACATCCGGGTGGCCTCTCGTCGGTTGCATGATCCGGCGAATCGTCGGTCTCTGCGTCTCAGCTGAAGAAGTCGATGATGGCCTGCGTGTCGTCAGAGAACGACCACCGCTCGGTGATCTCACCAGCGTCGTTGAGGTGCTGAATCTCAGCCGTCCGATACGTGAACGTCTTATCTCCCCTCGTCGCCGTCACGCCAAGCAACGCAATCAGATGGTCATCGCTCGTAGTCACGTCGTGGAGGTCGATCGACACATCGAAGTCACTCACGAACGACAGTCGTTCCACCACCGCATCTCTGCCATTAACCGGCTCGGACGCACCGATCTCCCACCACACGACATCGTCAGCGACACTGTCACTAAAACTCGCGATATCGCCAGCGTTCATCGCCGCGACCACTTTTCGGTAGCGAGCGGCGCTCGGATGCTCAGACATGAAAGGTACCTCCCCAGGATGCTGCACCACTCCCTGTGAAGCGGCGTCGATCCAACCCTACGCGCCAACCCGCGCGTTCGGTAGGTGAATGATGGGTGGCCTCATCAGTTCGATACGCCCGCCCATAACGGGTATCTACCTAACTCGGTGTCTTCCGGATGGCAACTGGCTTCGTAAATTGCCGGATCGCTGATACCTATTGGTGCTGCAGAGGCACTCAGCCACGGTGACAACTCCCCTGTGGTTGCACACCGACAATATATGAATACCTGAACAGTTCTTCATATATACTGCCCGTCATGGTCACAGGACGCAGCAACAAGCTCACCAGAGAAGCCGCCGCGATACTGGCCGCTCGATTCAAGTTGCTATCGGACCCCGGACGAATCCAGATCGTCTACGCACTGATAGAGAGCGGCGAACTACGGGTCAGCGAACTCGCCCAGATCGTCGGTGCATCGGAATCCGCGACCAGCCACCAACTGCGACAGTTGCGCCTGGCCGAACTGGTCAGGGCGACACGCCACGGTCGCGAGATCCGATACCGGATCGCCGACGTCCACGTGCGCCTGCTTCTCGACGTGGCGGTCGAGCACTACCTCCACGGACACGAAAGTCACCAATGAGCCACGACCACGCCCGCACCAACCACCGGCGTCCGCTGGCCATCGCCTTTGGGCTGGTCAGCATCGTCATGGTCGGAGAGGTGTTGGCCGGATGGTGGACCGGGTCATTGGCACTCATCTCCGACGCCGGTCACATGGCAACAGATGCCCTCGGACTCGGCATGGCGCTTGCGGCCATCGTCGCCGCCGACAAAGCCACCAATCGGGGCGGACACACTTACGGTCTATACCGGGCCGAGATTCTTGCCGCTCTCGCCAACGCCGCCCTCCTGTTCGTTGTGGGTGGCTTCGTTCTGTACGAGGCAATCAAAAGACTCGACGAACCCCCAGAAATCCTGACAGGCCCAATGCTCATCGTCGCAACCGCAGGCCTTGTCGTGAACATCATCTCGTGGCGCCTGCTCCGCCAGGCGTCCGAAGAGTCGCTGAACGTCAAAGGCGCCTATTTGGAAGTGGTCGCAGACCTAATTGGGTCGATTGGTGTCATCGCCGCCGCGATTGTGATCTCTGTCACAGGCTGGACCATCGTCGACCCAATAATCGGCGCTGGTATCGGGTTGTTCATTCTGCCTCGGGCCTGGCGACTGGGCAGCAGCGCCACCCGGATTCTGATCCAAGCGGCGCCCACCCATCTCGACCTGACGAGCGTCTCTGAATCTCTGCGACAGATTGAAGGTGTCGTTGACGTTCATGACCTCCACGTGTGGACGCTGACCTCCGAGATGGATGTCGGCACCGTCCATCTAATGACCAGTGACACGGTGGACCCTCACCCCGTGCTGGACGAAGCCAGAGCCATCCTCAAGCAATATGGCGTGGCCCACGCCACGCTCCAGGTAGAGCCGGAATCACACCAAGGCTGCTCAGAGATGGCCTGGTAGCCCGAACCCGGAACGGATTACACCGGCTCGAACTTGGCGGTGAAGTGGCGCAACCACGGTGCTTGCTCGACGATGCTATAACCGCCGATATCGCTCGCACCGGTTGCCACATCGATAACGACCTCGGCCACAAAGTCGATGTGACTCTGGGTGTAGGTGCGACGCGGGATTGCCAGGCGCACCAACTCCATTGCGGCCGGTATCTCGGAGCCGTCTGGCTGTGGCTTGCCAAACATCACGGAGCCAATCTCGACACCACGAACACCGCCGTTGCGGTACAGCTCGACGGCCAAAGCTTGCGCCGGATACTGGTGGGCAGGTATGTGAGGAAGCAGGTCCTTTGCATCGATATACACAGCATGGCCACCGGCCGGGCGAACAATCGGTACCCCCGCTGCATAAACCTTCTCTGCCAGGTATTCGGTTGATCGGATTCGGTACCGCAAATAGTTCTCGTCCAAAACCTCGTTGAGACCGACTGCGATCGCCTCGAGGTCATAGCCGGCCAGGCCGCCATACGTCGGGAAGCCTTCGGTGAGGATCAACAGATTCCGGCATCTTCCTGCCAACTCAGAATCATTGAGAGCAACAAAGCCACCGATATTGGCCAGACCGTCCTTCTTGGCCGACATCGTGCAGCCATCCGCGATCGAGAACATCTCGAGGGCGATCTCCCGAGGCGTCCTGTCGGCATAGCCTTCCTCGCGGAGTTTGATGAACCAGGCGTTCTCTGCAAAGCGACATGCATCAAGGATGAGCGGCAAGCCGTGCTCGTCACACACCGCCCTGACCTCCCGCAGATTTGCCATAGAAACGGGTTGGCCACCACCCGAGTTGTTGGTAACGGTCACCATCACCATCGGAATCCGCTCCGCACCAACCTCAGCGATGGTGGCCCGGAGCGCATCGACGTCCATGTTCCCCTTGAACGGCAAAACGATCGCTGGGTCCCTTCCCTCGGCGATCACAATGTCGCGCGCCTCCGCTCCTTGGTACTCCACGTTGGCTCGGGTGGTATCGAAGTGGGTATTGGAGGGCACCACATCGCCTTCTTTGACCGCGTTGACGAACAGGATTCTCTCCGCAGCCCGTCCTTGATGCGTCGGGATCACTTCGCTGTAACCGGTGATCTCTTTCACCGCAGTCTCGAAGCGGAAGAACGACCGCCCCCCTGCATAGGACTCGTCACCCATCATCATCCCGGCCCACTGTGCTGCCGACATTGCACCGGTTCCCGAGTCTGTCAACAGGTCGATGATGACCTCATCAGCGTGGAGCCCAAACAAGTTGAATCCGGCGCGCTGCAGCGCTTGCTCTCGCTCTTCAACAGTCGGCATGTCGATGGACTGCACGCTCTTGATGCGGAACGGTTCAATGATGCTGCGATGCGGCATGGCACTCCCTCGGTTCGTTGCCCGGAGTCTGGCACAACCTGCGGGATTCGGGCTTGCGCAACTGCCCCCGTCCGACGAATATCTAGTCGTCGCTTGCTAGAGGAGTAGCAGTAGTGGACCCCGCCAACCCTGCCGTGGCTGGTCAACGTCGTCAGTCAATGCCCGGCCCGATGCGAGCCGCTCTTGTCATCGGCCTTCTCTATCTATTCCTCATCGGGGTCAAGCTTCTCGAAGGTGGTATCAAGGGGCTTGGATCGGATTTCACAGACACTCTGTTTCAGGGCGTGTCGAATCCAGTCGCCGGTTTGCTCGTTGGCGTGCTCGCAACCGTTTTGGTGCAATCGTCTTCGGTAACAACCGCAACCATCGTTGCTCTGGTCGGCAGCGAGACAGTGACCGGGATCCCCGTCCTGACGGTAGAGCAGGCGGTGCCGATGATCATGGGCGCCAATATCGGAACCACGGTTACCAACACCATTGTGGCGGTGGCCCATATGCGGCAGTCAGAAGAGTTCCGCCGGGCCTTCACCGCCGCCACCATGCACGACTTCTTCAACATCATCGCTGTCGCTGTCTTGCTTCCGCTCGAGGTACTCACCGGATGTTTGTCGAATACGGCACGATTCATCACCGAAGCGGTATCGGGGGGCGTTGCCGGGGGCAGTTTTGATAGCCCCGTCAAAGGTGCGGTGAAGTGGGGCGCAAACCTGATCGAGAGTCTATTCGACTGGATCAGCAACGAGGATATTGCCGCCGTCATGTTCCTGATCATCGGGGTAGCCCTGATCTTCACGACGTTGACTTTCATAACCAAGAACATGAGAGTGCTGGTCGCCGCCCGCATCGAGCGCTCCCTCAACGCTGCTCTGGCCAAGAGCGGCATGATCGGCATGCTTGTCGGGATGCTCGTAACCGTCGCGGTGCAGTCGTCGAGCATCACGACTTCGATCCTGATCCCACTGGTTGCGTCGGGGGTCCTGCTAGTGCGAAACGCCTACCCCATTACTCTCGGTGCCAACATCGGCACCACGGTGACCGCGCTGATCGCGGCGATGGGCATTGGCAATATCGACGCGCTCACGATCGCAATGACCCACACCGTCTTCAATGTTGCCGGGATTCTGCTGATCTATCCATGGCCAAAGATTCGATGCATCCCGGTTGACCTGGCCGAAAAACTGGCCGGTCTTGCGCTACAAAGGAAGTCACTGGCGCTTGCGTATACGTTGACAATGTTCGTCGCGATACCTCTAATCGGTATTCTGGTGCTCAGATAAGGGAGGCCAACATGGTGTTTGACTTTTTCCGCGGAGGCGGACAGTCGACAATTGAAGAGGTTGAAGAGACTCTCGTCGAGATGATGGACAACGCCCATCACGTCTATGACGAGGCGATGAGTGCGGTCTTTGGCGGCGGCAAGTCCAAGGAAACCAAAAAGACTCTCAAGAGAACCGACCAGGAAATCAATGTCGCCCAGCAAGAGGTGCGTCGCGCTCTCGTAATGCACGCCTCGGTGAGCCCGGGATTCGACCTTGCCGACACGCTCGCCTATATGAGCGTCGTCAAGGACGTGGAACGGGTCGGTGACTACTCAAAGAACCTCTATGACCTGGCCAAGTATGGGGCCGACTTTTCGACGGCACTCGATTTCGATTACCTCGACAACTACCGCGAGCGTGTTGGCCAACTGATGGAGGACGCCAGCACCGTGTTTGCGGCCCGCGACTCCGAGGGAGCACAACGGCTGATCGACAAGGCAGATAAGTTTCTCGATGACTACGACGACAACGTCAAAGCCGCTTTCCAGTCTGAGGGGCCCGCATCCGATGCGGTGGCTCGCGCTTTGTATTTCCGTTTTCTGAAGCGGATAACGGCACATGTCATGAATCTGATGACTTCGCTGGTCGCTCCGGTGCATCGACTCGACTACTACGACGAGGCCAAGGAAGACCGCATAGAAGGCTAGGTCTAGATCGCCGCCATTCGCGCGAAGTCGGGATCGAGCTCAAAGCTGTATCCATCCCATGTTCCGTCTCGCTCAGGGACGTAACGCCGTGCTGGTGCGGACGACGCGGCGAGCGCCCGCCTCTTCATATTCCGCTCCAACTCTCTCATCTCGCTCAACGCGTCCCCGGGCTCGATCGGTTCGAGAATCTCCATATGAATGTGTTGCCCACAACGCAGCGTTCGATTGAACGGATACTCCCAGACACGATGGCTCCCCGCGAGGACCACGGGCAAAATGGGCAAACCGATCCGCTCCGCCAGCCTGAAGGCCCCTGCCCGGAAGGCGATGTCGATACCCAACAGCGAGCCCTGCGGGAACACCACCAGGCTCTCGCCGGCGGCGATCGTTGCCGAGGCTTTCTTGAAGATGGTGCGCAACGCGGTGCGGGGTGACTCCGGGTCGACCGCAATATGACCCGCCGTCCTCAGGTAGTCGCCAAAATACGGCAATTCCAGCAACTCGTCTCGTATGACCCAGTTGAGATCGAGAGGCAGCTGCAGCAGAGCAAGAACGTCGGGGAAGCCCTCGTGAAGGGAAGCAACAACGTACTGGCCACCAGGATCGACACGGTCGAGACCCACCATCGAGATGTCTATATCGAGTGCCGCCACCGCCGCAGCTGCCCACGCTCGCTCGGCGCCGTGGAGCTTCGGTCGTGACCCAGAGACGGCTGCCTGCAGAACTGTTGCCAGGTGTGGGCCAAGAAGATCGCGCAGCTCCGCGGTGAGCTCCTCTTGTTTGAAGAGATCGGCTGGCTCGATGGATGGTTCGGGGTGGGTCATCGCAATACCAAACCCATCTGACCCCGCCAATAGTCCCGAACAACACCGATGACCCGGTCTATGCGCTTTCGATCCCCGCTGCCTCATGAAGACCAAGATCCTCGATCGCAAGTTCCCGCATCCGGAACTTCTGCACCTTGCCGGTGACAGTCATCGGGAACTCAGGCACGAATCTGACGTAGCGCGGCACCTTGAAATGAGCGATCTTGCCTTTACAGAACGCCATCAAGTCCTCAGCGGTGAGCTCAGATCCTTCACGCAGCTTCACCCAGGCCATGATCTCCTCGCCGAATTTCACATCGGGAACCCCGATGATCTGAGCGTCGACAACGTCGGGATGGGTGTAGAGGAACTCTTCAATTTCTCGCGGATACACGTTCTCCCCGCCGCGAATGATCATGTCTTTGATTCGTCCCACGATGTTGACATAGCCCTCTTCATCCATGGTCGCCAGATCGCCGGTATGCATCCAGCCATCGGCATCGATCGCTTCCGCGGTACGGTCAGGATCGTTCCAGTAACCGAGCATCACCGAGTAGCCGCTCGTGCATAGTTCGCCGGACTCGCCCCGCTCCAGCGTTACGCCAGACTCAGGATCGACAATCTTGACGCTGACGTGCGGATGAATCCGTCCCACCGTCGCCACCCTCCGCTCGATATCATCATCCGGAGCGGTTTGCGTAGAGACCGGCGACGTCTCCGTCATGCCGTAGGCGATAGTGACCTCTGTCATGTTGAAGTCCGCAATCACACGCTTCATGACCTCGACCGGACAGGGCGACCCCGCCATGATCCCGGTGCGCAGCGTCGACAAGTCGCTCTTGGCGACATCGGGGTGCTCTAGGGCCGCGATGAACATCGTCGGGACACCGTAGAGACTGGTGCAGCGCTCGTCGCTGACTGTCTTGAGAACCTCATCTGGGAGAAACCTGGGCCCCGGCACAACCATTGTTGCGCCGTGCGTAGTGCACGCGAGGTTGCCAAGAACCATGCCAAAGCAGTGATAGAACGGGACGGGGATGCAGACCCGATCGCTCGGCGTGTATCGGCACATGTTGCCCGTGAAGTAGCCGTTGTTGAGGATATTTACGTGGCTCAGCGTCGCCCCTTTTGGGAAGCCGGTAGTGCCAGAGGTGTATTGGATGTTGATCGGATCATCGGGGTCAAGACTGGCGGCAACGGACTCGAGAGCACCCTGAGACACCGAGACTGCTCCAGTCAGGATCTCGTCCCAGTCGGCGGATTCCAGATAGAGCGTCCGTTCCAACGAAGGTACGGTCGGCGCCACCTCGGCGACCATCGCCCGGTAGTCGCTGCTGAGAAACTTCGGCGCCGAGATAAGGAACCGACAGCCCGATTGGTTTAGGGCGTATTCGAGTTCGGATGTCCGATACGCCGGGTTGATGTTGACCAGGATCGCACCAATGCGTGCCGTTGCGTATTGGATAAGGACCCATTCAGCGTTGTTTGGGCTCCAGATCCCGATCCGGTCTCCCGAGACGATTCCGAGGGCCATGAGGCCCCTGGCGACGCGATCGACCTCGACCGCAAACTCCGCATAAGTGAGACGAACATCCTGATACGGGACGACAAGCGCTTCGCCATCGGGGTAGGCGGCCACGGTTCTGGCGAGGTTCTCGCCGATCGTCTCATGGAGAAGAGGGATATCTGTGGGTCCACTGTCCTGAGCGACTGCCATCGGTACTCCTTCCGCCGGCGCTGACGCCAAGGCTGGATAACGCAACAATCCAACGGTATCGAGAAAACCACAACAGGGGCAGTGGCCGACCGGACCGATTCAAGGTGACATCTTCCCAGTGGCTAGTGCCGGAGCTCTATGTCGTGACTGCCGCACGTCAGGCAGCGCAACCGGGGACCGCCCGGTGCGGCCGTAGGCACAGCGGTGGCATTCTGCTGCGTCGTTAGCGGATTCGACTGCAAGGGGGCGGCCCGCGGTGCCGTCGTTGTGCTGTTGGCCGGCGGCGTCGCCGAAATCATCCGACCGTGCGCGGTTACGTCCGCTCCGCAGGAGACACAGACATCCACGGCGTGATGTTGAGTTACGCCGCAGCGGGGGCACTCCACCCACTCATTGGCTGCATCCGCGTCAACGGGGCCGAAGGGAAACAGTTCGACCGCCGGAGCAGGTTCTTCTGGAGTCGGCGAATGCAGAAACGCTGGCTCTAGAGGTTCGGTGGGCACAAGACTTCTCGCATAGGTCGTGTGCGGATGAACATCACCTATCGCGTCAATGTCGAACAGGCCGAAGCCGCGGCTTTCTCCAAGCGACTTGGCGCCGTCGGTAAAGCCCGTGACTGAGAAGAGCAACCGACGCACCGCCTCACCGTCGGTGACCTTCAACATTGCCAGAATCGCCGCGGGAGCGATCGCGGAGCGGTCAAACTTGATTCGGGTCACCAGACCAGCACTGCGCAGCTCAATCAGCCCATCGGCGGGCTCTGTGATCTTCTCCGGGACGGCACCAAGGAAAGTCAACCAACGCTGGGCTACGTGATAAGCCTCGGCGAGACTGACTGTTGGTGTTCGATAGCGATCCATTAAATCCTCGTATGCGGTTTCTGCGCAACTCCCACACTATCGGACCAGTATCTGGTCGACATGAGCGCATTGGACAATCTACGCCACTTGTGCGCCGCTGACGACGTCGGGGTTCCCAATCCGAGCCGTGTCAGTAACTCTTGCGAGTCGGCACCGAGTGATCCCAGTCGGCGAGGAGGGTACGGAGCGCGGCGACAAACGCAAGCGGCTGGTCGAGTATCAGGTGGTGATGGGCCTCGGGGATGGTGACAACAGGGGCAGTTCTGTCCATCAATTCATACATGTACGCGGCAGTGTCTTCGGGGACGGTCACCGAGTGTTGACCGCGAAACAGTGCCACCCGGCAGCGGACACTGGCCAACTGATCACGCAACGGAATCAGAGTGTGTTTGAACAAGGCCGGATCGAATTTCCACGTCCAGCCCGTCCCGGTCTCTCGTAGCGAATACCTGGCAATGTGATCGATGATGTAGTCGTGCTCGCAAGGTTGCGGTGGTATCAAACGAAAGTGGCTCAGAGCCGAATCGAGGTCCGGGTAGGTACCGGGATCACGGAAAGCTCGACCCCGCGCCCCCTCCTCGGACTCCGGGTCAGGACGTCGCACTGGTGTGTCAACGATCACGGCCCCTTGCAGTCGATCACCGTGATCGGATGCGGTCTGGATCGTGACCATCCCTCCAAGACTGTGACCGACCAGCACCGGTGGTCCGGGGAATTCGGCTGCATCGGCGACGGCCATAACCTCGCAAGCCCATGCCTCGTGTGAGTAGTTATCACGTCGACCACTGTCACCGTGACCCGACAGGTCCAATGCGACGACATGCCAGTTCTCGGCGAACATCGGCGCCAAGAAAGTCCACCAGTGGGCATGTGCCGCACCGCCGTGAACAAGGACGAGACCAGGCTGGTTCTTGTCGCCCCACTCGAGATAATGAATGGGCACTCCATCCACCTCGACAAAGCTCTCATCGTATGGTGTGGCCAGCGCACGGTAGAACCAACCCGGGACGAAACTCTGGGTCTCAGGCACCAGTCGGCCCCGGGATGCCCCTCGCCTCGTCGGGTAGCGGGAACCACCTGAGATGCTCAAAATCTTCGGTTACCAGGGGGGCACCAAGCGGCTCGGGAAGAGCGGCGTCGTCGAGATCGGCCAGGATCTCATGAGCATCGTGCAAATACCCGATCAAGTCGTCATCGGAGTGGAGTTGCGGGCGGCGACGGAAGTCCATGTCACCACCGGAGTAGTCGATGTCGCCCAAACTGAGTGGCGGTTCGGCAAGAGGGCGCCGGTGCTGCCACAACGCGGTCTTTGGCTCGAATCGGTAGTACGGGAGGAACCGCCAGCCCTGGTCGGCGACAAAGGCAACCGCATCCAAGATGAAGTCGATCACCTGATCGGAGATGAAGTAGTTGAAGTTGACCCGAACCCAGCCGGGCTTGATCCCTTCACAACCCCGCGTGATCTCGCGCTCGAATTCATGCGACTGCTCCAGGTCGATACCCAGTAGTCGGTGCCCGTAGGGGCCGGCGCAAGAGCAGCCACCACGTGACTGGATGCCAAACAAATCGTTGAGAAGAGCAACCACAAAGTTGTGGTGGAGATAGCGTGAGCCGTACCGGATCACGAACGAGACAATTGACAACCGATCGGCGTTGTGATTGCCGAGAACCTCGATATTCGGATGGGCCGACCACGATGCGATGGCCTTGCCGGTCATTCGCTCTTCGCGACGCGTGATCGCATCTGCCCCGACCGCCTTCTTCAATTGGAACACGAGACCGGCCCTGATCGATTCAATGATGGCCGGAGTGCCGCCCTCCTCGCGATGCTCAATGTTTTCGAGATACTGGTGGCTGATCGGATTCACATAGGCAACCGTCCCCCCACCGGGGACCGCAGGAACTCGATTGACAAACAGCTCTTTTCTTGCAACAAGAAGCCCAGGGGTGCCCGGTCCGCCAATGAACTTGTGCGGAGACAGGTAGATAGCATCCTTGTAGCCGAGGTGGGCATCAGGGCCGGATGCTGGCGGCGTCATCGAGATGTCGACATAAGGTGCGGCCGCGGCGAAGTCCCAGAAGGACAGGGCGCCGTATCGGTGCAGCAGAATTGACACTGCCTGAACGTCGGAAATGATCCCGGTGACGTTCGAGGCGGCAGAGAACGACCCGATCTTGAGCTCCCTGTCGGAATAGCTCTGCAACTCCTTCTCGAGTTGCGCCAGGTCGATGTGGCCGTCGCCGTCTTCAGAAATCGTCACTACGTCGGCGATGGACTCCCGCCACGGAAGCTCGTTTGAGTGATGCTCATACGGCCCAATAAACACAACCGGTCGCTCAGACACCGGTATTTGCTCCGACAGTTGATACCGGTCTTCGAGATTGCACGGGATCCGGATCCCCAGCACACCAATCAATCGGTCGACTGCCCCGGTCATGCCCGACCCACAGAACAAGACGGCATGGTCGTCAGTGGCGCCAACGCATTCCCTCACCATCTCTCGCGCCTCTTCACGAAAGCGAGTCGTCTGCAGACCCGTGCCAGAAGACTCGGTGTGAGTGTTCGCATACAGAGGCATTACAGCCTCACGTATGTAGTCCTCGATGAAGGACAGCGACCGTCCCGATGCGGTGTAGTCGGCGTAGGTGACCTTGCGAGGCCCGAAGGGGCCCTCGACTACTTCGTCGCGTCCAATGACCGAAGTGCGGATGGTCTCGATGAGCTGGTCGGCATTCATGGAGATGAATTTACTCGGTAGCGGCGGGCACTACCCCGGCCGGCACACTTTGCATGGTCGATACCCATCACTGATGGCGCGCTGGGGAGATCGAAACACCACCCGATGGCTTGGCGTGATACGGCGTGCGTGTCTGCACGTCGGGTAGCAGTAGATCCCCGTCGTATCACTGCCGACGTAACGCAGAGATCCGGGCTCGAAAAGGCTGGGGGTCATGCCCTCGTGCTTCAGCAGTGCTTTCTTCATCGGTGCCCCAAAGGCGTAATTGCCGACTGCACCATCGCTACGCACCACACGGTGACAGGGAATAACGATCGGCACAGGATTGCGACCGAGAGCAGACCCCACCGCCCGAACCGCACCGTCGTTGCCCATCTCTCGTGCGACCCAGCCGTAGGGGCGGACTTCCCCAGGGGGGATCTCAGCGGTAACCCTCAACACGTCACGCTGGAATGTCGACAGCTGGCGAAGATCCACAGGGAGCTTCCCCAGCTTGCCACTGGAGAGCGATTTCTCCAGCAGTCGGTCGAGCTTGGATGGCAGTTCGTCGCTTCGATATGCGGGGCGGCCAACGGTACGGGAATGGACATCGAGGAATTCGGATTCGTCGCTGGTAGGGACAATCGACGAGACGCCGAGTGATGTGTAGCCGATATACAGGCCGCCGATCGGTCCGCGCAAAGTCGTGTACTGATCAGCAAGATCGGTACGGATCATCACCCCGCGCTTGATCGACTCGGGTGGTTGCGCATCGGCGGCCAGCAGGCTTGCGATCTGGATATCGGTTGGTTGGGTCATCTTGTTTCCTCCGAGATCATCATCGAACGGAGCCGGTCCAGACCGCGGTGCACATCAGACTTCACCGTTCCGGCAGGGCGGTCCAACACCTCTCCGATTTCGTCGTAGGTCAGGTCGACCACGTGGCGGAGCACGATTGCGTCTCGCTGTCGAGCGGTGAGTTCCCCGAGGCGAGTCCGCCATTCATCAACGGCGACCAAATCGATGGCGCTCTGCTCGGTTGTTTCCGGTCCCGGGGTGTCGGTGCCATCGATGGCGACCTGGGCGGGTCTCCGACTCCGGGTTCTCGCATGGTTCCGACACAGGTTGACTGTGATGGTGAAGAGCCAGGGTCGCAGCCGGAGATCGACGATTCGTTCCGGCGGGTATCCCTGCAGCGCACGGTATGCCTTTACGAATGCTTCCTGGGTGACGTCTTCGGCATCCTGTTTGCCGGGAAGCCAACGACAAGCACCGTTGAAGACCAAGCCCTGCATTTCGGTCACAAATTCGGGGAACGCTCGGTCAAGATCGGCTGCGAGCCGTCGGTTAAGCAGACCATCTTTAACTGTCATGAACCTCTCCGCATGCCGTACATCAAGTAGAACCCCTGCAGGCTCATGATGGTTGCAGATCGCTTCAGCGTCCCATTTCGCTTCTGAGCAGGTCCAGCCCGACGGGCCCGACTTTGAGGAGCCGCGCATGGAACTCCTTCTGGTCGAACTGCCGCCCAAGACGTGCTTCCGAATCCCTGCGGATGTCGAGGATTGCCTTCTCGCCCACCTTGTAAGAGATCGCCTGACCGGGCCAGCCCAGATAGCGGGTCACCTCCGACTTGGCATGCAACCGGCCTTGTGCTGCGTATTGCACCAGCATTTCTACGGCGGTCTCGAAGGACCATGACTCGCCGGGATGGAAGGGCTGGTCGGTGGGTATGGGCAATTCCAGATGGGAACCGATGTCGATCACAACACGACAGGCCCGCAGCATCTGGCCCGACAGCCAGCCGAATACATAATCGGGTTTGTCAAAGAACCCGAGCTCATTCATGAGGCGTTCCGCATAGAGGGCCCATCCCTCCCCTGAACCAGATTTCCACACCCACAGTCGATGGAGACGTGACAGTTGCTCGGCAAGCGAGACCTGAACCCCCACCTGGAGATGGTGACCTGGGAAACCCTCGTGGTATGCGGTAGACACCTCGTCAAACAGCGGATAGGGACCTTCCGGAGTCAACGACCACCAAACGCTGCCGGGCCGCGTGAAGTCCTCCGACGGACCCACGTAGTAGGCGCCAAGCGAACCACCTGGCGGCGAAATATTCACGGTAACCGTGCGGATCGGCTCCGGTACGTCAAAGTGAGTACCCGCGAGACGGTCAAGAGCGTCGTCGAGTCGCTCCTGGATGAAACCGGCCAGCGCAACCGAATCCGCGACGGTCCGGCTCGGGTCGGTCTTCAGCAAGTGATCAACCTCGGTGAGGCTGGCGCCCGGCTGGATCTGATCAGCAACATCCTTCATCTGCGCTGACAGTTCGGCGACCTGTTCCCAACCCCACGCATACGTTGCTACTGGATCGATGTTGGTGCCAAGGAACTCGTATGCGGCCCGTATGTATCGTTCCGATCCGACACCGTCACGCTCGGTCGAATCCGTCGCATAAGTGTCGGCGAGATAGTCGCCTAGCTCCGCAAACGCACTTCTGGCGTCGGTGACCGCGATCTCGAGCCTGTGCAACATCCCGCCGGCACCGTTCTTCTGCTCGTATAGGTCGAGAAGCTTGGTGAGCCGAGAGCCCTGTGACGCACTTACCCGGCACTGTTCGACGGCAGCCCTGACCTGTCGTTCCGCCACCGCCATGTTCTTGCGTCGGCCCTCGTCGAGGCTTATGCGATAACCATCGAGCGCTGCCGGAAGACGCTCCAACCGGGAGACAATGTTGGTCCAATCTTGTTCGGACTCGCGGCCCATGTGATCCCAAATCTCCCGCATACTCTGCAGCGGTGAAGCCATGGAGTTCAGGTTGCGGAGATGGTCCCCGTGTTCAAACTTCCTTGCTTCTTCATCGAGCGTGGTCTTAGCTAGTTCAACCGCAAGTCGATCCCAATCGTTCTCCGGAGCAGGCACCGCATCGAGCTTGGATCTGAGGCGCCGCAGTGCGTGTAGTGCCGATTCCGCGCCTTCCGGGCTCAGATCGGTCCACCGATCATCGTGACCTGCCACCCCGATCTCGGTTGCAACGTCGGGGAAGGTACTCGCCAACTCTTCGACTATTTCGCTGCTCAGCTCATAAATGGGATGTTTTTGCACGCACACGCTCCTCGACCGCCAGAGTAATCGGGGAGCTCAGCTGCCCGATTCGTTGATGAGTTCCTGGATGTGTTGGCGTGCCTCTTCATCATCAGGGACTTCAACGAGAGCCTGGGTGTAGTCGTTTTGAGCGAGGATGAATTCGCCTCGTGCCTGATTGATCATCCCTCTTCCAATCAGCGCAATGGCTCGAATCGTCGGAGCCTGCCCGGGAAACTCCAGAGTGCGGGCAAGCACCGAGATCGCCTCAGCGTCGCGGCCCAGCTCACCGAGTGCCCGACCACGGTAAGCCAACATCAGCGCGGTGACGTCGTCGTCGTTGACGACACCCTCAGTCAGCGCCAGCACCCGGTCGAACTGGTTTGCTTCATACAACAGTTCGGTTTGGGAGAGCCGAATATGCGAGGTCGGCTCGGATGCTTCAAGCAGCCGCAACGCCTCGTCGTTGAACCCACGCGCCTGGTGCAGCTCGGCAACGAGCAATACCAGCGAATTCCTTTGCAGTGGCAGATGTACCGTTACCCCGGCCGCGATCACAACCGTGAGACCGGCGTCAGGGAGGTACTTCCGGACGAAGTGGTCCTTCCCGATGTCGCTCTCGGTTGTGATCACTTCCTCGATGAGGGAAATGCCTCGATCAAGGTCTGATTCCAGCGACAACACCCCGGCAATCGCCTTTGCGGGATCCAAGTACTTGGGGTTCTGACCGGCGACTCGGAGTATCTCACTTGGGTCCGCGGAGACAACTGCGGCGTGAAATGCCTTCTCGCCTTTTGAAGCCATCAGACCCGGCTTCTGTTGTCCGACCAACTCCGCATACTGATCCGGCTCTGCGAATTCCCACGAGAGATCGCGGAAGACGGGGCCTTGATCCCGGTCCGGGGACCGCCACTCGAAGAAGAAGTCGCCCCTGGCATCGTGCCGATATGCGTATCTGCGGTTTCGGTACATCATGGTGGTTCCACACTATCTCAGCGAGGCCTAGTTTTGGCGGAGTAGCATCATCAGACTCAGCGGGTTCAGGAGGTTTGGTGGAATGACGCCAGATGAGTTCCTTCGTGGTTTGCCGAAGGCAGAGTTGCATCTTCATATCGAGGGCACGCTCGAACCAGAGATGATGTTTGAGATCGCGGCGCGCAATAACCTTGCGACAAGATACGGGTCTGTGGAAGACCTACGTGCCGCCTATGAGTTCAACGACCTTCAAGAGTTCCTCGACATCTACTACGAAGGCGCCGGTGCGCTCCAAACCGAGCAAGACTTCTACGACGTCACGATTGCATACCTCCGCCGCGCCGCCGCTGACGGTGTGCGTAGGGCAGAGATCTTCTTTGACCCGCAGACCCATACTGCGCGGGACATCCCATTCCCAGTCTTCCTCGGCGGCATCCACGCGGCCACCATCACCGCCAGACGTGACTTCGGGATCTCCGCCGATCTGATCATGTGCTTCCTCCGTCATCTCCCCGCCGACGCCGCAATGGCGACCCTTGAAGCCAGCTTGCCGTACCGCGACCAAATCATCGGCGTCGGACTCGACTCGTCAGAGGTGGGTTTCCCCCCCGAGATATTCACGGATGTCTTTGCAAGGGCCAGGGCTGAGGATCTGCATCTGGTCGCTCACGCCGGCGAAGAAGGGCCACCCGACTACGTTTGGGGAGCGCTCGATGTTCTTGACGTCGAACGTATCGACCATGGCATACGGGCGCTAGAAGACGCCACGCTGGTGCAGCGTTTGATCGACGATCAGATGCCGCTCACGGTGTGCCCACTCTCCAATATCAAACTCGGTGCCTTCAGCCGTTTGCAAGAGCACCCTCTGCCCAGGATGCTCGATCTCGGACTGATGGTCACGATCAATTCTGATGATCCTGCGTATTTCGGTGGTTATGTCGGCGACAACTACACCCGGACCCACGACGCCATGGAACTGTCACTCGATCAGATGATCAAGATTGCCCGCAACTCGCTTGAGGCCTCGTTCCTAGCCGAGGCTGACAAGAAGGAGTTGCTCGAAGAGTTCGACACCTACGTCACCGCAAACCAGGCCTGAGACCCGGCTCCCTCCTGACGGGGGGACACCTCCACGGCGCAGTCTCTGGAGTTGGCAGCACCTATTCGGGCTCGAACACGGTGCCGATTGCTGCCGGCGGCTCACTAGCGAGGATCGTGCGTAGCGCCGGGAAGCGATCCGTCAGCCGTCGCAGCCAGTCGCTGTAGACGATGACCAAAGTGAGAATCATCAGCGGGAATGGGATGGTCGGCAAAACCTGTGCGATCCCCGGCAGTGGCGCCTGCAAGATCTGAGCCAGTGTGAGGAGGCCAGCGAAGAGGTAGGCCCCGGCGGCGGCTCGCACCGGCTGCCAACCGCCAAAGATCACAATGGCTAGAGCGATCCACCCAAGGTTGCGAGTGTGTTGGAACGACCACCCCAATTTCACCGCCAGCGAGTAGGAGGCGCCGGCGATCCCAACCAAAGAGCCGCCAAGCGCGGCGTACATGTATCGCAGGCGATTGACGGGCACCCCGCGCGCATGCGCCGCTTCAGGACGCTCGCCGATTCCTTGTAGGTCGAGGCCTTGCCGGGTACGGAAGATGAAGTAATAGGCAGCAATCACAGCAAAGAAGCTGGAATAGACGACCAGATTGTGGTCAAACAGAAGCCGGCCGAGCACCGGGATGTCCTCAAGCAACGGAATCGGCAGCGCTCCGACCGACGGGCCCGGGATCCGCACGTAGGAGTTGCCGAGGAATGTACTCAGGTCGACACAGAGCTGGAAGAGCACGAAGCCAACCGCAACCTGGTTCAGCTTGAGAGCGATACTCGAATAGGCGACTAGCAAAGCGACGAGACTGCTCACCAAGGCGGCCGCCAGGAACCCAAGTATGAGGCTGTTGGTCTCGTACGAAACCGCAAACCCGGTCATCGCCGACAGCATCAGGCTGCCTTCCAACGACAGGTTGATGATCCCCGCCTTCTCCGTAATCGTTTCGCCGACCACAGCAAAGACCAGAGGAGCGGCTGCGGCAATGAGCGAATGCAGTTCGTTCATGCCTCCACCTCCTCGGTCGCCCGTCGCTGCCCAATGGCGGATCGACGGGCCTGCCAACCGCCGGCGAGCAGCACAAACAGAACCAGGACACTCCGGACGATTCCGCCAAGCGAAGCGTCGATCTGTAGTCGGAGAGGAAGCTGTGAGGCACCGACGGCGACAACAGCGAAGAAGAACGCAATAGGAGCAATCCACTTAGCCTTGTACGCAGCCAGCAGGATGATGAGGATGCCGAGATAGCCGTGCCCTCCGCCAGGCCCGGGCACCAACTTGTGATAGAACCCGGTTACCCGAATCGCACCGGCCAGTCCGGCGAGTCCCCCGCCAAGCATGAAAGCGGCAAGCAGATACCTGGTATTGGCGATTCCGAACAGAGCCGAGCTCTGCAGGTTCTGCCCCACAGCCCGCAACCGCAGCCCGAACCGTGTCCCACGCAGCAGAACGTACACGGTGCCCAACGCCGCCACTGCGACAACGATTGACACCACAGAAACCCGCAGATCCCCCCAAGTGGGGAGCCAAGCATTACCGGGAAACGGATCTGTCCCGGAAGTCGATGCGATGCCTTCGCGCTGCCACGGGCCAATGATCAAGTACGTGGACAGGCTGATCGCGACAAACGTGAGTCCCAGACCACCGAAAATCTCATTGACCTTGCCCTTGACTTTGAGCAGCCCGGCCAAGAGCGCCCAGACGGCTCCGCCGGCGAAGCCAGCCAGCAGGGTGAGCACAACCATCACGGGGGTCGGCGCGGCGATCTCTCGAGCTACGAACGAGGCGGCAATGGCACCCGCAATAACCTGACCCTCGACACCAATGTTCCAGAGCCCCGCCGTGAACGTTATAGCCAGGCCTGCTGCCGCCAACGAGAGCGTGGTCCATGCCGTCAGGGTGTCGCCAAACCTCGACACATTTCCGACACCGCCGTCGACGATCGCCCACAGGGCCGCGAACGGAGACTCTCCAACCAGGAGTATGAGCAGAACCGCTACGGCAAGCGCGCCTCCCACCGGAGTCAGTGATCGGAGCAGGGAACGGAACTGGATCATTGTGCGTCCCTCACCTTGCCACCGATCAAGAAGCCAAGTTGCTCGACATCGGTGATGTCAGCGTCCAGCTCGGCAATGACCCGTCCCGCAAAGAACACAAGGATCCGATCGCTGTAGCGCAGCAGTTCATCGAGATCAGCGGAGGCAAACAAGATGGCGGTTCCATCAGTGCGACGTGCCAGCAGCTGGCCCCATACCCAGTTGGCCGACTCGATATCTAGACCACGGGTCGGGTGTTCCATCAGCAGCAATCGCAGACCGGGACGGAGCATCGCAAGCAGCAGGCGCTGTTGGTTACCTCCTGAAAGCTGGTCAGCAGTAGAGGCGGGTCGTCCCTTGATGAAGTTGGCGGTAATAGTTTCGGCGGCCGCGCCCTCGGCACGATCCCAATCGACAAAGAACGGGGTATTCGGATCGCCAAGCACCAGATGCTCAGTCAGCGTCAACCCGGTAATCAGCCCCTCTTCAAGACGCCCCGCCGGCAGAAATTGAACACCGTTTGCCAGGCGGCCCGCATAGTCCGCGGCAGTCAGGTCGGCTCCGTCGATCGCAATGCTGCCTCCGTCAGCGCTTCGCAGCCCGGAACAGGCGCGGAGCAAGGTTTGTTGTCCGCTCCCCTCGAGACCGGCAAGACCAACGACCTCACCGGCACGAATCTCGAGATCGAGATTGTCGAGAGACAACAGTCGTTCATTAACCGTGAGCCTGTCAATCTCCAGGACTGGATCGCCGAGATCGATGGGTTCCCGGCCTTCTATCTCGACGGCCGAACCAAACATCATCTCAACGAGTCGCTCAGAGGGACAAGGCATTTCGGCGTGACCGACAACCTGGCCTTGTCTCATCACCGTCACTCGTTCGCATAGTTCGTCAACCTCTTCGAGTTTGTGCGACACAAAGATCACACTCATGCCTTCTGCGGCCAACGTCCGGAGGGTCTCAAACAGCTTGAGACGCTGCGGGGCCGAAATCCCGGTGGTCGGCTCATCGAGGATCAGCACCCGCGCTCCCAGCCACAGCAGTCGTACCATCTCGAGCTGCTGACGCTCCCCAACCGTGAGCGTCCGCACGAGGGAATTCGGGTCAAGAGTGAACCCAAAACGCTCGCACATCTCGCCCAACTCTTGGCGGGCTTTGCGACGATCAAGACGGCTGCCACCCGGACTGGCGAGCAACAGATTGTCGACCACAGTGAAAGGAAGAAACACGAGAGGATCCTGGTGCAGCATCCCGATGCCGTGGGCGATGGCGTCTCGTGGGGAGGACGGCCGAATCAATTCACCGTCGAGAAGGATCTCTCCTCCGTCGGGTGCATAGAAGCCCGAGAGAATCTTCATGAGGGTCGACTTGCCCGCACCGTTCTCGCCGAGAAGCCCGTGCAGGGTCCCACCCTCAATTGTCAGCGAAATCCCGTCGTTGGCACGAACGGGTCCGAAGTGCTTGTGAATATCTCGAAGTTCAAGACTCATTGGTGAACCACACTAGATCGTCGCTATGTGACGAAGGGGGAGGGGACATACGTCCCCTCCCCCTTCACTGACTAGCTGACAACGGCCTATGGGTTGCTGGCCCCGACGATGCCCTCAAGCAGTTGCTTGGTGTACCAGAGTTTGTGGTCTGTCACCTTCTCGCCGTCGGCGAGATACTCGCTGCCGTCCTGGTAGTTGAGCGGCCCAACGAACAAGTCGATGTCACCGCTAGCAAGACCAGCAATGAACTCATCGAGTTGCCCGGAGTTGTCCGCGGACAAACCGGGACCGGTTACCCATCCGACACCGCCATCGGTCTTGTCGTTGAGATTGTCCCAGTTGGGTCCTACCCAGTCGAAGGTCGACTCGAATTCGCCGTTTATGGCATCCGCAACCAGAGCAAGATACGACGGGCCCCAGTTGAAATAGGGCACGCCAAGACAGACTTCGGGAGCCTCATCACAGGCACCATCGAAGTCGTAGGCGACGTTCCAAACTTGCTCACCAGCTGCGGAGCGTTGTCCGGCGACAACCAGGCCCTCGGTTGTATCGGTACCTGAGATGACAACGTCGGCGCCACCGTCAAAGAAGCCATTGGCAACCTGAGTCGGGTCGAGAGTGACACCAGGAATGTTGAACCAGAATCCGATCCAAACGACCTCAAAGTCGAGTGGAGAGGTCTCACCGCGGTACTCCTCCCAGCAGTACTGAGCGCCGAGATAGGCCGAGTTGACAAAGCGGCGGGTCTCATCGTTGATCAGTGGCCCTAGGTAGCCGACCGAGCCCGTCTGGGTGGTAAGTGCCGCCGAACACCCAGCGATCATTTTGCCAAACTCGAGACGGGTCATCACGTTGCCCAGGTTATCGAGGCCGACGAACGACTCCCCTTCCGTCCAGGCACTGTCGCCGGATACCCAGACCATCGGAACATCCGGGTTGGCCTCTGCAGCCAACAGAATCCCGTCTTTCATATCGTCCGAAGTGGCAAAGATCATCTGCGCACCCTGGTCGATCATGTCCTGGGCGACCTGGTCCACACCCTTGTCTGGAAGATCAGCAACGTTGACCTTGTCAAGGAAGATCATCGTTGCGCCTGTCTCTTCCTCGACATATTGCCCGGCTTCGAAGTTGGCCTGGCTCCAGCCACGGTCGTTGGCCGGTCCGACGAGGATCAGCCCGAAGGTGAACCCCTCGCCTTCGACTTCGTCACTGCCGCCGCAGGAACCGGCGATCAGTGCGAAGACAATCAGCATGGCTGCAAATACCCAGCCTCTGCTCCGTCGTTGCATTGGAATTCCCTTCTTTGCGCACCGGGAGATTGGGTCTAGCGCTTCCCTTCCCAGTTGTCACGAGAGATTCTAGGCGACCCCGTCGGAGGGACCGAAAGAACCAAGATATGGGTGGGCGAAGTCCAACTGGCGAGTGCACCCGTCGGGTGGAATACTGTCGGTTGATCGCAAGAAACTCTGCGGAGCAGGGTCATCACGAAGGAGATCACTCGTGGGTGAAATGCGGACGTTCATCGAAGGCCTGCCAAAAGCAGAGCTACACCTTCATATCGAAGGGACCCTGGAGCCGGAGCTCAAGTTCACTCTGTCCGAGAGCAACGGCATCGAGATCCCTTACTCCACGGTGGAAGAGATCAAGGCAAGCTACGTCTTCCACGACCTGACTTCATTCCTCGTTGGGTATTACGACGGGATGAACGTGCTCATCGAAGAGCAGGACTTCTACGAACTGGCGATGGCCTATTTCCGCGTCGCGCACGCGCAAAACATCGTATACGCCGAGCCATTCTTTGATCCGCAGGCGCACACCTCGCGGGGCGTGCCCTTCAAGAATATCGTGACGGGGCTCCATCGTGCCCAAGTCGACGCTGAAGCTGAGTTCGGGCTGAGGACCGATCTCATCATGTGCTTCTTGCGTGACATGTCGTCGGAATCGGCAATGGAGACCCTCGAAGCGTCCCTCGAGTACAAGGACTGGATCCTGGGTGTCGGTCTCGACTCAGACGAGCGGCAGAATCCTCCGATCAAGTTCAAGAAGGTCTTTGCCCGTGCCCGAGAAGTGGGCTACCGCTTGACGATGCATTGTGATGTCAATCAGGAGAACTCGGTCGGCCACATCTGGCAAGCGATCGACGAGATCGGCGTCGAGAGAATCGACCATGGTGTCAACTCTCTCGAGGACGACCAATTGATCAGTGAGATCATCCGGCGTGACCTGGCCCTGACTGTGTGCCCCATCTCCAACCGATATGTCACCGGTAGTCTGACCGTCGACGAGATCAAGACCATGCTCGACAAGGGCGTGCGGGTCATGATCAACTCCGATGATCCTTCCTACATGCAGGCGTATCTCAACGAGAACTTGATCGAGTTGGCGGAGGCTGGCGACTTCAACAAGGACCAGATCGTCCAACTGGCCAAGAACTCGTTCCTCGCCACCTGGATGCCCGATGAAGACAAAGCCCGTTATGTGGCAATGGTCGAGGACTACGCCGGCAAGTAGTCGGCCCGTTAGGGCACCGACCTCGTTAGGGAACCGACCTCGTTAGG
>CAXMRC010000054.1:0-3130 GCA_964195945.1 uncultured Gemmatimonadales bacterium
GTGCAGGCCGGGGCGCATCCTCCTGACAATGATCACAGCCATCATGACCAGAAAGATTCCGGGACCAAGCACGGAAGCCTGGCGGACGTGAGCCACAAGTTGAGTGATCCGACTTCGAACGTCTGGGCCCTCTTCACCGAGTTCGATCTCAGCTTCAACAATGGAAACGCCACTGGCGGCAACGACGACCTCGGAAGCCTGATGAACTTCCAGCCCATCCTGCCCGTCCCAATCTACGGTGAAGGGACGGATCAGTGGAAGGTGCTCGTGCGTCCCGCCGTACCGCTTCAGTTTGCCGCGCCGCGCCCGGATGGCGCCAACAACACCAACTACGACGCGGGGCTCGCCGATATATCCTTTCCCATGCTGCTCCTTCCGCCGCTTTCCGAATCCCACCCAAACTTGATCTTCGGAATCGGGCCGACCTTCGTGCTCCCGACATCGAGCAAGGTCCAGCTCGGTCGACGGCAGTGGCAGGCGGGCGCTGCCGGCGTCTTCGGCTGGAAGACGAAGGACTATACAGTCGGCGTCTTCCCGCAGTATCACTGGGGCGTTGGTGGACGAGGGGACCAGGGCAGCAACATCGAGAACGCAAGCAACATGAACCTGCTCTACTTCGCCTATTGGAATCTGCCCAACGCGTGGCAGATCGGAATCAACCCCGTCATCGCCTATGACCACAAGGCGAGTCGGGGCAACAAGTGGAACGTACCGCTCGGGATCGGCTTCACCAAGACCAGAAAGGTCGGGAACCTGCCCGTCAAATTCCAATTTTCCGTCGAGTACTCGGTCGTGAGCCAGGACGACTTCGGCAAGCGAGCATTGATCAAGCTGAACATTATTCCGGTCATTTCGGGACTGGTTCAAAACCCGATCTTCGGCGGCGGTTGATGTGATATCGAATCGACGTGTCCGCACTCCGATGGCGCGCGTGCTCGTCGTCGGTTGGCTCGGGTTCGCCTTCGCTGCCACGGCGTCGTCGCTCGGCCGGGCCGAAGACGCGGTGGCCCCGGAACCCCCGGCGACAGTCGACGGCCTCATTGCCCCCACGCTCGCAGGACCCTGGCGCACACGAGTGGCGCTGCACGGCTGGCTGGTAGACTGGCTCCACGTCTCTATCGACACCCCAGAGGAGAAAGACTCGACCACCAAAGAGCTTGGCTGGATTCTGGGCAAGCTCGACTGGCTGCTCCCGATAGATGTCGAGACGCGCAAAGGATCATTCGGCGCCTACGTCCACACGCTGGCGTTCTCGCTCGACGGCGAGATACGAACCGGACCAGCCGACATCGAATGGAATGACGAGGGATTCCTGATGGATCTGGGAATCTCCTACGAGTTGGGTCGCTGGACGCTCGGCTCAGGGCAGCGCGCACCGACACTTACGCTCGAGCCCTTCGCTGGAGCCCGACTGTTCTACGACCCGGTCGACATCCATCTCAGCCAGCTGGGCCGCGACACGACTGACGACTTCACCAACTACGTGCCCGTCCTCGGTCTTCGCGCCTTCTTCGACCTGACCGAGCATTGGAACGTCCGCATCGAAGGCGACTACGGCGGCTTCGGCGTCGACGACAACCACCAGACCTGGCAGGTGCTCGGCCTGATCGGATACCGCTGGCCGGGCTGGGGCGTCGACTGGAATCTTCAGGTCGGCTATCGCGCCATGAGAATCTTCGACCTTCGCCAGAGCGGAACCGACATCGAGCTCGATGCTCGAGGTGCCGACGTGGTGCTCGCGGTCGAATTCTAGCCAGGTATCGAAAACAATCTCCAAAGGTCAAACAATTGAAAGGATAAAGAAACATGAGTAGCCAAAAATTCAGGAGGCAAGGGTTCTGCTTGGGGGGCCGCGCCCTCTTCGCCACGCTCTTTTCCGTGGCATGTCTTACGAGCAGCGCCATCGCCGCCGACAAACCCAATATCCTCGTCATTATGACGGATGATGTTGGCGTCTGGAACGTCAGCGCGTATCACCGCGGCATGATGGGCGGAAGCACGCCCAACATCGACCGGATCGCCAACGAAGGCGCACTGTTCACCGACTACTATTCCCAGCAATCATGCACCGCCGGCCGGGCCGCGTTCATTCTGGGGCAGACACCGTTTCGCACCGGTCTGTCGAAGGTCGGCATGCCCGCCGCCAAACAGGGTCTGCAGGATTCAGATCCCACGATCGCCGAGTTGCTCAAGCCGCAGGGCTACGCCACCGCGCAGATCGGCAAGAACCATCTCGGTGACCGCAACGAATACTTGCCCACCGTGCACGGTTTCGACGAGTTCTACGGCCTCCTCTACCACCTCAACGCCATGGAGGAGCCCTACGAAGATGACTACCCGAAGACTGCCGCTTTTCACGAGAAGTTCGGTCCTCGCAACATGGTTGACACCAGAGCCACCAGCAAGAACGACTCCACAACCGATCCGCGCTGGGTCAAGGTAGGCAAGCAGACGATCAAAGATGGCGGCCCGCTCCCTCCGGGCCCGGGTCTGGACAAGAACGCCAAGTTCGACATGACCAATGTCGACGACGAGCTGGTGCGGCGCTCCAATGACTTCATGGAACGCTCGGTCAAGGCCGGCAAGCCGTTCTTCCTCTGGCACAACACTACGCGCACGCATGTCTGGACGCATCTGGCTCCCAAGTGGCAGGGCAAAAGCGGCTTTGGCATGTATGCCGATGCCATGATGGACCTTGATGACAAGGTCGGCAAACTGCTTAAGAAGGTGGACGATCTCGGTATTGCCGATAATACCATCGTCCTGTTCACCAGCGATAACGGCGCTGAGGTCTTCACCTGGCCTGACGGCGGCAATACTCCCTTCCGGGGTGAGAAGGGGACCACGTACGAAGGCGGCTTCCGCGCGCCGATGCTCGTGAAATGGCCCGGCACCATCAAGCCCGGCACCATCTATAATGACATCATGTCTGCTGAGGACTGGCTGCCGACGTTGGTGGCCGCCGGCGGTGACCCGAAGGTGACAGAGAAGCTTCTCAAAGGTGGTCATAAGGCGAACGGCAAGAAATTCAAGAACCATCTGGACGGCTATAACTTCCTGCCCTACTTCAAGGAGATCGGAAGAGCGTCGTGTAGGGAAAGAGTGTTTATAACCGTGTAGATCTCGGTGG
>CAXMRC010000055.1:0-4525 GCA_964195945.1 uncultured Gemmatimonadales bacterium
CAGAGACGACTGAGGAGTCATCGTGAACAAGAAGGAGCAGTCATGAGCAAATTCGTCTTCCTCGCCCACGGCGAGATTGAACGGACGCCCGAATCTCAGGAAGCCCACATGAAGTGGTGGTCGTCGATCCAGGACCACGTCGTGGACTCAGGGAACCCCCTGTTCAATGGCCGGAACGTGACCAAGGACGGCACTGTGTCCGAACTCTCCGCCGACACGGAACCTTCTCTCGGCTACTCGATCGTGCATGCGGAGTCGATAGACGAGGCCGTGGCGCTGCTAGTTGGCTGCCCAATGGACATGTGGGTCTATGAGGCAATGCCCATGTGAGGCATGATCGTGAAGAGAGTCGATGGGGTTCCGGCCCGAACCCCATCGACTCTCGCCGCTTGTCAACATCCGACGCTCAACGACAAGCCCACCAGCCGCCCACAACGGCGCCTATGCGTGGAGCGTTCAACTAGGGCACCGGTGGGTCGAGGGTGCGGACACGCACGGGAGCCTCGTCGATGACCTGCGTGACCAGAAGAGAATGGATGGCGCGGTCGACGAACCGATCGAGCCGGGTCGACTGCTTCGGCTCGGGATACAACCAACCCCACAGGTAGCCGATGCGCGCGTCCAAGGCGCGAGCAAACGAAGACAGCATCACGCCGACAAAGATCGCCAACAGCGTGAAACCAGCAAGTGTGTTGGAAACTGGCGCAACGACTACGCACGCCACCACGCCAGCGACTGCCACAGTGAGGTGGCGCTGCATTCGCAGGAAACGGACATGTTCACGAATGCTGATCCACTCACGAACATCGACTGGTAGTGCTACAGCGGTCATCGCTCCACCAGCATATCCGTGCAACGACAGCGTGGACGACGGTTGATTGAGGCAACGTTGACCCTCCGAGTCAGGGTGTTGGATCGAGCCGCTCCGACTTCGACGACGGAAACGGACTGGCGCTGATCGAGGGATGGTCGGTGGCTCGCTCCGGGATGCTCTTGACAGTGCAGCGTTGGCGACGCGTATGGTGTGTGTGGGAGAGGGGTCCATGCCTGACGACCTGCCACTCGCGTGCCCGGTTCACGGGGAGTTCAAACGAATCCGGCAACCGGACCCGCAGAGAGCGCCATATGTGCGGCACGGAAGGCCCGGTGAGACCGCTCATGTCGCCGGTGATGGGCGGCGTGGTATTGCCTCCGAGCGGTCTCCACGGCATACTCCCGCGATGCCACCGCTCAGTTCCCTCGCAGCGTTCGCGGCGTTGTCGTTTGCCCTCATCGTCGTACCTGGGCCGAGTGTGATGTTCATTGTCAGCCGGGGGGTTGCGCTGGGCCGCAGAGTGGCGCTGATTACGGCTCTTGGTAACTCTGCGGGCGTGTATGTCCAGATGGTCTTCGTGGCGTTGGGCCTTGGAGCGATCGTGGGACGGTCGATCGCTGTGTTCACCGGCATCAAGCTTGCTGGTGCGCTCTACCTCGTTTGGCTCGGAATCCAGGCAATCCGCCACCGGAGGGACCTCGGCAGGGCCCTCGACACTGCACGGATAGCGGGGTCATCTCGTTCGGTGTTCCTGGAGGGGTTCATTGTTGGGGTGACCAATCCCAAGGCGATCGTGTTCTTTGCCGCCATCCTGCCGCAGTTCGTCACAGAGACCGGACCGCCCGCGGCTCTGCAAATGGCGATACTCGGCGTCGTCTTCGTGGCCGTTGCTCTGTTGTCTGACGGCTCGTGGGGGATGGCGGCGGGTTCCGCCCGTCAGTGGCTCGCTCGGTCGCCTCGTCGGTCGGAGTGGTTCGGTGCGAGTGGCGGTGTCGTCATGATCCTGCTCGGGGCTCAACTCGCACTCACCGGCCGCAAAGACTGACCAACTACAGCACTGCCCGACACCTATGGACGAGCGAGTGCTCTGCACGGCCGAAGACGAGGCGCAACCATGCCCCCGACAACGCGCCCACATCGGCACATATGGGTGACCTGGACTGCCTTCGAGAGAGACACGGGGCAGCAATCATCCCGGCCACACGGAGAGAACGTGTACCGCCCATAGACTCGGGGCGAGCGATTAAGAACGAGGACACAAGTGACCGAACCGTCTGCGAAGAGACCGAACGCTCTGATGGCCTGGATGTACAGGTTGATCCCGAAACTCCCCAAGAGCTTCCGCTCCGATCGCATGATCATCCTGCACCACACCGGGCGACGGAGCCATCAACCTCGGGTGTCAGGTCTCGACAAGGTGAGCTACGACACAGACACCGATCGCTACTTCGTCGTTGCGGCCTACGGGCCGACATCGGATTGGTGGCTCAACGTCATAGCGGACCCGAACGTGTCGATCGAGATCGACGGAAGGGACGTGAAAGCAGAGGCGTCACCGGTCGATCATGACGAAGCAGTCGCCATCATGACGAACGTCACACAAGACAACCCACGCCTCCGAAATCGTGTCTGCAAGCACGCCAACGTTAGCTCCGACGACCCCGAAGCAATGTCGAAGGTAGTAGCCGTCAACCCCCTCATGGCCTTCCAAGTCGCTCACACCGACAACACGTAGACCCACCCATATCGGCACATATGCTCGCCCGATTCGGCGATACATATTGCCGGAAAGGGGTATCCACTTCGGTACAGCGGTGGGGAGGAAAGCGCTCTTGAGGACCGTCAGCGCGCTCGAATCCCACAGGAGCGACGATTCCTGGCCGGAAGTGGGGCGCTGGCCCACATCCAGAGGGGCAACTGTACCGAAGTGGATACGTCTCTTGCCGGATATGGACGGGTCGTTCAGCCTGTCTGGACTTCTCCGCTGTAGAGCACAACTGCATCACCGGCCAAGAGGGATTCGTCGGAGGTGTCCCCCGAGCCGGAGAGGTTTGTGTGGTCGCCTGTGCCGTTCTCGATCTTCCACGTAGGGATGTCTTGCTGACTCTCGGGCTTGGCGAAGTCGGCTCGGGAGTGGATCCTCATCGTGAATGTCCCTGATCCGTCATCACAGATGAACTCCTGAACGAAGTAGGTATCCATGGTGCCTTCGGCGGCCCGTGCAGCTTCGTACAGCGCCGCCCCCTCCTCCGATGTAATCACTTCGCCTTCGGGCGACTCGAAGTGGACCTGCTCCATCGTTCCGCTCTCGCAGACGACGGCCTCATCAACTGCCTCTCCCGAAGCACGGAATGGGACGGCACCCTCCCCGTCAGCGGGATACGAGACCTCAAGGCTGATTGAGTCTCCAGAGGAGCACCCGACGAGTGCCACCACAAGTAGCGCCGCCGCCAAACCCGTGGATCTGCGCATGACCTACCTCCCAGGTGGAGTCTTGGCACCATCATCCGATCAGGCAGTGCTCCCCTGGAAGGTGCCGAAAGTCATATTCCGGTGCGCCCATATCGGCACATATGCGTGCTCCGCATTGCTGATCGCTCGGAGTGAAGTCCGTCAGTCACGCCCATTGCGGCTAGCGTTCGATCCTGCGTCTGCGCCGGGTGTAGTGGGCCAACTCAGGAGAGACGATGTTCGATTCACAATGAGTCCACCGGAGATCAGTGACGGACTCATACGGGTCAGGCGAGAACCACCGGCGTTTCGCCGCGTGGTCGTTCGTCGGGTCGAGTTCCTGACGCCGTACATGGCTCGGGTAGCGCTCACTGGACAGGCGTTGAAGGGATTCAGCGTTGACCTCGCTGCGGCCAGTGTGCGGTTGTTGCTTCCCGCGCCGGAGACAGAAACCCTCGTCATACCGATCTGGAACGGCAACGAGTTCTTGCTGTCCGACGGAAGGCGTCCCACGATCCGGACATTCACACCTCTGCGCGTTGAGGCGGAGGCTCTCGAGCTGAATCTCGACATCGTCATCCATAGCGGAGGGGCCGCATCCGAATGGGCTGGGTCGGCTGTGGCCGGCGATCCGGCAGGTGTCTCAGGGCCCGGCCGAGGCTATTCGATCGACACCAGGGCCACCCGATTTCTGTTGGCCGGTGACGAGTCCGCTATTCCTGCGATCAGTCAGCTGCTCGAGGCCATACCCGTCGAGACTGAGGTGCAGACCATCATCGAGATCGCACACCCCGATGCGAGGCTCTCCCTGCCCGACCATCCCCGTGCGACCATCGAGTGGTGTGATTGGTCTCACGGTACGGTCCCCGGAAGCGCCCTCATGGCGGCTGTAGTCCGCTCACGTCTCGACGCCGGCACGCGGGTATGGGCAGCTGGCGAGGCGGCTGCGATGCACCGAGTTCGACGCCACTTGTTCGAGGATCGCGGGTTGGCCCGTCAAATGGTCACCGCACGCGGATATTGGAAGCACGGTCGGGGAACGAATACCGCCGACAACGAGTAGGCCGCCCGTAGCGGCACCGGTCTGCTCCCTAGGTGTGACAACCGGGGACGTTGTCACTGGCGCGATGGTGTGATGGGTTGATGAAGGGGTGAGCCCTCCTTGCGAGACTGTGGGTTGAAAGACTCACAACTCAGAAGGAGGGCTCGTGGCTAACGCTACAACCCTGCGGCAGCATCCGAATGCGCCGCTGACTGTCG
>CAXMRC010000056.1:0-3980 GCA_964195945.1 uncultured Gemmatimonadales bacterium
GACGGCACCGTGCTCGAGGTCGCGAGCCAACTCCGGCAGTCTGGCGAACGCATCGTTCAGGAGCGTCTCGGCGTCGGCGATGGAGAGGCCGGCCACGGATTGCTCGATGTTGTCCTGGTGCAGGTTGAAGCGCCGCCGTGATCCGCCAATGTTGTGAGCCTCGAGGTCGGCGATTCCTCTCATAAGCCTGGCCTGACCGTAACGGCGGATGCCGTTGATAACGACCAGCGTCACGCTCGATTCCCGCGCCTTGAGCAGCCGGTCGTACGGATCCCCGGATTTGCCGGCGACGACCATCAAGTCGGCGCGCTTGCCGGGTTCAATCGTGCCAACGGCGGCGCCCCATCCGAGCATGTCGGCAGGGCTGGCAGTCACCATCTCTACCAACTGGTAGTTCGAAACCGGGATGCCCTCGCTATCGCAATGGAGACGAGCCGTCTTCATCTCCATCAGGAGGTTCTTGCTGCCCGATGGTGACCAATCCGAACCGAGCGAGACACGTAGACCTTCTGCCAGCGCCCTGCCGATGTCGGTGGTCTTGCCGTATAGCAACAGGTTGCTGAGTGGCGACCACACGATGGATCCCTTTCGGACCCGAAGCGTGGCGAAGTTGCGAGTTCGCAGGCCGGTGCAGTGGATACCAACGAGCGCCTCGTTTATGGCCCACGTGTGATCGTCGATCTTGAGGGCACGGAAGTGATCGTTGGCGACATCGTCGTCATTGCGACCCTCGGAGAGGTGCAGGATCAGCTTCTTGCCCTGATTCGCTTTCGACTCGAGCCGGGCCCGGAACTTTGACGCCGATGATGCAACAACATCGCCGATCTTGGTGGCAGCTTCGGGCAGCGCCGCGTCGTTGGTCTCTTCGGCGTTGCGGACCAGACCGCGGTAGTACTTGCGGATTCCGGCGTTGGAGAACAAAGCGATCCCTTGCGAGGTGGTGGTGCCGGAAATGAGCGTCTTGACTTCCACCCAGCGCACCACGGCCTGCACGAGACCCTCGGTTCGGCCCAGCACGTTCATCGGCCCGCTGATCAGTTTGCGATAGTCCTTGTGGCGTCCCCACTGATCTCGGTTTTGGTACTGCTTGGGGACCTTCCATAGCGGGAGGACGTTGTAGGGCAGGTGGTTGTGGAGCTCGATCAGACCCGGAAATATCGTGCCACCAGTATTGATCGGGCGGATCCCCACAAAGTCGGCAGGGGGTGGTTCGGACGCCGCCTGCACGGCTGCGATCAACCCGCCATCGATATAGACACGGCCGTCCTCGATGACATCACGTTCGCCTGTCATCGGCACGATGCGGCCGTCGAGAACCCATTTGGGTCCGGTTATGGGGTCGAAGATCGGGTCAGCCATGATCAGCTCGGTGCGGCGTCTGCCGCCGCTTGTTCGGCCGCGGTGAGAGGTCTCGGATGGAGGTCGAAGACCCAATCGGGCACCAACACCTTGAAATAGTCCGGCGATGGCGACGAGCCGCGTTTCGCCTTGCGTACCCGATCTCCCGACGAGCCCTGCCAGCGGGTCGAGCCGTATGGCAGGTCGTAGCGGGGTATCTGGCGTCGCGCCCCGTCCCAGTCGAAGGAAGGACTGGTGCGATCCTTGCCGAAGGTCATGGTCTCCAGAGCGTTGATTGCATTGCGCCAGTTGGCGGCGGCCCCGGACTGACCCCATGCCTTCAGCTCTACAACCGGGAGGCCTGCAGGGTTTACATGCGGAGCCAGCCGCTGCGCCATCGGACCCATAGCCAGCAGCACCTTGCGGCGACCATTGGCCGATGCGATCGCACCGATAATCTTGCGATAGACCTTGCGCACCTGCGGGTTATCGATCATGGCGTTGCGGACCGAGGTCGAGACGTCGAGAGTGTCGATCGGTAGTACCCGCACGATGGCGTAGCTCTGCTCGACGCCGATCGCCTCGAGCACGCCATGGAACCGTTGTCCAGCTTCACCGGTGAGTGCCCGGAAGGTCATCAGATCGTCGTGGGATCGCTGGTCGGCGAGCACGATCACGGTGGCGTCTTCTGGCCGTCCCCGGTAGATGGGGCCGGAGCCGAACGACGGGTGGGCGTCCGCACCGATGCTGTTCCAGTCGGGCCATTGGTAGCCGGTTCTGCCGCCAGCCAGAAGCCGCGCCATGGTGGCGCGAGGTCCACGGTCGAAGTCCCCATAGTCGGCAACCGGGGGCTCATACGGCAGATCATCAGGCAGATCCGAATAGCCCGTCCGACTGCCGTGGGCGTAGTCGGAGTATCTCAGCTGATGGCCCCGGTTGCCGTACCTGCCGGACTTGGAGAAGATCTGGATGCCGCGCTGGTTGTCCTTCCGATTCGATGTTGTGCTGCCGTACCCGAGTCGCCATGCGACCCCGTACGCTAGGTCCCGGAATGGAATAGGTACCTTGCCGTATTCGTAGCTTGCGGCCGAGGAGCGGTTGCCGCCGCGGTCTTCGGGGAGCCAAGACGAGTCTGCGGCTGCCCATTGCTCGACTTGAGCGGCGGCGCGTGCAAAGTCCGCTTTGATAGCGCCAAGGTTGCCAGAGGAAGCCCCGCCGGGGTGAACCACACCGAGGATCTTCGTTTTGGGTCCAAGCACGCTGGCGTCACAAGTCTCGACCCCGCCGGAGCAGTTCCCGCCGTGCGATTCGACCCAGGTCGCCACGGTCTCCTTGGCTGCGGTCCCCACCGCGATCACCAGGTGCACGTCGTTGCGTTCCAGTACGTAGTCGAGGATGCGCTGTCGTTGCTGTTGTATCGGCGAGTCGGGGTGTTGGGCGAGCCACCGGACCTTCGTTCCTGAGTATTGGTTGAAGATCGAGTAGACGAATGTGTTGAGAAAGAGGTAGGACTTTGTGATGCCGATGTGGTTGAGGAAATGTTGCATGCGTGAACCGCTGCTGCCGGTGAACGAGCGGTGGGACAGGGCTTCGTCCTGCCCACCCTCCTGGCCTATGACCAGGACCTTGACGTGGTTGTCCGATAAGCGGCCCCGGTAGTACATGGGCCCGAAATGCCAGCGGTACTTCTCGGAACCCATGACGGCCTTGCTGAGACCACGGTAATTCGGGGTCTCGCTGAACAGTCGTGGCCATTTCCGATTTCGGGGTGGTCCGGGGTCGTAGTCCCATGGGTTGCCTCGGCCGGCCAGATAGTCATCGACCATCGTGTCTCCCTCCCTTGCGGCACTTGCCACTGCGGGCAATGGGTCGTCGTGCCTCGCTCCGACCCTACCTAGAGGAGTCGCGGAATGGGCATGGAATTCAGATTTCGTCGAACTGCGCTCGAGATCCCTCGCTGCCGCGTGGTCTACCATGGCCGCCTTCCAAGCCCCGATCCCCAAAAGACAATGCGCCATGGCTGATTCACGCCACGAAAACACCGAAATCATCGCATTGGAGAGCGTTTCGGTGGTGCGTGACGGGAAGCTAATCCTCGCCGATGTCGACTGGTTGGTGCACGCCCATGAGTGTTGGGTGCTGCTTGGCCCAAACGGCGCAGGCAAGACGACGATGTTGCAGGTTGCCTCGACCTACCTGGGCCCAACCAGGGGCACGGTTCGTCTCCTCGGCGAGACCTACGGCAAGGTCGACGTCCGTCACCTGCGGGCCCGTATCGGGTACGCAGGCCCGGCGCCCGCTGAACTGGTTGCCGCCCGGCTTCCCGCACTTGAGATCGTTGCGACCGGCAAGTACGCCTCGTTTGTCGACAAGAGATGGAACACCTACGACGACAGCGACTGGGAGTTCGCCCGGCTCCAGCTGGATCGGTTGATGGCGGGCCATCTTGCGGACCGCAGATTTGGGACACTCTCGACCGGAGAGAAACAGCGGGTGCTCATCGCCCGCAGCCTCATGACCCAGCCCGAGGTCCTGTTCCTCGATGAGGCAACCACCGGGCTCGATCTCGGGGCTAGGGAGCGGTTGGTTGCCGCACTAGCGGATCTTGCGTTTGATCCTGACGGCCCTGCGATCGTCCTGGT
>CAXMRC010000057.1:0-1989 GCA_964195945.1 uncultured Gemmatimonadales bacterium
CCGAGTTCACCCGCGCCGATGGTGTTCGTCCAGGTGGCAGTTGCCACATCGACCGTATTGCCGACCGCTGGAACAATACCGTCGGCACCGCGTTCCCGATCTCCCGACCAGGCGACGTCATAGACCTTCTCATGTGTCTCACCCTTGGCGTCCACCCAACCCTTCACGATCTGGATGCGGTCGAGGTTGCCACTGAGCGGATCCTTGAGTGCGAAGACCATGAAGGACGGAGCAGACTTGCCCTCGCCGGCGAGCGGAAGGTCGCCGCCCATTGGCACACCCTTGGCATATCCGACGGCGGCCGGCTCTCGGGTGTTCATGTCGGTCTCATTGAAGTCCCAACCGCCGAACAGACGGACGTACATCCGCGGACCGGAAGTGCCATAGACCTCCTTGCGGTCCATCGCGTCGAAGATCGACGCACGGGTGTTGTCTTTGGCCCAGACAGCGGTCAACCCGGATGCCGACAATTGCCAGCCCATGATTTCCCCGAACTCCGTGGACATCATCGGGTGGCTCATCCGCTCGCCTTTCGGCTCGTAGCCGGTGTGCTTGCCGAAGAAGTTGTTCTCCTCGATCGACGGCAGCGACGTATGGCTGTCGGTCGCGCCGGTAAGACCGAACTTGTACGGGTTCGTCCCGAGCGACTGTTCGAGCTTCAACCCGTTTTTTAGCGCCTCCCGTGCATACTCGTACTGAAGCATGTCGTCGGTCTTGGCCTCGGTCAGGTCAAGGTTGCCGACATCCCAACTCTCGAAATCGGCGAACTGGTCGTCGGGGCTGAGGAACGGATGGGTCTCACCGTCGCCCTTCATCTGCGTGACCTCGTACATCCGCTCCCATTTGGCGCGCTGCTCGGCATAGAAGCTGTCAAGCTGCTTTCCGGTGTACTGGGCGTCAACCGGGAACATGATGCCGTTGGACAGGTTGCCGTTGTGAGCCAGCGTCATGACGGCGCCATTGGTGGTCTTCTCGTAGTTTTCCAGATAGGAGTACAGGTCCAGCGGGTCGGGGCTACCGAGCGGTGGTGTGGTGGTGAAGGGAACCACCTGTCGCGTGCGATCTGCGCCGTCGCGAAAGATCACATTGCGGTGCAAGTTGCCGCCCTTTACCAGCGACGTCCACTCGAACCCGATCAGGGCGGTGAAAACCCCCGGTTCGTTGAACTCCTCGGCCGCGACGATGTTGTCTTCCCAAAGGTTCCCGTAGAGCCGAGCGCCCGGCGAATACTGAGCCATCAACTCGGGCTCTATGGTGCCTTGCGCGAAGTTGCCGATCAGATCGAGAGCAGCTTTCACCGCCTCCTCCCCGCCGGCTTGCACCATATCGGACCATTTCTTGCCCTGTGCGAAGCGCGTCATGTTTGGCGAGGCGGAGATCATGTCGACCGCCATGCCCAGACCATCGGAGTGGTCGGCGATCACCACCCAGTCGAGGGGGCTGGACAGGCGGAACTTGGTGCCGTTCGACGAAGTGACCTGCTCTCCGCGCGCGGCGCGATAGGCATCACGGACACCCAGCCGGTTCCCGAACGCCCCGGCATCCAAAGATACCGCAGTATGCACGTGCGTGTCTCCCCAAAGTGGTCGCTCGGGGAAGTTCCGGTCGGCGTAGGGAGAAAACTGCGCGCCCCTGAAGGCGTTCGACATTGCTTCCTCGTTGGCCTGCCATTCCTGAGCATGAAGGCCGCTCGGCAGAGCCAAGGCTGAGATCAGGGCGAGTGAGGCGACACTGCGGAAAAATGGGGTATTTGTGTGCATTGGTGGGATCCTTTCGTGGATGGCCGAACAGGCAGTTCCTGTGCGCTTCATATTCTACTCTGCGCTGATGTTGACATCGCTACAGGTTAGGGAGCCAGCCAGTAAGGCAGAGGTCGCATCGCTAGCGGATATTACGAGTTGATCTGCGGCGAAAATATGTTGATAATGACTAAATGTCAATCGGAAGTGACGAAGTGTCAAAAACGAACCCTGTCTGTATTGGCCCGCC
>CAXMRC010000058.1:0-24872 GCA_964195945.1 uncultured Gemmatimonadales bacterium
AACCGGTCATGTACTGGCAGCCGGGCTCGATGGCGACATCCAGTTGCTTTCCGATGTGAGTGGGCACGAAGTATTGACCGGCATCGCCAGGGGACCGGACGGCCTCGTATATGTGGCTTCATTCAGCCAATTGCCGCACGCGACAGGCGATGGCGCGATTCTGCGACTCCACCCCGACGGCTCGTCCGTCGTGGTGGCCGACAACCTGACCGCACCCATCGACCTGGCGTTCGACGCGGCCGGGCGCCTGTACGTCCTCGAGTTCATCGACGACACCGACACAGGCGATCCTTACCGGGGCAAGGAGGGTCGGCTAATACGTTTTGAACAAGAAGATAATCGCTGGGTCGCAGGCCAGGTGTTGGTGCAGGGTCTGCCGTTTCCAACCGCGCTGCTCATCGACAACCAAGATCGAATCTACACCTCGGTCCACGGAGCCTTCAGCCCACCGAACAGCGGACTGGTGTTGCGATTCGATGATCTGGCGCGTCGAGGGTCGAGTGAGCCGCCGATGAGGATCGCCGACAGTTCACGATGATCCCGGAACACCTGGCCGCGGCCCATACAGAGATCTCATCAATCGAGGGTCTTGGCAGCAGCCGTTAGGTTGCCGAGCTTTGCGGTTGCGGTTGCGAGGTCCAACATCCCTAGTCCGCAGTCGGGACCCGCGACAAGGCGTTTGCTATCGATGTGCGAGAGGGCTTCGAGGAGACGCGTTCGTATCTCCTCAACCGATTCGACGCGCGTCCTGGCAATGGCGACCAGACCGAGAATGACCTTGCTCTGTTCAAACAGCTCCAACAGCCGAAGATCGGCCGGCCGGTGTGCATCCTCAATCGAAATGGCACCTACCGCTGCCTGGTCGAGCGCCCTAGCGAGATCGAAGTAGGCGGAAGGGTCGGCTTTGTACACATCCTCGTCCGGTTGATCGACGTGACGCGGATACCCACAGCAGAGGTGCACCACGCGTTGCACCTCAGCCGGCACGCCGGCGAAACAGCGTTCGAGATCATCGATCCCGAACGCCAACGCTTCTTCTGTATTGCGAGCGAAGACCGGTTCGTCCACCTGGATATGGCGACAGCCTGCCTCGACCAGCGCCCGGATCTCAACGTTGAGGACATTGGCCAGGTCGCGATTGAGATGCCGCGGGTCTCCGTAGTGTTCATCGGCGACGGTATCGGCAATGGTCATCGGCCCGGGGACAGTGATCTTGATCGGTTGCGACGAGTACGACTGCGCGATCTGGTAGTCGTAGGGGAGGAACCTGTCTTTGGGGCGAATTCGGTCGATGATCCTTGGCACCTCGCGTTCCCACGCTCCATTGCGAATCTTGCGCCCCTGGAGGTTCTCGAAGTCAATTCCGTTCAGGTGACGCAGGTGGTAGAAGATGTAGTGCTCTCGGCGCATCTCACCATCGGTGGGTACGTCGACCCCGGCGTCGACCTGGGCGATCACTGCTGCCCGGGTTGCCAGCGCGTACCGGGTTTCGAGGGCACGGTTGTCGAAGTAAAAAGCGTCGGACGTGGCCGAATCCCGCTTCGGGAGCCAGTCGCGAGGCGACCCGTAAGCTGGCTTGGGGAAGGCTCCGATAGTCGTCGTGAGAACGTTGGTCATGGTCTCCGACACGATAGCAACCCCGGTGCAATGTCCTGTGATGGGAGCCGCGGTCACGGGTGTGGCATGTCACGCAGCGGGCCTGACAGCGTGCCTGGATTGCGGCCGTAGGTAGCTCTAGAATGTGAACGTTCACAGGCGACCGGAGGGCTCATGACCACCGATGGAGGCGAGCGCCCCGCGTTCGCAAAGCGCATGATCCGCTCGGTCGTTTTCGTGGTCGGCTCACTGGCTTTGGTCGGGTGCGCGGGGTCTGGCACCGATCCGCCGGCCAGAGTGCAGGTCGAGGTGGTACTGACCGGGCTGGAGAGCCGTCGCGGCGTCGGGATCGGCGCCGAAGGTAGTCTCTTGGTGGCTGAGGCCGGATCCGGTAATGATGCGGTCGACGTCACCTTGCGAACCGGGAAGCTGACCAAATACATCGACCGGAACGGCAATGGCAATTTCGCTGATCCCGGGGAAGCCGAGTCATGGTTCAGCCATCTGGCGAGCTACAACGCAATGAACGTCTACGCCACAGGGCGAGACGAGGTCAGCGGCCCCAGCGACGTCGCGATGCACCGCGACGGCCGAGTCTTTCTGTCAGTAGACGGAGGCTTCGACGACTTTGCCCTCTTCGAGATCAGCCCCCAGGGCTCCATGGGCCGCAACCTGTCAGGGCGCAGCAACATGACCGGGATCGGCCTAGCCCCCGACGGGCTTAGGATCTTCGTGACTGAGAGCACACTCAACCAACTCGTCGAGATAACACTCGATGGAGGAGATCGGCGCGACGTCACCGCATTTGGCGTCCTCCCCAGCGGACAGCAGCCCGTACCGGCCGGACTCGCGATCGATCCGCGCAACGGCGACATCCTCGTTGCCCTCTTCTCCGGTGTTGCCCAGAGTGGCGATGGCAGTTTCGTCCCGTTCGTCCCCGGAGACGCCAAAGTGGTACGAGTCGATCCGCGCACTGGTCGAACCACTGATGAGATCACGGGCCTCACTACCGCGGTCGACGTCGCCATCGACGACAGGGGCAACGTGTTTGTCGTTGAAATGGCGACCGATCACGCCGAACTGTTTACCGGAAAGATCGATCTGTTTGACACCGATGTCGGAGCGCGCCACGGCGGGTACCTGAGGTTCAGCGGCAAGGTCACCCTCTATCCACACGACAGCGGGTCTCCCCAGATCCTGGCGGACGATCTCGATTCACCGACCAACATCACCATCGCCGCCGACGGCGCCCTCTATGTCTCCACGGGGCAGGGCACACCGGGCCGACCCATCCCCGGTCCCAATGGAGCGACAACCATCATTGGTGAAGTCGTGCGCATCACCGGCTACTAGTAGGCCATGTCGCCGGGGACAACGTGTGATGATCACGCAATCGCGGTCACTGTTCTTGCCCCAGCAGGCGCGAACTTTCGTTGCGATTCCGAAGAATGAACACCTGGTTGTTCTGAAGGAGCTCATCGAGTCCGGGAAGGTCACACCGGTCATCGGTAGGATGTTCCCGTTGAGCGAGACCCCTGAGGCCTTCCGGTATCTGGGAGAAGGTCACGCCCAAGGGAAAGTCGCCATCACCGTCTGAGGCGCGGACCACCGCTCAGACCACCCGTTCCCGATCGAGAACGAGCATCTACTCCACCGCCGCCGCGCCGTCCGGGACCAGGCACATCGGTGTGCGGAAACTTGCACTCCGGAGGTCAGACCGACTCGGTGTCGTCCCCGGATTCATCGTCAACCGTGGCGTCGGCAGAGCTGGTCGATGTGGCGCCGTTTTCGGTGGGCGCCGGCGCAGTGGCTTCATCTTGCTCACGAAGCACACCACGCTCACGCATCTTGGAGACAACCTTGTCGGCGACGCCAGCCCGCTTCTCGTCCGGCATCCGACCTGGCAGCCGTGAGTCGAGCTTCTCGCGTACCTGAGCCTCGGTGAGGCCCTGCCAGTCTGCCTTCTTGGCAGCGACGAGCTTGGCGACAGCCGTCATGCCACCGACGATCAAAGCCACCTTCAGGTCTATATCGCTGCTCGCGACTGTCGAGGTGCGAATTCCACACCACGAGCGACGTCGTGGCTGACCTTGCGTCGATCTCGGGGCGCGCTGGGGGCGCGGCGGGGCGCGATAGGGTGCAAATCAACGCAAAACGATGACCTGCACAGGTGAGCTGCACTGGATTGGTGGCCTCTCGTGGGCGGCCTGCGGGCGCCTCAGTTGGATGAGCTCAGACGATCGGGCAATCCGTCGCCCGACCACTCTCGCAACTATGAGTCACCGTGTGGTGCTCAGCCCGGTGGAACAGTGACGGTGACGGCAGAGGAGTTGATATCTGCGTGTGTGTTCGATTTCCCGCTGGATTTGTCAGCGATCGTTGTCCGCCCATGAGGGAAGACCCTCGAGCCGGCCGGTTCGGCACCAGTCCGACAGGACGTTTAAGTCCACCCCGGCGAGAACTGGTTTATCTTCTACGACGCCGATGGCGAGGTCGTCTCCATCGCCGCCCCCGAGGACATCACGCCGGCCATTCAGACGGCGATCGACACTCTCGACCGCTAGCCGACGTCGGTCATCTTTTCGGGCGTCATTAGCTCGTAAAACTCGATCCAGCTATCCAACGTCAGCTCATCGAGCTTCTTGTACAGCTCCTGAGCCCGGGGCGGGCTCGCGACGCTCTCGTCCCTATAGGTGCTGGCGATGACATCTTCGGTCCACTCCATGTACACGCGATTGCGCTCGCCCGGGAGCGTGCTGGTGTTGAAGTACACCCGTGAAGGCGACCGTTTGTCGGCCGATTCGTACTCTTCGCCCATCGCCGCCACCAGCGAAGCTGCTGGTCGAGCCTCTCCCGGCTTCGTCTCCCAAACGCGTCTTACAACGAACATGTTCATCCTCCTGAATGTGTGCCAGGACGTTAGTTGCAATTCCGAATCCGGGAAATGGGCGAGAAATGAGCGCGAGGTACGTCACTCGACATTGTCGGCTGTGGAGCTTACGGGCGACGGAGGCGGCGGAAGGCGAGCTTGCCGGCACCTTGGAGTACACAGAGGATCCGATCGTGTCGTAGGACATCGTTGGCAATGCTGCCTCCGGCATCTTCGATGCCCAATTGACCAAGGTCATCGACGGCAACATGGTGAAGGTGGTTTCCTGGTACGACAACGAGTGGGGATACTCGAACCGCGTCGTTGACTTGCTGTTGCTGATGGCTGGGCAGACGTAGGAGGCACTTTCGGGGGGTTGCTTCTGCCCTGCCGTTGAGGGCGCACTCGGGGCGGAGTGCGGTTACGCGGGTTCCCCAGCTTCCGTGTAGTCAAGAGTCCTGGCAGAGCGGTTTCAATACTGAGAATGATTCTTGGGCCACACCTGGGCCACAACAGGGTCAAAACTGCCGCAAACGGACGCAAAACGTCGCAATCTGTGAACGGGCTGAAACCCCATTGATCTAGCGGCTAGTCGGGTGTTTCGCAGGGTCAGCGCAGAAGGGCGAAGAACCCACGAACCGCCCTCTCAAGGCGGTAACGCCAGTTCAAATCTGGTCGGGGCTACGCGGACCCGCGGCGCGGGTCCGTTTCAAGAAGCCCTTGTTTTGCGAGGGCTTCTTCTTTGCATGAAGACCTTGTTCGGGCGGGGTTTTTGCGCGTTTGAGGCGAGCGCGCCAAACGGTCCTGGCCCCCTCGGCAGAGGAGTTGACGTCTGCCATTTCGCTCGTTGCGGAGATGATTCCTCGTCTTGTGCGTCGGTGGGATGAGCCGCGCCACCCAGATCACAACCAATACGAACCAGTAACGAACGCACTGGCAGACCGAGCCGAACCAATGGCACCTCGGAGTGCGGGTCTGCAGCAGCTGAGGGGTCAGACCGACTCGGTGTTATCCCCGGATTCATCGTTCTCAGTGACGTCTGCGGAGTCGATCTCTGTAGCGTCATTCTCGGTTTGCACTGGCGCACTGGCTTCATCCTGTTCGCGAAGCACACCACGCTCACGCATCTTGGAGACAACCTTGTCGGCGACACCAGCCCGCTTCTCGTCGGGCATCCGGCCTGGCAGCCGCGCGTCGAGCTTCTCGCGCACCTGCGTCTCAGTGAGACCCTGCCACTCGGCCTTCTTGGCCGTGACGAGCTTCGCCACGGCCGTCATACCCCCAACGATCAGCGCTACCTTCAACAGTTTCTTCACGATCAATCCTTTCGTCGTAGACGTCTAACCAGTCTATGTCGTACGCCAAGCCTGTCCAGTCTGCGAGTTTCACACTAAGAGCGATCCCGGCCGTCGATCCTGAGTCGCATCGAGGACAAACCGTTCCACGTCAGCTACCAGCTCACTTCGGACGGTCACCTGCAATCGGTCGTCTTCCAGCGGTGGGGCGACCCCGACGACACCGGTGTTTACGGTCTCCACCCCATGGGAGGCGAATTCACTAGCCGCGCCACCTTCGATGGTGTCACCATCCCCGACGCTGGCAGTCTCGGCTGGCACCACGGCACCGACCGGTGGGACGAGGGCGAGTTCTTCCGCTATCAGATCACCGATCTGACACTGGTAACCAGCCCGTTGTCACGTACGCATAGGGAAGGCGCGGACACTGAATAGAAGTGACCCCAGCCTGCGCGTCTGGCGTCCGTGAGCACCTCATGCAGCGGTGAGGGATGCCAGACTTTGGATTTGGGTTCAGTTCGAGCGTGTGAGAATCTTGCGGAGCTTGCGGACGACCCGTCCCGGGAACTCGAAGATGGGCTCGAATGCGGGCATCGGGTCGTTGCGGCGGAAAACCGCATCCGATGCCCCCCAAACCTCGCCGAACCAGTTTCGGAAGGTGAGACTCCCTTCGCGCCGATAGGCGCGATAGGCATGAAAGTCATCGGGCATCAGCATGTGGCGCGCTCCGACGGGAAAGGACATTCGCTCAGGTACCGGGCGTCCGAGGGCGTCAAGGTAGGCAAGCTCACAGACGTTGATCCCGCACAGGGCGGCGAATTCGTTGTACCACCACGGCCTGACGTTCACCTCCAGCAAGCGAAATATGCCGTCGCGGGGGTCATGTTTGAACTCTGCGCTGAAGATCCCTCGATAGGACAGGTTGGCGAGCAGCAGTTTCAGGCCTTCGACTGCGGGAGACACAGCGTCGAGTGGAACGGTCTTCATGAACGTGCTGTTGCCGTAGTCCCTTGGGAACATTCGCGTCCGGCGCCGCGAGAGCAACGCACGAACCTGGCCCACACCGTCCACGAAGCCATCAATGAAGTAGTGAAGATCCGATGGGCCGGGGATGTACTCCTGGGCAATCGCTCCGATGCCAGCGTCCTGCATCTGTCGATACTTTTCGACTGCATCGTCCCGGCCCGTGACGCTAAAGGCCTTGACACCGAAGAGTTGTGAGAAAGATTGGGAGTCTGTTGGCTTCAGGAAGATGTTTGCCCATCGGTCATCTGGGATCGCGTCGAGGTCGTCCTCTGAGTTGATGACGACTGTCCAGGGGTGAGCTACGTCTAGTCGCTGCAGCGCAGCAGCCAAAGCTGCTTTATCGGCCAAGAGCTCAACTGCCGCCTGGGATGGCATGCTGGTTGCGAAACGCTTGTGGGTGCTCTCTGGCAGAGAGGATACGGCAACTGACCAGTTGTCGCTGCACGCCATCAGCACCGCTCGCTTCATCGGAAGGCCATCTAGAAGCGCTTCGAGGGGCATCGGATCCGTCGATTCGGTGTGGTCGATTACGTGGCCGCGCGCCCATCTCGAACGACGCGCTATGCCCTTGGAATCGTCGACTAGAAATGTCTCGACACCAACCGCAGCAAGGCTCCTCTGTACGCCGAGAGCTGTAAGGCCAGTACCAAGAATGATGACCGGTTCGGCGCTGTCGATTGCGATGTGTTTGATGAGCGACTCTCTTTTGACCACGTATCGGGATGTTAGGCAGAGGATGATCGCAGGAGTCCGCCCCTTCCACGTTTCTGCCCGATGCTGGTTCAGTTCCCAGCAGCCGGGTATCGGGTCCCCGTCAGGGCGGTAGAGTGCGCGGCGAAGACGCACGCCACGAAGATTTCGACGGCGCTCAAGGCGATGGGAGTGCCAAAGTGGACTTGCCGAGAGTTATGCCTTGCTGCTGCTCTGTGAGCAGTCTTGCGCGAGGTAGTGAGGGGTTCTCCGCTCGTTGCTCAGCATTGCTATACGGTGGCTCAACGTGAGCGATTTGCCTGCCGGGGATCTCGCAGGAAGGACTGTGCGCGGAGTTCTCTGGAACTACGGATCATTCGCTTTCAGCAAAACGGTCGTTCTGGTAGCAACCGCTGTACTCGCTCGGTTGCTGGCGCCGGAAGAGTTCGGGATCGTGGCGGTGGCGACGGTAGCTGTGTCCTTCCTCACTGTGCTCCAGGACCTAGGCCTCGGCCCTGCGCTCATCCAACGACGGGGCGATATCGAAAAGGCGACCAACGTCGTATTTACCTTGAACCTTCTTCTTGGGGTTTCCCTCACGGGTATTGTGTATCTGATCGCCCCATTTGTGGCCGACTACTTCAGCGAGCCGACGGCCACTCCTCTGCTGCGAGTGCTTGGCCTAACGTTCGCTGTCGAAGCTCTCGGTGCTGTGCATCTCGTCCGGCTGCAAAGGGAGCTTCGCTTCGGACGTGTGTTTGTCCCCGATGTCGGACGATCAATAGTCAAGGGAGCGGTCGCGATCAGCCTGGCCGTTGGCGGCATGGGGGCGTGGGCCCTTATCTATGGGCAGCTGGCGGGAGTGGCAGTCGGTGTGGTACTCAGCTGGGCGGTATTTCCCTGGCGGCCGCGCCTTGAGATCGACGGCAAGCTTGCCAGGCAACTGATCAGTTTTGGGTTGCCGTTGTTCGGTGTTGAGTTCATGTGGGCGTTGTTCGTCAATCTCGATTACGTGATCATTGGTCGCCAACTTGGCAGCGAATCCCTCGGCATCTACACACTCGCATATCGACTACCTGAACTGCTGGTGCTCGGCTTGATGACCGTTGTCAACAGGGTTGCGTTCCCTGCCTTTTCCACGATGCAGAAGGAGAAGGCAGGTCTTCGCCGCGGTTTCCTTGCGGCGATCCACTACGTAGTGCTGATAACTCTTCCACTCAGCATTGGGCTCGCCATCGCCGCCGATCCGATCGTAAGGGTGATGCTGGGTTCGGAGTGGGTCGATGCGATCCCGGTTCTGCGCGTGCTAGCGATCTTTGTGTTGATCGCTTCCCTCATCAATGCAGATGGAGACGTGTACAAAGCGGTCGGCCGCCCCGATATCCTGCTCAAGCTCGCCGTATTCCACCTTGCTTTGCTCATCCCAGCCCTCCTCGTCGGTGTGCAGTTCGGTTTGGTGGGAGTTGCGCTCGGGCACCTCTTTGCATCGCTCATCACCCGGGTGGCGCGCACGATCGTGGTGTCCCGCTTCCTAGGTGTGCCGATTGGTTTGATCGTGAGTCAGTGGCGATCGCCCGCCATCGGAGGTATTGCCCTCGCCAGCATGGCTGGCGCCACCATGTATCTGACAGCAGACATGTCAGAGGTCTTGAACCTTTCGGCAACGGTGGTTGCTGGCGCCATCGGGTACTTTGCAGTGCTCTTGCGGCTGGAGCGCGACGAGATCATGGGGGTCTTTCGTGTTGCGTTTACCCGTAGCAATGCCACCGCTGACGAGATCGATCAGTGAGGTCAGCTACCAGACTCAGTCATTACCTCTTCGTATAGATGACGAAGCCGCGTCGCCCAGATCTCGGAATCGAATTCCTCGTCGAATCGGGTTCGAGCTGCCTTGGCCATCTCGGCAGCCGGCAACCGCGCAGCCATCTGTTCGAGGCCATCTGTCAGCGCATTCACGTTTCCGGGAGGAACGAGTATTCCGATCTCGGACGTAACGATCTCGGGGATTCCACCGGTATCGGAAGCGACGATGGGAAGACCCGAGGCGAGGCCATGTAGGAGTGCGGTTGGCAGTGCGTCGGCCAGGGTGGGATGTACGACAAGGTCGGATGCTCCGAGCACTTCCGCTACATCGTCCCGGAAACCCGTAAAGACCACTCGGTCTGGTCCGAGGTTGAGACGGGCAGCCTGCTCTTCGAGCTCTCCACGAAGGGGACCGTCGCCCAATATCGCAAACTGCATATCGGATGCGGGTGACATGGCATGAATGGCGTCGAGCAGCTGCTCATGGCCTTTGTCCGCACGCATGATCCCAACCATGGTCGCCATTAGCGCATCTGACCGTATGCCCAGATCGTGGCGGATTGCTTCACGTTGAGCGGCACTGGTCGGTACTGGTCTCGCCACACCGTTGGGAAGACGGACCACGCTATCCGGCTCGACAGGGAACACATCCACATACCAATCCCGGAGAGCCTGCGAGACAGCGATGGTCCTCGCAGCCGTGTGCAGACGCGCCTGGGCCGCCATCCTTCGTTTGACTCGCCCGACAGCGCTCGGAGCATCCTCGATGAGGTGGAGGGTGGAGACCATCGGGATCCCCAGACGCCGCGCCGCCCAGGCGCCAACAAGATCTGCGTGCTTGAGATGGGTATGTATGACATCGGGCTTGAGGATTCCGATAAGGCGTAGCCCACGAGTGAGACCCCGTGGGTCCCAACGGGAAGACAGTTCGAGGGAATGAACCCCTGCTCCAAGCTGTGCCAGCTGTCGTGGGTAAGGGTGCGACTCCAGCGGCATCAGGCTGACGACACTTAGGTGCATGTCCCGTCCCGGTGCCTTCCGCGCCAGGTCGACGAGTGTGTGCTCAGCGCCCCCTGGTCCGAGAGAATGGATTACGTGGACGATGCTGATCCCTGATGTCATGGCTGACGCTCGGGTGACAAGTAGTCAATCATGCACTATTCCTTCTGAGGACTGGGATCGGCATGACTCGGCCGTCGATGACGAAACTATAGTTCAGCGCCCGTACGAGGAATCCGAGGAGAATGAGACTTCCTGTCAACCGAATGCGTCGTGATGCTCCGTCCATGGCATTTTCGCGTCTCGCTCTCGTCGGGCTGCTAGCCACTGCTGTGTGGACCTACATCGGGTATCCCGCATTGCTTGTAGCTGCGAAGCGTAGAACCGGGAAGATATCCGATAGCGACATCCCTATCTCGGCAGATGATGCGCCGAGCATGACTGTCATCGTTGCTGCGCTCAACGAAGAGGCCGTCATCGAGGCGAAGATCGATGATCTTCGCAAACAGGATTATCCGGCCGACAAGCTTCAACTCATCGTCGCCGCCGATGGCTCAAATGATGAGACAGTTGAGATAGTGCGATCGCTTGGCGTCGAATGTCTGTGGCGACCGGAACGGCTCGGCAAGACCAGTGCGATTAACCGGGCAATGGAGATTGCTGAAGGTGAGATAACTTGCCTCACAGATGCCAATTGTGCGCTCGAACCGGGGTCGCTTGCTGCTGTTTCGGAGCACTTTGCCGATCCCAAAGTCGGCATCGTGAGCGGGGCCAAAACGGTTTCAGGAGAAGGTGGCCGCGGAGCAGGCGAAAGCCTCTACTGGCGCTATGAAGCCATGCTCAAGACGTGCGAATCCAATCTCGGCGTCACCATGGGCGCCCCGGGGGAACTGCTAGGAATTCGCTCATCACTGTTTCGACCGATACCTCAGGACATCATTAACGACGACTTCTTCCTTACCTGCGACGTTCTTGATCAAGGATACGAATCCAGATACGCCGCTGCAGCAAGAACCTCGGAGGAGACCGCCGAATCCGCCCGCGAGGAGTTCGATCGACGCACGCGGATCGCGGCGGGCACCTGGCAGTCTTGTTTTGCATTTGTCCGTCTCGGCTCGCCGCGGCGCGGGTGGCTGTCGGTGAGCTTTCTTTCGCACCGCATACTCCGCAACATCGTCGTACCAGCGGCACTGCCGTTGATCTGGGTTCTGTCAAGACAGGTGAGCCAGAACCATTCGTTTGGCAGGTTGCTCTTTCGCGGGCAAGGATTGGCATACATGGCGGCTGCAGCAGGCATCGCCACCGACGCTCGGGCTCTGGCACCGTTGTCAGAGTTTCTGTTGGTGAACGCAGCGCAGCTCCGTGGCGGATTCCGGTGGATCACCGGGCGCCAGAACCCGTTGTGGGATAAGCCGGTTAGGAAGAAGTGGGCATGACAAACGAAGGCTCCGCGCCGACGAAACAGCAACGTGATCGGCTGGCGCTCCTCGTCAGTATTGGCTCTGGCATTGTTGTTTTTGCCCTGCTCATGGCCGCAGGCTTCGCCTACTCAGGAAGGCTCAGCTCCCAGTGGACAGCACGTGCCAATGTTCTGGTCCTTCCTGGTCAGCCGGTGAATCCAGACCACGTCCCCGCCTACTACGAAACCCTCAGCAGAGGGCAGATGGTGCGAACGCTCGCAGAGCTCGTGCGCCTAGGCGAGTTCCAAACCGAGACCGCGGATCGTTACGGTCTCACCGAGGCACAACGCGAATCAGTCGATATGAGCGTGATTGTTGTTGCCGATACCGCGATGGTGCAGGTGGTCGCAACATCGACGGATCCAAACCTCGCAGTGGCGATGGTCGACGGGGTAGTTGACTTGTCGACCGTATACGTTGCCGACCTATCGTTGCCATATGCTCTGGTACCGGTCGGTGAGGGCGCCAACAACGTATCGGAGTTCGGCCCATCGCAGGCGTTGGTAATCGTCGTATTCGCATTGGTCGCCCTGGGACTCGGTATTGCCTATCAGCAGGCGATATACCGACTCGCCTGGCTGGCCAAGCGACGAGAGGCACGACGGCTCCGACGGCCAGAAGTGGATTCCCCTGATTCGGAACAGGCGATATCAGCAGAGGCTCCAGAAGAGGGCGCCGACAGGATCTCTGAGGCACTACATCCTGTAGACGGCTGACGCTGATATGGAGCGTCGCCGGCTTTGGATAACCCTCACAGTCATATCGATTGCAGTGATTGTGGTTGGCGTTGGCACGATTCTCAGCGCCGCTCAGGTGGAAGCATCGGCTACCGCTCCTGTCCTCGCCTTGGGCGGCTTGATCGCGATCTTTGGTATCGCTCTCGCTCTCCGGTGTCCCGATGTCGCCGTGGTCCTGTTGATTGCAGCCGATGCCGCCAAGATGAGTGAGATAGCTGCTGATCTCATCGGCGTAGGTGTCTTCCAACCACTGCTCGGCCTCGCCATGGTTTCAATGAGTTTGGCCGTGATTAGCGGCCGATTGCGACTGCAGTGGTCTCTCTTGTACCTCTTTGCCATAGCTGTGGCTGCAGCGAGCGCAGCTTCAGTTCTGGTTGCGGGCGGCAGCGAAGCAGGTATTGAAGCCCTTGTGGAGTTTGCCAAAGATTTGGCCTATCTGGTTGTGGTCCTGGCGTGGGCTACCTCACGGCGATCGTGGAGACTTGCCACCGGTGTTCTGGTCGGCACGATGGCGATGCTGGGGGCTTTGTCTGTGGTGCAGGAGTTTGCGTTGGGCAACGGCGTGGACTTCTTTGGCCTGTCGAATGTTCAGACAACCCAGTTGGGTGCGGTGACCCTTCGGCATTCAGGTCCGGAGGTGGACGCAAATTTCTGGGCGCGATCGCTTGCTCTGACGTTGCCGATTGCGCTGTCGTGGTGGGCAGTAAGCAAACGAGCCATCGGCAAGTGGCTCGCTGCCGGGGCCGTGATTGGCATCGGTCTCGGTCTGTATCTGACTCAATCACGCGGCGGGTTGCTTGCGGTCACCATGGCAGTGATCATCTGGCTGATCTTGGCCGGTCGGCGATACGTACGTTTGCTGGCCCTAGCCCCGGTGGCATTAGCGATCATCCTCGTCATCCCCGGAGTGGGCTCTCGGCTTGTGACCCTCACCGAGATCGGTGAGGCCCAACAAGGTGCTGGCGACCCATCCTTGCAAGGTCGTGTTGGCGCTCAGGAGGCTGGGATCGGAATGTTTCTTGCCAACCCAGTCCTAGGAGTCGGCCTTGGCGAGTTCCGACTGACTGTTCCTGAAACCCAACGTGATCTGGGTATCCAGGCCGAGGTCTTGGATGCCCACAATCTGTTCCTCGAAATCGCCGCTGAGAGCGGTTTCGTCGGCTTGTCGGCATGGGCTCTTTTCCTTGGCTTCGGTGTGTTCGCCGCGATGAGAGTGCTGATGTTGAGTCGGCAGCAGGACTCCGAGGACGGTGAGTGGAATCGATTGATGGCAGCAGGCATCGTTTCGGGAATCGCGGCATGGCTGGCTGCAAGTGTTTTCCTGCATGCCGCAAGCCTCCGCGTTCTCTTCACCGTGCTTGCGGTGGGTGTAGGCATGGACATAGGGCTTCGGGGATCGTCGGCGGAGCTCAGCTGGGGCACCCCGCAGATTGAAGCCGAGCCGTCTCGCGCCGTCGCGTTGTCGCCGGCCCCCGCACGTCCTCGGCCACCGGTGATACAAAGACCGCTGGTGGCAGGAGCGCTGGTGTTTCTGGTGGTGGCGGTTGGTGGCTGGCTCGTGGTCGGTGACGCACCTCAGGATTGGGTTGCGGAGAGACAGTTGGTGGTCACCACTGGCGAGGAAGCAAGCGGGCCCTACGCTGCCTATAGCCAAGACTTGATCAGTCGGGGTCTGATTGGTGCAACGTATGCGGCTGTCCTAGAAGACCCCAAGTTCACCCTGCAGGCACTCGACGATCTGGGCTGGACCTACAACGAGGTTGGTTCAACTGAGGTGAGTGCGGCCTATTCACCGTCGCTCCAGATCATCTCCGTTCGTGTGGTGGGCGACGACGCGGCCCAGGTCGCTGCGCTTGCCGCGGGAGTCGCAAGGCGCGGTGCTGAGTTCGTAGGGGGGCTTGCTCAACCATTCATTGTCGACGATGTCGGACCATCTTCGATGGAGACCCAGCCAACCGGTCTCTCCGTATTGTCGCGGGCAGCGCTCCTGGCTATCGCTGCGACTGCGGCCGCAGTCGCAGCGATAGGAATCGCAGGTGTTGCCCACCGGAACCGCGACGTGAGCAGTCAGCGATGACCATTTGAGCGGTACCGGCAGCATCTCGTGGGTGGTTCGCGACGCCTGGCCCCTTTCCAGTATGGCTCACTACACGGCATCAGCTCTATCGGTGTTGCACAAACAGGACTAAGTTCGACCATATAGGGCTTTGGGAGGCGAATAGTGTCTGTGGGGACGCTGCCGTTGCGTGGGCGCGTTGGAAAACATGTTCGTGTTGTCATATGTCGGTCGCGCCCATGAAACCTCTCAGCACGCCCGCTGCATTTGACACGGCGATTGACGTCTCCGCTCGGGATCGGAGACTAACGCTCGTTCCCAGCAAGGTGAGGCCTCTAAGATCAACCGTCGTCACTTGGGTAGCTCGTTCCATAGATGCCGCCGTGCTTGTGGTTGTGGCAGCCATTGCGAGCCTGGACTTGGCCTCCTCCATCGCGATCCTCGCCCTCGGTGGCGTGGCCGTGTGGAGCACCGGAATGTCACCAGGCCGACTGGCCCCACGGGCATCCGACGAGATTTCCTATCTCGTACAACGGGTAGCCCTCGCGATGATAGGAGTAGGGCTTATTGCCGGACCCAATGTCCCTCTTGGCGACGTAGCTCTTCTGGGCGTTCTCCTGGTCTCGTTGACGCTCATCATGAGGATCGTTTTCTACGACATGCTGCACCGGCTCCGCATTCGGGGCATCGCTCTTGATCCAGTCGTGGTGGTTGGCGCGGGCCCTGTGGCTGTGGAGCTTGCTGGAGCGATCAACGATCACCCGGAATGCGGTCTGGTACCGGTCGGATTTGTTGATCAGGCTCCAGCCCTTCGATCCTCCCTGCCACATTTGGGGAGCGTTGCGGATCTATCCGAGATCATGGATGTAGCCGGAGCACGCCATGCATTGTTCGCGTTTGGTCGGGTAAGGGAATCGGAGATGATCGCAACCATTCGGTGTTGCGATCCGCGGTCTCACTACTACGTGCTGCTGCGATTCTTCGAACTGGGTGTTGACAGCGGCCCGCCAGGCTTACGAGCAGACATCGCAGGTTTTCCGGTGTTGCGGATTCGCCCTTCCGCTCCTGGGCATCCGTTCTTAAGAATGAAACGTGTTTTCGACGTGACGGCATCGTCGCTGGCGCTGGTCGTGCTGGCGCCGGTGATGGCGTTGAGTGCCGTCGCAGTGCGCCTTAGCAGCCCCGGTCCGATTCTCTTCCGCCAGATTCGTATCGGGAGGGACGGTGTCCCCTTCGAGATTTTGAAGTTCCGCTCGATGACTGTGAATGAGGACTCGGATGTGACGTGGTCGGTTGAAACTGATAGTCGGGTCACGCCCGTGGGCAGGTTCCTGAGAGCCTCGCACCTGGACGAGCTGCCCCAGCTCGTAAATGTGCTGAGTGGCGATATGTCGCTCGTAGGGCCGCGACCGGAACGGCCGTTCTTCGTTGAACAATTCGGCGATGAGGTGCCGGGGTATCGAGATCGACATCGTGTCAAATCTGGTATTACCGGTTGGTCGCAAGTAAACGGCCTAGTCGGCGACTCATCGATCGAGGAGCGCGCCAGGCGCGACAACTGGTACATCGAGCATTGGTCATTCTGGTCGGACCTCCTAATCGTCCTCAGAACCCTCCCCACGATGTCCAGACGAGATCGGTGATGTGCCGTCCTCTGAAGATCGTGAGTCCTGCATGGCAGGCATTGTTGCTGTGCTAGTGAGTCAACGGCGATGAAAGTAGTCGTAGTTGAGCCTGTGGGAGAGGGTGGGATGGTGCACTTCGCATACCAGTTGTGCACCGCCCTTGCTGAAGAGGGCGCTGAGGTCGTGATGATTACCGCGGCCGACTATGAGTTAGCAGCGCTTCCCCATAATTTCACGGTGCAGCCCATGATGCGGCTGTGGCCGAGATTCGATACGACCCTCACCGAAGACCCACCCAATGGCGCCATGAAACGTCTGTGGAGGAATACGTGGTGGTCGGCACGACGAGCATGGCGGGCGATGCGACTGCTGACAGAGTGGGGCCGTGTTGTGAGGCATTTGCGGCGCAGCAAGCCCGATGTCGTTCAGTTCGGGGAGATGCAATTCCCCGGGTCTTGGTTCCTCCTGGCGCGTCTCGATGACATGGTCCTCTCTCAGATTTGCCATGAGTTCGAGTTTCGCGAGTCCAAATACCCGCGGTCCGACCAGATTCGGAGCCGATTCCTGCGAAGAACCTACGAGTCTTTCGATTCAGTGTTTCTACTCGGCGCCGAGGTGCGAGAGCGGTTCGTCCGCTCTACTCGAGTGGCTAGGGAGAAGACCCATATCATCCCCCATGGCAACGAGGAACTGCTGATGACCTCGGGAGACGATCCTGCGGTCGCAAGGGATCGCTATGGATTAGGCGCCGATGACCGCATCGTTCTGTTCTTCGGCAACATCCGGCCCAGCAAGGGCTTATCGGATCTCATCGAGGCGTTTGCAGAGCTGGACGACCTTGATCAAACAAAGCTGCTGATCGCCGGGTATCCCTCACGAGAGGTGAACCTCAACGATTTCCGAGATCACGTAGACCAATTGGGCATTGCAGATCGTGTGATCTTCGACACCCGCTACATCCCGATCGAAGAAGTGGGTTCCCTGTTGTCGATAGCGACAGTTGTTGCGTTCCCCTATAGAAACGCCACTCAGAGTGGTGCGATCCAAGTGGCGTTTGCCGCGGGCCGACCGGTCGTAGCTACCGATGTCGGGTCGATCCCCGAAGCTGTACAGGATGGGAAGACAGGGTTTGTAGTTTCGCAAGGATCGATCGTAGAGATGGCGGATGCATTGCGGCGCGTGCTTGTCGACCCCGACTTGGCCGAAGCGATGGGAGAGGCCGCCCGCACCCAAGCGGCTACTCGGTTCTCGTGGGGGGCCATCGCCGGTGACGTGTTGACCGTGTACGAGGACCTTCTGCAGAATCACTCCTAGCTGCCATCCCAAGAGTCAAGGACTCGGAGGTCCGTCCAAGGGATTGCTGTGAGCGCAAAATAGTCATGAGTCAGCCCGGCGTTGGCGTACACGGACCCGGGAGTCGACGGTGAGGCGTCAGCGGCGATCTCGAAGTTAAAGGCCATGGCAGTGCCGCCGGTGTCGACTGCATAAGCACCGTACTTCTGTAATGCCTCGGCGATGATGCGTTCGGCGGTCGTGAGACGAAGGTTGTCGAGATCGATCGAGGGGTCCAGCTGGATGCGGGCACCTTCGGGGACACAGTTCTCTTGGGTTGAGTTTCCGTCCGTTTTGGTTGCTGGATACCGGTACTCATCTTGACAGGAGCCACTGGTCGAAAACACCAAAGCGTGGTCGATGAGACCCTGCTCGATTTCTTTGACTCGGATGACTCCGGCCAGGTGCGAGACACCTGCCCCATTCCCATATACAGCGGGTACACCTGTCCCGTCAATGTGCGTTGTGGTGCCCCACGAGGTGCTCCACGATCCGTCTGATTGTTGAGTCGGCTGCCACATCTCGACGGTTCGGCGCTCTGACCAGTCGATCACTACCAGCGTTCCGTCGCTTCCAGGTGCTGGCTCGGCATACTCTGGTATCCGATGCAGACCGGTCTCCAGTGGACAACGACCCCATCGCTTGGTGCAGCTGACTGTCACCGGTGTGGTCTCTGCGTCGACCTCGTAGATAGCAATCCCGAACAGGTACAAGTCGGCCACGACCGTGACGCCAAGGAATGCTGAGATCTGGTCACTACGTGGATCGAGGGCCGGGTTATCCGCGATCGGTTCGTTGAAAGGGCTCGTTGCGGCAAACGGGCGCTCTGGGCTGGTCGCCGACAGAGCGCTTGACGTCGTCGGAGAAGCACCCGGAGCACCGGTTGTGGCGGTGGATCCTTCGCCTGACGAGTCCGATGGCAAAACCGAGGTGGAACCTCGAGGCGGTCCGAACGTCCCGGTGGTGGCAACTGCATCGTTGGCGCCTCCCGATTGGAGTGCCAATACGATTGCAATCACCGACAGGACCAGTATGCCAAAAACCGCTGCATGACGACTGTTGATCAATGACCGGCCGTCCGATGCTCTAGATCGATTCGGGTTAGATCCTTGGCCATCCGGTTTGCGCGCTCCCGTGTTGGGATCTTCGCTCATCGTTGACTTGTCTGTGGCATTGGTCGAATCCGATCGGGAACTACCAGTTTTGGGGATCCTGAGATCTGGGGGCAGCCGATCCGTGACTATCGTTCACTGCCGCAGTGCGGCACCTAGCTGCAGTCGACAAGTGTAGAGCTCAGGTATGAACAGTCTGCGGTCCGCCATCCATCCCGGTCTGCAACGCCTTAGAGGCGTTGGCGTCAACAGCTGTTCTATTCGGCTAGGCGTTTGACGGTGAACCCGCGTCGCTCGCGTGTCACATACTTGATCGACTCCTTGGGCATGGGCGGTGCCGAGCGTGTTCTGCTGACAACATTGCGACATGTCGATCGAACCCGCTTCGAGCCACGGGTATGTGTCCTCCAGGAGAGGGACGGCAACCCGCTCGCAGCCGAAGTCAGAGAACTAGGAGTCCTGGTTGACACGGTGTCAGTCGAGCGGCTTCGCGACCCGCGGGCACTGCCGCGGCTGGCCAGGCATCTCCGCTCATCACGAGCCGAACTGCTTCACACCCAGTTGGAGTTCTCCAATATCCTGGGCGGGGCTGCCGCTCGCATGCTGGGGATCCCGTGTGTGTCGACCCTCCACACCTTTGACGACCCTCCCGCAGGGACCCGAGACGCCTGGAGAACCCGCCTCATGTGGGCGTCGATGCGGCGCCTGCATACGAAGGTAATTGCCGTATCGGAGGCGGTTCGAGTCCATCATATGGAGCACGGGAGGCTGCCCCCAGAGAAGGTCGTCACGATATATAACGGCGTTGATCTAGAAGCATACGAACGGAATGATCCGTCGATCCGAGCGTCACTGCGAAGCGACCTGGGCGTGGCCACCGATGCTGTTGTCATAGTGAGCGTGGCGGTTCTCAGGGAAGCCAAGGGTCTCCAGTACCTGATCGACGCCATGAGCCAGATCCGTAAGACGACGCCGCGGGCGGAGCTCGTGATTGTCGGGGAGGGCGCATACGGCCCGGCTCTTCGGCAGCAGGCTGCTCGGCTTGGGATTGCGGAGCATGTTGTGTTCACGGGGATGCGAACCGATGTCGCTGACTTGCTTGCCATGTCGGATCTGTTCGTTCTTCCCACCCTCGGAGATGTTCTTCCCACAGTCGTGGCGGAGGCGATGGCGGCGGGCTTGCCCGTCGTGGCAAGCAATGTCGGCGGCCTGCCAGAGATGGTGGTTGCCGGTGGAAGCGGGTTGCTGGTGACGCCCTCTGATCCAACCGAGCTAGCGAACGCTTGTTCGCGAGTGCTCCAAGAGCCAGGACGTGCGGCGAGTATGGGGCTTGTCGGTCGTAACTTTGCAAGAGAACGTTTTGACGTTCGGAGTCAATCTGTGCTTCTTGGCGATCTCTACGCCTCGTTGCTCCAGATGCCCTAGGACAAGCTAGACCTGATCCGGCCGCCGCCTGCGAGCTTTGCGCGAAAGCGACGATCGCTGTCATCTAGATATAGGGAGACGCGACGGATAGCCATCGGATTTGCGGTTATTGCACGGCTTCTTGCGGGCCCGGGGACCATAGTGAACGCCGCCGTGTACCCTGCTTCTCTCGCCAACTCCTCGATTTGAGGGCTGAAATCCGCGGTGGTGCCATTCGGATAGGCCAGGGAACGCACCGGCGCATCTAGTTCATCCTCGAGCCGCAGCCGGGATCCTTTGAGTTCTCTGAGCGCTTGATCGGGCGGCAGTTGGGTGAGGATGGTGTGACTCAATGTGTGCGAGCCGAAGCTGAATCCCTTGCTCATCATTGAGCGGACCTCGTCCCACGTGAGGAGCTCTCCTGCATAGATGTCCGCTGGTAGGCGGACATCGAGCAATGCGCCGAGCTGGGCGACGGCCTCGTCCTTCCGGTCATCCGGCTGTCGTTTCATCGCTTCGATCCATTCCGTTGAGATGGACGAGGCGGATGCCCACGTGCGGACTCCCAGGATTGGCAGATCGGCTTGTGACCTCTCCGTGTTGCGGAAGCAGAATGCCGCCGCATCCCAGAAGAATGGCCGATCTCGACTGACGTAGTCGGTGGATAGGAACACGACGGCGGGTAAGCCACGTTCCTGGAGGATGGGCAGCGCGAACTCGAGATTGTCGCGATACCCGTCGTCAAATGTGACAAGTGCAGCTCGAGGAGGAAGGGGGGTTCCGCCATCCAGCCAGCCATGAAGGTCTGCGAGTGAGATGGCGTTGTATTTTTGCGAAACTATGTCCATCTGCCGGGCGAATCCGTTGGGTGTGGCGCTGATCACGGGCTCAAAGAACGGGAATCCTGAGGGGTTTCGAATCCTGTGATATGCGAGCACCGTGAGCCGGTCCCGACCCCAGATGCGCTCCACGCCGGATAGGAGTCGATCTTCTAACCAGGTTTGTTTTGCTTCGGCCATCGTTCACCTACCGCAAGCTGTTGAGATCGGATTGGGTTCAGGCCAGTTTGTTTGGCTACGGGTTTGGACCAACTTGAAGCTCCCCACCTCTGCACCCGAGAATGTCCGACATGTAGGCGGTGGACGTCGGTTCTGGAAGGATGATTCGTTTTAGCCCGCCTCCCTCGAGTCCGATGACGTAGACCAGCTCTTCACCTGCGGAGTCAAGAAGCGCAAACGCACATGTCGAGTCGGTCCCTGTATAGGTGATCCGGAACATTGCGGGGACCAGGAAGTCCTCCGAGTCGGCGGGGGCCCTATGGACGAAGTAGAGGCCATCTCCATCGGGATCCAGGAGAGCGACATCCACTGTCGTGGTGGTGACAGAAGCGGCCTCTCCACAGTCCTGGAAGTAGTAGTAGCGATCGTCGACGAGAGCCAGTTGCATGTCCTGGCGTCGGGTCCAGCCGAAGTCGACGAACTCGATGTCCAGCGTATACACGGCCGAAAAGTCGAAGGTAGCTCCATCGAAAATGTCCGACCACGCAGCCGGGCCGGTGATCGAGCGGATGGTGGCCTTGGCGGTGTCATCGGGGATGAATTCTTCGTAGATGGCGCGACAGCTTTCTCGTCCGTAGTAGTCCCGCAGCTGTGGATGAATCCTTTGCACCAAGAACACGGGATTGCCGGTTCGATAAGCGCCAACGAAAGCGTCGATGAACTCGTCGACCGTTTCGGGTGCGATTGTTGTAGTCGTTGTGGTCGTTGTAACCGCAGCCGTTGGACCGGTCGGATTAGCGTCGGTCAGGGGCACCAATGCAGGATCAATCGTCTCATTGGCGCATCCGGCAAGCATCAGAGCAAATGCCGCCACTACGGCGGCAATGGAACCCATTTTCGGAATAGCGCCTCCTCATCCAGTAGACCCCAGATTGGTCGAGCGGGGTGCCTTGCGCAAATATTGATAGGCCCAAGATTGGGTGTTCGGGTTCGCTACCAGGGTGCACTGAAGACAGTACAGACCCTGTTGCCCTACGGGATCGAATTCTCCTTACCTTCGGTGTTGAGTTTATTCATAATGGAGGAGAAACGTCGAGGAGGCACCATGACAACGTGTCCGCTCCCCAGACATCCTTGTGAGACCGGGCCCCACGACCAGGTCCCCAGCCTGGCACAGCTCGAAGGGGCACACCTTCTGGCAAACGAGGCGCGCCTTTTCCTCACAGGTTGCGGGTTCAGCGACCGTCACATTCTGGAATGGGCGCTCTGCTACATCGCAGAAGAGGGTTCAGGCGATGTCCAATCGTTTGTCGCCTGGATCCATGATTGCGAAGCGGTGAACGCCCAATAGATCCGCCCGAGCTTTGGCGTGCAGGCCAGGGTGTGGCTCAGACTTTTCCGTAAACCGGGATTGCTGCTCCGTTGATGACCTCGGAAGCGGGGCTCAGCAGAAAGTCCAGAACCGCGGCTATCTCGGCCGGCTTTGGCCACTGCATGTAGTCCGCATAGGGGAGAGCGGCCCGTGTGGCTCTGGTATCGATCACCGAAGGAACCAACACATTTGCCGTGATATTCGTGTCGTCGAGCTCGGTCGCCAGAGACTGGACCAGAGACATGACGGCGGCCTTTGATGCGTTGAACACCGCTTGACCTGCCGGGTTTTCAACTGCCGCCCGGCTACCGACGGCAATGACTCGTCCCCATTCGGACTCGAGCATGTGGGGCAGTGCGGCTCGCAACGTGTAAAAGGTGGAGCGGAGATTGAGATCAATCATCCGGTCAAAGCGCAGAGGGTCGGTCTCGGCAACGTCTCGCCCACCGGCCCATCCGCCAACGAGGGCGGCAACGACATTGATTCCGCCGAATGTCTCGACAACATCCTTCATCACGGAGTCCACAGCTTCAATGTCGGTGCAGTCACAACGGCGCAGCATCAGTCGATCTTCGTCGAGATCGAGTTCGTCCTCGAGGTTGCGAGCTTCATCCGGCTTGAGATAGGTGATAGCCACTTTGAAGTCGCGTCTGATCAGATATGGGAGAAGCGCCCGACCCAACCCGCCGGTGCCACCGGTTACGACAGCTACGTTGTCTTGCATATCGACACACTAGTGCAGCACGGCCTCAGCGGCGGTGCGATCACCTGGCTTGGGGGCCTATTCCCACCTGGCTGAGCTCTGACATCAGCAGGTCAGCAGGGGCAACGGCGTGCATAGCGGCCGCCCCACGGAAATCGACCAGTCCACGAATGATGAGATCGCACAGAGCCGTTGCGGGGAAGGCCGTGGTCCTTGCCAATGACGAGAACTGCCCGTCGTCGACGTCTTCAATGCGGATCTCAGCGTTGTAGCCCTCCGCCGACACGGCAACACTCACCAGGGTCACGTCAGGTTCGCCGCGGGGAAGGTGCTCAGTCAGAAGGTCAAGAAGCACAGTTCGCGGAGCGACCTCTGCTCCGGTGAAGTCGCCGGGCTGTGTTTCGAACAGCCCGATCTCTCGCATACTGGCGAAGACCGATCCGTGCCCTGGGAAACGAAGCGTCTTGTACTCGAGTTGGTTGACCCGTCCCTCGTAGTCCTGGCACATGGTCGATGTACCCCCTGCGGTCGAGAACGCCTCAAGACTGCCCCAACGGTCACCCCATTCGATTTGTTCGAATCGGGTGAGCGGATCGACTGTGGCGACGACGCCAGCCTGGATGATCTCGCACGGTTCGGCGTACTCATTGATCAGCCCCCCGGCATAGAAGGCCAGTTGATATCTGAGCGTTCCGATCGGTGCCTGAGGGAGCACTCCGACTCTTATCTGGACGTCGTCGATCGCCTCCGCCGGAGCCTTGGCGATCAAACCCGCCGCAAGCACATTGGCCAGACCGGGGGCGAGCCCGCAATCGGGGACAAGCGCAACGTCGGCTGACCTTGCCGTGTCATCGAGCCGGAGCTGTTGTTTGACGATGGTGGGGTTGCCACCGAAGTCGAAGTAGTGGCACCCACTGTTCGCTGCTCGGGTGGCCAGTTCCATGCCGAACAGATAGGGGACCGCGGAAATCGCCGTGTCGTGTAGTCCCATGATTTCGTCGACAGCGATTCCATCTGTGGCATCGATCTTTTGCCAGGGAATGTCTAGCTCCTCGCCAACACGTTGCGCCGCGACTGCGTTCGCGTCGGCGATGGTGACGCGGTGGCCGCGCCGATCAAGATCCCATGCTGCGGCCCGGCCAACGATTCCTGATCCGAGGACTAGAGAACGGGGGGAGTTTGTCACGGTGTAATCCTTTTGAAGGATTCGGCCGCCGCCAGACTGGCTGACTCTCCCTGTATCGTCGCCCAGCGCCGCATCTTGTCGACGAAAGCTTCCTTGTTGCCATCGGTCTGCTCTGCTCCGCCCATCGTGGTTGTGCCTTGCGACGAATGACAGAGCAGAGCTCTGATTTTTGCATCGAAGTGTTCACCAATGTCCTCCCAATGGTCCGGTGACTGCGCAGACCACAACAGGACAGCAGCGGGACGGTGTTCTTCGAGTCCCTGTTCGGGGAAGAAAAGATGATCCCTTGCAGAGATGACGCCGTCCATGACGGCCCAACCAGTTGCCCGGTGATCGGGATGGAGCTGATAGAGCTGCCATGGGTCGTGGCTGAGCACCACATCGGGCTTGAGCTCGCGAATCTGCCTGCACATCTCCCTGCGAAGATCCATCGTGTATTCGAGTTCACCGTCGATGAATTCGAGGTGGCGAACTGCGGTGGCACCGAGAGCGGCGGCAGCCGACTGCTGCTCGGTGGATCGGGTATTGATGAGATCGTCGGAGTCGACGCTGGCGTCCCAGGTTCCCTTCGATCCGTCGGTCACGACAAGCATCGTTACCTGGGATCCC
>CAXMRC010000059.1:0-55809 GCA_964195945.1 uncultured Gemmatimonadales bacterium
GTTGCAGTGGAAGCGCTTGCGGCCGGAGGTCGACCCCTCCCGTTGCCTTCGTCAGATCTTCTTCCCGGCGTCGACCGGATCGAGCCGTCCGTAGTCACAACCGGCGGTGCACGCCATCTGCTGCGCGACGTCTCGGTGACCGTTTCCTATAACCCGGAGTCGGGACTTGTCGTCGAGCCCGCCGGATGGTGGGTGATTAACTACCCGCTAGATCGGATCGTCGGCGCAGAAGGTCGCACCATCGACGAGGTTGCGACGACGCTGCTCGGCCGTACTGCAGCTGAGTTGACGAACTACTACTTCTATACAGAGCCGGAGAACGGGAAGACAGCCCCTGAGCCAGCGCCGGCCGACGGGCCCGCTCCGATCACCGTGACCGCGGGACCGGACCTCGTTGTCAACAATCAGCACGCTGCGGCCTCCGATGAGAACGACGGCTCGTTTGCCCATCCGCTTCTCACCGTATCCGCTGCCATCGAGCGAGCCACTCCCGGCAGTGTCATTCACGTGTACCCGGGTGTCTATCGCGAATCTGTTGTTGTCGATGTCGACGGTACGGTGGAAGAGCCCATCCTCATTGAGGGGATAAGGGGTGCTTCGGGTGCGATGCCAGTGGTTACCGGCAACGACCCGTTTCCAGTGGGCGCCTGGTCCGAGGTAGACGGCCTTTCTGGGGTCTATCAGGCAACCGCCTTCACCAACTTGGGCGGCTCGCTATCTGTGGCCGGCGAAGAGCTTATTGAACGATCCGCACCCTGGGACCTCGAGGCTGGCGAGTATGTCGTTACGACAGGTTCCGATGCGTTCGTCGATCCTCGTTTCGATGGTGACGTAAGAGCCAAAGAGGGCACTGTTTACACGTTCGGGTCCAGCCAATACATCTGGGAGTCAAAGCAAACCGATGGCGGTGGCTTCGTTGACCTCGGCTCAGAGTTCGGTGACGACTTTGCGGGGGGCGTCTATTGGGGATCCGCATGGGTATACGTTGCGCGGCCGCCCGCGGCCGAGGATTACGAGTGGTACCGCGGCTATGACTTTGACATTCAGGTGTCGGGTCCCTTCCGGGCGGGTGGCATCAGCGGTCTTGAACTATCCGAGCAGCCGTACGAATACCGCGTTTGGCTGGATGGAGAATTGCTCGAAGGCAAGATCTTTGCGGACAGCGGCAACGCCGAAGCCGACCTGGCCCACCCCGAAATGGGGCGCGGCGAGTTCGGTGAGACATGGCATGGAGTTGTCATGCGAGAAGGTTGGCACCACCTGGCGTTCCAGTGGGACACCACATCGGCTGCCGGTGTCGAACGGGCCGCCCCGGTGTTCCGCTTTGGCATCCCCGAGGTCGTCGACCAGGCAGTAGCCACAGCCGCAGAGCCCTCCAACAAGCGTTGGTCGCCACGGGGTACGTCGCAAAGCTACATTTCTGAATACATGGTCCTCGGTCCGGTCCCTGCTGATTATGACCCGACCGTTTACGTCCGGCTCCCCGGCAACGACGATCCCAACGAGGCCGCTCTTGACCTGGCTGCCCGTTCTGGATCGGTGGTGTCGATCCTTGGTGACTTCGTTGAATTCCACGGGTTCGAGGTCAGGGGCGGTGCCCAGATGCAGGGTGAGTCGTTGGTCACCGCAGGCGTGAGGTCTGAGGATCCTGCCGCAAGTATCTTTGTCCAGGGAGCGGTGATCGAAGGTAACCATGTCACCGGGAGTGACTACGGCGGTATCGACGCCCCGGTATCCGGTGATCAGGCGGTGGCCCCGATCGTCGTCCGCAACAACTGGGTCGTTGACTCGGGAGCAGTTGGCATCGCCGCTCACGGCACCAGCGATCGCCTCACCACGGACACCATCGATGATTGGGCACCGGGGCGTACCTCGGTGGTGGTGGAGTTCAACACGATTATCAATTCGGGCTGGGCGGGCTACGACAGAACCGACGAAGTGTCCGGCATCCTTTTCGAGCGAATGACCGGGAGCACCATCAGGTACAACACGATTGTTGGCGGCGGTCCTGGAATCACGTTGCGGGCTGAAAACTATGGCGTGCGCGTGGACGGCAACTCGATCACTGATCCATGGGGTTGGGGCATCGGAGTCGAAGCCAACCCCGGCCCGAACCTGATCGCCAACAACGTCGTCACAGGTCTACGTCTCGGACCGGAGTGGATGAAGGCACACCTCCTGACTTGGGATTCCGACCAGACCTGGATCATCAACAACACCACCGATGGCGAATGGAATTCGGATACCGGCTGGTACGGAGACGTCGGCACGTGGGGTGCAGCTGGTCCCGAGAACTTCGATCGGCTCGAATACAACACGTGGGAGTTGTCCGTCTTCCGCCGCACCTACATCAACAATCTGTTCTTGGGCAACTTCCTCGGCGGTGTTGAGGACTATCTAGGCAACTGGGGAGACCAAGACACTTTCAACAGCAACTATCGCGAGGTGCCGAGCCCCGACCCGTTCGACTACCTGGATGACGGGGCTGAGAAGGCCAACATGCGGTACGCCCTCACGGACCGCGCCGGGGGCGATTACCGGCTTGGCTCATCGTCCGATCTGAACACTTCCGGTGCCGTCAGCCGAACCAGTGAGATGGCTGTCCTCGACTTCTACGGCTTGCCCCGCTATCTCGACGAGGGAACAAGCGTTGGTGCGTTTCGCTCCGAACCGCAGATTGGTGCAGGGCTATCGGTTATCGAAGTACTGATGACCGACGGCACCCTCCTTCGTATCGAGGGTTAGCCCAAGCCTCTGCTGTCCTGTTTGAGTGCGGTGTCCACTGACAGGGCTGAGGCCACAACTAGTGATCGCAGCGGTTCTTGGAGCGGTCGATGGATCTGCAGCACGTAGTTGTCGGCCGTTGTGAACATGGTCTTCGCCAGGCCTTCCCACGTCTTGGTGATGCGGGCGACTTCATCTCCGGAGGTGTCCTGGATGCTGAAGTTCCAGGCCCTCCAATTCTCCGCATTGATTGAGCCGATAGTGGTTCCGCCCGCTTCGAGCCGGAAATTGATCTTGCCGATCATGTTCTTCTGGACGATGGATCCGATGGCGCGGCCGGCGCCGTCGGCGATTTCGACCCGCGATTTCATTATCTTGGCGGGCCGGGTGATCGTCAGCAGGATGTTGCCGTCCATGTCGACGATCTGGAAGTTGTGGGTGAGGAACTGGTCCACACTGCTGACGAAGCGAAGTGCCTTTTTCAGGGCGCTCTGGCCGACCTGGCGAACGGCAGCAATCTGGTTTCCGTCCTGGTCGTAGACGGCGTACTCGCTGTTGACCTCGATGAGCTTTGCCTTCTGGTTGACAACCAGTATGGGTTCGGTGAAGACCGAGCCACCACCCCCAGCTACTCCACCGAGTTCGGCTTGCTCAGATACCTGGCGTTGCACTTTGGCTGCTGCCTGGTCACCGGCCGGTATGTGAGAGCCGGCCGTCGCATCGCTGCCTTCGGTGCCGCCGTTCATCACGCGATCGGTCCAGACCGAACCGTCCCAGTAGCGCTTTTCGTGTTTCCCCGAGGGGTCCGGGTACCAATTGGGTGCGGGTTGTTCACTCATGGGGTCGAGCGTACACCGCGACGCGGCTGTACCCACCTACCTTCTGGTGGCAGGCGGGCATAGCCGTTGCTCTGGATTCGATGTCACGGATCAGACGGCATCACTGTGCATCCTGATTCGGCCGACGAGTCCTGTTGAGAGCCTGAACATTTCTTCTCCTTCTTTGTCGTGCCCCGGAGGGCGGTCGTGCGATCTTTCACTTCTGTCGAAGTGCTGTCATTGCTTCGTTGACACGAGCAATCTGCTCTGCGTCGGCGTTCTCAATCCAGCGCGGATTGCGCCCAAGATCTACGCCGTGGCGAGCCAGCACATTGCTGATTCGGGCGATAGGTGCGTACACCGTCCCCTCCTCTCCTATGTCGTTCAGTCGTCTGTTTGTGCCTATCCCAGCAACCGCGGCTATGCCGCAGTCGATGCGATCGACGGTCTCCAACGCCGGGATCCGGGGCCGCAATGATGGGCCGTGTATGTGTGCGGGCCACAGATCCCGACGTTGGTTCCGTCTGCAGTTCGCAAAGCGAACCGCCAACGGACTCGCTTGCGGCGAGTCCGCGTGGAGCGGGGAGGATTCGAACCTCCGGATAACCCCCATAGATGGGTCGCTCCGGTGGTGCCGAAGGAGCGGAAAGCAAGAAAGCCGCCCCTGGGGCGGCTCCTCGTGAACGATATGCGGGTGACGTTTAGTGGGTCGTCGCCCCGGTGTTCCGAGAAGCCTTGCTGGGTGAAACAGCACCGTCTGCGCTATCTCCACGAAGCCGTGGAGACGCAAGGAGGAGGCTGTGTCCAGCTGTGAATGTGATGGTGTTCATTTGCATCTCCTCTCTTCTCGAAAACCGACAATGAAACGCCGCAACTCCCCCAAAGGGGTGTCACGGCTTACGGGAACAATCGCATATCACCAGGTCGATGTCAAGGTCCTTTCTCGGCTTGGGACCCAGTCGGGCGTCTATCTGTATGGTTGCGGCATGTTGTCTTTTGACGATTACCTGTCGCATCTCGACGCTGACTCGCACCTTCTCACCGCGGCGGCAGTACGAGGTATGGGCGCTGCGGTGCCCGGCTGTCCCGGCTGGGACGTGCGTGATCTGGTGGTGCATATCGCCAAGGTGCATAGCCAGAAAGCCGATATCGTCGAGCAGGGTCTGGTCGATAGATGGCCGGACCGGCGGGAGCTGCCCGCCGACGTCGATCCACTTGAGTGGTACCGATCCGAGGCAAGCCGTCTCTGCCGGGTTCTCGCTGCTGCGGATCCTTCTGCTCCTGCGACGACTTGGGCCGAGGAGCAGACGGTTGGGTTCTGGATCCGACGGATGGCCCAGGAAACTGTTGTCCACCGTGTCGATGCGGAGCAAGCCCACGGCTACGAGAGTGCAGTCGACCCGGAATTGGCTGTCGACGGTGTCGCCGAGCTCTTCGATGTCTTCATAACCGGATACCCGGACTGGGGTGAGTACATGGCCGGCGACTCTGTAGTTCGAGTCGAGACGGGTGGTCGGTCGTGGACAGTTCGGCTGGGAAGGTTCGTCGGCACCAAGAACGGCCGTGATTACGATCTACCGACGACCATGCCCGAACCCGATGCAGAGCCGGGGGCAGTAGTTTCCGGTGACCCCGACCGCGTGTTGCTGTGGATGTGGGGCCGGGCCCCGGTCGCGGATGTGACCGTAGCGGGGGACGTGAACCTGGCGCACGAGCTGCGCAAAGCCTGCTCGATCTAGGTTCTTAGGTGCTTTGATCGGTCGGGGGAATTCGCTCCTCGAGCAGCTTACGGAGCCGTTCGTGATGTTCGTGGCGGCGTTTCATCCGCTCTTCGAAGTGCTGCGAGGCTTTGGTGCTGGTCTGGCGCTGCAGCGTGGTGCGGTGTGTTGAATCGTGATCGTTGCGTCGGAACCCGCTGTCGTGACTCATAGACAACCTTTCATCCGCTCCTCCCATCATGGACCCGGAAGTCGGTCTTGTGAAGACCGGTCCGCTACGGAACAGACCCCGGGATGTCACGATCGCTCAGACGCATGGAGATCACCAGATTGTCCGCCCACCGTCCAATGTCCGGTGGTGTGTCGCAAGCGGAGCGTGGGACCTTGACGTTGGTGGTAGAGAACACCTCGATCCTGACGGGCACAAGCCAGCCGAGACGGGTGAGCATCTCGATCGTTCCGCTCCAGGCCTTGTCATAGCTGCGCTGGTTTCCGTCACAGGCGTTGGATGTAAACAGAGCGACGTTCTGCCCCTCGAGAGCCTCACGATGGCGACGCAGGAATCTCCAGACTGCCCGCTCCCAGCGTCCGTGACACAGCGGGGCACCGAGGACGACGGCGTCGTAGCCGGCAAAGCTGGCCACACCGTGTCCGCACTCCATATCGACGGCAATACCGCGCATCCGCAGTGCGTTGGCGACGTCGGCGGCGGCCTGGCAGGCGACATCATCTTTAGTGACACATACAACGAGGCAGCGCTGCAAACTGTTCTCCCTCGACAGTCTCCTGTCACTATCCCCCAGATAACAGCGCGAGGCAAGGGTCGAATGTCACCGGTTCATCTGTCGAGCTTGCCCACATGGCGGGAGCCGGCAGCGCCCGCAAGATCGGGACGCAAAGGGTAGATCGTCCCTGGTCGCGTTCCTCAGCAGTTGATACGTTGGTGCGGTCCTAGTCAGGAGGCTTGATGACCGACAAGACCGCCGACCTAGCCGGACCCGGGATTGGTAACTACCCGGATCTCGAGAAGATCCTGCCCGACGACTACGAGTCTCTCCTCACCCCCCGAGAGACCATGGGCGCTTTGTTTGCAGCCAAGACCTACATCGAGGAGAACCTGTGCAAAGAGTTGAACCTGGTGATGGTGCAGGTTCCGCTCATCGTCGACGCAGAGAGTGGTGTCAATGACATGCTCGACCGTGACGGCTCGCGGAGCCCGGTCGGATTCCACATCACCAACGACTATGACAAGCACCCCATTGACGCTCAGGTTGTCCAGGCAGCCACGAAGTGGAAGAGGGTGGCCTTGGCCCAGTTCGGAATGGAGGTCGGTGAGGGCATCTGTACCGACATGAAGGCGGTTCGTAAGGACTATTTTCTCGATCACGACCACTCCGCCTATGTCGACCAATGGGATTGGGAACGGGTGACATCATCCGAAGAACGCAACCCCGTATACCTAACCGAGGTGGTCAGGAAGATCTGGAGTGTGCTGGTCGGCGCCGAGAAGCACGTCCAGGAGATGTACCCGCAACTCGTCACACCGAAGTACCCGAGTCTGCCGGAGAAGCTGACGTTCCTACACGCCGAAGAGATCCTCGAGATGTTCCCCGATCTGCCCCGCAAGGAGAGGGAGACGCGGATCCTGCAGCAGTTCCCCGCTGTATTCATATATGGGATCGGCTGGCCGCTTGCCGACGGATACCCCCACGAGATGCGGGCGGCTGACTACGACGACTGGATCACCGAGACTGTATCGGCGACTGGAGCACCCACCCACGGTCTCAACGGCGACATCCTCGTGTGGAACCCGGTAACGCAACGTCGCCATGAGCTGACCTCAATGGGGGTTCGGGTCACCAAAGAGACGCTGGTCACCCAGTTGGCCATGACAGGTCAGCTCGACCTTCTCGAATTGCCGTATCACCAGGCGATCATGAACGACGAGGTCCCGCTGTCGATTGGTGGCGGCATCGGTCAATCGCGGACCTACATGCTGTTGCTCAAGAAGGCACACATCGGCGAGGTCTCAGTGACTGTATGGCCAAAGGTTCTCAAGGACATGTGCGCACGCAAGAACATCTTTGTTCTCGAATAGAGCGCAGGGCCTGAACGCCCGGTGCCGAGGCCGCCGTTGTTGATGGGAAGTCGGCTCTTGGCCTTGTCGCGGGCCGGTGGCGACCTGCCCCGACCCAACCCTTAGGCCAGTCAGGGTGCAATCAGGGGCATGCCCGATACCGACCAACCCAACGATCGCGCACAATGAGGTCATGGAGTTTCTCTTCCAACGGATCGAGGTGGTTGCCCAGACCGCGCTGGTTTCAATGCCGGTGCTGGTGACGGTGGCGTTGACCACCTGTGTGCTGGCATCCGGTTTGGGTGGCCAGATGGTCTCTTGGTGCGAGCAACTCCGCTGGCGGTTCCAGCCGGTAGGCAGGGAGCCGAAACCCAGCACACGTGAGATCGCTACGAAACCGCGGAGGATTCCCCATGTTGCTATTCCTGCTGTGGGTGCTGTTGGCTGTGATCGCATGGCCCGTGGCGCTCCTGGCCTTGATCCTGTACCCGCTCGTATGGTTGTTGAGCGTCCCGTTCCGGATCGTCGGCATCTCGGTGCGTGGAGTTTTCGAACTGCTCGAAGCCACCGTTCGACTACCCACCCGCCTGCTCCATGGTCCTCACCCCACCTAGGTACCCACCGTCACCAACAGAGTGATGCCAAAGTAGGCTGCTCGTATGCGTCTCTACCTGATCCGCCACGCAGTCACGCCCGAAACGGGGAACCGTCTCTCGGGTCGAACCCCTGGCATCTCGCTTTCGACGACGGGCGAAGCAATGGCCGACGACCTTGGCAAGCATCTCTCATCGGTCTCATTCGATGCCATCTATACGAGCCCGATCGAACGGTGCCAAGAGACCGCGACCGCAGTGGCTTCTGGTCGACCGATCCGTCCCCAAGCCAACAAGGCGTTCACCGAAGCGGACTTCGGAAGCTGGACGGGGCGTACGCTCAAGTCGCTCTACCGGTTGAAGGCCTGGCAAGACCTGATGACCGCGCCTTCGCGGTTTCGGTTTCCTGACGGCGAGACCCTTCAAGAAGTACAAAACCGCGCTGTTGCCGGCGTCGAGAAACTCGCCGGTCAGCACAAGAAGGCGGCGATTGCCGTCGCCAGCCATTCCGATGTCATCCGGGTGACGATTGCTCACTACCTGGGAATGCCTCTAGATCTGATCCATCGTCTTGATGTGTTACCTGCCAGCGTTTCGATCGTGGATCTCCATCCCTCGGGGGCGGTGCGGGTGCCGGTTGTCAACCATGTCGCCAACCAGGGGAGGTGGCGATGATTGTTGAGCGTTTTGCCGGGGGGGCAGTGGGCGAGCCAGGGGACCGGGTGTTTCTGCTCGAATTCGTGGTCGACGGTGTGGCCGTCAGCTATTTGATCGAGAAGCTCCAGGTGGCGGTCCTTGCCAAAGAGGCCCAGAACCTGCTGCGAGATCGAAACATGATCGGCTCCGGATTGTCTATTGAACCTGGTGGCGTCCACCCCGAAACGCCGGTGTCGTTTCGGGTCGGCGGTCTCCAACTGAGTGTCAATGAAGGGTTTGATACGGCGGCCCTGGTGATCCACTCCACCGAAGAGAGCGATGTCCCCGTCGAATACGAGTTGTCGTTGGCGCAGCTAGATGGCTTTGCTAGAGAGTCGCTTGTTGTGGTTGCTGGTGGTCGGCCTACATGTCCGCGCTGCAGTCTGGCCATGGACCCCGGAGGTCACAACTGTCCACGTACGAACGGTGACCTCCGTTCTCATCGACCGTGACCTCTGCGGGACCTGACGTGACTGCCCCCTGGCAACCGTTGATTTCCGAGGTTGTCGGCAGATTCGTCGATGCCTCGAATGCAACACTGCTTGCCACGACTGACGATGGCGCAAAGGTCGTGTACAAACCGACGGCCGGCGAGCGCCCGTTGTGGGACTTCACCGTCGAGTCGTTGGCCGTGCGAGAGGTCCTCACCTACGAAGTTGCTCTGGCCATGGGCTACGACATCGTGCCGCAAACCGTTTTGGGGGATGGGCCGTATGGTCCGGGAGCGATCCAACGGTTCATTGATATCGCGTCAGAATTCGACCCTATTGCTGTGGTTGAGTCAGGCTCGGATTTGCTGTGGCCCATCGCCGTCCTCGACATTGTCACCAACAATGCCGATCGCAAGCTTGGTCATCTGATCTCGGATGGGCGTCGTCTGCTCGGGATCGATCACGGTCTGACATTCCATCCTGAGGACAAGCTGCGCACCGTGTTGTGGCAGTTCAGCGGTGCTGCACTGCCTGCTCAGGAGCGGCTGGCGCTAGAGCACCTGACGACAGCGTTGGCGGACTCGCTGGGAGATCGGGTTGAGGAGCTCCTCGGTCTTGAGGAGCGTACCGCTCTGGAGAGCAGGGTTCAGGGTCTGCGCGAGAGCCCGATGCACCCGCAGCCGCCACGCGACCGGCCCCCGCTGCCGTGGCCGCCGTATTAGCCGTCGGCCTCCACGAGTGCGATCACCGTATCTCCAGAAGCGAGATCGCGCAGTGGCTCTGTGTTGCTTTCCACAATCACCTGCACCCGGCCGGTGTCTTTGACAACGAACAACACGGCCAGCATGTTGGGTGACGAGAGTTGGGAGTCTGCGATCTGGGCATCACTGCCGAGTTTGATGCGACGAACCTCACCTCCCGATTCGAGGAAGTCATTCAGCGATTGGTAGTTCCAATCTGCACCGAAGAGTTGCCGGCCTCCGAACTCTGTCGCTGGATCGGATTCGATGCCCGTTGCCTTGCGTCGTGGCGCTAGTTGGTAGGTCTCGGCACCGCTAAACGTTGTGGCGAACCGGGTGCTGGCAAGTGTGTTGACGTCATCGTTTGGGGTGAGTGCCAACAGTCTCCCGATCCCGGCCAGATCGAGGTCGAGATCGACGTCGCGGGCCAGAACATTCCCGTAGAAGGCCCGTCGGCCCGCCATGCGGGCTTCGTAATGATCTTGCCGGTTGGTGGTGGCGAGCACGACCGCGACCCCGGATTCGGCGAGGGCATCGGCGATAGAACGTTCCACGTGTCCGGCGCCGAGGATCAGGAGCCCCTCTTGATGTTTCTCGGCCAGGCGCAGACCACGGGCCAGCGGTCCCATTCCCAAGCCGTAGATCGCGACCGTGCCGACAATGACGGCGAACACGAGAGGTGTCAGTTCTTCCGCGCCTGCGACACCGTTGTGTTGGAGTTCGAGCGCGAATACGGAGGCCACCGAAGCGGCCACGATTCCACGTGGTGCGACTCCGGCGAGCAAGGTCCGTTCTCTCTTGTCGAGTTTGGAACCCCAGGTAGATACCGCCACTGCGAGGGGCCGCGCCACCAACACGAGAGCCAGGATCAGCGCCAATGCGCCCGGCAGGTCGACACCCAGTTGCTCGGTCGTGAGCCGTGCACTGAGAATGATGAACAGAACACCGATGAGGAGAACCCGGACCACTTCGGAGAATTGGACGATCTGTTCGGTGCGAACCTTGCGTTGGTTGGCCAGGGTAAAGCCCAGGACTGTCGTGGCCAGGAGCCCCGACTCTGCGGCCAGCGAGTCGGCAACCATGAAGGCGAGCAGGGCAATGCTGAGACCGAACAACGGCTGCAGATGTTCTGGGACCCAATGTCGGCGGAGCGCGGTGCTAGCTGCGTAGGCGATGGCGGCGCCAACTGCGATGCCGACGAAAGTGAACTCCACCATGTCGGCAATGACGCCTCCGGGGGTTGCGTTGCGTGCGTCGCCGAGCACCAGGACCTCGAAGGTAATGACCGCGAGCAAGGCCCCGATAGGGTCGATGAAGATGCTTTCCCACTTGAGGATGGAAGCCACAGATCTCTTGGGTCGAACGAGGGTGAGGAGAGGGCCGATAACGGTGGGGCCGGAGACCACCAGAATCGAGCCGGTGAGGACCGACATTCCCAGAGATAGGTCGGTGAACAGACTCGTCACCACAGCACCGATGAACCAGGTGATCGCAACTCCGACCGTTATGAGTAGCCACAGCACTCGCTGCTGACCTTCCATCTCACGGATCCGAAGACTGAGGCCTCCCTCGAACAGGATCAGTCCGACCGCGATGGAGACGACAGGTGCGAGTAGATCGCCAAGCAGGTCATCCGGGTTGACCAGCCCAAAAACCGGGCCGATGAGGAACCCGGTGACCAGCAGCGGGAGGATTATCGGAATCCGGGCGCGTTCGCCCAGCCAGGTGACGGTGAACGCCAGTACGACGACTCCGGATAGCTGAACGATTGGGTCTTCGATCATTGGTCCTCAGTGCGGGGTGTCCCGGGATTGTATGCGGCAGTATCGACTAAATGGCCATGGCCCGCATCGTCAACGTTTCTGTTTCGATTCGAGAGACCTTGTCATCATTCGTTCGTAGACGCCGGGAGTCAGGGCGTTTAGGTAGCGAGTGATGATGCCGACGCGGCCGAGGACGAGGGTCGATCGTCTTCGTTCAATACCCCATGCGATCCGCTCGGCGACATCCTCTGCGGAGGCCATCTTGCCCACACCTGCTCGGGTCTGGCTGGTGACTTCGCCATCGCCGCCCAAGGTGTGGTCACGAAACGGGGTATCAATGAAGGAAGGGGCGGCGACCATCACGTCGACTCCGGTGCCGCTCAACTCGGTGCGAAGTGTCCCGAACAACCCGTGGAGAGCATGTTTCGATGCGGCATATCCGGCCCGTCCGAGGAGGGGGGCGAAGCCTGCGGTCGAGCTGATGATGGCTATCGCCCCACGTCGGTCGGTTATGGTCGGCAATGTCGCCTTGGTGCAGTGGACGGAGCCCCAGAAGTTGATGTCCATGATCTTTCGCAGGACTTCGAGGTCGGTGTCGGCAAATGCACTGTGATGTGCCAGACCGGCGTTGTTGATAAGGATGTCGGTTGGGCCGATGGCCTGCTCCGCCGTGGCGACGGCTCCAGCACAGCTGTCCCAATCGGTGACATCGCATTCGATTGGCACCGCCGTGGTTGTAGTCACCCGATCGGCGGCCACGACCGCGGCCCCATAATCGATGTCGAGAAGCGCAACATTGGCGCCGGCGTATCCGAATTCACGGCCGAGAGCCGACCCGAGGCCGCCGCCACCGCCGGTGATGATTACGTTCTTGCCGGCGAGCTTGCGCTTTGCCATTGCAGGTTCCGATCGCTAGGCGTTGCCTATCTCAAGCCCCGCCATCTCCTCGAGAGCCTTAACCAGCGCATGGTTACCTTCGGAGCCAAGCCCGCGGCGTTGCAGCGCACGGTACATCTGAAACACAAGGCTGGTGGCAGGAAGCGGCACTGCCAGTTCATCAGCGGACTCGAGAACAAGACGAAGGTCCTTCTGCTGCAGATCGATGGTGAAACCGGGACGCCAGTCCCTTTTGATGATTTGCGGTCCCCGGTTGGCCAGCATCCACGACCCGGCGGCCCCGCCTTTGACCGCCGCGATTGTTGCATCCAGATCGAGACCGCCTGCTTCGGCGAGCAGCAGAGCTTCGGAGACGGCGAGACCGTTGACGACGACAAGAACCTGGTTCACCAGCTTTGCCATCTGGCCGGCACCAGTTGGGCCGACGTGTGTGATGCTGCTTGCGTATGTGTCCATGAACGGTCTGGCGTATTCCACAGCAGCGGCTTCGCCGCCGACCATGATCGACAGCGTGCCTTTCACGGCGCCTTCGCTGCCACCACTTACCGGTGCGTCCACCCAGTCGGCACCGATCTCACGAACGGTCTCGGCCAGCTTCTTGGTGGCCGAGGAACTGATCGTCGAGTGGTCCACAACCAGCTTGCCTTCGCCAAGCCCTTCGAGGAGACCACCGTTGCCGAGCGTGACTGCTTCGACGTCTGGTGTGTCTGAGACGCACATCATCGTGATGTCGCACTGTGCGGCCAGTTCGGCTGGCGTCTCTGCCACGGATGCGCCCGCCGCTTCCAGCACGGAGGTGCGAGACATGGTGCGATTCCACACTGTGACGTCGTGGCCCGCCCGCAGCAGGTTTGTGGCCATCCCGCTTCCCATGATTCCTATTCCGGCATAACCGATTCTCATACGGTCCTCGTTTCTTGTGACGGTGACAAGGTAGCAACGGGCCGACTATGGCGTATTGCCCCTAGCTATTGGGCTGCCCGCCATATACGGTCGGAGTGGGTGCTGAATGGCGCCAATTTGGTGACGCTATTGACCACAAACAGGGGTGTGGAGTTAGACATGGCAACCACGATGAAGGAAGCCGCAACGGAGTTCCTGGGGAAGAAGAGAATCGCGGTCGCCGGCGTGTCCCGCGAGACGGGTGGTGCGCACGGCGGGAACCCGGTCTACCGGCGGCTTCGCAAGTGTGGCTACGACGTCTTTGCGGTTAACCCGAACGCACATGAACTCGAGGGAGACATCGCCTATCCGAATCTGGGAACGATCCCTGGAGGTGTTGACGCAGTGGTGATCGCCACGAACCCAGACGTCGCAAGCGAGGTTGTGCGCGACTGTATCTCCCTTGGCATAAAGCATGTCTGGATGCATCGCGGCATTGGGTCGGGAAGTGTCTCTCATGAGGCGGCCGAGATGGGACGGAAGGAGGGAGTCCGGGTTATCGAAGGCGGCTGTCCGCTGATGTATGCGCCAACCGCTGACCCCGGCCACCAGGTGGTGCGGGGAGTTCTCTCGCTGGTCGGCAGGATTCCCAAGCAGGTATAGGTACGCTGTCTCCGTGGAGTACAAACACGCCCAGACCGGGTACCTGTGGATCATCGTCTTCTTGTGGCTCGTATTCGTTGGCGGGTTGGTTCTGGCACTAACCGAAGAAGACCAGTCGGATGCCGCTCTCGCCCTCGGTGTTTCGTCGGTGGTTGTCGCTGCTGTTGTGTTTTGGTTCAATCGGTTGGTTGTGCAGGTAGCCAGCGGAGAGGTGCGGGTCAGTTTCGGCCCGGGCTGGCCGAGACGGATCGTCGCAACCCGTGACATCATCGGGTTCCGCCAGGTGCGAAACACCTGGCATCTCGGGTGGGGAATGCGCAAGGTCCCCGGCGGGTGGATGTACAACGTATGGGGGTTGGATGCGGTCGAACTCGATCTGGCCAACGGCAAGAAGTTCCGCATCGGCACTGACGAACCCTCCGATGTATTGGCGGCATTGAGTGCGCACACAGCCTTGCGGGCTGGGTAGACACCTCACCTAGCCGTCGGTCGAATTCTTGGCCCGCCGACCCTTAGCGAGCACACCGATGAGGCCCGACGACCTGGCGGGAACCGGCACGTAGCGTCCTTGATCGGAGACTGCCACGCCTTCTTTCACAATGATCCGGTATACCGTATAGGCGGCAACCCCAAGGTGAACTGCACCCATCATCCAAAACAAGCCCTCCGGTTGAGTGCTGTTCATGAGAATCGCGGCAAGGATCGGGCCGATGGCTGAACCGACCCCCCACACAAGGATGAACACCGACGAGGCCGCAATGGTCTGGTGGGGCTCGAGTACGTCGTTGACGTGGCTCAAGCTTAGTGAATACACAGGGAAGGTTGACCCGCCGAACAAGAAGATCGCAACGAACAGCCAGACGCTGCTCGGGTCGAGCTGCGCAACGAGGATGGCTGCGATGGCGGCGATGGCATTGACCGCAACTATTGAGCGGCGGCGTGGAACCCGGTCGGACCAGGCGCCGATCGGCCATTGCAGGACCACAGCCCCCAGGATCATCGTTCCCATGAGTATGGAGATACGACCGACACTCATGCCCGTAGACAGCCCGAAAACCGGGACCATCGCAAATGCTGCCCCGTTGGCGAGACCGGCACCGAACCCGCCGGTGAGTCCAACGGGTGAGGCCCGCCACAGCTGCTTCAGGTGCATGCTGGACGGCAGGTCGAATGAGGGGGTCGGACTCGTAGACAACGAGATTGGGAGTACCGAGAGCGACGTGAGCGCGGCGGCCAGCATGAACAGTCCGGGCCCGGCAGGGTCGGCGACGTTCAAGAGGAGTTGGCCGATACCGATCCCGCCCATCACCACCACCATGTAGATCGACAGGAGCCGTCCCCTGGTTTGGTTGGTGGCGCTGGCGTTGAGCCAGCTCTCGGCGACGACATACAACCCGGACAGGCAGGCCCCAACAACGGCGCGGCCAATGATCCACGTGATCGGATGAACGGCGACTGCGTGCAGCAGAGTGGTTGCAGATGCCAGCGCCGCCAGTCCGGCGAATACCCGTACATGACCGACACGGGTCACCACCACAGGTGCCACCTGGGACCCGACCACAAAACCAGCGAAGTAGAAGGAAAGGATGGTTCCGGTGAGGACCGTGTCGAAGCCCTCTAGTTCAGCACGGATGCCGACTAGCGATCCGAGGAGTCCGTTGCCAAGCAACAGCAGCCCGAGTGCGGCGAACAGCGACCACGACGAACGGAGCAGGGCCGTCGGTCGGGTAATTTGAGTGTCGCTGATCATATTGCTCCCCGGGGTCACTCACCAGTTGTGTAGGGCGTCGGAGTGTAACTGGGCTGATGTAGAGCCCGACCACGAAGTCGCCCCTGGGGATCTCCAGAGAAAGCTGTTCCTGAGGTGGATTCTTGGCGAGAGCATCGGGCAGGCGGCCCAGTCGGTGCCTCCGGGGATTGTGCGTCCTAGGGGATTCACGGTATCTCGCGGAGTTATTGGATTTCGAGGAGTTACTGCGCGGTCCAGCCGCCATCGACGGTCAGGATCGAGCCGTTGACCATGGCGCCCGCTTCCGAGGCGAGGTAGACAACTGCTCCGGCCACATCCTTGATCTCGCCGACATGCCCGATAGGTATCCGGTCGACAACCGTGGCCAGGTAGGCAGGGTCGTCAAGGCGTTCCGCAGTGCCCGGCGTATAGATGAACGTTGGGGCCACGGCATTCACGGTCACACCCAACGCCCCCCATTCGAGCGCAAGCACCCGGACCATCTGGTTGACGCCCCCTTTGGACGCCGAGTACACGACGTGGTCGCGGATGCCGACCAGCGATGCCTGCGAACTCATCGCGATCACTCGTCCCGAACCCTGGGCAACCATGTGGCGGCCGCAGGCCTGCGCGGTGAAGAAGAGACCCTTGAGGTTGACGTCCATCATCTCGTCCCAGGCTGCCTCGTCTACATCCAGCGCCGGATGGTTGGCGCCGAGTCCAGCATTGGCCACCAGGATGTCGATCCGGCTGTGGTGGGTCATGACCGAGCTGACCCCGGCTCGGATCGAGTCGACATCGGCCACGTCGATGCGGTGGCCAGTGGCCGACCCGCCCGTCATTCGCAACTCCTCTGCAACAAGGTCTGCATCCGCGGCGGATCGGGCGGTCACGGCAACTGTCGCCCCGGCTGCGGCCAACGCTTCGGCGAGTCCGCGGCCGATCCCTCGATTGGCCCCGGTCACCACGGCGACCTGGCCATCGAGTCGGAAGGAAGGTAGATGTGGTGATTCCATAGAAGAGACATTACGCCGCTGATGCGCGATGGCGGAAACCCGGGATCTCCGCGGGTGCTCTCCAGTTGCCTGCCTTCCGTGTCCCTCGCCGCGCTCGGTCACTACTGTCAACGCAAGTCTCGCAGAGGAGCCTGGTGCTGCACGACGGCGAATTCCACATCGACGATCATGTTGTCCGCGGTCTGATCGCAGACCAGATGCCTTCGTGGTCCGACCTTGAATTGCGACGGATTGAGACATCGGGAACAGTCAACGTCATCTACCGTCTCGGGCCCGACAAGCTGGTCCGGCTGCCCTGCCTGGACGTGTTCTCAAACGGACCGCTACGAGAGGCACGGTGGCTTCCGGAATTCGCACCGTTGCTGCCGTTGCAGATACCTGAGTATCTGGCTCTTGGCTCACCGACCGAGGCTTACCCATCCGCCTGGTCCGTCCTCAGCAGGATCCGAGGCGATAACGCCACTTCTGCCACTTTGTCGGACCTAAATCGGACAGCCGAGCAACTCGGGGAGTTTGTGCTTGCCCTGAGAAAGGTAGGCATCGAGGGCGCACCCGACGGTAGTTACCGTGGCCACGGACTCGCCGGGAGCGACGCCGATGCACGTAGGGCGATCAACCAGCTCCCCGAGAGTTTCGATCAAAGGGCATTGATAGAACTGTGGGAGTCCTCTCTTGCAGCACCTGTGTGGGGCGGTGAGCCGACGTGGTTCCACAGCGATCTCCATTCCGGCAACCTGCTGGCACGTGACGGCGATCTTGTCGCCGTGATCGACTTCGAAGGGTGCAGCGTTGGCGATCCGTCAAGCGACTTGATCGCGGCATGGTGGCTCTTCGACAAGCAAAGCCGCATCACCTTCCGTGAAACCGTCAATCCTGACGAGGCCTCATGGCAACGAGGCAAGGGATGGGCACTGTTTATGGGTGTATCTGCGGTCGGGTACTACGACGTTACCAACCCCGTTTTCGCTGACATGGCGCGACACGCTATCGACGAGATCCTCAGCGACAAGTGACCGGCGCCGCCGCCGAACCGGGGTATTCAGGCCTCGGTCTGCCAATCGACCTCGTAGACCAGGACCGGATCGGGGAAGCCCTTCAGGCCGATCGCTCCCTGGTTGACGAACCGAAACTCCTTGCCGAGCGCCAACTCCTTCACCGTTCCCGACACCAGTGTCTGGCCGCCGCCGGCATGGGCACAGATACGTGCCGCCAGGTTGACCGATGCGCCAAAGAGATCATTGCTGTCCTGCACCGGCTCGCCGGCGCTCAGCCCGATCTTCACCGCCAGCTTTGGTCCTTCGTTTACCAAGATGGAAGAGGCCTGCTGTATCGCGATCGACGCTTCCACGGCCTTTGAGACCGATACAAAACTGGCGAGGATGCCGTCTCCGGTGTGCTTGACCTCCCGTCCGTCAAACCGATCGAGCGCATCTCGCACCACGTCGTTGTGACGCCGCACCAGGTCTACTGCAACATCATCACCAAGCTGGGTGCTGACATCAGTTGATCCCTGGATATCCGTGAACATGATGGCGCGCAAAGCCGAGTCGGGTTTGCCTTCGATCTGGACTCTATCCGTGGCATCGTTCTCGGTTTCGCCCATGAACTGGGCGAGGGTTGGGGTTTCGACCTCGATCACCTCGTGCGGCGTCAACCCATGCGCCACCTTGTGGCACCGCACCAGCGTCTCAACGTCCGGAGACTCAACCAGACAGAAAGCTTTCCCCTGGGGATCGGAGAACCAGTAGCTCAAGAAACGGACCCCGTACTTATGTTGGACCTCGAGGTCGCGACGATGTGCTTCGGCTACGTCCTCAGGCGTCGCATCGCCTAGTCCCTCGTGGACGTCCATGTAGATCGGCATCAGGCGATAATAGGCAGCGGAGCTTGCTCGGTGAGGCGGATCTCCCGAAAGTCGCACCCACGACCTTCCCTCTCCTGACGGCCTGTCGATGGGATCTCCCGGCGCAAAGTGGCCCTTGATCGGTATGGTTGATCGAACCAGTAGAGCAAGCGATCACAAGGAGGGCGCGATGTTCGGCACCGTCCCGGCCGCAATCCGAAGCGAGACCCGGCATTTCGCCCGAGCCCTTCTCATAATCGGGTCCTTCGCCCTGATCGCAGCAGCGTGCGGAGGTAGCGACTCCGAATCGACGTCGCCAACCCCGGCGCCCACCGAGGCACCGACCACAACAGCGGCTCCGGCCTCCACGACAACCGTCCCGGCAACGACGACAACACCGCCGACCACGACCACGACCACGACGGAAGCGCCTGTTCTGGATCTGCCCGACAGTCCGGTTGTAGCGGCTCTCGGTGGTCAATCCTTGACCTACAAGGTTGACATGGCCACGTCTACCGGCCTCGATTTCACGGAAGACGAACTGCCGGCGCCACCGGGTGTCGCAGAGGTCCGTTGGTACACGTATCAGGACCGCTACGTTGTCGCTTTCTCCGGTTTCGACGCATCCCAGGCAGGGCCCCTATGTCCTGGTGCCTCGATCCTCACCGCCGCAGGGTTCGAATTCGTTTCCAACGCACCCACCGAAGAGGGTGCGTGCGAAGGCTTCCCCACCCTCACGACCGATCCCATCGTAGAAGCGAGAATATGTCAGGGAACGCTGTTCTATGTCACGTTGGTGTCGAATGAACTCCAGGGCACGCTCTATGGGTCACTGGAAGCGTTGGCAGAGCCCGGCATCCTGATCGGGATGAGCAGTGCGGCCGAGTCAGCGAACGGTGCCCCGGGAATCGATCTCGACGCGTTCTGTTCGTAGAACCCGTCCCTCGCAACTCTTGACACTCCGGCATACCCCTGCCATCATTCCTCGTGGCCGTGGACGCAACATATAAGTGCGTGTACGGCCGTTCGTGTTTGCGACCGGACACGGTCGAAAGGAAGAGCGCAAGATGAATCGGCTCCAGCCCATCATCACCGCGAGTGGGGTTCACCTCGCGGCTTAGCCATAGGGTCCTAGGAGACTGTTGGACAAGTGACGTGCAGGCTCGTCTTGTCGAAAACCCTCATAATCCAGAGGGGCCGACGAGCCGAAACTGACACTGTGCGACAGGCTCCTTGTCAGGGCCTAGCTGAACCAGCGCCGGCGACAGGCTCCTTAGGGGCAACCGCCGATCTTTCGACACGTACGTCCGAGACCCAGCTGCCAACTGAAGTCTCATCACCGCAAAGGCACGACATGATTCCGGTCCGCTCCTATATCAAACTGCTGTACGACTACCTGCGCCGTCAGAAGCTGCGGGTGGCCTTGCTCACCGTCACCATGTTCATCGCCATCGGCCTGATGTTGATCGGCCCGCAGCTGATCCGTAGCTTCCTCGACCGTGCCATTGACGGGGCTCCGTCGCGCGATCTTGTTCCGCTCGCAATCTGGTTCATGGTGATCGCAGTTCTGCAGCAGCTGTTCAGCGTGGTCGCCACCTATCTGGCGGAGCAGGTTGGTTGGACCGCGACCAATGAGATGCGTGCCGACCTCGCCACCCACGTGCTCGACCTCGACATGGGTTTCCACAAGGAACACACACCAGGCGAGATGATCGAACGGATCGATGGTGATGTGACGGCTCAGGCCGACTTCTTCTCGGCGTTCGCCATTCGAGTGCTTGGCAACTCGATCCTGATGGTCGGTGTCATGGTGCTGCTGTGGATCGAGAACATCTGGGTCGGGCTCGGAATCACACTCTTCCTCTTCGGCGCCCTGGCGACAATGCTGCGCATCCAGGCCTGGGCGGTTCCGCTGTGGAAGAAAGTGCGGGCCCGCTCCGCCGAGATGATGGGACTGATCGGCGAGCAACTCGGCGGTACAGAAGACATCAGAGGCAACGGCGGTGTCGGCTACATGTTGCGCCGCTTCACCCAGATCCTGCGCGCCTGGCTACCCGACCAGGTCATGGGTCGATTTGGGTTTGCCGCCCTGTGGGGGACCAGCATTGCCAACTACCTCATCGGCACGGTGCTGGTGTTCTGGCTCGGTTCGGTGTTCTTCAACGACGGCACCCTGACGCTGGGCTCGGTCTACCTGATCTTCTCCTACACCGAAATGTCACGTCGTCCCATGGAGCAGATCCGGGAGCAGATGGAACGCTTCCAGAAAGCGGCGGCAGGAATCTCCCGTGTCCAGGCGCTCTTCGACCGCACCTCGGAGCTCGACACGTCAGGTACCGATCCAATACCCGAAGGTGCGCTGCGGGTCGAGTTGGACGATGTCGTTTTTGGCTACGACCACGAGATCGTGCTCAATCACGTATCCCTCGACCTGGCGGCAGGGAAGGTCCTCGGGGTGCTGGGACGATCCGGGTCAGGGAAGACCACGATGGCACGGTTGCTCACCCGTCTCTACGACCCTCTCGAAGGTCGCGTCGCCCTCGGTGGTGTCGGGATCAAGGGAGCCGAGGTGCACAGCTTGCGTCGTCACGTCGGCATGGTCACCCAAGACGTGCAACTGTTCCGGGCCACCGTGAGAGACAACTTGACCTTCTTCGATGAGTCGATTCCGGACACGAAACTGCTCGAGGTTCTGGAAGAGCTGGGTCTTGATGAATGGCTGGCCTCGATGCCCAATGGACTTGACACCAAGCTCGAAGCCGGTGGAGCCGGGCTGTCCGCAGGACAAGCTCAGCTGCTTGCGTTCACCCGGATCTTCCTGGAGAACCCCGGCCTGATCATCCTCGACGAGGCGTCGTCACGGCTCGACCCCGCCACCGAGAAGCTCATCGAACGCGCCGTCGATCGGCTGCTGCGCGATCGGACCGGGATCATCATCGCCCACCGGCTGGCGACAGTCACCCGAGCCGACGCCATCCTCATTCTCGAGGACGGCGAGGTCGTCGAGTACGGCGAACGTCAGACGCTTGCCGACGACCCCAAGTCTCGTTTGTCCCATCTGTTGATCACCGGCATGGAGGAGGTGTTGGCATGACGACACGCAAGTCATCAATGCCCACGATCCGCCTCATGCGGCGGCTGATCCGAGTCGCCCCCGGCTGGTATGCGGCCAATGTCCTGCTGTGGACGCTGGTCTGGATCATCCCGGTGGTCCCGGCGTTGATCACACAACGGTTCTTCGACGGTCTCGGAACTGCCGGGTTCAATCCGGCGACTCTGATCGCAGGGCTGGCCGCCTACGGTTTCGCACGGCTTGCTGTGATGGGAACCGCGATGTGGAACGACGTCCACTTCATGTTCCGCGTCAGCAGTACGTTGCGGCGCAACCTGCTGGAACGGATCTTTGATCTGCCGGGCGCCCAGGCGGTAGCAGAGGCTCCCGGTGAAATCATTAGTCGGTTCCGTGAGGACGTCGAACATGTCGAAGAGTCGGTCAGCATGACCGTCGACATTGTGGGGTCGCTGACGTTCGCCGCTATCGCGGCGACGGTGCTGGCATCCATCGATGCCCAGTTGACGCTGTTCGTGTTTGTGCCGCTGCTCGTGATGATCACAGTTGCCGAACGCGCTGGGACCCGTATCCGGCGCTATCGCAACGCGGCCCGCGAAGCAACGGAACGGATCACGGGTGCGCTCGGCGAGATCTTTGGCGCCGTCCAGTCGATCAAAGTTGCAGGTGTCGAGAAGTCAATGATTGACCACTTCAAGCGTCTCAACGATGAGCGTCGCAAGATGATGGTGCGTGACAAGGTGCTCACTGCCATTCTCGAGTCGGTGTTCTGGAACACGCTCAGCATCGGAACCGGTGTCATCTTGATCCTGTCATCGGGGACGATCGGGCGAGAGGGCGGCCTCACCATTGGTGAGTTCGCACTCTTTGTGTTCTTCCTCGACTACGTAACCGACGCCGGTTACTTCCTAGGGATCTTTATCGCCCGCTTCAAGCAGGCGGGGGTGTCGATCGAGCGCATGGTTGATCTGCTGCATAGCGATGACCCCTATCTACTGGTTCAGCGACGAGATCTGTATCTCACCGGCGATATGCCGGCGCAGGTGACTCCGGCGCATGATGCTCGGCTGGAGCGGCTTGACGTTGCAGGGCTCAGCTTTGTGTACCCCGGTACCAACAACGGCATCGAAGACATTGATCTCACGCTCGAGCGCGGCAGCTTCACTGTCGTTACAGGGAAGATCGGTTCTGGGAAGACGACATTGCTACGGTCGATCCTTGGTCTGGTCGCATCCGATAGCGGTGCCGTCAGTTGGAATGGGGAGGTCATCGAAGATCCGGACGATTTCTTTGTCCCGCCACGTTCGGCGTACACACCACAGGTGCCAAAGCTGTTCTCGATGTCGCTGCGGGAGAACCTGTTGCTTGGTCGCAACGACGACGACGGATCGCTCGATGGAGCGATCCGGTCGGCCGCGCTAGATCGTGATGTCGCCGGCATGCCGGATGGGCTCGACACCATGGTCGGCCCACTTGGTATGCGGCTATCCGGCGGTCAGGTGCAACGGACCGCGGCAGCACGAATGTTTGTGCGCGACCCGGAGTTGCTCGTCTTTGACGACCTATCGAGTGCGCTCGATGTCGATACCGAAAAGACCCTGTGGGAGCGTCTCTTTGCCGAGCATGCCGAGCATGCCGAGTCCACGGCTCTGGTGGTCTCGCATCGCCGGCCGGCGATGCAACGAGCCGATCAGATCATTGTGCTCGACGAGGGGAGGGTGGTTGCAGCCGGCAAGCTCGCCGATCTGCTCGAATCCAGCCCCGAGTTCCGTGACCTGTGGGAGACCGAGACATCCGGCAACGGGAATGAGCTGTAGCAGTGCTCATCCTGTCGGATGCACAGCCTCGGCCGGGTCCATTCTTGCTGCCCGCGCCGCCGGGTAGAGGCCGGCAATGGTGCCAACGGCGAGGGCCACAGTCACGCCCGCGGCCAGCGCCTCGACCGGGATGTCGACTAGCCAGCCTTGGCGACCGGCATAGAGGTAGGTGACGGCTGCCCCCAGGCCAACACCGGCGACGCCTCCCAGCAACGACAACATGATGCTCTCAGTGACAAACTGGCCAGCAATATGGCTGCGTTTGGCACCGAGGGCCCGCCGCAGCCCGATCTCAGACCGACGCTCCAACACTGAGATCACCATGACGTTGGCGATTCCGACACCCCCGACCACCAGGGCGACCGCTCCCAATCCGAGCAGGAGTCGAGTGAGGTTTTGGTCAACCGTGGCTTTGGCCTCAAGGGCATCGGACGGCCGCGACACCTGTACCTCATTGGGAGCCTCGGGGTTTGCGGTGCGGGCCAGCAGGGTTCGGACCCCTTCGACCTGGTCGGGATGAGTGCGGAGGTAGATGGTCGATGCGTTTGCCTTGGTATCGAACAGCTTGCTGGCTACTGGGTAGCCGACGAACGCGGCGCGATCGAGATCAGGGTTGAGCGGCAACGGTTCGAGGATGCCGATGACGTTGAACCAGTGACCGTCGACGAACACCATGAGTCCGGTATCGAGGTCGGCCATGCCGAGTCGCTCCGCGGCGACGGAACCGAGCACGATGGATGGAACCTGGATCGCGGCTGTGTCGAGGAAACGGCCGTGGGCCATCTCACCCTGCAGCGTGTCGAGCGCCTCGGTCTCCGTTGCCAACAGGTTGATTCCGTTCGTTTCAGTCTCTGGGATGAGGTCGGTGCGCCGCACCGATGCACCAACAGAGCTGAGTGCGGCTGCCTGCTCGACTGGGGGGATGCGGCGGATCATTGCCGGCGCAGCTTCAGGGAGAGTGGCTTGTTCACCAAAGATCGACTGACCCGCTTGGACGGCAAGGAGATTGGTTCCGAGGTCGTCGATCTGTTGGAGCAGCGCCGCTTTGGAGGAAGCCGAGATGCCCAGCACGCCGATCATGGCAGCGATCCCGATGGCGATCCCGATCGCAGTCAGCATCGTGCGTCCCGGGCGGGTGTGCAGGCCTTGGCCACCACTGCGAAGTAGGTCGAGAGGGCGGATGCGGCTGCGGGCCCGGCTGGTTGGGGCGGTCATACCGTCACGTCCTCTGGCGTTCCATTGCGCTCGTCAACGACGATGCGGCCGTCGAGTAGCTCGATGCGGCGGTTGAGCCGGGCCGCGATGTCCTGATCATGCGTGATGATGAGGATGGTGGCGCCTTGCCGGTTGAGGTCGAGGATCAATTCGAGGATTCCTTCACTGGTATGCGAATCGAGGTTGCCGGTCGGCTCATCCGCCAAGATCAATGCGGGTTCTCCAACCAGCGCTCTAGCGATAGCGACACGCTGACGTTCACCCCCAGATAGTTGCCGAGGTCGGTGATCGAGCCGATGACCTAAACCGACCCTCTCGAGTGCGGTGGCCGCGGTGCGGCGCCGTTTGCCCCGGCTCACACCTCGATAGACCAGTCCGGTTGCCACGTTGTCTGTAGCGGATAGACCGGGAACAAGGTGAAACTGTTGGAAGACAAAGCCGATCCTGGCGGCGCGTAATCCTGCCAGTGCTTTGTCGCGTTCTTGGCCAACATCACGACCTTCGAGCCTGATCTCACCAGACGTGGGTCGGGCCAACGTACCGACGATGTTCATCATCGTTGACTTGCCGGAGCCGGACGCCCCCACGATGCCGACCAGCTCACCGGACTCCACGCTCATGGAAACGTTGTCGAGGGCTCGCACCGGAGGGCTTCCCCGATACTCCTTCACCACATTGGATAGTTCGAGGACCGGCGTCATTCGGGCACCACAACCCGGTCACCCTCGGCAACATCGCCGGTCACTTGTACCCAACCGTCGGCAAACTCACCGATTTCGACGCCGACATAGCCACCGGTTCCGTCCGGCTGGTCAACCTCAACCGCGTAGCCGCCTTCAACGAGAGCGACGAGGGCCTGGGCCGGTACGGTCAACACGTCCTCTGCTAGAACGTCGATCGCCTCAATGGAAACGTCGCCAGGCTCCTGGTCGCCAACTGTTCCCAACTGGAGTCTCACCCGGTAGTTCTGTCCACCGAATGCATCCTGGGATTGTTGGGCGGTGATTGACTCGACGGTCGCCGGATACCTGCTGCCATCTGCGGTCTCTACCTCGATGACGGGTTGGCCCTCAAATGCCTTCTTCTTGCGTGCGCTGACATCCGCAGTCACGAACAAGGCCGGTTCGGTCACCTCGAGAACACCACCGTTTGCCGGCTCACCAATTCTGGGGATTGCCGCAACACGAATTGACTCATACGGCAAGAACAGGAGTTGAGTCCCGTCGACGCGCCCGGTGTTCTTCAGGCCATGATCGTCCTGCCATGCCTTGACGGCAGTCCTGGTTGTTCCTCCGAACTTGCCGTCCGCTTCGACATCGGTATCGAGGTATCCCTCATCCTGGAGATAGCGTTGCAACTGCTCAACATCGGTGCCCTCGGATCCAGAGGACAACTCCCGGTACATCGGGACATCGCCGTGGGTCCAGTACGTGGGCTTCTCGTCGACCTTGTACAGCATGTCGCCTGGTTGCAGCACGGTGCCCTTGCCGGGCGTCCAGCTCACAGTTCCGCTGGTGTAGCCGGGAAGGGCGAACTGGTCGCCGTATCCCAGCGCACCGTCAAACTCTTCGGTGTGTTCAAGCGTGCGTCGGGTGACCGTGTTGGTTGCGTTGGTTGTCGACCGAGTCGCCTCGGTGGTTGAGGCGGGAGCTTCGTCGGAGCCGGTGGTCCACAGCACGGTGGTGGCGATGGCGACAATCGCAAGCCCGGCGACACCGAATCGAAGGAGGGGCCTCACGGGGTTCCTCCGACTGCCACGCCGCCGCTGCCGTCGGACATGTCCGGTGCACAGGTTTGCATCGCGGCATTGACAGCCTCGGGGTCGATATCGTCACCGAGCTCGATCATCATGCTGCCGTCGGAACTTGGGTCGGGCCAATCGATACCGCTGTCCCTCATGCATTTGGCAAACGCAAGCTGCTGATCCATCATCTCGGCCTCTTGCTCGGGGCTCATTTCGAATTCACCGAAGGCGGCTTCCAGAATCGGGTCGCACTCAGCGCCAGCTTCCTCCATTGCTTCGAAGTCCAATCCGTCTTCGCCACCGATAGAGATCACCCCGCCGCCGTCACCGCTGCTGGGGTCGGGCATGTCGATGCCGTGCTCCCGCATGCACTCGGTGTACTCCTGGTAGGCCCCTTCAGGGTCGACAGCCTCTGTGGTTGTCGTCGTAGCGTCCGGTTCGGCGTCGGCTGTCTGCTCATTCAATGTGGGCAAGGTGGGCGTTGTGGTCTCGGCGGAGTCGCCACCGCAAGCGCCAAGCACCAGTAGTAGCGCCCCGGTGAGGGCGATCGTTCGGATCAATCTGGGCATCGGGTTTCTCCTCTGCGGCTGATCGTGCCGCCATCAAGTGCTTGTCTTGTCCCGACTGTGCCGAATCGAACCTGAGGATTCGCTGAGACTCGCTGAGAGGCGTTTCAGATTCTCAGCTTTCTCTCAGGAGGTTTTGGGCAATACTGAGGAAATGCGAATTCTGGTAGTCGAAGACGAAGTGAATCTGGCGGCGGCAGTCGCTCAGGGCCTTCGTGCCGAGGGATACGAGGTAGAGATCTCTCATGACGGCAATGACGGTTTGTGGAGGGCCCGCGAAGGCCAATTCGACGCCATCCTGCTTGACATAATGCTCCCCGGCATGAACGGCTACCGGGTCTGCGACACATTGCGTAAAGAAGGCATCTGGACGCCGATTCTTATGCTCACCGCCAAAGGCGGCGAGTACGACGAGGCGGAGGGTCTTGATACCGGCGCCGACGATTACCTCACCAAACCCTTTTCGCTGGTCGTGCTGCTGGCGAGGCTCCGTGCGTTGATTCGTCGTGGAACGTCTGTACGGCCAGCCAAGCTTGCCGTTGGTGATCTCGAGCTTGACCCGGCGACTCGTGGGTGCCAGCGGGGGAGCGAAACCATCGAACTGACCCCGAGGGAGTTCGCCGTGCTGGAGGCGCTGGCGGTACGACCGGACGAAGTGGTCACCAAACAACAGTTGATCGACAGGGTCTGGGGTCTGGACTACTTCGGTCCCCCCAACATCGTTGAGGTGTACATCGGCTATCTACGTAAGAAGATCGATCGTCCCTTCGGGATCAATTCGATTCAAACCGTGCGCGGTGTCGGTTATCGGGTGGTCACATGAACACCATCGTGTCCTGGTTTTCGTCGGTTCGGGGCCGGATCACTGTTGTGGTCACGGTCGTTTTTGCTCTGGCCATGGTGCTCGGCGGCTGGTTTCTTCTGTCTCGAGCTGAAGATGCGTGGGTTTCTGATCTCGAGGCTGCCGATCTCGCCGAACTCGACGTGCTGGCCCAGGATCTCAAGGCGTTCGAACAGATCGCGGGAGACGAGTTCTTTCTGCCGGTTGGCGCGGGTGGGACCAGCTTTGAGTTGTTGGACGAGGATGGTGTCCTTGTGGCAGAGACCCCGCAAGGTGTGTTCAGTGGTGTGGTGATTGCGGGTGGCCCAATCTCAATAGATGAGATGCCACCAGAGCTTCTGAGCGGGACCTCCGGTGTCATCGAGGTCGGCGTGATCGGCGACGTCACCTCGGTGAGCCTTCCCGTTGAACTCAGCAGCGGCACCCTCACCCTTACCGCTTCCTCGTCGCTGGAGCCGGTGCAAGCTGGAGTGAGTGCGCTACGCGGGATTCTCCTTCTGACCGTGCCGTTCTTGGTTGGCGGAATTGGTGCGATGACATGGTTTGTCACGGGTCGCGCCTTCCGCCCCGTTATGGACATCACGAGCCAGGTCGAACGCATTACCGATGACCGACTCGATGAGCGGGTTCCGGTTCCAGATAGTCGCGATGAGGTCGCCCATCTCGCCAAGACCATGAACAGCATGTTGGATCGGCTGGCGGCAAGCCGGAGGCGGCAGTGCGAGTTCGTTTCCGATGCCTCACACGAGCTACGTAGCCCGGTGGCCGCAAGCAAAGCGAGGCTCGAGGTCGCTCTCGCCCATCCCGATGACACCGATTGGGCACAGACCGCTCATGTGGTTCTGGATGAGCAGGATCGTCTCGGTGGTCTCGTAGACGACATGTTGATGTTGGCGCGTCTCGATGAGGGCAAGATGCCCCAACCGGCAGAGGTAGACATCGATGACCTCGTATTTGCGGAAGTATCGCGCCCGTACGAAGTGGAATTCGACGTATCGAGAGTCGAGGCGGTGCGAGTGCGCGGCGATGGCCAACAGCTCACCCGGCTTGTTCGCAATCTTGTTTCCAACGCGGCCCGCTACGCCGAAAGCGATGTGCACTTATCGCTCAAGTCGATCGACGGTGAAGCAGTGCTGATCGTCGAAGATGACGGTCGGGGTATTCCCCAACAAGACCGGGCGAAGATCTTTGAGCGGTTCGTACGATTGGAAGACTCGCGTACCCGCAACGAAGGTGGTGCCGGTTTGGGCTTGGCGCTGGTGAGCGCGGTCGCGGCGGCGCACGGCGGATCTGTTGGCATATCTGACTCGTCCTTAGGCGGCGCCAAATTCAAGGTCCGACTGCCGGAGTCATTCTGATCGCCTGCCTGTTCTGCGTCCCGATGGTGTGTAGCACACAGGTCGATTTCACCCTCCCGTTTCCAATAATGGATTGCAACCGGGTCCTCGATTCAGTATTGTGCACTTGTGTGCATCGGTGCACATTTGTGCAATAGGTGTTCGGGCTCCTGTATCCAGCAGAACCCGACGAGCGAGACGCCGGAAATAGAAGGAGCAAAATGAATACAAATACGAGGACGTCACGCAAGGGAATCTGGCTCGGGGTCCTTCTCGTAGCCTTTTCTCTCGTAGCTGCGGCTTGTTCGCAGGATACGGAAGACGCGACGACAACCACGGCCGCCGCAGTCGAGACAACTGCTGCGGGCGTAGCGATGCCTGCCCCGTTTGACGCGGGTCCAGTCAAGATCGCAATCGTGCAGAACAGCGGCGCTGGCGACTACTTCCAGCAGTGGACCAATGGCGCCCGTCAGCAAGGTGATGCGATCGGCTTTGAGATCCAGCTATACGACGCCCAGGCTGACAACGCCAAGCAAGCAACCGACATGGAAACTGCAATTGGTTCCGGCGTCGCCGGCATCATTGTTGACCACGGTCAGACCGACACGATGTGCCCGCTTATCAACGACGCACTCGCCGCCGGTATCCCGGTTGTCATCTATGACATCGCCGTCCAGGAGTGTGCACCGGACGCAGTTCAGACCCAACAGTCCGATGCCAGCCTTGCCGACCTTGTCCTATCACAGATGCTTATCGACCTCGGTGCCGATATGACCGTTGGCTATGTCAACGTTCTTGGTATCGCCCCGCTCGATCGCAGGCATGTGGTTTGGGTTGACTATGCCGAAAGCAACGGTTGGGCCCAGGAGTTCTTCGTCGGTGAGTTCACCAACGCCGTCGCAACGGACAACGCCCAGCTCGTCGATGCCGCACTTAAGGCCAACCCCGGCGTTGAGGGCATCTTTGCCCCTTACGACGAACTGACCAAGGGTACGGTCTCTGCGATTCTCGAGAACAATCTCGAAGGTTCGATCAGCGCTTATGGCATCGATATCTCGAATGCTGACATTGAGATCATGACCGCAGAGAACAGCCCATGGAAGGCAACAGCTACCACCGACCCCAACGCGATTGGCGCAGCGGTTGTTCGCACCATGGCGCTCGAGCTCGCCGGTCAGCAGGGCCCACGCCTTGTCGACTTCCCAGGTGTTCTGGTCACCCAGCAGTTCCTACTCGACAACACCATCACCAACATGGTGGAGTTGCGGGCGAGCCTGCCAGCCTTGAACTTGTCTGATGTTCAGTCAGCGGACTGGATCCCATCGGTCAGTTTCTAGTCGAAGGAAACAAATCGAACTCTGGGAGAGACAACGATGACCACCGCGATCGAGATGCGAGATATCACAATGTCATTCGGCGCCAATGAGGTGCTGAAGGGGATCGATCTCGCAATCGAACCCGGCAAGGTCACGGCTCTGCTCGGCGCCAACGGTGCCGGCAAGTCGACGTTGATCAAAGTCCTTTCAGGCGTATACAACGACTATGGCGGCACCGTCCTCATCGACGGTGCCGCCATAGACATCGACCATCCAACAACCGCACGCAAGTACGGCATAGAGGCCGTACACCAGAAGATCGCAGACGGCGTCGTCCCCGGCCTCAGCGTGGCCGAGAACTTCCTCTTCGACGGAATCGTCAACAACGAGGTTTCCCGAGTGGCTTCGCTGAAGTCGCTCATCCCCAAGGCCAAAGACGTCGCCTCCGTCCTTGACCTAGATTGGTCAGAGGACCTCCTCCGCAGCGACATCTACGGTCTGCCCATCGCCGATCAGCAACTACTGCTGTTAACGCGTGCGCTCGTCCATGAGCCCCGCCTGCTCATTCTCGATGAGCCAACCTCCGCATTGTCGGAGACAGAAGCGCAACGCCTCTTTGCGGTCATTCGCGACCTGCGTGACCAAGGCGTCGCCATTCTCTATGTCTCTCACCGTTTGGGTGAGATCGATAACATCGCCGACCGCCTCCTGGTCCTCCGTGACGGAGTTATCCGCAGCGACCACAATCCACCATTTGACTGGCCGGACGCCCTCCACCAGATGCTTGGTGTCGACGAGGCAGACCGTCCCGAGCGCACCGTTGAACTCCGGGGCACTGATGCCGTGTTGCAACTAAGCGGTGTGCAACTCCTGCCGAAGTCAACACCGTTCGATCTCTCGATACGGAGCGGTGAAGTCACCGGAGTGTTCGGTTTGCTCGGATCAGGCGGAAGCCAGTTGGCCCGTGGCATCTTCGGCGCCGACCCTTTCGAAGCGGGCAACATGACACTCGATGGCGAGGTGTTTGCGCCAAAGGCACCGGCCGACGCCATCGCCGACGAGGTCTATATGGTTCCAGAGGACCGGGTGGCAGGCACCATCATCAAGGACTGGAGTGTCGCGATGACCTCCACGTTTCCATTCCTCCAAGAAATTACCCACCTAGGTGTTCTCAATCCCTTCAGTGAGAGCAAGGTCGGTCGCTCGGTCATCGACGACTTCGGGGTGGTCGCCCAGTCGGCCGACGAACCCGTCATCTCACTGTCCGGCGGTAATCAGCAGAAGGTCGTTGTGGGCCGCTGGCTCCGCAAACAGCCGAAGGTGATGGTTATGAACGAGCCGTTCCAGGGCGTCGACGTCGGTGCCCGCTTCGACCTCGCCGAGAAAACTCGGGAGGTTGCGGCAGCAGGTTCGGCGGTAATCGTTATGTCGACCGATCTAGAAGAAATTGTGCAGGTGGCTGATCGAGTCGTGGTGCTTTTTGATGGAAATCTCCGTCACGATTCCTATATGTCTGAGACCAATCGGGAAGAGATCCTTCGCCGACTTTCGGAGGTTGAGTAAGTGAGTGCGGCAACGACGATTAAGAAACCGGATACAAAGCAGGATCCGGCTGCTGGGAAGAGGCAGCTCGACTTCCGCGATCTCGTGGTTCGCTACGGCTTCATCGCCGTGACGGTTCTGTTCTTCGTCTACTTCTCAGCGACAATCCCTGCATTCCGTCTGTCGACGACGATGTTCTCGATGCTCAAGTTCACCTCGGTCGTTGCCATTGCCGGCCTTGGTGTCACCTTCACCATGGTTGTCGGCGGGCTCGACCTGTCGGTCGGTGCCACCGCCGGAATGTCGGTGACGGTGGCCGCGATGACCATGGTCATCTACGCCCAGCAGGGCTCAGTCGCCATCATCGCCGTGATCCTGGCTGGAGCAGTCATCGGGGCCCTCAACGCCGTGCTGATCGTCGTGTTGAGAATCCCAGATCTGCTGGCGACGTTGGGAATGATGTTCCTGGTGCAGGGATTGAAGCTTTTGCCCGTGGATGGTCAGTCCGTGTCCTCCGGCTTGATCCTGCGCGACGGCACAGTAGCCCCCGGCAAATTCACCCCCGGTTTTCTCGAAATCAATAGAGGGTCGCTCGGACCTGTCCCGTATCCGGTCGTGATCTTTGCCGTCCTCGCGGTTCTCACCTGGTTCTTCTTGTCCCGCACCAAGTGGGGTCGCGTCATGTACGCGATCGGGTCCAACCCGGAGGCGGCACGTCTCGCCGGAGCCAGGGTCGGTCGCTACAAGGCAGCCGCCTACATGTTGTCGGGGGTCTACGCCTCGATTGCCGGACTCATCCTTGCCTCTCGGATCGGCCAGGGCGACATCTCGGCAGGAAACTCGCTGCTCCTTGACGCCGTCGCCGTTGCCCTCGTCGGAACCTCGGTTCTCGGGGCCAACAAGGCGAACGCCTTCGGGACCGCGCTCGGCGCCATCCTCATCGGGATCCTGCTCACCGGCACCACCATGATGAACTTCCCGTACTACTCCCAGGACATCGTCAAGGGCCTGGTGCTCTTTGTTGCACTGGTGTTCTCGTTCACCCTGTCGCGCAAGAAGCAGCGTCACGTTGCGGCGGTTCCGCTGTGACCAAGAAGCCAGCAACTCGAACCATCTGGATTGACGAAAACGATCCAAGGGTGGTGGTCGCCATCGAGCAAAGGCTATTGCCGTTCGAATACGAAGAGGTCTCGATTCGAACGTCGAGCGAGATGACGCAGGTAATAGCCGACATGGTCGTACGCGGCGCAGGTTGTATTGGTGTCTCGGCGGGATACGGCATGTACCTCGCCTCCCTTGCCACTGCCGGGATGGGCGCGGCCGACGCCGACAAGTTGCTGCGCGATGCCGGTGCCGAGCTCGAAGCGAGCCGGCCAACGGCAGTGAATCTGACATGGGCAGTGCAACGCCAGTTGGGCGAGATCCTGGGCATCGAAGATGACGGAGAACGCATCGCAACGGCCAAGGAACTCGCCGAGAGCATTGCCGCCGAGGATGTCGCCTATTGCGCGGCAATCGGTCAACACGGTCTTGGCATCATCGACGAGATCCACCTACGGACCGGGCGCACCGTCAACATCATGACCCATTGCAACGCCGGATGGCTGGCGTTTGTCGAGCACGGCACGGCGACGGCCCCCATGTATGCAGCACACAAAGCGGGCATTCCGATTCACGTGTATGTGTCTGAGACCCGTCCTCGCAACCAGGGTGCTCGCCTCACCGCATGGGAGCTGCAACAGGCAGGGGTTCCTTTCACCGTGATCGCCGACAACAGCGCCGGCCACCTGCTGCAGCACGGCAAGGTCGACTTTGTGATTGTTGGCAGTGATCGCACCACCGTCAGCGGTGATGTTGCCAACAAAATCGGCACCTACATGAAGGCTGTCGTTGCCAAGGAGAACGGTATCCCGTTCTATGCAGCGTTGCCTTCGAGCACGTTCGATCCGCTACTTCATGACGGGGTCGAGGAGATTCCGATCGAGGAGCGTGACGGTACCGAGGTGACCAGAGCCACAGGTTGGCTTGACGGGCGCCATGTGGAGCCAGAAACGGCGACCCCCGGCGCCGCCGCAGTCAACTTTGGCTTCGATGTGACCCCGCGACGGTATGTGACAGCGATCATCTCGGAACGCGGTATTTGCGAGGCAAGCGAAGAAGCGATTCTGGCGCTGTATCCCGAATTCGTCGGTGCGGCGCCCGCTGAAAATACGACCAACGGCAGGCAGTAATGCAGAACCGATGGAACGAGGATCAAGAGGCTACGTGTGAAGGGCTGCTCGACGAGTGCGTCTACGCGTCAAGGCTGCTCGGGGCTGACACAGCCCTCGTCCTTCACGGTGGCGGGAACACGTCGGTGAAGATCTCCGAGCGCGACCTCTACGGCGACCCCGTCGATGTCCTGTATGTGAAGGCGAGCGGTTGGGATCTTGTCGATATCGACGTTGCCGGGTTTGCACCGCTACGCCTGGACCGTGTTCGCAAGCTCGTTGAGCTCGAGAAACTGTCCGATAGCCAAATGCTCAATGAGCTGCGTGGGTCGCTGCTGACCGCGGTCGCTCCAACCCCGTCGGTAGAAGCAATCCTCCACGCAGTAATCCCTGATGTCGCTGTTCAGCACACGCACCCCAACGCCCTTTTAGCCATAGCCAACACGGTTGGTGGGGAAGACAAGGTCCGAGAGCTGTACGGTGACCGTGTAGTGGTTGTCCCATATGCGATGTCTGGATTCCGGGCCGCCAGGGCAGCCGCCATCGCCTTTCGGCGTGAGGCATCTGACAAAACGCTGGGTGTGGTTCTGATGAACCATGGACTGTTCACGTTCGGTCAGACCACTCGGGAGGCTTATCAACGCATGGTCGGCCTGGTCACCGAGGCAGAGTCATACTTGGCCAAGAACGCGGTCGACGGTGCGTCGCCTACCCCCTCCGGGGTCCCCGGTCAGGTGGACCGGGTCGAAATTGCCAGGCTGCGGCGCGACATCTCTGCGGCAGCGGGTCGGCCTTTCCTCGTGCACCGTCATGACGACGCCGCCAGTTGGGCGTTCTCGCAACGTTGCGATCTCGAGGCTGTAGCGCGCCAGGGCCCCGCGACACCCGACCACGTCATCTGGACAAAGCAGCTGCCAATGCTCGGGCGTGATGTTGCCACCTATGCCAAGGATTATGAGGCCTACTTCGACGAGCATGCAGTGGGCAGGGAGCTGCGGATGCTTGACCCCGCACCACGGGTTGTGCTCGATCCTGCGCTGGGAATGATCAGTGCTGGCCCTGATCTTGCGGCGGCAACCGCAGCCGGCGACATCTACCTTCAGATCATCAGCGTCATCGAGCAAGCCGAAGGTCTCGGCGGATACTCAGCGTTGTCTCCGCGAGACATATTCGACCTCGAATATTGGGAGCTGGAACAAGCCAAGCTCGACCGGGTTCGCTTCGACGGCGAGTTCACAGGCGAGGTTGCCGTGGTCACCGGTGCGGCATCCGGTATCGGACGGGGTTGCGCCCTCGAGTTGCTTCAGCGCGGCGCTGCTGTGATCGGATTCGATATTGATCCCAAGGTCGTCGAGATGACCGACAATGCCGCGTACCTTGGTGTCCCGTGCGATCTGACGTCGCTAGATGACATTGCCGCTGGTCTCGACGCTGGTGTTGCAAGGTTTGGCGGTGTCGACATGCTTGTCGCGGCCGCCGGCCTCTTCCCTGAATCATCCCCGATTTCCGCACACGACCCTGCCGCGTGGCGTCGCGCCATGTCCGTCAATGTTGACGGACTGGTTCAGCTGCTATCGCTGATGCACCCCCTCCTCCTGCAGGCGCCTCGCGGCGGTCGTGTTGTGGTTATTGGCTCGAAGAACGTTGCTGCGCCCGGTCCGGGAGCCTCCGCATATTCGGCTTCGAAGTCGGCGGCCAATCAGATTGCGAGGGTGGCCGCGTTGGAATGGGCTGATGACGGGATCAGGGTGAACTCGGTGCATCCAGATGCTGTATTCGACACCGCGCTGTGGACTCCAGAGTTGCTTGCCGAGCGGGCGGCTCGGTACGGAATGACAATCGAGGAGTACAAGCGGCGCAACCTGATGAGTATTGAAATAACCAGCGCTTCGGTAGCCCGGGTGGTTGCCACAATGCTCGGTGATGTCTTTGCCCCTATTACCGGGGCGCATGTACCCATCGACGGTGGCAACGAACGGGTGATCTGAGATGGGTTTTGCAGCGTTCGCTTGCGAATTGCAAAGAGCGACTGCTACGGTCAATGCACGAACGTGCGGCAGCCGCACAAATGTGCAATCTAAGTCAAGACTTCAAACTAGACCCTGAGGATCAGGGGAACGGAGGATCGGATATGGACTGGGGTATGGAAAGCCGGATGGCGCGGATCATCCGCCCGGAGACGGGGCACTGTTTCTTCCTGGCAATCGACCATGGCTACTTTCTTGGCCCAACACGCCAACTAGAGAAGCCGGGGGAGACGGTCAAGGATCTGACTCCGATAGCCGACGCTCTTTTTGTAACACGAGGCGTTCTTCGCAACTCGATTCCTGCGGCCAGTAAGCCGAATGTGATCCTCCGTATCAGCGGTGGAACCAGCATTGTTGGCCCCACCCTGGAAAACGAACAGCTCGTGGTTGCCGCAGAAGAGGCAATCCGGATGGACGCCGCCGCAGTGGGTGTTTCGATCTTCGTCGGTTCTGAATACGAGCGTGAGTCGCTTGGCAACCTGGCAAAGGCAGTCAATGAGTTCGAGAAGTACGGCATCCCGGTGATGGCCGTCACCGCAGTCGGCAAGGAACTCGAAAAGCGCGACGCCAGGTATCTGGCATTGAGCTGTCGTATCGCGGCCGAGCTTGGGGCCCGGGTCGTCAAGACGTACTGGAGCGAGGATTTCGAGAAGATCACCGAATCTTGCCCGGCGCCTGTGGTGATTGCCGGTGGTCCCAAGACAGATGATGCTCTCGAAGTGTTTACCTTCGTGCGTGACGGCATCGATCGTGGCGCCATTGGCGTCAACCTCGGCCGCAACATCTGGCAGCACTACGACCCGGTCGGTGTCGCCAAGGGACTACGTGCTGTCATCCACGAGGGTGCGACACCTGAAGAAGCAAACGAGTTCGTCGCCCCGGCACCGGCTGGAGGTTGAAACGATGGAGTTTCTCGCTCGCATTGAACAGGACATCTCCCCTGACATGGATCCGGCGAGACTCGCCGAGGTCAAAGCGGCAGAGAAAGTTCGTGGCGAAGAGCTGGTGGCCGCCGGCAAGCTTCGCCGTATCTGGAGGATTCCCGGGAGGAGGGCGGTTATCGCCCTCTACCGGGTTGACAGCCCCGAGGAGCTTCACGAGATCCTCAGCTCGCTGCCACTGTTTCCCTGGATGGACATTGAGGTAACGGCGTTGGGCGCACACGCGCTCGATCCGGCGTAGAAGCGGAGGAGCACGATGGCCCCTGAATACGAGATCCTTACACCGGCGACAATCCCGGCATACATCGATGGCAATCCAAAGCTGGATGGCATTGTCGATACTTCGACTCTCGAGGTAACCGAGGTCGGTGACGGAAACCTGAACCTGGTGTTCGTCTGTAAGGACGGCAACGGCGACGGCATCTGTCTCAAGCAGTCGTTGCCGTACGTGCGGCTCGTCGGCGAAGCCTGGCCACTCACGCCCGAGCGGGTCATCGCCGAGGCACGGGGCCTGAAGGCTGCCGCGGATCACGTACCCGATCTCGTCCCCGCCTACTACGGCGTTGACAAGGATCAATACGTGCTCGCAATGGAGTACCTCATGGGCTGGGACATGTGGCGGATCCAGCTCAATTTGGGCAATGCCCATCAGGGCGTGGCAACTCAACTGGGCAGGTACGTCGCCACACTTGCGTTCTACACATCGTTCTTCTCAATCGACCAGGGCGAGATCAAAGAGCGGCTCGCCGAGGCGATCAACCCCGAACTGTGCAAGATCACCGAGGATCTCGTCTTCACCGAGCCCTATATCGATGTCGACAACAACAGTTACGTTGATGAGCTGATCCCCGAGGTCGAGGGTATGCGCACCGACGCCAGGCTCCTGGCAGAGGTCGGCATCCTCAAGTACCGCTTCATGACGGCAGGCGAGGCTCTCGTCCACGGTGACCTCCACACCGGATCGGTCATGGTTCATCGCGGCGAAGACGGCGATGAGTGCCGGGTCATCGACCCTGAGTTCTGCTACTACGGCCCGGTCGGCTTCGACCTGGGTGCGCTGTTCGGCAACTACCTGGCGGCACGAGCGCGGGCAGCCGTGCTCGACCGTCCCGCCGAGTATCAGCAGTGGCTGGCCGACATGGGCGCGGAGACCTGGGACGCCTTTGACGCAGAGATGCGCAGGTTATGGCCGGAGCGCCTCGACAAGACCTGGACCGATAGCTTTCTCGACGCTTGGCTCGCCCAGGTGGAGAAGGACACCATTGGTTTCGGAGGCTGCAAGGCCAACCGTCGGATCATCGGTCTCGCCAAGGTCACCGACATCCAGGAACTACCGCCCGCAGAGCACATCAAGGCCGCGACCATGGTCCTGCGCACTGCGAGCACCTGGATCAAGGATCGCAACTCCCTCGGCTCGGTTACGGCCGCCAATGCTGTGTTTGACACGGTGCGGGCAGAGGTGCTGGGCGAATGACCGGTTCCTCGCTGGTCGGCGGCTTCCTCGCCGACCTGCAGCCGTCGGTGGCCTGGGTCGATGACCACATCGAGATCATCGACCAAACCAAACTCCCCGCGGAACTCGAGATCGTCGAGCTGCGCTCGGTCGCGGAGGTTGTAGATGTGATCTACCGCCTGGCGGTGCGGGGCGCCCCGACCATAGGGGCGTGCGGCGCCCTAGGCATGGTCGTAGGTCTTGATGAGCGCCAGCCTGTCGATGCGGCCGCGGCCGTTGTGGTGCTCGACGAGCTTGTCGATACCATCGGTAGCGCCCGACCCACCGCGGTCAACCTCAGCTGGGCGGTGCGACGAGTCCGTGACGTGGCAATTGACGGAGTCGGCCCGGCAGAGATGCGCAGCCTCGCCCTACATGAAGCGCAAATGATCATCGAGGAAGATCGTGATGCTTGCACGCAGATGGGCCTGGCCGGAGCGCAAGAGCTAGCCGGTATCAACAAGATCATGACGCACTGCAACACGGGACGGCTGGCAACCGCCGGCTGGGGAACAGCCCTCGGAGTGATTTATGCAAAGGCGGCTTTGGGAGAACCGGTCAAGGTGTTTGCCTCAGAGACCCGCCCGCTGCTGCAGGGGGCCAGGTTGACTACCTGGGAGCTATACGATGCAGGGATCGATGTCACATTGATGCCGGATGGCTCCAGTGCCACCGCCATGGCCCAGGGCAAGGTGGAGGCAGTGATAGTGGGCGCCGATAGGATCGCATCCAACGGTGACACCGCCAACAAGATCGGCACATTCACTCACGCCGTCAACGCCCGCTATGCGGGGATCCCGTTTTACGTGGCAGCTCCACTCTCCACCTTTGACCAATCCATCGCCACCGGTGCAGATATCGAGATCGAGTTTCGCCCCAAACACGAGATGACGAAATGGCGATCCGAGCCAACCGCTCCTGAAGACATTGCCGTGTGGAATCCGGCTTTCGATGTGACGCCCGGCGAGCTCATCACCGCCATCATCACCGAAGTCGGTGTGCTCAAACCGCCCTACGAAGAGTCGATTCGCGACGCCTTCAGGAGAGGAGATGTCTTGTGACCGAATGGACAGAACAAACTCAGACCGTTGCCGATGGTATCCGCCGCAGGGTCCTCGACCATGTTCTCCGCAACAACGGTGGCTACATGAGCCAGGCTTGCTCGTCGGCCGAGATGTTTGCGATGCTCTACACCCGGACCATGAAGCTGGGTCCGAGTATTGCGCCGCTGGAACCCCGCAGATTCGGAGGAGTTCCGGGGGCAGCTGGCAGCACCTTCATCAGTGGAGGCGAATTCAATGGGGCGAAGGAACCACATTTCGATCGATTCATTTTCTCGCCGGCTCACTATGCGCTGGTTCTCTACGCAGCCCTGATCGAGGTAGGGCGACTCGCTGAGAGCGGGCTAGACCGTTTCAACGAAGACGGCAGCACTGTCGAGATGATCGGCGCCGAACACTCACCAGGTGTTGAGACAACCACAGGCTCCCTGGGACAAGCGCTGAGCCAGGCCGGCGGCATCGCTCTTGCCCGCAAACTACGCGGTGACACCGGCAACGTCTGGGTCATGATGTCGGACGGAGAGTTCCAAGAGGGTCAGACATGGGAAGCCATCGAGTCGGTGTCCCGATTCGGATTGGACAACCTTCGTGTCATTGTGGATGCCAACGGGCAACAGTGCGATGGCTGTCTCGACGAGATTGAGACCGGTGACCCGCTGACCAACCGGATCCGGGTCTTTGGAGCAAGTGCGGTCGAAAGTAACGGCCATGACCTGGCCGCCCTTGACGAGGCGATGACGATGGATACGGGCAAGCCGCACTTTGTGATTGCCCGTACCGATCCGGTCCGTGGCCTGCCTCTGTTTGGGGAGAGGGCACCACTTCTGCATTACCTGCGATTCACGTCTCCGGAGGAGCGGGCCCAGTACGAGGCGGTCTACGAAGAGATGGTGAAGTGACATGGAAATCGTCAAACGACCTCACGTAGAGAACTTTATCGAATGGAGCAAGGACAAGCCAGAGGTGGTCGTGCTCACCGCCGACCTCACCAACTCCAGTGAAGTGGGCAAGTGGCGTGATACCTATCCAGATCGCTTCTTCCCGTTGAAGATGGCCGAACAGAACATGATGAGCTTCGCCTCAGGGTTGGCGCGTGAGGGCTACCAACCGTGGATCCATACGTTCGCTGTCTTCATCTACCGGCGCCCGTACGACCAATTGGCCATGTCCATTGCTTATCCCAACCTCCCGGTTCGTTTTGTTGCGTTCCTGCCGGGCATTACTACCCCTGGCGGGGTCACCCACCAGGCCATCGAGGACGTTGCCATCATGCGGGCGACACCAAACATGACCATTCTCGAGACGGGTGACGCAACTGAGGTGGAGAGTGTTCTCGACATCGCTCACTCTGTCGACGGACCGGTCTATATCAGGATGTTGCGCGGCGAGGTCCCGCGGTTGTTTCCCAAAGATGAGCCGATGCGACTCGATCGGGTGCGGGTGCTCAGCAAGGGCGAAGACGTCACTGTTCTCACTGCAGGCATCACAACGGAAGAAGCAATGCGGGCCGCCGCCCCCCTTGCTGCGGCCGGAGTACGCATGACCCACTTGCATGTCTCAACTCACAAGCCACTTGGTGATCCGATCATTCTGGATTCGATCCGGAATTCTCGCTACGGCGTGATCACGTTGGAGAACCACACCGTCATTGGTGGCCTCGGATCGGCGATAGCCGAATTGATGGCGGAGAACGCGATAGGGAAAAGGCTCGTGCGTCTGGGGTTGCAGGACACCTACGCACACGGTGCGAGCCAGCAGTATCTGATGAGCGAATACGGACTCGACGCGCCCGCTCTGGTGCGAGGCGTCGAACAGTTGCTGGGGCGTTCGACTGGCATTTCAGATGCTGATCTCGCGGCCGTTCGGATCGAAGCAGTGCACAGCCTGGCCAAGGCAGAGGCGCTGTAGTGATTGAGCCCACGACGCTGTCGGTGACGGGGGACCGGATCGACGCGGTCTACGAGTTCTTTGGGGACGTGACCGAAGCCGAGAAGAGAGTCAACGCGCTACGCGTTGAACAAACCATCGAGTTCCCTGCCGACCTTGTTCCCGACGATGACATCCAGCGAGAGATCGTCGGGCGGATTGAGTCCATCGATGTTGTTGACAGCGGAATGGTCAGGGCGGCGGTGAGCTACGCCGTTGAGACAACGGGCTATGAGCTGCCTCAATTGTTGAATGTGTTGTGGGGTAACAGCGCATTGTTGCCGGGGATCCGTTTGGTCGACTTCAGTTTCCCCGGGTCTCTGTTGGAACGCTTCACTGGCCCCCGCTTCGGCGTTGCCGGGTTGCGTGCGATTCTTGATGCGCCGGACCGTCCGCTGTTAGCGACCGCGATCAAGCCGATGGGCCTGTCTGCAGAACGGTTTGCGCAAACTGCATACGAGCTTGCGCTTGGTGGCATCGACATGATCAAGGACGACCACAGCCTCGCCAATCAGCCGTTTGCGCCGTTCGTGGAACGCGTTGGTCGGTGTGCAGAAGCCGTCGCCAAGGCCAACGACAAGACGGGGCTCAACGCCATCTACATGCCAAGCGTAAACGCCCCGTATCATCTGCTTGAGCAGAGGGTCGCCGCGGCTATCGACGCCGGAGCCGGCGGGCTTTTGATCCTGCCCGGCATAACAAGTTTCGACCACATGCGACATGTTGCCTCTCGAGATGATGTGGCGGTTCCCATCATGGGTCATCCGGCGTTCCTCGGTTCGTATTCAGCATCTCCGGAGAACGGCATTGCCCACGGTCGGCTCTATGGCACGCTGATGCGGTTGGCCGGTGCCGATCTTTCGGTATTCCCCAACTACGGCGGTCGATTCAGCTTTACCCAGGACGAGTGTCGTGCTGTTGCCGATGGCCTTGGCGAGCCACTCGGCGGGATCGCTGCTGCCATGCCATCACCCGGTGGGGGAATGACGCTCGACCGGGTTGAGGAGATAAAGAGTTTCTACGGCAACGACGTTGCTCTGCTGATTGGCGGAGATCTCCATCGTGGCGAGAATCTTGTTGAGACCGCAGCCGGGTTCCGTGCGGCCGTTTCGGCGTGACCGCAAGGACACGGCGTAACCCGGCGGTCACGGAGGCGTGATCTTCGATCACGGCGATTACTCGAGGAGGGCTTCGGCGAGGCTGTCGTCGATGGCAAGCTCGTCAACGATTCCGGCCGCTATCGCACCTTTGACCGCTGCGGTCTTTTCCCTACCGCCTGCGGCTGCGATAACGCGTCGTGAGGAGCGCAGGTCGTCGAGGGTGAGCGAGACCGGGTGCAGGGCATCGGGTTCGACCGCGTTTCCCTCGCCATCGAAGTATCGACCAAAGACCTCACCAACTGCTCCAGCATCGATGATCCTCTTCATCACTGCGGGCTTCATGTAGCTGGCGCTGAGAAGCAACGAATCGGGGCCGACCACACCGACTGCAACCATCACGACATCGGCAGCTCTGGCACGTTCGAGGGCTGTGGCCACCGGCTCTGATTCGAAGAACATGGCTGCTATTTCCGAGCTGGGGGCAAATCCAGGTGAAGGCATATGCATTACCCGCGCTCCGAACTTCATCCCGAGGTTGTTGGTTACCTCTACGGCGGGGGCGATGTCATCGGTGGTGGTATGCCCAAAGGCGTCGACGAGAACAACTCCTGAAGTGTGCAGGCTGCGGGCGGTCTGGGCGGCCTTGCCAAGGGTACGGCCCCAGCCCGCGGCGATGGTCATCGGACCGGCAGCCACCAGGCTCTCCAGGCGCCGCGCCATTGCGGTACCGGCGGCGTCCATGGGGGCTTCGCCTTCGAGGGCTAGTTCTACGGTCGCCCCCTCCAGGCCGTATTCCTCGATCAGTGCCTCAGCAAGGCGAGCCGTCTCGGGCAGGGACTCGGTGACCATGACCCTGACGATGCCTTCCCGCTCGGCGTCGGCCAAAAGACGGCTGATGGTCGAGCGAGATATGCCGAGGCGGTCTGCAACGGCTTGTTGATTGAATCCTCGTTCGTGATATAGCCAGGCCGCCCTGATTGCTAGTTCCCGGCGGGTATTGTTCTCAACCATTACCAGGAAGTATCATCCTCCCGCGAGCATTTGTCCAGCCCGGCACATTTGTGCATCAAGGTCGTCTACAAGCTAGGACGGAGAACGGCAATGAAAAGAAGCGGAGTCCTTCACCCCGAGCTACTCGATCTTATCGCAACAGCCGGCCACGGTGACGTGATAGTCCTCGCCGACGCTGGCCTTCGCATCCCCGCCGCGGCCGCTCGTCTCGACCTTGCGATCTCCTGCGGAGTCCCGACAATGGCTCAAGTCGTCGACGCGGTCAATCAAGAGCTGGTCATAGAAGCAGCAACAGTCGCAACCGAGTTCAAAGACTGGAACCCTGAGGTATTCGAGGATGTTGTTTCGAGGCTTCCGGTTGTGCCCGACGCGAAGTCACATGAAGATCTGATGGCAGATATGGCCGAGCGAGCCTTCGCCTATATCAAGACCGGTGAATGCTCGGCCTACTCAAGTGTGGCCCTTGTCTGTGGCGTCAACTACATCGACGAGGCCGTCGACCTGTACAAGAAGCTCCACCCCGGCGCCCCGGATCCCTTCTGAGTTTCGTCGGCAGCAGGGTGCCGACGAGGTTCTCGCCGTTCGCCCCCTGGGCTCCGGCTCGTATCTGATGCGGCCTTTGGCCGCACGTCTTCTGTGTTCGCTCCGGCAAGCCGCAGCGAACACTTCCGAGGGGGCCGGGATTTCAGCCCGCCCCCTCGGGCACCCCCACTGTCAGTCCCCGCCTGCCCTTCGGGCAGCTTGAGGTCGGGGGGATCCCGCGGCCCGAACCTGCCTGCAGAGCAGGCGGACTAGCGTCTCAGGCATGACTCTCGTTCTTGCGCTGGGTGGCGCTGTCTTCTATGGATTTGCCGACTTCTCGGGTGGGTTTGCTTCGAAGCGGCTGCCGGCTTGGGGGGTTACGGCGTGGTCGCAGTCGATTGGCCTGTTGGCGCTGGGTGGTGGTCTGCTCCTGTTCCCGGCCGAATCGGTGACGTCCGCGGAATTTCTCTGGGGCGCGGTAGCGGGCTTTGGCGGGGTGATCGGGGTCGGTTTGCTCTATCGGTCCCTCGCTGAGGGGACGATGTCCATTGTTTCGCCGCTTACAGCCGCTACCACTGCGGCTATCCCCGTTGTCTTTGACCTGGCGACGGGGGGATCGTTGTCGACCCTTGCGGTCCTGGGTGTCGTCGTCGCGCTGGCTGCCATCGCGACGATCGCAGGGGAGCGCTCCACCCAGCGGCTCAGTCCCCGGCTGTTGGCGATGGCCCTCGGTGCGGGAACCGGTTTTGCGGTGTTCTTCATCGCGATCGCCCAAACGAGCGAGGCGAGCGGTTTTTGGCCGCTGCTGGGGGCCCGTGCTGTCACCATCCCGATGGCGTTTCTTCTACACCGATCCCTTGAAACCCGGTCCCGTCCCGATCGCCAGGGGATTCGCTGGGTGGCGGCTGCGGGGCTGCTTGACATGGGCGCCAATCTGTTTGTTGCGGTGGCACTGCAGCGTGGTCCGCTTGGCATTGTGTCGGTTCTGACGTCGCTCTATCCGGTGGTGACGGCGCTGTCCGCGGTGATAGTCGTTGGCGAGCGTCTCACCCGAACTCAGCTCGCCGGGGTCGGACTGGCGATGCTGGCCGTTGTCCTGCTTGTTCTCTAAGCGACCGCAGCGTTAGCTGTGTTGCTGGGCTCCTCAACCGGGAGTCGGATGGCAAAGACGGCACCGGGGTCGCCGTTCTCCACCCAGATGTCGCCCTGGTGCTTGTCAATGACTACAGAATGACTACAGAATGAGCGATTGATAGACCCTGGCCCGAGGCCTTTCCGACATCCTTGGTGGTGAAGAACGGTTCGAAGATCCCCTCGATGATGGCCTCCGGTATACCGGGACCGTTGTCAGCGATAAGGATTTCGAACACACCATCCGCGTGACTCGTGGAGACTCGGATCGTGCCCTTGCCGTCGGTGTTGACGCGGCGGTGCTCTATCGCCTCGGTGCCTCCGCGGCCCGTCGACCCGCAAACACCTGATCGAGTGGGGGCGGTAGCGCGAGGGTCTTGGCGTCCGCGGCCAGATCACCTGAAAGTGTCGCCTCCCCGGTGCGCTTCACCCATCCCGGTATCCGGTTCATAGTCTCGCCGTAGGTTGACTCGGGGATGTCAGTCTCAAACGTCCCGTGCGCTTCAATCCATGATGGGGGAGGGAACGATCGCGCGCAGCACACAGTCGTGCTCGCTAGCGTCGGCTCGATCCAGCGCCTTTGCCGTCACCACATTCACCTCATGGAAGAAGAGACTTGGTATCCCGTCGGCCGGCCTCGTCCGGCAAAAGGACGATCCACGGCGGAATGCGGGGAGAGTGTCCAGCGTTAGAGCATCGCAACGGCACCTTCACCGCGGCTACCTAAGGAACATCTCTACTCTGGGGTGATATGGAACTCGACAGAATCCTCATCAAAGACTTGAGCGTCCCGGCGATTCTCGGAATCAATCCCGAGGAGCGTGTCAATGCACAGGAAATCCTGGTGAACGGGATCTTGTGGGCGGATACCCGTCCGGCGGCCACGAGTGACGAAATAGTCGACGCAGTCAACTACCGGACCGTGGCCAAGGCTTTGATTGCTCACATCGAGCAAGGAAAGCCGATGTTGGTGGAGCGTCTCGTCCAGGAACTCGTGGACATCTGTTTTGAGATGGACACCCGAATCATGCAGGTGGAGATGACAGTTGAGAAGCCAGGTGCACTTCGGCACGCCCGATCCGTGGGGATCACGATTAGGCGCCGTCGCAACAATGCGCCGAATCCGGAGGGACAAGACAACCTATGAGCAAGTCCGCATTCGTGGAGACGATCATTTCGCTTGGCTCCAACATCGAAAAGGAACGACACCTGCCAGAAGCCATACGGCTGCTGCGCCGGCACCGCCGCATTGAGGTCAAGAAGGTCAGCCGGTTCTTTGAAAGCGCCCCGGTAGGCGGCCCCGACAACTCCCCGGACTTCTTCAATGCGGCTCTGCTTGCCTGCACCGATCTTGACCCACAAGAGCTCCGCAGCGAGCTACGTCACATCGAGGAAGTCCTTGGTAGGCAACGGAGCGAGGACAAGAACGCCCCCCGCACCATAGATTTGGATGTCGTCTACTACGGCGATCTGGTAGCGGAGTTTGCGGATTGGCAACTGCCGGACCCTGCTGCATCGGAGGCACCACACGTGGCGATCCCGATTGCGGATGTAGCGCCGACGTGGACCGATCCGGCTTCCGGTAAGACGGCATATGACCTGATGCTTGGCGTCGATGCCGCCGCCGAAGCAGTCAAGCCGGTCACCTCGATTCGGCTGGCGATGCCATACGAATCACGGGGACCGGCCGAGTTCGATCAGACAGGCGACGTCTATGCGCCCCAGCTCGAATCGATCGTTCGAGCCCAGCTACTGGAGATTGGCGAAAATCCAGATAGGGAGGGTTTGGTTCGAACGCCGCTGCGGGTTGCCAAGGCCCTCGACTTTCTGACGAACGGATACTCGACCTCGCTGAGCGAGGTAGTAAACAACGCGGTGTTTGATGCCGAAGGTGCCGACGAGATGGTTCTGGTCAAGGACATCGAGTTCTACTCGATGTGTGAGCATCATATGCTTCCGTTCTTTGGCAGGGCGGCCGTGGCATACCTGCCCAAGGGCAAGATCATCGGTCTTTCCAAGGTCGCCAGAGTCGTCGATCTGTATGCGAGGCGTCTCCAGGTGCAGGAACGGCTGACGAACCAGGTGGCCGACGCCATCATGGAGATCCTTGGGCCGCACGGTGTCGGAGTTGTTATCGAGGGCCAGCATCTCTGCATGATGATGCGTGGCGTCCAGAAGCAGGACAGCTCGACGGTGACGAGCGCGATGCGGGGCACGTTCAAGAGTGATCCTCGTACCCGCAGTGAGTTCATCGAGCTCTCCCGCAGGTAGACCCCGCCGTACACGGCGCGGCTCTATCCGACCCGAGACTCAACGAGTCGGGATGCTGGAGGTGAGAGTCAGCGAGGCGGGCGCTGGGTGGTCAGTATCTCCGCGACCAGGTCGTGGCTCTTGTCGAGTGCTCGCTCAAGAGCGTCGGGGTCTTTTACCAACGGATGCGGCTTGGTGCGAGCCGCCGTTTCGACGATAGACCTGCGTACGGCCGCCGACTCTGCGAGCCCGGTCGACACGATTAGCGAGAGCGCCTGCTCCGCTTCGTCATCCAGCCACACTGTTATGGCCTTGCTCATACCCAAAACATATCACGAGCCCGCGGCTATTGGCAGTGCGGCGGCATCGGTGCCCACCAGCGCTGGGTAGGCTGATCGTTCCATGAACCTTATTGACACCCGTGGCCGCGGTTTACGTGACCTGAGAATCTCTATAACGGACCGATGCAATTTCCGCTGCCGATATTGCATGCCGAGAGAGATCTTCAATCGCGAGTACGAATTTCTACAGCGGGAGCTTCTCCTTTCGTTCGAGGAGATCACACGTCTCACGTGCGTTTTCCAGGACCTTGGGGTGGAGAAGGTACGGATCACGGGAGGCGAGCCGCTCCTCCGCAGGGGTGTCGAAGAGCTGATCGGCGATCTGGCTGAGCTTGATCTGAAGGACCTCACCCTGACAACAAACGGTTCGCTTCTTGCCAGGAAAGCGCAGGCGCTGGCGGATGCCGGTCTCCGCAGGATCACTGTGAGCCTCGACTCGATGGATCCAGAGGTTTTCGGGGCGATGAACGATGTCGATTTCCCCGTATCGGATGTTCTCGATGGAATAGAGGCTGCTGCCCAGGCCGGGCTGACCCCGGTCAAGGTCAACACAGTGGTCAAGCGAGGCGTGAACGCGGACGGAATCCTGCCGATGGCGGAGTATTTCCGGGGGACAGGGCACATCGTCCGCTTTATCGAGTTCATGGATGTTGGTCGCTCCAACGGATGGCGGCTCGACGATGTTGTTCCTGCCCAGGAGATCCTGGAGACAATCGCGGCGAAGTATCCGCTGCAACCGGTCGACCCGAACTATTCGGGAGAGGTCGCGGGCCGGTGGCGGTACAAGGACGGTGGCGGCGAGATTGGCGTGATAACCTCGATCTCTCAGCCCTTCTGCGGTGATTGCACCAGGGCGAGGCTGTCCGCGGAGGGTGTCCTGTACACATGCCTCTTTGCGGTTGGGGGCGTCGATTTTCGGGCTCCGCTTCGTGCGGGGGCAACCGACGATGATCTCAAACAGATGGTCACCGACCTGTGGAGTCAGCGAACCGATCGCTACAGCGAGATGCGCTCAGAGTCGACCGTGGATCTTCCTAAGGTCGAGATGAGCTACATCGGGGGCTAAGCCCCAGCCGAGCGAACAGAATCGAACCTATTGAATCCTGGCCTTCGAATACGTACCTTCGAGCCATGACCGATCAACCCGATTTCGAGGAACTCGAACACATTCCATGGGCGGCTCTCGCCGCCAAACGACCAGACCCAAGGATTCGTATTGGTGCCCTCGTCGTCGCAGCTGCAGTTGCCATAGGAGTCAGCCTGTTGGTGGCAAGCTGGCTCTTGGCCGGGGATGCGACCGTCGTGGTCGATGATGACGACGCTGTCGTGATGACGATATCGACTGCAACGACACTCGCGGTAGTAGACGTCGCAGAGGCGACTCCCGGGGCCGCAGTTCCTGCGGCAGCTGTGTACTCGGAGGCGGATCTCATGCTGATCAGCGTCGATGACGAGGAACGTCTGGCGGTGATGCAGGCGGAGTGGTTTGTTCGTGACTATCTGACCATCGATGGGGATGCCTCGATGAAGGAACGGGTTGCCACGCTGCTCCCGGTGGGGACTCCGGCGCCAATCGAACAGACCTCGTCGTATGTCGAGTGGGTTCGAGCGTTTGCCGTGGATTCACCATCTCCCGGCCGCTACCGGATAGAAGTCGTCTACCGGTTATTGGTTGGCGTTGAGGAAGGCTTTGTAAGAGAACCGGTCGGTGCGGTCGCCGTCGACCTCGGTGTCGATATCGATGGGTCAACGAGACTCCTGTCTATTCCAGAGGTAGTCGCAGTGCCCACGTTGCTCGCCATGCAAGACCCGGATTCCTAGGAGCCCTGCTCGCCGGATAGCGGACCTGGTGAGGCTGTTTGAATGCCGGAATGAATCGTGGCATCGCATTCGGCATCGGCGCCTACCTGGTGTGGGGGGTCCTTCCAATCTTCTGGAAGGCAATCGATGTTGTCGACCCTTTCGAGATTCTGGCACACCGCATCGTTTGGTCGGTCGTGTTCCTGGCGACGCTTGTCACCATTCGGCATTCGTGGGAAAGAATCCGTGTGCTGAGCGTCGGGGTACTTGGCCGGCTTCTGCTCGCCGGAACACTGCTTGCGATCAACTGGGCCACCTACATATGGGCTGTGAACAACGGCCACATCGTTGAGTCGAGCCTTGGATACTTCATCAACCCGCTCCTTAACGTGGCTCTCGGAGTCGTCATTCTGCGCGAACGGCTGGAACCGGGGCAGTGGCTTGCAATTGGGGTGGCGACCGTCGGGGTCGTCTACATGTCTGTGAGCGTTGGTTCGGTACCCTGGATCGCTCTTGTCCTTGCAGGAACCTTTGCGACATACGGATTGCTCAAGAAACAGATGGACGCACTCGGGTCCATCGAGAGCCTCACCGTCGAAGTAGCTCTGATACTGGTGCCGGCGCTGGCGTTTCTCACCGTCGTCGGGCTGGGCGGGGAGGGGTCGTTCGGTGCCGCCGGCCCCCGGATAACCTTCCTCCTTGTCCTCACCGGGGTGGCGACTGCAGTGCCGTTGGTTCTATTCGGGGCGGCCGCCCACCGAATCAAGCTTTCCACTATCGGGGTCCTGCAATACATCGCCCCCACACTCCAGTTCGTCATCGGTGTATTTGTATATGACGAAGTCGTTGCTCGCGACGAACTGATCGGATTCATTCTGGTGTGGATCGCCCTGGCCATGTACACCGGTCACGGGTTGATGCGACGCCGTCGCATCCAGCTTCGACCTGTAGCGGCGTAGCGATGTACGGCGAACGGCTGGTATCTTGAGGCGGTCGAACAAAGGTCGGGATGCGTTAGTAACTCCAGGAAACCACCGCACCGATGCCACCGTGCATCGCTGTTCCTAGGAGCCCCATGCCTGCTATCCACTTTCGCAACGTCTCTTTTGCATACTCGACCGCTGTCCCGATTCTCAATGACGCCGCCTGTTCGATCGGCGATGGCTGGACCGGGATCGTTGGCGTCAACGGTGCCGGAAAGACCACGGTGCTTCGACTTGTCGAGGCCGCCCTCACCCCAGTCGGCGGCACCGTCGAACTTGACCCACCCCAAGGTGTTGTCGTTCACTGCCAGCAAACCGCCGATTCAGTTGATGCCAACATCGAACTATTGGCGCAGGCCCAGGACGGAGAAGCTCAGGCTCTGCTGGGCAGATTGGCGCTGCAACGAGACGATCTAGTGCGATGGCCCACTCTGTCGCCCGGGGAGCGGAAGCGATGGCAGATCGGGGGAGCCTTGCACCAACAACCCGACATCCTCCTGCTCGATGAGCCGACCAACCATCTTGACTCCAATGCCCGCGACCTCTTGTTGGCCGCGCTGCGGCGTTACCGCGGAGCCGGCCTCATTGTTTCCCACGACCGTGGGGTGCTCAACCAGTTGTGCCGTCGGATTCTCCGGATGGAGGGCGGGACGTTGACCCTATGGCAGGGTGGATATGAGGTAGCCCGCGCCGCATGGGAGGTTCTCGAGCAGGCGGAGATCGACGGTTACCAGCGGGTGAAGTCGGAGCAGAAGAAGGTGGAGCGAAGACTATCCGACAAGCGTCGGGCTTCCGCTACCAAGACTGCCCACCACCAGAGGGATCTGCGTCAGGCCGGTATCAAGGATAGGGATGCACGTTCGATGGAGAAAAAGGGTCGCTTCGAAGGTGGGCAGCGACAGGGATCACACGAGATGAGCCTCCTTCGCGATGAGGCCGAGCGACTCGGCACCGCCGCCGCCGGATATGAGATGCAACGCAAACTGGGCGGAGAGCTCTTCTTTGACTACGAGCCGCCTCGTCGCCCGTTGCTCCTTTCACATTCGGGCCAGCTTGCGGTGGCCAACGTCGTCTTGGCCAACCATGTCGATGTAGCTGTGAAGCGTGACGATCGGGTGCTTCTGGCAGGGCCGAATGGTGCGGGAAAAACGACGCTTCTTGGTGAGTTGCTTCGCACGGCAACGCTTGCCGCCGACCGGATCCTGCACCTACCGCAGGAACTCACCGAGGACCAAACTCGTGAGCTGGTGACCGAGATCAGGTCTCTCGACTCGGTAAGCAAGGGAAGGGTGCTCGGGATCGTCGCGGTCCTCGGCTCCGACCCGAAACGGATACTCGCTACCGACATACCTTCACCAGGAGAGGCACGCAAGCTCTTGATCGCATCGGGCCTGGGAAGAGGGGTTTGGGTTTTGTTGCTCGATGAGCCGACGAACCACCTCGACCTACCTTCGATCGAACGTCTCGAAGATGCGCTCCGCGCCTATCCGGGTGCGATGGTCGTGGTAACCCACGACGAGGAATTTGCGACGGGAACAACCCGATCTACATGGACCCTGGCTGGCGGAAGACTGTCTATCGAAACGGATGGCGCTTAGGAGCCAAAGTGTGATTCGAGGATCTCCTGGGCGGAGGCAATGACCGGTTCCCAGCTGGCGTCGGGTAACTTGTTGAGCGTGACGAAATCAGCGGTCAAAAACACGCTTGCGACACCAGGCAGGCCAAGCAGCGCCTGGCCCAGGGGGTCGTCTGTTGGCTGGCTCGGAACAAACGTGGTCGGCCCGCCTACCTCTACTCCGACGGTGAACTTCACTGCGTTCGGATTGGGTGTGGAGCTGATTGTTACCGACATCGATACCTCACTTGCGACGTCAGGTGATGGTACATGACCCGATCCGAGTTTCCCGCAGCATTGGCTGTGGATGTGGGCGGCACCTTCACCGACCTCGTAGGTTGGGACGGGGAGCAGGTCCTGACCGGCAAGGTCCCGTCGACGCCAGACGATCAAAGCGTCGGGGTTGTGGAAGGGGCGCAGCAACTCGACATTGACGCTGACCGATTCCTCCATGGCACAACCGTTGCCACAAACGCTCTACTGGAACACCGTGGCGCATCGACCGCTCTCGTCACCAGTCCTGGGTTTCGGGATGTCATCGAGATTGGCCGTCAGGACCGTCCGTCGTTGTACGACAGCTTCGCCGATCGGGCGGTCCCTCTGGTTGACAGGTCGCAACGTTTCGAAGCGGACGGTAGCGGCGACGTGGACCCGCGTCTGGGCGAGGCCGAGGCTGTGGCGATTTCTCTCCTCTACGGATACGAGAATGCGGCCGCTGAGCAAGAGCTAGCTTCGGCCATCATGGCCCGCTGGCCCGATCTCCCCATTGCCTTGTCGAGCGTGGTCGCCCCAGAGTTCCGCGAGTTCGAACGCACCTCCACGACCATTCTCAATGCCTACCTGTCACCCGAGACAGGGCGCTACCTGGACAGGCTTGGGTCGCGTTCGGCCGAAGCGGGATTGCCGCACGATATTGAGGTGATGCGTTCATCTGGTGGTCTCATCCCGATCGCAGAGGCATCGGTGTTGCCCGCCTCGATCTTGCTGTCCGGGCCTGCCGCGGGCGTGGTGGCCGCCGGCGCCATTGGTGAGGTGCTCGGCAGGAACCGACTGGTGTCCTTCGACATGGGAGGAACCTCGACCGATGTATGTCGCATTGAGGATGGTCGGCCGGAGGTGCTCTACGAGCGATCGGTCGCCGGCTACCCATGTCGGATGCCCTCCGTTGCGATACACACTGTGGGTGCTGGTGGCGGATCCGTTGCGTGGGTTGATGGCGGGGGATCACTCCGAGTGGGTCCACGCTCGTCAGGGGCGATGCCGGGGCCGGCTTGCTATGGCCATGGCGGCTCGGAGCCAGCGGTGACTGATGCCAATGTGCGCCTCGGTCGGATCGACCCAAACGGGTCTCTCGCTGGTTCGCTTGCGATTCAAGCCGGCTTGTCGGCGCAGGCCTTGGGGGCGGTGGGGCAAGAGCTCGGGTTGACCGCGGAGCAGACTGCGCTCGGCATCATCACGGTTGTCGAGGAGATAATGGCGGGCGCAATCAGGACCGTCTCAATTGAGCAAGGAGCCGATCCGCGGTCAGGGTTCCTGGTCGCGTTTGGCGGTGCAGGCGGGTTGCATGCAACGGCGCTCGCCCGCTGTCTCGATATGGCAGGAGTCATCGTCCCACCCTCTTCGGGAATCTTCTCAGCTTTGGGATTGCTGTTGAGCCCACCGCGAGCGGATGCCGCCCGCTCCAACCTTCTCAGGAGCGGCGAACGTCTCGACACCGAGATTGCGACGGTTATCGATGTCGCCGAACAGCGGCTACGGACTGGTGGCGGGACTACTGAGTCGACGTCGGCATTCGCGGATGTGCGTTACCGCGGCCAGTCGCACGAGACGACAGTTCCCTACGCGCCAGGCGATGGCTGGGATGTTCTGCTCGATCGCTTCCATCGGATGCACCAAGAACGGAATGGGTTCGCCCGATTCGACGACCCGGTAGAAGTGGTCACGGTCCGTGCGGAGAGCGTTGGCCGACCGCTGTTGACTTGGTCGGATCTCCCCGAGGTGAATCCCGTGGGGGAGGTCGATAGATCCTCTCGACCGGTCCTTACTGAATCCGGGGAGGTCACTGCCGAGGTCGTTAACCGTGCCGCGCTCGGCGCTGGCTATGAGCTCGTCGGGCCCGTGATCGTTGAAGAGACAGCTGCAACGACATACCTGGCTCCAGGTGAACGGGCTGTCGTGCATGCGAGCGGGGCGCTAGAGGTGGAGTGGTGAACGTCGATCCGATCACGCTCGAAGTCGCCCGCAACCGGCTGGCCGCCATCGCCGGGGAAATGGGCGTGGTGCTACGGCGGACTGCTTACTCACCGAATATCAAAGAGAGGGCGGATTGCTCGGCCGCGGTCTTCGTACCATCCGGCGAAATGCTGGCTCAAGCCGAGCACATTCCGGTGCACCTTGGTTCTATGCCGGCTTCGGTCGCCGCAGTGCTTTCTGTGTTCGGTGATCGGCTGGAGCCGAGTACACAATATGCGGTCAACGATCCCTATCACGGCGGAACCCACCTCAACGACCTCACTCTCGTTCGGCCTGTCCACCTCGACGGTTCTCTGATTGGATGGGTCGCTAATCGAGCTCATCACGCCGATGTTGGCGGAGCGGCGCCAGGTTCGATGCCCGCGCATGCCGTCAACATCGCTGAGGAAGGACATCGGGTCGCACCGATGGCCGCGGTGCACAAGGGTGAATGGCTCGCCGAATTTGTTGAACCGTTCCTGGAGGCGACCAGGACACCAGGCGAGCGTCTCGGGGATCTTTCGGCTCAGCTGGGTGCCAATGAGGCGGGGGCGCAGCGCATCAGTCAACTAGCGAAAGCTGAGGGACGCGACCGGTACCTCGCCGTTGCAGATGCTCTGCTCGACTACGGGGAGCGAAGGATGCGGCATGCGGTCGGGCAACTACCCGATGGCCGGTTCGAGTTCGTCGACTACATGGAATGGGGGGATGACGACCTACCGATCCGTGTGGCCGTCACGATCGATGGGTCCGATCTCGTTGCCGATTTCACCGGTACCAACCCACAAATAGCGGGGAACATCAACGCCGTCGATGCTGTGACGCGGTCGTGTCTCTACTACGCGGTGCGGGTTGCTACCGATCCCACGATTCCCGCAAATGGCGGTTGTTATCGGCCGATGGTGCTGCAGGTTCCCGCCGGGTCGCTGGTCAACGCAAGTCCCCCAGCCGCGGTTGCAGCCGGCAATGTTGAGACCAGCCAGCGCATCGCCGACACCCTCCTGGGCGCTCTTGCCCAAGCTGCCCCCGAGTTGGTCCCGGCGGCAAGCCAGGGGACGATGAACAACGTGCTCATCGGGAACGACGATTTCGCCTACTACGAGACGCTTGGCGGCGGACAGGGCGGTCG
>CAXMRC010000060.1:0-2087 GCA_964195945.1 uncultured Gemmatimonadales bacterium
TGGCTCGCACGTACCCTGGTGTCGAGGAGATGCGAGTGTCACACGAAACGATCTATCTGACGCTGTTCGTCCAGGCCCGAGGCGGCCTGAAACGGGAACTGACCCAGCATTTGCGGACCCGGCGGGCCAACCGCAGACCGAAGACAAAGCGGCCACCGTCGGGAAAGGGCCAGATCCTCGATCGGGTCCTGATCTCGACCCGGCCCGCTGAGGTTGAGGACCGGGCGGTGCCCGGGCATTGGGAAGGCGACCTGATCATGGGCAAGAACAAGACAGCAATCGGGACACTCGTTGAACGCTGGTCCCGCTACGTGATGCTCTTCCGGCTCCCGGACGGCAACACCGCCGACGCCGTACGCGTCGCCCTTGAAGCCACCGTGAAGCGCCTCCCGAACCATCTCTGGGAATCGTTGACGTGGGATCAGGGCAAAGAAATGGCTGAGCACTCTCAGTTCACGGTCGCTACCGGTGTCCAGGTCTACTTCTGCGACCCCAAGTCGCCATGGCAGAGGGGAACGAACGAGAACACCAACGGGCTGCTGCGCCAATACTTCCCGAAAGGCACCGACCTCTCCATCCACAGCCAACACGATCTCGACCAGGCCGCCTACTCGCTCAACACCCGGCCTCGACAAACCCTCGAATGGATGACACCATCAGACAAACTCGCCGAAGCGTTGCAATGACCCCCTGACATCGCAGCCGATATGGGCGGACGTGAACGGGGGACTGAAACGCTAGTTGGCGGTGGGAGGGAGGTGTATCGGTACTCCCTCCCACCATCACCTGGTTCTAGTTGTCGGAAACGGTCTGGTCTTCGCTGACCCGCGCGGCTTCTCTCTTGGAAAGGCCTGGCGTCCCGTAGAGGGCCCACCACTTCTTGGCTGAGTCGATTCCGCCAACACCGAACGCAATCGCCAAGCCAATTGATGCGGCGAACACGACGATCTTGACGACATCCTCGGCGAAGTTGATGTCGAGGAGGTCCATCGCGAACAGCAAGCCGAAGACGATCACCGAGATCTGAATCAACCACGTCAACCATGGCACGCCCTTGTCAACGGCGAACGGTCGCACGAGATCGGCTGTCCAACTCGCAACAGCCGCCGCGATGATGACGATCACAGCTGCCAAGAGCAGGAGCGGTAGCCACGCCAGCAGGCGTGCAAGGAGGACTTCAATCGCGACGAGGTGGAGAATTCTTGCTGCAACGAGCCACAAGCCAACCATCAGGTAGGCGTAGATGATCGTTCCCGCGATCGAAGCCGGGGTCTGCCCCGACGACTCCAACGCCTTCGTGATACCGGACCGGGACCATACGCCATCGAACGTGGACGCACCCAGCAGTTTCACCACGATCCGCCGTACCCACCGCAGTATCCACCGGCCAATGACCAACACCAACAGTGCGACGGCGATGAGAATGGCCCACTCGACAAGCGACTCGCCGAGCGAACGCGCTTCCTCCAACAACCGATCCCAGAACGACATGGACTCTCCCTCTTGGTTGACTGACTTTCGGCGATCCGCAATCCGTCGCCGATCGCCCGGGGCAAGAATGCCCATAACCACCCTAGCCGATGAGGGGTGAACGGTCTGATCTCAACGACACGGCCACGAAACACCACAACTCTCACCGTAAGTGTTGCGTCCACCCCCAGAGACCACAGGCAATATGGGCGGTTCAGTCAGACGTTCGAGACTCCCTATCACTGCTGACCTGAACAGGCGAAGAACCGACGCTCGATTGTCGCCGTTGTCGGATTGTCGACGGGAGGAATCGCGACGCTTTCCAATCCAAGCGTCGGGGTCAGACCACCGGCCAGGTCCGGAGCGACGCTTTCGCACCGAACCGTCGGCCCGCGACGGTTCGGGCCAACAGCGATGCAATCGCTGCTCGTCGTGTGTAGGGCGCCCATATGTGCTGTCGCCTCAAGGGGTCACTGCAACGCTTCGGCGAGTTTCTCTGATGGTGTCATCCATTCGAGGGTTTGTCGAGGCCTTCCGTTGAGGGAGTGTGCTGCGGCATCGAGATCGTCCTGGGTCAAGATTGACATGTCGGTGCCCTTTGGAAAGTATTGGCGGAG
>CAXMRC010000061.1:0-1916 GCA_964195945.1 uncultured Gemmatimonadales bacterium
GCCAAGTCGTCGAAGTACCTCGAATCCACCGGATGGATCGTGTCGAGGTCCTTACCCGAGGCGTTGATGAACACCGTCTCTCGGGGCGAGTCCATCTCCGTCAGCGGATACGCCTTGAACTTCTTGAGGGTGGCGATCGCCTCAGCAGATGACCCGTCCGAATCACGCAAGCCACGCATCACGACCCAATGGCCGTACGTCTTGGGCCGCACGACATGGAATCCGTACGAGGGGACTGGACCGTCGTAGCCAGGAGGAAGTACCAGATACCGGCCGCCATGTCCTTGGTCGGGACCGACCGGACCGAAGTTGACGACCTCACGCATCCACATGTCGTTGAGGAACCCCAGAACCCCCGGACCGATCTCGACGACGGTCGGGCCGTCCGTCTTCAGATCAAGATACGTGAGGCCGTAGACCGTCTCAGAGTTCGGGGTCAGCAACAGCGACTGGGCATCGAACTGGTCCTCCCAGATCGCCACCTTGTACGGGGCATCGACACCCAGATCACGGGCGAGTCCCAGCCTGAACGCATACATCGACGAGGCCGTGATGTTGCGCAAGAACACCTGGCATGCCCGCTGGAAATCGAGTTGATCGAACAGCTTGTCAACCGTCCCAGCCGTCGGATACTCATTCGCAAACTCGAGATCGCCAACGAACCTCGAATGAACAACATCCGGCGGCGCCTCAGGTGCCGTGACCCTACGAACATCCAACGGCCCATCACTCACATAACCCACGATCCACAATCCTTCCCAAGACAGCAACAATCGAACGACCATACCAACCAATCAAACCAACCAACCGAAAACCGACGCCCACCCCCGCCCATATCGGCGGATGGCCTCCAGCCTTCTGGTTCTAGGATGATGGCGGCGCATCCTGCGGTGGGATGGCTCATCGGGCGGAGTTCTTCAATCCGGTTTGGCCGCAGGGTGCGCTTCTTGGTGAGCTTCGAAGTGGCCACCGTGAGCGCTTGGCGCAGCACCCCCAACGGCCGCCCATATCGGCACATATGGGCGGCCATATTGCGGGATATGAGTGGCGGGAAGGCGCTTTCCGACAGCACTTGTATAGTCAGAGGGTGATGCCGATGCGGACGGTCTTGCTGTGAGACGGCCTCTTCTGCTGGGCGCGAGCCTCGCGATCGTCGTTGCGGCATGCGGTAGCGGGCCGATGAGCGAAACTGAGTATGTCGAGGATCTCAACGCTCTTGTTGTGAGCGTAGGGTCGGATCTTGAGGCTTCTCTTGTGACCTTCGAGCGGATCGCGGACCCGACGTTGGAGGAGTTCGTCGATTTTGTCGAGCAACAACTCATCGTTGAGTACGAGGTCCGCGACAGATTCGAGGCTTTCGATCCGCCCGGTTCGATCGATGACGTGAACCAGGTAATGGTCGACACGCTGGCCCGGATCATCGTTGCCGCCGAGGGGCTGGTTGATGTCGCAGATACCGTTGGCAGTCTGGAGGAGATCGAGCAGACTCCCGAGTTTGCTGAGTACCAAGGGGTCAACGCCGACGTTGACAGCATGTGCCTCGACGTGGAGGCCAAGATCAATGATCTCTCAACCCGGCCGGTTCTTGACACTCCGTGGATTGCCGATCTGCGACTGACCGTACGAGTCCTCCTGGGTTGCGATGACGCCGGGACGGGCTAGGCGGACGCGGCAGGGCGCCACGTAGCCGGGGTGCCCCACGAACTTCGGAGTGTTCATCTGCGGGTGGTCCCTGATGCTGTTCCGATGCAACCGAGACCTCAGGGAGATGTTGCGATCAGCTCGCCGCATAGGCGAATCCGACCCAGAGCACTCAGCCAGACGCGGGCTCCCCGCCCATATCGGCACTTGTCTCGTCACGTATTGACTCGTCCTGATTGATCCTGAATCGTTCAGGTAGCCCAAGGGCTGTCGTG
>CAXMRC010000062.1:0-27267 GCA_964195945.1 uncultured Gemmatimonadales bacterium
TGCGCTCGTGGCCCTCGCGATGGTCGGTGTCGCCCTCGACATCCTCGTGCTGCGGGCGGCGATCGTTCTCGCGATCGTCGTGGTGATCGCCGGGCGGTTCTGGGCCCCGCTGAAGAAGGAAGTGTCGATCTCGTCGGACAAGCCGATGGAGGAGACTTTCTTCTACCGGTGGAGTCGCTATGTCCAGCGGAAGGCGTGGATGATTGTCGGGACGGCCACCGTCTTCCTCGTGGTTCTCGCCATCCCGGTCTTGTCGATCCAGCTTGGCTTCGCCGACGCCAGCAACGACCCTGAGGGGACGACGACGAGGGAAGCATCAGATCTCCTCACCGAGGGCTTCGGGCCTGGAGCAAATGGCCCCCTGATCGTCATCAGTGAACTCCCCGAGGGAGCGAGTGTGGAGGCACTCCAGTCCGCGGGCAACCCGTTCGAGCAGGTTGGAGGAATCGCCTCGGTGGCTGGTCCCATCCCCAACGACCCGGAACAGCCGACTGCGGTTCTCTGGCAGATCGTCCCCGAGACGGCACCACAGGACGAAGCGACCAGTGATCTGGTGCATCACCTGCGTGACGACGTCATCCCGCAGATCGATCAGAACTTGGGGACCGAGTTGAAGGTCACCGGCTCGGTTGCTGCCAACATCGACTTGTCGGACTACCTGGCCGAGCGGATCTGGTACTTCTATGGAGCCGTGCTCGTCCTCTCGTTCCTGTTCCTGATGGTCGTGTTCCGCTCGGTGCTCGTGCCGGCCACTGCGGTTGTGATGAACCTGCTGGCTATAAGTGCCTCGTACGGCATCGTCGTTGCGGTCTTCCAGTGGGGCAGGGGTGGTGATCTGCTCGGCATCCAGCCCGGGCCGATTGAGCCGTTCATACCGATGATGTTGTTCGCCATCGTCTTTGGGCTCTCGATGGACTACGGGGTGTTCCTGTTGACCAGGATCCGTGAGGAGTACGACCGGACCGGAGAAAACAGCGACGCCGTGGCCGACGGCCTGGCGGTGACCGCCCGGGTTATCTCTGCTGCTGCCCTCATCATGGTCTTCGTCTTTGGAAGCTTCATGCTCGAGGACTTGAGGACGATCAAGATCCTCGGTCTCGGACTTGCTGCGGCAGTCGCCATCGACGCCACCGTCGTGCGCATGCTTCTCGTGCCCGCCACGATGAAGCTGCTCGGCGACAAGAACTGGTGGATTCCAAACTGGCTGGATCGGATCTTGCCGAATCTGGTTGTCGAACCAGAAGATCTGGAGATACCGAGGGACGAGTCGGAACTGGTCACCTCGAACGCCTGATCGATCAGCGAAGCGCGGGTGCCGTCCCTCTCCGGGGTGGCACCCGTCGTCGCGTTCGGCGGCTTCCCATGGGGGCGCATGCAAACGTCGATGACGCCGTCTTCTGGTTGTGACGAAGCAGCCGCCTAACCTCATCGCCTTCGTTGGTGCTGGGCGGCGTCGAGTGTGCGGCTAGCGGGCGACGGGCACACCCATCCGCTTGAGGGTCTTGCCATGCTTGACGTGGTAGTAAGTGACACCAGCGACGTGCACAACAAACATGACGGCGAACAGAGTGGATGCGAGCTCATGTTGATCCTTCGGTCCGTCGGTTTTTCGCAACGCAATAGCGTCGAGACTTCCGGCGGAAACCAGCATCACAATCCCGGTGAGCGATAGCACGAGCAGGAGAATGTAGAGAAGGTAGTGGTTGGCAACGAAGAGGGTCTTTTCCCAACGCGGCATTTCGAGCGCTTCGGGCCGCTGGTGGCGAAGCGCCCACACGACTCTGGCAATGGTGGCCAACGTCACCCCGAGTCCGATGATGACATGGAGCGGGTAGAGGACCGAGTTCGGCGCATCGTCAGTGTGGGCCATGATTTTCCCGATCGGCCACAGCATCAGGATCGCAATTGCGCTTGCCCAGTGGAACCTGACGGCGGTTCGGTCGAATGCTGATGCGACGTTGTCATGGGTTTTCATGGGCAAGATGCTACCCAGCGCTCCGGCGAGCACACCACTAGTAGGTGCGGACGATCCTGATCGCCGTTTCAGCCTTGTCACCCTCGGTCTTGAGCGATGTCGATATGGAATCCATTCGATGGACCGCGATCCGGCACCATTCGCTGGCTACACCTTTGATGACGTCCTCGGCATCCTCAGGTCCGTAGACCCACCGTGCATAGCGTGGCCCCATCAACTCGAGGCGGATACCGGACTCGGGGAACTCCTCGCCCGCTTCTGCGAACGCAAAGGGGAGCATGCGATGGGCCAGCCAGGCAACGTGGCGTATCCGCGAGGTGTCTGCCGTAGGGTCTTCCTCTTCCTCGTCGTAAGTGAGGATGTCCTCCATGGCATCTTTGACATCCAGACCATGCGCCCACGTCTCCATCAGACGGAGAGTCGCAAAGGCCCGAGCGCTCATGTCGCCACTGATCCAGGGAACCCGCTCGGTTCCCTCCATCCGGGACAAGGCGTCAACAACATCGGCTCGGCTGTTGCGCCACCACTCGATCACCTGCTGATACCGCATTTCCCTGCCCTCTTTGATACCGAGGGCCGTCCAAGCGTCGATATCGCCGACCTTGGCCTTTTTGATGACAGAGCTGCCGTCGGCGAGCACCTGAGCAGCAAAACGCTCGGTGTAAGCGAGGTGGCTAACGGCGTCTTTGATGCTCCATCTAGGGGCGGACGTTGGCAGCTTCCATTGCCGTTCATTGATTCGCTGTAGGAACTGGTCTAGGGCCTGTTGCTCAGCCACGAGGTCGGAGAGTATTTCGCGCATGTGAAGCCCATTTTACCGTCGTCCTAGGGTGATGAATCCTGCGCACCGGCATTGAGCCGATCTACCAGCAAACGGAGCCGTCCCAGGTGGCGTCTATCAAAGTGCAATCGGATCCTATGTAGGTCGGTATTGTCATCCGTGGCGACCTCAGCAGGTGTCGCCGGGATGCTCTCAATTCGACCGCTCACCACAATGTCAGAGAACTCATCGTTGAGTTGAGAAAGCAATTCTTGTGACGGTGCGTGCTTGAGTCGCAGGATCAGTTTGCCCTCGACGTAGCGCTGCGAGTGGTAGTTGTTGTAGAAACGCCGAATCTCAGCTGCGGCTTCTTTAGCATCGTTTGTGTAGGTGAAGAGACTCAGATCATCGGGGGCGATCATGCCTTGATCGCGCAATGCGCCCACAAACTTGAACCATTCATCCCAATAGCCGGTTCCCGGTGCCTCCATCAGCACAATCGGGTGAAGATCTGACTTTCCCGTCTGGATGAGGGTGAGCAACTCGAAAGTCTCATCCTGTGTTCCAAAGCCACCAGGAAACACCGCAAAGGCATCCGATTCCTTCACAAACATCAGCTTGCGGGTGAAGAAGTACTTGAAGTTGATCAACCGACTCTCGTGAACATACGGATTCGGGTCCGCTTCGAAGGGGAGCCGAATGTTGACCCCAAACCCGTAGTCGGTTCCGGCACCAAGATTGCCAGCCTCCATGATGCCGGGGCCGGCGCCGGTTACCACCATCCACTGATGCGTGTCGGCCATCAGGTTGGCGAACTGTGCCGCCAGTTGGTAGTTCGGGTGCTCCGGGGCGGTCCGCGCCGAACCGTAGACCGTGACCTTGGGTGTCTCACGATATCGTGAGAAGACGAGGAACGAGTAGCGGAGTTCCTTGAGGGCGCTGTTGACGATCTTGAGATCACCGCGGTCGGTGTCATCACGGTGCATCTTGAGGACCGAGACCATCATCTCGCGCACGATGTCATCGTCGTGCGCATGTCCTTCGTGCTTTGCCACAGCGTCGCGGACTAACTCGTCGATCTGGCGGTCTAGATCTTTGTCGCCTGTTTGGTAGTTGCGCATATCCTCAATCGGGGCCGGGAAGTCGCTTTGTCAACACCCGGTTGTGTTTCGGCGGACTTCCGACGCTAGTACCGTCCAGCCTTATGCGCCACGTCATCTGGGATTGGAACGGCACGCTTGTGGACGATTTGTCCGTAGTCGTCGCTGCGGTAAACGCTTCGCTTGCGGAATTGGGAGAGGGCCCTATCGACGCAGACGACTATCGCACCCACTACACGCGACCAGTCCGAGTGTTTTACGATCACTTGCTGGATCGGCCCATAACCGACGTTGAATGGGCAGGCATCGACGTTACATTTCATGCGGTCTATTCCGATGCGGTCGACCGGATTCCGCTGACCGCCGATGCTGCAGAGGCGGTCGCGGCAGTAGCGGCCGCTGGCTCGACCCAATCGATCCTTTCAATGTGGTGGCACGAACATCTGGTACCCGAGGTTGTTCGTCACGGTCTCGACCAGGCAATGGTGCGGGTAGACGGCAACACCAGGGATGCTGGCGAGACCAAAGAGCGGCTGCTCGAGATTCATATCGACAAGCTCGGCAGCAACGGATCCACGGTGCTGATCGGTGATGCACTCGACGATGCGCATGCAGCCATCGCCATCGGCATTCCCTGTGTTCTCTACGACGGTGGCAGCCACCACAGGGCCGAACTTGACGCACTCGGCGTTCCGGTCGCCGCATCGCTGGCGGAGGCAGCCTCGATAGCTCTGGAGGCTTGATGAAGCGAACTTCCTTCCGGGGCGACGACGATCTGGTGCGGCTCCAGGAGTTCACCGCACGCCAAATCAAAGAGCACGGTCGGATGGGAATGATGCACCCTGGTGATGTTCCGCACCGCATCTATAACGCCCTCCGTCGCGACGACCCGCGCCAACTGGTTCATATCTGGGAAGACGATGACGGTGCGATCGCCGGTTGGACGCTTCTGGATCCGCGTGGCGGCGGGTTCGACGCCCAGCTCGCCGCGGTCGCGCGCACATCGGCGCCCGGTCTTGAGCGCGAGATGAACCTTTGGTCTGAGGAAACACTGCTAGCCCTTATGAAGTCAGGCAACTCCGAAGCCGAGGCGATAGAGACCGACGCGTTCGAGGCTGACACGGTGCGAACCACGACACTCGAGAAATTGGGCTGGGTCGCCCAGGACACCGAAGTCGCCATGCTGAGCCGTCGCTCGCTGACCAACATCGAGCCACCCGAGCTTCCGGACGGCTACACGATCAGAACCGTGCGCGGCGTTGCAGAAGCGGGACCAGTCTCCGAGCTACATTCGGCAGGTTTTGGGTCATCGTGGACACCCGAGTTGTACCGACGGGTGATGGAATCGCCGGGTTACCACCCTGATCGTGAGTTGCTTGTCGAGGCGCCCGACGGTGCATTGGCTGCGTTCTGCGTCACCTGGCCAGATGAACTCAACCGAACTGGCCTATTTGAGCCGGTTGCGGTCCACCCCGACCACCGGAGACGTCACCTGGGGAGCTCATTGATGCGCGCCGGTATGGCGGCGATGGCGGGCTGGGGTATGAAATGGGCGGAGGTCATGTACGAGGCTGACAATCCTGGCTCCGGTCGGCTGTATCGCGGCGAAGGATTCGAGCCTCTGTACAAACTCGTGTTCTACCGCAAGCCGATCAGTCTCTGAAGTTGACGTACTGCAGCGGCAGTTTGTAGTTGAGTTCCTTGAGCAGCTGGATCGCCGTCTGCAAATCGTCACGCTTTTTGCCCTGGACCCGCAGCTGATCACCCTGGATCTGTACCTGGACCTTGAGCTTGGCATCCCGAACGACCTTGGAGAGCTCCTTGGCGGCATCCTGCGGGATGCCCTGGGTCAGAGTGAACAGAGCCTGCGATCGACCACCTGCCGCGGGCTTGATATCGCCGCCGGCGATCGACTTCAGCGATACATTGCGCTTCACCAGACGGCCCTTGAGGACGTCGATGGCAGCCTCGAGACGTCCGTCGGCACTCGACTCGAGGAAGATGCCTTCATCGCTGATGTCGATCTTGGTATCGGTGCCTTTGAAGTCGTAGCGGTTGACGATCTCGCGCGCTGCCTGATCTACGGCGTTGCGGACTTCTTGCATATCTACTTGGGAGACAACGTCAAACGTTGGCATGGATCATCCTTTCTTGGGAGTCTTGTAGGGGGCTTCTGCCGGGCCCTTGCGAGCGACGGCAGACCACACGGTGTCGTAGTGATCGCGGTCGAACTTGTCGACGTGAGGGAGCACAAATTCCTCCCACGCCCGGCGCAGCGGGTCCTCGGCCGAGGCGTATATCCGCAGAGCGGCTGGGAGCCGATCCAAGACCGTCCGGAGACTCATTGGAGTTTCCACCCTCGTGTGCGAGTCAGTCGAACTGAACGACGCGTTGACCTCGACAGCGAGTTTGGAGATCGGTTCCGCAAAAGAAGGCTTCAAGTCCGGATGACGACGTTGCAGCATGCTCACGAGTTCCAACTCCTCGGGGAAGTCCTTCTCCCAGATGATCCAGCGATCGGAGAAGGCCTTGTTGAGGGTCTGGGTACCGGCGTAGTCCCGGAGATCGGTCGGATTGAGCGTGCCAAACACGCGAACGTCAGAGCGGAGGCGCACCATCTCGCCGGTCGGCAGCTCGAGCGCCTGATGCCGGTCGAGGAGCCCATGCAACGCAAAGAGAGTTTCTGCTCCGGCGGCGTTGAGCTCAGACAGATTGATGAGGGCCGGTCCGCGTAGTGCCCTGGTGATATCGCCGTCCTCCCATCGACTCTCGGTGCCGCCCTTGCCATCTCCGTGCAACTTGACCGACCCGATAAGTGTGATGTCACGCACCTCACCGGTAAGCGGGATCCGGTAGTGAGGCATACCCAACACGGCGGCAAACTGCTCGAGATCGTGATCCTTGCCGGTTCCCATATGGCCGCGCAAGGCAAGATGGAGTGGCGTATCTGAAAAGTGGTCGCGGCGGACTACCTCCAGCTGAGCGAGCCGATACAGCATGCCAAGATCGACGTAGTTCGGATCCGCCGTTGGAATATGGCCGATACGAATCTCCCGGTCCGGCAGGTCGGTGGGAACTGCGACGCTGTCGAGTTCAATTGGGGGACCCTCTCCGGCAGGGTCCACAAAAGTCACCTTCTTAGGCATGAGCGTCGCTCCTTTGTTGTGCAAGATGTTCAGATGATGAGTGAACCCACCATGTTTCGCCGCCTGCTGCGGCAATGGTTCTGAGCAGAGTGGATCGAACACCATCGATCATGGCTCTTGTCAGCTCCTCCGGTCGTTCTACAACTTGATGGCGGCTGTAGGCGGCGTTGACGGTGTCGTCGCCAATTCCGATACCAAGAACCGTGGTGCCGGTTTTCTCGGACTCCTGCACCGACTCGGCCAGTGCCTGCACCGACCCGCGAGTCATTCCGTCGGCTAGCACCACCAGGATACGGGTCGATACGTGACGGGCGGCGAGTCGCTGCGCCGCATAAATGACATTGAACTCGTCGACATTGGCTGCCTTGTCAAACATCGAAACGGGGGGAGCCGTCTCGGGATTTCTACGAGCAGCTTGGTTCGCCTCGCGCGGTGAAGCTGCCATGTAAAAGAGACCGGCCAGCACGTCCTCGTGACGCCGCCAGCGGTCATCGAACGGTTTGAGCAGATAGTGGTTGACGGTGCGTGTGAGACGGTCGGCCGAGCCGCTGTGGGATCGGCGGAGCCCGCCGGTCGCCCCGAGACGCCGCTCGGTGAAGCTTCGTTCGGTGTCGTCATAGGAGGCGGCGAAGGACCGATTGAAGACGGCCACCTCGAAGTCAATCTGCAGTTCGTTGCACAGCATGGCCAGCGACCACGCTCCCAACGATGCCGCAGCGAGCGCCCATGGTGCCTTGCGGACACCCTCAACCTTGACGGGCTGCAGCATGGATGCTGAGCCATCGACGAGCAGGCTGACCCCATAGCTACGCCGGCTGGGTAGGTCGCGACGCTCGAACATCCGCTCATAGAGACCGGCACCCAAAAGTAGCGCCGCATACGGCGATAGATCTCCAGCATCGAACCCGGAACGCAGCCCACGCCGCTGGTTGGCGAGAAACAAGGGGTAGAGCTCACCGGCGACGCGGCGTTGCACCACCCCCCATTGGCGAGCTGCGTTCTCGAGAAGACCACGGCCTTCGACGGCGAAGTCGCGGAACTGGTCAGGAAACTTGCCGACCACAAGCTTGCCCGATTGGCCGGTCGGAAGGTATATGGAAGGAGATTGGGATACGCGAACTAGCTGCTCCGTTGCCGGATCTCCCGCCTGATCAGCGTTCCCTGCCTTGCCGTGCTCGGCGGAAACGGATTGTGCAGCGGCGCGCGTCTCGTCGTACGAGTCCGCATCGCGCAGCGGCGGCGTCACGATGCGAACTGCGTCTACGGAGTCACTGATCGCGGAGCTGTCGTCCTCGTTTTTGGCGGCCTTGACCGTACGCGAGTCAGTCTGTTGAACCTGGTGGGCGAGACCGTGGATGCGAGCTACCTCGAGCAGTTGAAGGGCGAGACCGCCAACCGTCCACGGGTCGCTGGCATCGGTGACATCGTCAACGAACGGCTGAGCGTCATCAAGTGCCGCACCGACGTGAGGTGGCAGAATTCGCTGCAGTTTCTCTTTGCCGGCGTAACCGCCAACCATCATGAAACATGCGAGAGCATATTGACCAAGCGGACGGGCTTCCTCCATCCCGCCGGGCATTGCGGCAAGATAGAGATCAGAAAGAACCGAGCGCACGCCGCCGAAGCCGTCGAGCAGGACCCGCTCTTGGCGGGCGTCCTCAAGCGAGAAGAAGAGTGCTTCTGCCGCGGGACCACCAACACTGCTGATGGCATCGAGGAGAGCGACCGGTTGATCCTCTGGCGACGACGCTGTCGGCTCGAGGCTGGGAACGTCAACGATGTCCTCGGTGTCTTCATCCTCAAACAGCAAAGGAGACTGGGTCGGGAATGCGATCTCGATCTCCTCTGGTTCTTCGGTTGTGTCGCGATCCTCGCGGTGCGCCAACCAGGAGCGTGGTATCGGCCGCATCTCGTCGAAATCAGAAGCCAACAGGTGAACGACCTCGTGGAGGGCTGAGGTCAGAGCGACTTCGGCAGGAGTGACCGGAGCACTGCGCGCATACGCAGCCTGGAACACCCCGGGGTCCAGGACAATTTCGTCCTCGCTGCCCGACGCCTGCGAGCCCAGCCGCACGATGAGGTCTTCTTTGCCTGCGATGGCTCTGGCGAAACGCGTAATTGCGGGTGCGACGCGCTGATAGCGCGCCACAACTGCCTCAATTACCCGATCCTCGGGAGGCAGAACTTCATTGAGTACAGATTGATCTCGGCCGCGCATAGACCGTTGATTGTCTCACATGCGTCAAGTGGGTTCTGGCGACTCCTGGTGGTGTGTCGCATAAGTAGCGCCAGGGTGTCTCCGAGGGCCGGAGAGACACGGTGGTTATTGGTGCGACGTACCACTAGATCCGGGGTGGGTAGGGTTCGGCTCTATGGATGACTTGCGTGTCAACGCCGATCTGGTGATACCTGCCGCGGAGCTCAAATGGCGGTTCGATCCGTCCGGTGGACCGGGTGGTCAACACGCCAACAAGAGCGCAACTCGCGTCGAGGTGTCGTTCGATGTGCAATCGTCCACCGCCTTGAACGAACGATCCCGAGCCATGGTTCTTGGCAATCTCGGAACCGACGCAGCCGATGGTGTAATCGCCATCCAGGTCGGGGAGTCGCGTTCACAATGGCGTAACCGCCAAATCGCGCGCAGGAGGCTCGGTGAGGTGATCGACAGGGCGCTGCGACCACCGCCGCCGCGACGGCGGGCGACGAAACCAACCAGGGCATCTCGGGAGCGCAGACTGGCCGGGAAGCGGGCGCGGGCGGAGACGAAACGCATGAGAAGGAACCCAGGGGATCTCGACTGACCCGGTGTCGCTGGGTGCGCAATGATCGTACGGCGCTGAGAAATGCACGTGCCTCTATCATTCCGCCGATGCACTACGACCTGACAACACTCCCGAATGGTCTCCGGATCATTACCCAGCAGATGCCTTCGGTTCGATCTGTCGCCATCGGATGCTGGGTAGATGCCGGCAGCCGCGACGAAGAACCGATCGAAGCAGGCGCCAGCCACTTCCTCGAACACCTCTTGTTCAAAGGCTCAGACCGGCTCTCTGCCCGTTTCATCTCCGAAGCGTTCGATGCAGTCGGAGCCAGGAACAACGCCTTCACCAGCAAGGAGTACACCTGCTTCTGGGCTCGGCTGCGCAGCGCCGACCTCCCACTGGGTGTTGACGTGCTGGCTGAAATGCTGCAGCGCCCCGCATTTCGACAAAGCGAAATCGACTCGGAACGTCACGTGGTCCTTGAAGAGATCAACATGAACGAAGATGATCCGACCGATGTGGCCCATGAGCAATTCGTCACCGCTCTCTGGGAAGGCCACCCCTTGGCACCGCCGATCCTCGGAACCCCCGAATCGATCAAAGGCATGACCAGAGAGACGATCCATAACTACTGGCATCGGCGCTACACGCCAAAGACGACGGTTGTCGCCGCCGTCGGCGATCTTGACCACGAGGCCCTGGTCGCTCTGATCGCTGACCACATGGGAGATTGGGAAGGCCCCGCCCTAGATCGCAAACCGGTCATTCCGACCGTCAGCCCGCGAGTAAGAATTCGTCGTCGTGACACTGAGCAGTCCCATATCGTCTTTGGAACCGAAGGCCTGTCACGAGGCGACGATCGTCGTTTTGCGGTGACGGTCGCCAACCATGTTCTCGGCGGCGGGATGTCATCCCGGCTCTTTCGTGAGATTCGGGAAGATCGGGGCTTGGCCTATGCAGTTCAGGCCTTTCGGATGCCATTTCTCGACACGGGTGCCGCAGCCATCTACGTAGGCACTACGCCAAGCCAAACTTTCGAGGTGCTGAAGTTGGTGCGTACCGAACTCGACAAGGTCATGGCCGACGGCATCACCGTGGATGAACTTGAACGTGCCAAGGGCAACATCAAAGGTAGCCTTGCCTTGTCGCTCGAAGACACGAACGGGAGAATGACGCAATTGGGCCGTCAGGAGTTGACCGGAGTGGAGCATCTCAGCGTCGATGAAGTGGTTGCTCGTATCGAAGCTCTCACAAACCAGGACATCCTGGAAGCCGCCCGCACCGTCTACTCAGGACCATACGTGCTCGGGTTGGTTGGCCCGTTCGAAGAATCTGAGTTTGCGGAGCTGGTGCAGTGACCAGGGTTGGCGTCTCCGGAGCTGCGGGGCGAATGGGCAAGCTTGTCGCCGAAACCATTGCCTACGCAACCGGATTTGAGCTGACCGCACTGTACGACCCCAACGCCAACGGAGCCGAGGTTGCTGGGCTCGAGGTCTCCGAAACGCCAGAGGTCATGGTGGACGCCGACGTAGTCATTGAATTCACCAACCCGGATGTTGTTATGGACAACCTGCGGCGATGGCACACGCTGGGCCGACATACTGTTGTCGGAACGTCAGGATTCGGTGAAGAACGTCTCGCCGAACTCGACTCGTTCTGGGGACCGGGCACAGCCAATTGTCTCGTGGTCCCAAATTTCTCGATCGGTGCGGTGGTGATGATGCGTATCGCCGAGATCGCCGCGCCACATTTTGATGCCGCAGAGGTCATCGAAATGCACCACGACCGCAAGGCAGATGCGCCATCGGGGACCGCGATGGCGACGGCGCAACGTATCGCCAGGGCCGCCACCCAAAAGCGTGACGTCGCTAGCAAGGAACTTGTCGCTGGCGCCCGTGGCGCCGATATCGAGGGAGTGCCCGTCCATGCGGTGCGGCTTCCAGGGCTCGTTGCCCATCAGGCCGTCATGTTGGGCGGAATGGGTGAGACCCTCACCATCCGCCATGACACAACGGATCGCCAGGCTTTCATGCCGGGTGTCGTGCTTGCGGTCCGCAAGGTCGCAGAACTGCCGCTTCCGGTGACCGTCGGACTTGATGCGTTGCTCGGGTTGTAGGTCCCGCAACAGCTGCGCCCGCTTAGGTTCCAATTCTGATCTGCCGAAGAGACTTCAATGTGTCCGATTAGGAGATCGTGATGAGCCGTAGATTGTTGTTCTCCGTCGTGGTTATGGCCATGTTGGTCGCAGCCTGTGGCGCCGGTCCCGACCCTTCCACAGATGGGGGCGTAGTCACCGCCCAGCCACTGGCATACAGCCTTACCGGCGATCTGAGCCTGCGATACCACACAGACATGGACACGGAGATCACTACGTCGTTTGGTGATGCCTTCAAGGCACTCGATCCGTCCCTGTCCTCGGACATGGTGACGAAGATGGAAATGGCCTTCGACACTGGCTACCGGATCGAGTCCGCCTCCGAACCCGGCACCTATCAGGTCACGATGACTCTTGACGGGATGGAGCTCGGGTCGGGCAGCGTGGACACGGGGGGAGAATCATTCGATTTCTCGGATGTGCCCCAGGGCGAAGTGGACGCCGCTCTCGAATCACAGCTCTCTGAGGTCGTCTACGTGATCGATGCAAAGGGAGAGATTCTTTCGCTGAAGCTCGGTGGCCTCTCGATTGATGTCAATGCTCTTTTGGGTGGAACCTCGTCAGGTGGAATCTCAAGTGGCCATATGTTCGGTCCGCAGCTGCCAGATCATGACGTACAGATTGGTGATTCGTGGACGACAACGACGGAGCAGTCTCTCGGCGAGATGGACCCGATCGTCACCGAACAGACGCATACGATTCTGCGCGGTGAAGAACGCAACGGATTCGACACCTGGCTGATCCGCACCAAGGCGACAACCGGTGCCTACACCATCACCTGGGCTGATCTGCTGGCAATGGCAGAGGCCTTCGGCGGCCTGGAAGCAATGGGCATTGACGACTCGCTGTCGGAGTCGTATCAGATGTCGATGCGGTCGGCTCCGACCAGTACCACGACGCTCACCTGGTTCGACCCGGACCGAGGGTTAGCCGTCGCCACCGACGTCACGACCAACATGGTCATGACCATCGAGATGGGTGGGCTCCCCGGTCTTCCCGGATCCATGACGTTGGGAGTCGATGGCTACACCCACCTGCTGATGGAGCTCGTTCAGTAGACCGGCGTGCGTGAGCCGCAAACCAGCCGTCTAGAACAGGGCGCTCGCCAGCTGCCTCCGGTAGGTCGTTGTCAACGGGTGGCCGTCTCCGAGGACTTCGAAAATGTCGAGGATCGCTTTGCGCGCCTCCTCTTTCTCGTCGCCTCCTGACCTGATTGCTTGCAGCAGGTGATCGAGAGCGGGCTCGTAATCGGCCCGTCCCGCTAGGGCAAGAGCGAGCTCAATCCGGACACTGGCATCGTCGGGTGCCGTCTCGAGACGTTGGGCGACCTCGGTGAGGTCCGCGGCTCCTGCGGAGCTCAGCCGAGCTGCGGACCGCAGCCTCGCGACCTCATCCGTTTCTGGAAGCCTGTCGAGGATGGCGAGCGCATCCTGATGCCTGTCCGACGTCATCATCAGCCCAGCGAGGCCGCTCCCGGCTCCCGGATGATCAGACTGCTCTTCCAGGACGGCGAGGAACAGCCGTTCGGCTGTCTCGAGATTGCCGGCGATGGCGGCATCACGGGCGCTTTCAACGACAACGTCTAATTCGGAGGGGAGAATCTTGCCGAGCCATTCCGTGACGGCGTTCTCCGGAAGCGCGCCGGTGAACTGGTCGACGGGGCCACCACCGGAGAACCCGATGACCGTTGGGATGCCTTGCACATTGAATTGTGCTGCGAGTTCCTGGTTGCTGTCGACATCGACCTTGGCAAGGATGAAGCCGCCGTCGGCCTCGACGGCAAGCCTTTCGAGCATCGGGCCGAGCGTGCGGCACGGGCCACACCACTCCGCCCAGAAGTCGACAACGACCGGTACTTCGTGACTTTTTTGGAGAACTGTCTGCTGAAAGTCGGCAGCGGACACGTCTTGAATAAAGGGGCTGATGGATTCCATAGGAACGAGGATAGTTTCGTATGCAGAGTGTGTGGTCGTTGCCTCCCGCGGCATTCCCAATGCCCGCCGACTGCCGCCAGCCGGCAATAGCAGGAGGTATCTCGCTCCACTGCTAGCGTTTAATCCATGGATAATCGCCCGCAAGCCCCATTCGGTACCGTCTTGACCGCCGTTCTCACGCCATTCGATGAGGACGGCTCTGTCGACTACGGCGTATTTTGGAAATTGATTCGTCACCTTGCCGACAACGGCAGCGACGGTGTTGTCGTCACCGGCACGACAGGGGAGTCGCCGACTCTGTCGAAGCCCGAGAAGATTGCTCTGTTCAAGGCGGCCGTTGAAGCAGCCGGCGACCGGATGAAAGTCATTGCAGGTACCGGTACCTACAACACAGCTGAATCGATCACGCTGACAGAACAGGCAGCTTCGGTTGGAGTCGACGCGGTAATGGCGGTCACGCCCTACTACTCGAAGCCACCACAGGCAGGTCTGATCAAGCACTTCACCGCTATCGCAGAGGCCAGCGATTTGCCGGTGATGCTCTACAACATCCCCGGGCGCACCTCAAGGTTGATCGAGGTTCCGACCCTTGTCGAATTGGCTAACCACGACAAGATCGTGGCCGTCAAAGACGCAGTTGGCGACAGTGATTTCACCAACAGGGCGATCAAGGAACTGCCAGAGGGTTTTGCGGTCTATTCAGGAGACGATGGCAGAACTAAAGACATCGTGTATGCGGGTGGCGTTGGTGTCGTTTCGGTTGCGGCACACTTTGCGGGCCCGCAGATCCAGAAGTTGGTCGCGGCCGTCATCGCCGAAGACCACGACGAGGCGAACCGGATCCAAGAAGCGCTCAGCCCGCTCTTTGAAGCGATCTTCCTCGAGCCGAGCCCGATGCCGCTCAAGGCGGGGATGACTGCGCTGTGGGCCAACGTTGGCCAGCCACGTCTTCCGCTGATTCCTGCCTCTGACGAGACAACTGAGAAGGTGAAGGCGGCCTACGAGGTCGCTCAGAGCGTATGAGTGTACGGATTGGATTTCTTGGCGGTCTCGGCGAGATCGGCCGTAACTGCGCTGCGATCGAGATCGATGGCAAGATCGCATTGCTCGACTGCGGAATCATGTTCCCCGAGGATGACATGCTTGGCGTCGACTTGGTACTACCCGATTTCTCCTCTGTTGTAGAGAGAGCAGAAGATGTCTCCTGCGTCGTGCTGACCCATGGCCACGAAGACCATGTCGGATCTCTGGCGTACTTCCTTCGTGATGCAAATGTGCCCGTATACGGCGGCGAACTCTGTGTCGCTCTGGCGCGCAACCGCGTCGAGGAACTCGGGATCGAACCCGACATGCGCCCTACCGATACCAATGTCTGGATCGAAGAAGGACCGTTTCGTTTCACATTCGTCCGGGTAGCCCACAGCGTCCCTCACGCAACAGGCGTTGTCTTTGACACGCCGGAGGGCATCATCGTCCACTCGGGTGACTACAAACTCGATCCGACACCCATCGATGGTCAGCCAACCGACCTACGGACCTTTGCCGGTTTCGGACGCCGTGGGGTTCGTCTCTTGCTCTCCGATTCCACGAACGCGGAGCGTCCTGGGTTCGTCGAATCTGAATCATCGGTAGGTAAAGAGATCAACGAGCTGGTTCACCGCGCCGAGGGACGCGTGATCTTGGCTTGTTTTGCCTCACACATCCACCGTGTCCAACAAGCGGTCGATGCGGTCGTTGCGTCGGGGAGGAAGTTTGCGTTCCTCGGGCGCTCCATGGTCAGGAATAGTGAGATCGCCCGTGACTTGGGGATTCTCTCATATCCAGCCGAGGACTTGATGGACATCAACGAACTCGCCAAACTAGATGCAGAGAAAACCGCGGTCATCTGCACCGGTAGCCAGGGCGAGCCTTTTGCTGCGCTATCACTTATGGCGTCTGGTCAGCACCGCAACATCAAACTTGACCCGCAAGATACTGTCATCATCTCGGCGACTCCCATCCCGGGGAACGAGACAAAGGTGTCCCGCGTTATCAACAATCTGGTCGGGACGGGAGCGGACGTCTTTCACGGTCGCAATACCCATGTCCATGTATCGGGTCATGCGGCTCAGGACGAGATCAAGACATTCATAAACGTGATTCGCCCTCAGGCCTTTGTGCCGGTGCACGGTGAGCGGCGCCATCTTCATGCCAATGCCAAGCTGGCACGGGAGGTTGGCGTCGAAGAGGTCGAGGTTTGCGTCGACGGCGACGTTGTCGTTCTCGAAGATGGCGAAATGCGTATTGAGCGATCGGCAATTCCGGCCGGTTACGTCTATTTGGACGGCGTCGACATCAGCGATGTTGAGAACGTGATTCGCGACCGACGACACCTTGCCGACGACGGTGTTCTTATCGTGACCCTTGGTGTCGATATCGCTAGCGGCGAGATCGTCATAGGTCCCGATGTCGACAGCCACGGTGTTCGTGACGATGCCGCGACGATCCACGAGTTGGTGGCTGAGGCCGTGGTCAGTGCGGTTGGCAACCTGGATTGGCCGGCCGACCTCGATACGGTACGACGCCGGGTGCGGAACACAGCAAGCCGGTCGGTGAAGAAGCAGCTCAATAGCAGACCCGTTGTGATCCCGGTGATTATCGAGGTCTAGATCTGCCGCGGTGCGTCGCTTGACTACTTGCGACGGGCGCGGCGGCCCTTACGAGTCTTGGTATCGGGCTCTGGACGCATACCGCCCATGGCGCTGAGCACCGAGTGGCCACCGTCACCCTCTAGTCGGGGAAGATTGGCTGAATGGCGGTCGTAGAAAGAGCGACCGTCTGAGTTGGACAAGACATGTTCGTCGTCGGTAGCAGCGTCTGCACGTTCGGCGGCTGCGGCCGCAGCCATGTTCTCCTCGTTCTTTTCCATGAGTGTAGATTTGGCGTCGGTGTTGTTCTCGGCTTCCTCAGCCTTCTTGAGCCGGGCAGCAAGCGAGGTATCTTCGCTGTCGGCTCTCTTGAGGCGGGCTGCCAGTGAGGTGTCCTCAGGCGCATGCGCCGCAGCTTGCGGAGCCGACTCGGCATGCTGCTGCGAGCGTGGTTGTGGTTCCTCAGCACGCGGCGGCAGTGACTCTGTCTGTGATGGTGGGGAAGCTTGTTGCGGTGGGACCGGCGGGCGCGACATGGGTTGAGTTTGTGCGGCATCGGCGATGGCAGCTAATTCTTCCATGCGCTCGACAGCGTCGGTCAGGCGATGAACGAGTTCATCTCTCTCGGATTTGAGTGTGTCAATCTGGCCCGCCATCTCCTGGCGTTCTGCCTCCAACTGGCGCTGCTTTTTGATTAGCTTTCTGACCTGGCCGATGATCTCTTCAGCATTGTCACCAAGTGCAGCCAACGGTGATGCACCTGTGGAACTCGAGGAGCGGGCTTCGGCGACGATTGCCTCAGCTTGTCTGCGGGCGCGAGCCACAATCTCAGCTGCTTCATGTTGCGCTTGCGAAACTGATTCGTCCTCAAACGAATCGCCTGTGCTGTTCTGATCATCTGGCACCGTTTGGAGTGGAACACTCACTGCTGGTGGCTCCCTTCGCAACCCGCGCACGCGGGCCCGTTTGCTGTCTAGACAGTCCTATCGGCAGAAGAGTCCTAGGTCTGAACCGCTTATCGCGCGGAGCGCGCGCAAGGGCGCGCGGTGGGTTGTTTGTTCTAGAACCACGACCATGTATGCTGGCTATCCCATGGCAACACGGTCAAAAACCCGTGGGGCTTCCGGGCGGAAAACGGCAAAGAAAACTCAGAAGAAAAGGCAGCGCACCTCCATCCCCATCGCGCTGAAGGGGATGAAAGAGCGGATGCGAGCCAGGCTTGGACGTCACACCGATGACGTCTGGGGCGTCGGTCTCGTCATTGCGGCTGCACTCCTTATGCTCTCATTCTTTGGCTTGGCGGGCCCTGTTGGCCAGTGGACCGCAACCGGCCTCCGCTTCCTATTCGGACTGTGGGCGTTCTTTGTTCCCTGGGCACTAGCCGTCATCGGTCTTGCGATGATTTCGACGATGCCACGTGCCGACTACGGGAGGATCACCATTGGGTTAGTGGTCCTGTTTGTCAGCTCGACCGCTTTGTTCCATCTACTTACCGGAACAGTGTCGCTGGCGTCCTCCGTTGATCTGGTTGTTGAACGTGGGGGTGCAGTGGGTGCGCTTGTTGCCTTCCCGATGCGCAGGCTCATCGGGTTCTGGGGCGCGTTTCTTGTTCTCATCGGCGTGGTCGCTCTGTCGTCTCTCATCCTCACCAAGGCAACAATCCGCGACGTCGGCTTGAGCATCGTCGCTCTGTTGCGTCGCTTGCGTGGCGCGGTTCGTCGGCTGTTCAGTTCCTCGCCGCAGACACCGGTACCGGTCGCTCCGGTTCAACTCGAGGCACCCGCCGTGCAGCAAAAGCTGGCTCCACCCAAAAAGAAGGCAGCCAAGACAGGCCCACCGAGGTCCAAACCGAAACAGGTCAAGGCTCCACCACAGCCGATGGCTGGTGGCGGATACCGGCTACCGCCACTCGAATTGCTGGAGGTCGTCGAGCCCAATGGACAGAACCGGCGTGTCTTGGAGCAGGCCGGATACGAGCTACAACAGACCCTGACTCAGCACGGTGTTGATGCACGTCTGACCAGGATCGTGCCCGGCCCAACAGTGACTCGATATGAAGTCGAGCTTGCGCCCGGCGTCAAGGTATCTCGCGTAACCGGTCTTGCTACCGACATTGCGTACGCGATGGCATCGGCCGACGTTCGGATCCTGGCCCCGATTCCTGGTCGTAGTGCTATCGGAATCGAAGTCCCCAACACTCACCGCGATCTCGTGACACTTGGCGATGTCCTCAGCAGCGATTCAGCAGGGCACACGGTCAACCCGCTCGCAGTTGCTCTTGGCAAGGACGTCAGCGGGAAGGCTCGGATGTTGCACATCGATGAGTTGCCGCACGTTCTAATTGCCGGCGCCACCGGGGCAGGCAAATCGTCGTGCATCAACTCGCTTGTGACATCGATCCTGATGCGGGCGACGCCGGAAGAAGTACGCATGATCCTCGTTGACCCCAAGCGCGTGGAGCTTGGCCAGTACAACGACATCCCTCATCTACTCACGAGAGTCATCACGAATCCCAAGAAGGCTGCGGACGCATTGAAGTGGGCTGTCGCCGAGATGGATCGGCGCTACGACCTGCTTGCCGACTCCGGGGTTCGCGACATCACCAGCTATCGGGAGAAGTGGGACGCCGGGGGCATCGATGAAGAGACGTTCGATCGCTTCCCCTACATTGTCATCATTGTTGACGAGTTGAACGACCTGATGATGGTCGCCGGCCGTACCGTCGAAGACTCGATCGTCCGGATTGCCCAAATGGCTCGTGCGGTCGGCATCCACTTGGTGCTCGCCACGCAACGTCCTTCAGTCAACGTCATCACCGGTGTCATCAAAGCGAACGTGCCGTCACGTCTGGCCTTTGCAGTCGCTTCGCAGACCGATTCGCGGGTCATTCTTGACTCGTCGGGAGCCGAGAAACTCGTCGGTCTCGGAGACATGCTTGTCGTTACTTCGCGGGACCCCAAGCCCGAACGCATCCAAGGTGCTTTTGTCTCGGAACGCGAGATCCGCAGCGTCGTTGAATGGGTGCGGGGGCAGACCCAGACCGAGTATCGCGATGAAGAGGTTTTCGAGCTGGCCAAGGCTGCCGCCGCGGTTGAACAAGAGTTCGACGGCGAAGACCCTGAGTTGATGCGTCAGGCGATGGAGCTAATCGTGAGGTCACAGCTTGGATCGACCTCGATGTTGCAGCGCAAGCTTCGCATCGGCTTTGCCAGGGCGGGTCGGGTGATGGACATACTCGAGATAAAGGGTGTGGTTGGCCCCTCCGAGGGTTCAAAGGCGCGCGAGGTCCTCGTGACTGTCGAAGAACTCGACCAGATGTTGGTCGGGTAACGGGGTGTGTCGACGAGGAGCCTCCCAAACGGTCTAGATCATCGGTAGGTTTTGAGCGGTGGAGATACCTTGTGTCCGCTTTGACGATCTGTCGCCCGGTGGCTCCGGGTCGTTCGGACTGCTCGATCCGTCAGGCTTGATCGTTGCCAAGCGCATCGACGATGTTGTTCCTGCACTGCTCGAAGCCGAACAAGCATCTCGTGACGGGCAGTGGGTGGCCGGGTTTGTCTCATACGAAGCTGCGCCAGCCTTCGACGAGTTGCTCACGGTGCGGCCACCTGGGCTGCACGATCCCATGCGAGATCTTCCCTTGGTCCAGTTCCAGAAATTCGGAAGACGAATCGAGCTCGCAGAGATCGATTCAGCGCATTTCCCGGCGGGGGCCTACAACGTGTCTGCCTGGAATGCCGACTCGACACACCACGAGTACAAAGAAGATCTGGCACAGATCGGTCGGGCCATCATGGCAGGGGAATCGGTTCGGCTCACCCATACTTTCCGTCTCCACGCCGCGTTCGGCGGAGACCCAGCTGCTTTGTATCGCGACCTATTGATGTCGCAGCGAGGGCCACATGCCGCGTGCGTCGATGCAGGAAGGTTCCGGTTGGTGAGTGCGTCACCGGCAAGCTTTTTCCGCCGGGTCCATGACACGCTCACAGTCAAGCCCGTGCTGACATCGATGCGCCGTGGTCGCTGGCTTGAGGAAGACCTCCAGTTAGCCGGGATGTTGCGAGCTGAGGGCGAGGAGAGCTACACAAACCGGATGGTGATCAAGGAGATTGAGTCTGAACTGGCCGAACTTGGGGAGCTGGTCCCATCGCCTGCGTCGGAACGTTTTGGGGTGGAGCGGTTTGAGACGCTGTGGCAGCTAACCGCGGAGATGGTGACCTCTCTGCGCGATGACGTTGGCATCGTCGAGATCTTCCGTGCACTGTTCCCGCCGGTGTCGGTCACCGGTGTTCCAAAGCCGGAAGCGATGGAGCTAATCACGAGCACCGAGGACACACCGCGCGGCGCGTATTGCGGCGCAATTGGGTTTCTGGCGCCTGTTGACGATGCCGGACCAATGGCGAGCTTCAACGTTGCGGTGCGAACCGTCGTGGTCGACGAAGAGGAAGGCGTGGCCGAGTTCGGAGTTGGCACGGCTATAACCAATCGATCCGATGTCGTCATCGCCTATGAGGAGGCACGGCTGAAGGCCAAGGTCCTTGTAGATCGAAGGCCTGATTTCCGCCTCGTTGAAGACATACGTCTTGACGACGGGGTTCTTCGCTATTTGAAGTCAACGACGGAACGGCTCATCGACTCTGCACGCTATTTCGGGTTTGCTGCTGAAGCGTTGGTGGTCACTGAGGCTTTGGAACGTACAGCAGCAGGAGTCGAAGAGTCTCTGTGGATGACGGTTCTTGTGGATCGCGACGGTACCGTTCGCATCGAAACCCAACCGGCGCCTGATTGGTGTGGATCGCCTGAGAGTCCTGCTGTACTCATTGGGGCCATCGCCGCACAACCGGTGTCCAACGACAATGTGTTTCTGTTTCACAATACGGACGACTCTCGTTTGGTCGACGTGCTGGCTCGACAGCACCAAGACGCTGACGCTGTGGTTGTCGTGAACCAGCACGATCAGGTTGCCGGATCTCTAGACGGAAATGTGCTTGCGTGGATCGATGGGCAATGGCTCACGCCACCACTGAGCTGTGGAGCCGTCGGGTGTTTCTTCCGAGCCGAACTCATCGCACAGGGTGTCGTCCAAGAGCGATACATCACAAGGGCAGAGCTGGAGGGCGCCGAAAAGGTGGCCCTGATAGACGACATCCACGGTTGGAGACTTGTCGGCTTGGTTGGATAGCTGACGCTTCGCTGCTGCCGGTTAGGCTGCCGCCGTGACCATTGTGCAAGCTGTCCTGCTGCTGTTTGGTGGGCTCGCCGCAGGCTTCATAAATACGCTCGCCGGTGGCGGCTCCGCCATCACGGTCCCGATCATGACGGAGATCGTCGGGATCGGCGTTGCCAACGGCACCAACCGCATTGCAATTTTGCTTGCAAACGCCACCGCACTCACCCGGTTCCAGAGTGGCGGAGCAGTTCCCTGGCATCGATTGAGTCGGCTTATCGCGCCAACTGTCGTTGGTGCCGGACTGGGCGCTTGGGCCGCCACTCAAACATCACCCGACGTCATGCGACGGGTGTTTGCCTTTGTGTTGGTGCTTGTCGCTGCCTCCGTTCTGATGCGTCCTTCCCGTTGGGTTGAGGGCCATGAGCGTGACATCGGAGAACCCTGGCGCAGCCTGCTGTTTCTTGGCATTGGCTTTTACGGAGGGTTCGTTCAGGCGGGTGTGGGCTTTCTTCTGCTCGGCGGGCTTGTACTTGGCTCCGGGATGGATCTCGTCAAAGGCAATGCTGCCAAAGTCGTTCTGATCCTGGCTTATACCCCGGTCGCGTTGATCCTTTTCGCCTCTGCGTCGCAAGTCGATATCCAGGTCGGTCTTGTTCTTTCAGTTGGACAGATGACCGGAGCTTGGATTGCGGCGCGGTTGGCAATTCTCAAGGGAGCTTCCTGGATCCGCTGGGTTCTTGTTGTCGCCGCGATTGTCGCCGCTTTGCGCATGCTCTTGACATAGAACGCGGCTGCCCTGACACTGTGTGTGGTGGTTCCGATGGAAGGAACGTCATGGTTGCTGAGATGGGTTCTCTACTGCGGGAACTCGAAAAGGTGCAGGACCGGCTGACGTCGTTGACCCAAGATGCACAGTCCGAGAAGGTGGCTCTCTTAAAGCGTCAGGATGAGCTGAGGACCCGGGCGGCCCGTCTTGCGGTTGCGGTTGACTCGCATTGTTCTACACAGAATCTACTTACCCAGCTTGCTGCTCTACGCAGACAACTCGCCGCTTTTGAGACACAACACGGCACCGGGCCTTCTCGAGCCGGTGTTCACCTGCAGAGTTCTCCGACATCTAGCACGTCGAGGATCGAGCAGAGGATCGGCAGGATCGAGCGAATTCTTGGGGAACGGGGGATAAACCTTCGCTGATGAATGCTGTCGAGACTCTCGTAAGGCAGTTGGCTGCTATACAGAACCAGCTCATCGCGCTTCCCGATGATGCGTTTACACAACGGTTTGAGCTATTACGCCGCCAGGAGGAACTGCGCTCCGCGGCCGCCCATCACGCGGCAGGCACCGATATGGAGCGTCCCACTGAAGACCTGCTCGCCGAACTCGTGAGTTTGCGACTACAACTTGATCGCACCGACCGAGGCACGGTGTCCCCAGCGTCAAAGAGTGGCGTCTCAGGTCTGTCCAGGTATCGTATCGAGGGCCGGATTGGCCGCATCAAGGACATCCTGATCGACCGCGGGGCTGATCCGGTCTAGGGTCCGGCTCATGGGCGACTATCACGTTCACCTTCATGATCACGGACCGTATCGCGGCGTCGGGCCCCCACTGGGCGAGTATCCGCCGGGGCACATCGAGGCGTACGTGGAGCAAGCTGCGGTCAACGGTCTGGCCGAGGTCGGCTTCACCGAGCATCTCTACCGGTGTGTCGAATCTGTCCCGGTGTTGGGACGCTTTTGGGAGAACGATCCCAAGCACGATCTTGCAGCACAAACCGAGGCGTTTGTCGCAGAAGACCGGACATTATCGATCGAAGCGTATGTCGATGCCGTGGCGGATGCCAAGGATCGTGGGCTTCCGGTCAAGCTTGGCTTGGAGGTCGACTTTTTCCCCGACACTATTGATGCTGTTCTGGAGTTCCTGAAACCGTATCCGTGGGATTTCCTGATCGGCGGAGTTCACTGGATCGGGGCATGGGGCGTCGATTACGCCGGCTCCGCGTTTGAGTTTGCTCGCCGTGGAGTCCGTCAGGCCTATGAGGAGTATTTTGCTCTGGAACGGCAATTGGCGGCATCGGGAGCAGTCGACGTGTTGGCTCATGTCGATCTTGTCAAGGTTCACGGCGATGTGCTGGAGCAGCCTCCGATCGATTTGTATACAGGAGTGGTTGAGGCAGCTGTATCAAGCGGAACCGCCGTTGAGGTTTCCAGTGCAGGAATCCACCAACCTATCGGCGAGATGTACCCCGCCGCGTCGCTTCTGGGCATGTTTGGTCAAGCAGGAGTGCCGATCACTCTGGCGTCCGATGCTCATGAACCGTCGCACTGCGGCAGGGATTCCGATGTGTTGGTTCGGGCTGCTCGAGAGGCCGGCTATTCGCAGCATCTCGTCTTCGATCAGAGGCTTGCGACCGCCCAGGATCTGCCCATGGTCGATCAGTCGTCATAGAATGGTGCCGGCGGAGTCCCTAGGATCCGCCCAACGAGGGGCAGCCAATCCGCCCAACTAGGGCAGCCGAGGGAGAGATACATGGCCGAGCAAGGCGGAGTTCACGAAGAGCACCCGTTTGAGACGCCCGCAGATCAACGTGATCCGGCGCGGCGTTTCCGGGGCAGGATGGCCGCTCCGGTCACCATCGTTACTTCCGGTCGAGGCGACCACCGCACCGGCCTTACCGTCTCGTCGCTAGTTGTCGCTGAGGGCGACCCCTCCTGGATCTACTTTCTGCTCGGCTCAACGACCGACCTCTTCTACGGTCTCGAAGAGACCGGCAAGTTCGTTGTCCACGTCCTCGAGGAGGGCGACCAGGCGCTAGCCGACGTATTCGCCGGTCTTCGGCCAAGCCCCGGTGGCAGGTTTGCCAACCTGAATGTCGAGCAGACCGAGTGGGGACCGGTGCTCACCGACATCAAGACACGCGCCTACTGCACCTTCGAAGGCGGAGACGAGGAGTCCTTCTTTGTCGTGGCCGAGGGCCGCATCGACAAGCTCGAGCTTTCGGACGTCGGCAAACCGTTGGTGTACTTCAGAGGCCGCTACAGAAAGCTTGACTAGGGCCAGGTCCTTCTTCTCAGCCCACGTCGTTCCCTACGGGCCTACCCGATACAATCACTCGAATGTCTTCTTCTGTACCCAAGGTCTGGCTGACCACGCTCGGCTGCTCCAAGAACCAGGTTGATTCCGACAAGGTGACCGCGGTTCTCCACGATGCCGGGTACGAGGATGCCACCTCCCCAGAGTCGGCCGATGTTGTGATGGTCAATACGTGTGCGTTCATCGAGCCGGCCCGTAAGGAGTCGATTGACACCGTGCTCGAGCTTGCCGGGACAAAGAATCCTGACGCCAAACTGGTTGTCCTCGGATGTATGGCCCAGCGCTATGAGCAAGAGTTGATCGATGCACTCCCAGAGGCCGATGCCGTAATCGGGCTGGATCGATATGCAGAAATCGTTGGCAGGCTGGATCAGCTCACCGAATGGCAGCCCTTGCAGATCCGTCCCGCGACCCGAACGCCGATGGACATCCTCTTTGAAACCCGCCGACCGACGCCGACGACGCCCTACGCCTATGTGAAAGTGGCAGAAGGCTGCGACAAGCTGTGTACCTTCTGCGCCATTCCGCAGTTTCGGGGAAAGCAGCGTTCCCGGACACCTGAGAACATTCGCGCCGAGGTCACGGGCCTGGTCGAGGCAGGTGTTGGCGAGGTCGTTCTGGTGGCTCAGGATCTTGCGGCATACGGGCGCGACACAAGTTTCGACGAGGGGATCGTCGATTTGGTTAAGTCCGTTGCCGCGGTGCCAGGGCTTCGCCGGCTGCGGCTCTACTACCTGTACCCCCGTGAGATTCGTCCTGAGCTGATAGACACAATGACGTCGCTACCGACGGTCGTTGACTATTTCGATCTGTCGCTACAACATGTATCTGCCGACTTGTTGCGAGCGATGAAACGTCCCGGGAGCGGCGATGGCCACCTCGATCTCATCAGCCGAATTCGGACGCAGGCGCCGGGAGCGGCGATGCGGTCAAGCTTCATCGTCGGCTTTCCAGGCGAGACCGATGACCATGTCGAACATCTTGCGTCGTTTCTCGGCGAAGCTTCACTCGACTGGGTCGGTTTCTTCCCGTATTCCCCTGAGGAGGGGACACCGTCTGCGACGTTTGACAACCAGGTACCCGGTGCGGTGGCGATGGAGCGGCTTCGCTATTTGCAAGGGCTCCAGGACGACATCACCCATGCCAGGAATGCGGCTCAGATCGGGAAGATCGCTGAGGTTCTCATCGACCAGGTTGAGGACGGTCAAGCCGTTGGCAGAAGCTACCGGCAGGCCCCGGAGATCGACGGTGTGATCCTGCTGGACGATGGTGCGCCAGGCGACTGGGTGCAGGCTGAGATCCAGGGTGCCTACGGGACCGACCTCGAAGCAACAGTGATCGGATGATCGTTGAAGCTATCGCCATCGGAACGGAGCTGTTGTATGGCCAGACCGTCAACACCAACGCCGCTGTGATTGGTGCCAGGTTGGCCGAAGCCGGGCTGGAGCATCAGCATTCTTCGGTTGTAGGCGATCATCACGGGCGCATGGTCGATGCGATTCGCCTGGCGATGTCTCGCGCCGATGCGGTCATCATCACCGGGGGATTGGGACCAACCCAGGACGACATCACCAGGGAGGCACTTGCTGAGGCCACGGGTCGACCGCTGGTATTCAGCGACGAGTATGCCGAGCGGTTGCGGCGCTGGTGGGAGGGGCGGGGTCGCGAGATGCCGGAGTCGAACCTGAAGCAGGCTGAACATCCGGAAGGTGCGGACCTACTCGACAACCCAAAAGGCACCGCACCCGGTCTGCGTCTCGACATGGGCGACACCCTGGTGTTTGCGGTTCCCGGGGTGCCGGCTGAGCTCGAGGTGTTGCTTGACATGTACTTGATCCCGGATCTGCGTGATCGATCAGACAAGCGTGTCGTTCTCAACCGCGTGCTGCGTACATATGGTGAATCGGAGTCGAAGATTGGAGAGATGCTCGCCGATCTGTACGACGACGGGAATCCGTCGATGGCTTTCTTGGCTTCGGCGGCTGAGATCAAGATCAGGCTGACGGCGAAGGCAACGACCGTCGCCGAGGCTGAAGCACTAGTGGCTCCGCTGCAGGCGGCGGTACAGGAACGTCTCGGCAGGCTCATCTTTGGTGTGGACGATGAGACAGTCGAGGCGATAGTTCTCGGTCTAGCGGAGGAGCGAGGCTGGTCGATGGCGACTGCGGAGTCAGCAACCGGGGGGATGGTGGCATCGCGGATTACGGCGGTCCCTGGTGCATCGAAGGTGTTTCGTGGCGCGATCGTTGCTTATCACGAGGACATCAAACGTATGAATCTGGGTGTTGACGCAGCTCTCATAGAGGAGCACGGGGTGGTCAGCGAGCCGGTGGCTATTGCGATGGCCGACGGCGTGGCTGCCGCGCTTGGTGCCGATGTGGCCATCAGCGTCACCGGGTCGGCGGGGCCTGATCCACAGGATCGACCGGTTGGCACGATGGTCATCGGGGTGCACACACCCGACAAGACCATGGCGAGGACCGTTTCTTTGCCGGGTGATCGGGAACGGATTCGTACCTACACGACCACTGGTGCTCTTCATCTGGCC
>CAXMRC010000063.1:0-17274 GCA_964195945.1 uncultured Gemmatimonadales bacterium
CTTCCGTTCGCTTGTCGATCCCTTGGAGTTTCCGCCAAACGACGCCGCGACACGGGCCGAAATAGACGAGCTAGATTTCGTTGCGGCGCGGTCCCGTCTGATCGCCATTGACCCCGAGGCGGGTGATCATGTTGATCTGGCGAATCCGCGGCGGGTGGCGCGGGCGCTTGAAGTGCATGCTCTTACCAGGCTTTCCCCGTCGCAAAGGGCAGCTCTCCCAGATGCCGTGGCGGTACGCGGTTACAGGTCACGGCTCGAATTTGTCGCCATCGGATTCGATCCCGGCCCGGAACTGGCTCTGCGGGTTGGTGTTCGTTTCGACCGGATGCTGGAGCAGGGGTTAGAGGACGAGGTTCGGCAGTTGCAGCCTCGTTTAGGTCGCCTTGCCGCTCAGGCTGTTGGATACAAGCAACTGATCCCTGTAGTCAACGGGGACCAGGACATCGCCGCCGGCCGTGATGCCGCGATTCGAGCGACGCGGGCACTTGCGAAGCGGCAACGAACGTTCTTTCGTAGGGACCCCCGCATTCACTGGGTAGCCTGGGACCCGGACCCTGCGGTGCGGGTGCGTGCCGCAATCGAATACCTGGACGGAACAATCGCATGGACTTCGTGAAGATGCACGGACTTGGCAACGATTTTGTTGTCATATCCGGTCCCGTAGAACCATCGGTGCAAGACGTCGCGGCGTGGTGTGATCGCCGGCGCGGGATCGGGGCCGATGGCGTGCTCGAAGTCACACCGATCGACGGCGGGCGGGTCCGGATGCGCTACTGGAACGCTGATGGCGGTCTGGCTGAGATGTGTGGCAACGGGCTACGTTGCGTGGCCCGCTACGCCGCAGACCGGGGCTGGGTCGATTCGACCTCCTTCATTGTTGAGACGTCTGTAGGTCCGCGCCCTGTTCATCTCAATGAAGACGGTTCGGTGCGTGCCCTGCTGGGGGTTCCAGCTTCGGGCAGCGACGTAGATCTTGACGGTATCGAGCTACACACGGTCGATATGGGCAACCCGCATGCAATCCATTGGGTAGACGACCCAATGTTGGCGGCGGTGGATGTCATCGGCCCGAAAGTGGAAAGATCCGATCCGTTTCCGGAAGGGACCAACGTGGAATTCGCCACTGTCACCGGTCCCGACGAGATCGATCTCAGGGTTTGGGAAAGGGGAGTGGGCGAGACTCTCGCATGTGGCACCGGCGCCGCCGCTACCGCCTATCTGGCTCACCAACAGGGTTACGTTGGCTCAAGCGTGGCAATGCATCTACGAGGTGGCGTGTTACGTGTCGATCTCGATGACGATGGGGCCTGGATCGAGGGCCCCGCTGAAACTGTCTATAGCGGTTCGGTCTAGCTGATCCGCCTCATCAGGGCCACGACGACACCAAGGATCTCGACACCTTCGCTAAACACCATTGGGGGATACGCCGGATTCTCTGACTTGAGAATCACTCGGCCGTCGAGACGTCGCAGTCGTTTGACGGTTGCCTCTTCGCCGTTGATGAGAGCTGCAACGATTGTCCCGTCGGCGGCGTCGCTCTGACGGCGAATGACTACGTAATCGCCATCGAAGATGCCGACGTCGATCATTGAGTCGCCCTTGATCTCGAGCATGAACACGGGGTCGTTGCCGACCAACTCGACTGGCAGCGGATAGATCTCGTCGATGTCCTCTTCGGCAAGTATCGGAGAACCGGCGGCGATGCGCCCGACCTTGGGCACGTCTCGTACCGGGGCGCGGTGGAGAGAGCGGGCATCCTCGCCGGGATCTATGACCTCAATGGCGCGGGGTTTGCTTGGGTCGCGGCGCAGGTAACCGCCCTTGACGAGTGCGGAGAGGTGGCTGTGGACGGTCGAAGGTGAGCTGAGACCCACAGATTCACCGATCTCGCGCACCGACGGGGGATAGCCCCGATCGGCGACGGTTTCGAGGATGAGGTCCAGGATCTCCCTCTGCCGGGCCGAAAGCTGCTTGCGATCCATGTCGTTTGCCTTTCTCGCGTTGTAGGGAGATTAGTTACGTTTTCGCGAGAAACCAAACATATGTTCGACTTGACAATCGAACACGTGTTCGCTTATCGTAAATACATACGAACAGATGTTCGCTCGAAAGGGCCACGGAACACCACACAGGGTTCGGCGGGACACAGCAACAAAACGTGTCACACCCAGAAGATACGTTCTGTTTGTAGGTCCGGTTAGCCGGGCCGACGGTCGACGGCACCGGCAGGGTCCGTGGCCGAGGAAGCGATACGCAGAAGGAGGCACAACAAATGCCACGATATTTGACCGCTCCATCTCGGGTCTTGGTCATCATCTCCACATTCGTGGTGGCGTTGGTCCTGCTTCTAGCTTCCTCGGTCATGGCGGCGGGGCCGGAGTCGGAGACCGTGGATTACCGGGTGCGCTCTGGTGACACGCTGTGGACCATCGCAGAAGAGGCGGCACCCGATGACGACGTCCGCGGAGTCATCTCCGAGATTCGGGACCTCAATGACCTCGAGTCGAGTCTCATCATCCCCGGCCAGACGTTGTTGGTCCCGGTCGGCTGAGATGCGCTGAGTGCGCCGGCGGATGATTGGAAGAGTGCGTTGCTCTCATCCACCGCATGATGCGTCACCCCCGGATATTCGTTGGCTAGCTTGGCTGGTACTCTCGTTCGGCAATGCGTTGTCAGATGTGCCGATCGGTTGATACCAAGGTGATTGACAGCCGTTCCGCGGAGGACGGCAGGTCGATCCGTCGTCGTCGCGAGTGTATCGAATGCGGTCATCGGTTCACGACGTTTGAGCGGGCCACCTACCAACCACTGGTGCGTAAACGTGACGGCAGGCTCGAAGCCTTCGCAGCCGACAAAGTTCGGTCGGGCATCGAACAGGCACTGGCGGATCGACCCGTCGCATCTGGAACCGTCGAAGCCCTGGTACTCGAAGCCGAGAGTCTGTTCAGCCCGGAGACGTCCGTGATATCTGCGGGGGCGATTGGAGACACCGTGCTTGCCGGTCTTCGGGCTACAGACGAGGTTGCCTACCTTCGCTTCGCTTCGGTATACAAGGAATTCACTGGTGCCAGCGATTTCGAACGTGAAATGGCGGCGATGGAGGACCGACCGTAGGCCTACAACCCGGGAGCAACTATTCCGTTGCTGAGATCGGTAACCAGGTCGATGGCGCTGGCCAGGTCGATGAGATCGATATCAGTCTGGCGCCGGATCTGGGCCAGCGGTGTAGTCAATTCGGCTGCAAGTGCGGCGAGATCGTCGTTGAGTTCGGCGACGAGCGTGGCTGCCGCAGGGGCATCTCCGGTGCGGAGCGCTTCGAGATAGTCGACTTGCCAGGTGGCGAATCTCTCGTTGATGCTGCGGGCCAAATCCTGGTGGGGGTCAAGCGAAACGTCGCTAGGCAATTCGGCGAGGATTGACGCCGAGTCCGCCTGTGCGGAGGCGAGTATGACACGCAACTCGGTCTGCGTCGGCGAGTCGGCCGTGCTGGGCAGGTCGGGGAGAACCAGGAACCTACTCATCAGAGTGCGATATTCGACGAGGTTGGCGATCCGGCGCTGGATAGTCTGTGCGGTCGTGCCTAGCGGCTGGATCCGTTGCCGGATAGGCTCCAGTTCGTCGATTGGCGCCGACGATGTGAACGGAGGCGTGGCAGGTAGGTCTGCTTGGCTGGCGACATCTACTGCGGATGCTTTGGCTGTCAGCACAGTGAGCTGGGTGGAGAGGTCACTGAGACTGGATGTATCAGCATCAGGTTCTGTGGCGACTTTGAGCGAACCCTGGGTATCGGGAAGCTCGGCCCTCAGGTCGGACAACGCTGCTGTCAGCATGTCGCGGTGCGAGTCCGCCCGGCTTTGCGCAATCGACGGCAGCAACACCAACCCGGTGACAATAAGGGCCACGACGGCGGCCCCGGCGAGCACCGACGTCCACCGGAAGGGTCGCGACGATGAGATCGTGCGGTCCATTGCATCGGGTTCCCAGTCGTCGAGCGGACCAGCAGAATTCTGGGAAGTCCACATCTGCCCGACCATCTCCGAAGTGGTCTCGACGGGCGACTCGTCCGGCTCGAGAGCGGGGACCGAGGCCATGAGTGGCGCAGTGTCATCCCGATCTTCCTCCGAGGACTCATGGGCGAGCTGCTCTGCTGCCGGAAGGTTGGTGTCGGCCTCCTTAGAGAGCTCAGGGTGGTCTTCTTCCGGGAAGTGAACCGGCTCATCTTCTTCGGCGACATCCGAAACGGCGAGTCCTGGCTCCGAATCGCTGTCCGGCAACTCCACGGGGTCGATCTCGACTGGCAGCTCGGTCGCGGGCGCCGCTTCTACAGCGGGTTCCGGTGAAGACTGTTCACCGAGCAATGCCTGATACCACGACGCGTCGTTGCCAGGAAGATCTCTTCTTTCCACCTTCTCCAAGTCACGCCCTTGCTGTTATTTGTCTACCCGACAACAATCTGTATGGATGAAGATACCTTTCTTACGCCTCGATCCCGAACTATCTGTCCCGCAACGTGCCCATCACGCCGATGCGGGTATCGACCTCTATGCAGCTGCCGGTGCGGTTCTGGCTCCTGGTGAGTGGGCGATGATCGCCACTGGTATCGCAGTTGCGATCCCCGAGGGACATGCCGGCTTGGTCGCACCTAGAAGCGGGCTGGCCGCACGTCACGGCGTCAGTGTTGTCAACGGCCCGGGGGTCATTGATGCTGGGTATCGCGGCGAGATAAGGGTGATTCTCATCAACCACGGCTCTCAGCCGCTGGAACTCGAGCGTGGTGATCGAGTCGCGCAGCTGCTGGTGGTGCCGGTCGCTTTGCCGGAGTTGGTCGAAGTCGACGAATTGCCGGATTCGGCGCGTGGCGCTGGCGGTTTCGGTTCATCTGGAACCTAGACCGTGGCGATGATGACATCTGAAGTTTCCGGATTACGGTGAAGTGGTAACATCGCCGTCCTTGCGGACGTAGCTCAGCTGGTAGAGCGCAACCTTGCCAAGGTTGAGGTCGCCGGTTCGAATCCGGTCGTCCGCTCGCTGAGGGCGGTCAGCCGACCGCCCTCGTTTTTCGGCGACGTGGCCGAGTGGTTAGGCAAGGGTCTGCAAAACCCTGAACTCGGGTTCGATTCCCGACGTCGCCTCGAGCGATACAATGGTCACACATGGGCGCTTAGCTCAGCGGCAGAGCGCTGCCTCGACACGGCAGAGGTCACTGGTTCAATCCCAGTAGCGCCCACCGGAGAAACCCCCTGCAAATAGGGGGGTTTCTTCAATGTTGGTGGGAGCTTTGGGACCGTGCCCGCATCCACGGTGTTTCCCGTCGTCTCCCGCGAATTCCCGTCGTTTCGCGCCCTCCCGCGCCCTATTCGGCGCCCTCACCAGCCTTCACCAAACCGGCTCGAAACAGGGAACTCGCTTTCTATCACGGCCGGGCGACCCACCAGGTGGTCAGTTTTCGCGTTCTTGAAAGAAATTCGGTCGATTATCGATCATCGGTCGTTTCTGAGGGTATTCTCAGGGGGTGAAACGGCAGCCGAGTTGCAGCACCGGTGACGGCCACCGGCGTCTTGACGTTTGCCCCTCTGTTGCTGTTGCCGTGGGAGTCGAACGATAGGGAAGGCAACTATGCGGAGACTTTTCGCAATCGGTCTGGTCGTGGCACTCATCTTGAGCGTCGCCTCAGCCGCCAACGCCAAGCCGGCGGAGAAAACGTTTGATCGGCAGCCGACTCCGGAGGCGGTTACGGCCGAGCACATCGATGCGCTGAACAACTGCGATGTTGATCGGTTGATGGCGCAGTATCCGGAGTCGATTCACATCATCCTCCCGGGTGGGGTGACAGTGGAAGGCCGCGATGCGGTTCGTGAGCTGTTCGAGGGATTCTGTCTGCCTTTTGACGAGGATGGCCTCAACGGTCTGCAGTTCACTGAGGTGCAGTCGTGGAAGGTTCATAAGACCATCAACATGCAGTGGGTGGCCGATGCGCCGTTCCTCTGCGAGCCGTACTACGGCGCCGATGCGTACGAGACCTGGGCCGGTCTGATGGCGGCACAGGTGACGACCTTCGATGGTGCCGAGCTCAAGTTCCACGGTGATCCGGATTGCCCGCCGCAGTACTACACAACCCACGGCCCGATGCACGAGAGCATGGTCGGCAACATCCTGGCGCATCAGCACATGTTTGTTGAGTTCCAGGTTGCCCCACCGGTTGCGTATCTAGATGCGACGTTCGATGAAGTGTGGGCAGCCATTGGTGACATGGTCCTCGAGGCCAAGGATCTCGGCTATGACGTCTTCATCGAGCCGACCCCGCTTGGCGTGGGACGCCGTCCCGACATAGTCGAAGAGGTCGCTATCAAGGCGGGTTTCCCGACGATGATGCCAACCGGGATCTATCACGAGCCCTACCAACCGGAATGGGTGGCGGGAGCCACAGTCGGGGAGATCACCGACTTCATGCTCGAGGAGCTGAATGTGGGTGTGGGTGACACCGACGTGCAGGCCGGCTTCATCAAGCTGGCGTCCAGCTATGTAACCCCCAGCGAGACAGAACTCAAGGTCCTCGAAGCAGCCTGCAATGCCTCGCTGCTGACCGGGGCATCGATTGCCAGCCATATCCTCACCAGCACGGCCGTGGCGGACACCATGGACGCGCTCGAGGGTTTCGGCTGTCCGCTTGATCGCTTCATCTGGATTCATGCGCCGTACACCGCGTTCATTGAAGGCGATGCGGGTGTGGATGCCCTCATGGCTGCGGCGGAACGGGGTGCCTATCTGAGCCTCGACTTCATCGGAAGTCTGTTCTGGATTGACTGGGTCGTCGACAACAGCAATGAGCGGCACTTCGAGCTTCTCGATGTACTCGTCCAAGCCGGATACGAGGACCAGCTGATGATCGGTTCAGACACCGGTTGGTTCGATCCGGGGAATCCCGATTTCTTGATCGAGCCGTATGACCAGATCATGACCGACTTCGTGCCGTTCCTGCGTGACCAGGGCTACTCGGAAGAACTGATCGCAAAGTTCCTCCATGAGAACCCGTGGGAGGCGTACTCGCGGTAGTCGACCAAGCCCGACCGAGGGATAGGTGGCACGAGGGTGGGCATGTCTGATGGCGGCACAGGTGACGACCTTCGATGGTGCCGAGTTGGTGACTGTCGACGCCGAAGGCAACTGTCCGTCAGGCTGACGCTGACGACAATGCAATATCGCCCTGGGGCCCCTGACCGGAGGGGCCCCACTGCGTTGGGCGAGTCCTGAGTCGGCCCATCAGCTCGGAATTTCAAGTTCCGGGCCGGTATTGCCGATACCCTGTGGCTACCGGCCGTGATAGATAGTGAGGAGAACCCCACCGGCTGGTGGGGTTCTTTTTCGTCTGAGATGGGGTTGTGTCGTGGCTAACGGGCTATACGACTCGCCTGAGCCATGCGGCGAGATCGCCGATGACCTCTTCACGGTTTGTCTCGTTGAGGATCTCGTGACGCCCGTCCTCGTACAGATGAACGGTTACATCGTCGGTTGGCATGTCATGGACAGCCTGCAGCGATCGCTCGTAGGGGACGAAGGGGTCACCCGTACCGTGGAGCAGGGCAACCCGCATTGTCAGCCGATCGAGATGGCGGGCGTACGCATCGAGCGCCGCAACCTCAGCGACGAGCAGGGCCCGCTTGTATTGGCCGTGATAGACCAGCGGGTCCGCGGCATACGATGCGCCCGCCTCTGGGTCTCGCGAAATAGCAGCGGGGTCGTACTCGACGAACGGCAGTTCGGGAGCCTCGATAACGTCCCTGGCCCATTGCCAGTCTCCGATCACCGAGCCGCAGAACGCAACTCCGGCAACTTCGTCGGGCCAAGTCTGTGCGTAGCGAGCCGATAGGAGCCCACCCATGGAGTGTCCGACAAGGAAAAGCGGGATATCCGGATAGTCGTCCCTGGCGATGCCGGACAGCGTATGGAGGTCTTGTACAGCATGGTCGAAGTCGCCGATAACAGCCCTCTCGCCGTCCGAGCGTCCGTGTCCGATGTGGTCGTCGGCGTATACAACCGCGCCATCGGCGGCGAGGGCGGTGGCGACATGGCCGTAGCGGCCGCCGTGTTCGGCATACCCATGGACGATCTGAACTATGCGCTGCGGTTCTCCCGTTGGGCTCCACTTGCGGTAGAAGATCTGGCCTTCGGTACCTGCGAAATCTGCCTCGTTCATTGGTGTCCTCTCTCGACGATTCGAGTATACGTTTGCCACGTCCCCACCCATCTGTCGCCAGCCGCGATCGGAAGTTGAACAAGGAACGGGAGGCAGCGAACGCCTGCTCAGGTAGAGAGGAGCCCAAGGCCGCGGAATGTCGCCGCCGCCGCGTCTAGATCGAGGCAGTTCCAGCTCTGCAGCGTGGCGCGTGCTTTCTTGATGTCGGGAACGCCCCACAATTGGTCCTGCCATCGCAACCCGACGGCGGTCGCAGTGACTGCGTTAGGCTCGTCATCGCTCAAGATGGCGACCATTCTCTCGAACGAACCGCTCCTGTGAGCGAGCGCGGTGGCGCCCACCAGTCTCAGAAACTCTCCGCTCGTCGCAAGCGTCGGCGGGGAGGCAATCTTGAATGGGACCCGCAACTGAACGCTTGTGTTGATCACCTCCGCAAACCGCACTGGGTCTGATCGAACGGTCGCGGCATCGAGCAGTGCCCCCACTGGTTGGAGGCGGTCCCTGGAGGTCTCGGCGAGATGTCGGATCTGGGTAGCGCCTTCCGACGATCCGATGTGGACGAACGCTGTGGCCGAGAGAGAGATACCGGCGGCGGCGGTTGCAAGCGATGCTGCCGCCGTATATGCCCCATCGTTGGTCATTGCCTCAACTGACGTAACCGATCCGGCCGGGCTCATATACGTCTCGAAGACGCTGGCGTGCATCGCCGCGGTTCCTAGCTCCTCGTCGAAGATGGATCCGACGTGCCACTGGCGATCTCCGGGCCGCATCGAGGCGGTGAGGAGCGCGATGAGTTCCTCAGCACGAGATGTTGGACAGAGGAATCTCCCGATTATCCAGCCTTCGGGACCCGATACCGCATTTCGGTATATAGACACTGCCTCTTCGAGAGGTAGATCGCTTGGTCGGTCTGCCCAGGTGTAGTCGAGCACACCCTCGAGAAGCGGGCGGCGGGCATCAACAAGCAGCTGCAACGGCACTCCAAGGATCGGGTGGTTCGGCGTGGATGCTATCGCTTTCACACCGGGTGACCAACGCCTTTGCAACGGACCGAGCTGAGGTCGATGAACCGGTACGCACTGGTGTACGCACAGTGGTCATACCACCTACGTGGTGTAGTCGCTACAATGTGGGTGCTTGAGGAAATGAGGTTGATATGCAGGAAGGCATCTACACCGCTACGGAGTTCCGGGAGCCAGCGTTGGAACCGGGCATGCCGTACCAAGGGCCGATCGAGACCGTGATCGGCAGTTACACCGACGAAAGCGAAGCTGTGGCGGCGGCGCGGACCCGGTGGAAGGACTTCAGAATGTCAGATTCGCATGATGTTGCGTGGTGGATTGTGCGGCGTCAGGGCGAAGGTTTGGCACGATGGATCGCCGAAAGCCGGAGTTCTGTCGAGCGAGTCCTCGATCTGCGAACAAACGAACTGATCGAAGTCGAGGTCTAGGTCGAAACCTAGGTGAGGTCTAGGTCAAGAACCTAGGTGAGGCCTAGAAAGGCTCGACCCCGAGTGACCGCGCGCACGTGTTTCTTTTGGCTCGTGAGACTTGAGGGGGTCAGTCTCGCTACAGTACGTTTGTAGAGCGTAATTCGGGAAGGGGTTCGCAATTGCCGGTTGAGACTATTCCGTTCAAGGTCCTGAGAAACGGCGACTTCCACGGCAACGATCCTGCCTACTACGAACGCGTCGGTGGTGAATGGAAAGCCACCTCGTGGCGGACCTACGCCGACGAGGTAGGCAGCGCAGGTCGTGCCATGATCGCTATGGGAATCGAACCTGGCCATGTCGTCACGATCCTGGGGTTCAACCAGCCGTCATGGGTCATCGCTGATATCGCGGCGATGGCGGTTGGTGCAGTGCCCGCCGGGATCTACACCACCAACTCGCCACGAGAGTGCCATTACATCCTTGATCATTCTGAATCGCCGCTTCTTATCATCGAAGACGAAGGTCAATGGGCCAAGATCGAGCAGATCCGTGGCGACCTGCCCAATTTGAAGCAAGTCGTGATGATGCGGGGCGGACCCACCATCGACGACCCGCTGGTGATGTCGTGGGAGGACTTCCTCGCTGCCGGTGCCGACGTTGCAAGCGAGATGTTCGATGCTCGGTTGGCGGCGCTGGAACCCGGTCAATTGGCGACGCTCATCTATACGTCGGGGACGACAGGGCCGCCCAAGGGCGTCATGTTGTCGCACGACAATCTGACCTGGACCGCCAGTCAGGCGGTTCATGCAACAGGACTCGGCAAGTCTGACACCAGCGTGTCGTATCTTCCGCTGTCTCACATTGCCGAGCAGGTCTTCAGCGTTCACGGCCCCGCCTCATCTGGCTGGGCGGTGTATTACGCAGAGTCCATCGACAAGCTGGCCGACAATCTCAAGGAAGTGCAGCCGACGGTCTTCTTCGCCGTGCCGCGAGTGTGGGAGAGGTTCCATGCCGGAGTCCTCGCCAAGCTTGGCGAAGCCACAGGCGCCAAGGCGAAGATTGCCTCATGGGCGATGGGAGTCGCAGCAAAAGTCACAGATCTCCGTAACCATGGCACCGAGCCAAGCGGTGTTTTGGCGGCGCAATTCAAGGTTGCCGACAAGTTGGTGCTTTCCAAGGTCAAACATGCCTTGGGTCTGTCCAGGGCTTCAGTAATGATCACCTCCGCGGCGCCAATTTCGCCTGAGCTCTTGGAGTTCTTCGGAACTCTCGACATACGTATCCAGGAGGTATACGGCCAATCTGAGGACACAGGGCCTTCTACGATGAATCAGGCCGATGCCGTTCGCTTTGGTTCCGGTGGTCGCGCTTACCCGGGGGCTGAGGTCAAGATTGCCGAAGATGGAGAGATCCTGGTGAAGGGTCGCAACGTCTTCCTCGGCTACTACAAGGAACCGGAAGAGACCGCGGTGACTCTCGTTGATGGTTGGCTCCATTCGGGGGACCTCGGCGAAATCGACGACGAGGGATTCCTCTGGATCACGGGTCGCAAGAAGGACATCATCATCACGGCTGGAGGCAAGAACATCGCTCCGAAGCCGCTCGAGGGTGGTCTCAAGAATCACGAGCTGATCTCTGAAGCTGTGGTGATAGGTGACCGGCGCAAGTTCCTTTCGGTGGTCATCACACTTGATGAGGAGTCATCCGAGCGCTATATGTTGGAGCACAACCTCAGTGGTCCGGCGCATCTCAACGCCGAGATTCATCAGGAGCTTCAGGATGCGATTGATGAGCTCAACACCGGCTTTGCTCGTGTTGAGCAGCTAAAGAAGTTTGCGGTCTTGCCGCGCCAGCTATCGATCGAGGGTGGCGAGTTGACGCCGACGCTCAAGATCAAGCGGAACAAGGTGAACGAGCACTTTGCCGACATCATCGATGGAATGTACCGGGATTGAACCCTGCCCGATGATGAGGGCGATCGACGTCAGCGTTGCCGACGCGGGTCAGTAATATCTGTGCGTATATGGAATCATCAACAATTGTAGAGATCACAGAAGAGGCCCTTGGCCAGATCAGGGCGCTTCGTAGCCAGGAGTCAATCCCCGGTCTTCATCTGGGGCTGCGTATCGCCGGCGTCGGAGCAAACGGGTTCATATATGAGACGGCTTTCCTGCGCCCCGAAGACATCGCCGACGAGGATCACGTCGAGCAGCACGGAGACCTTCCGGTCGCCATTGCCGCTGACAGCGTCGACAACCTGAGTGGCGCCGTGCTCGACCTCGCTGGAGACCCAGAGTCCCCTGGACTGGTCTTGCGCAACCCGAACCCGGCGACGCCACCGATCACCGAAGGCGACGTGGACCTGACCGGATCGGTCGAAGAGAGGGTGCAGCAACTCATCGAGTTGTACATCAATCCATCGATTGCCTCGCACGGTGGCTTTGTGACCTTGTCGGAGGTTGATGGCGAGCGAGCCTTTGTTGAGCTCGGTGGTGGGTGTCAAGGATGCGGTCTGGCCGCGATGACGCTTCGTCAGGGCATTGAATCGTCGATCAAGCATCACGTGCCGGAGATTCTCGAGGTCGTAGATGTGACCGATCACACCGCGGGCGAGAACCCTTTCTTCGCCTGAGCGGCAGCCGCCGTTCCCCGGGACAAAAGTTAAGTGGGCGCCCCGTGCGGGGGCGCCCACTTGTGCCTTTAGGGAGCTGCGTGTGAGTAGCCAAGCGGGCGGGCCGCTGGCGTCGCTCCCGTCAGGCAGTTCGAGCCGCGAAATCTGACTCGTCCGGTTCTCCGGAGTCGTCAGGCTCATGCGTTAGATGAGCTCGCATCGCGGTTGCTGCGGCTAGGGCGCTGCGGCCGGCTTCTTCGCCGATCCGCGGGAGTTTCGCCGAGCGACGGCCAGAGAACGAACCACGGATCCGATCGGCGATTTCTGTCTCGCCTTCATCTTCTTCGTGGTCGGGCACGTTCGTGGCCTGCGGTGCGCTATCTGCGGTTCGTCCCTCGTTGTGGGTTGAGGGGCGATCTTGGGGGGTAGGGGCAGGCTCTGGGCTTGCGACCTTCTTTGCCGTGTCGTCTGCGATTGAGCGCAACGTGTTGATGCGGTCGATGAGCGTGGTGCTCTCGGCTTCGTAATTCTCACGGAGCTTGGCGAGGGCAGCCTCACGTTCCGCGATGAGTCGTGCGGTTTCTGCTTCGACGTCGGCAACAATGCTGAGTGCCTCATCGCGGGCAGAGGCGATGATTGCCTTGCCTTCGTCGATAGTGCCGCCAGCGTCATTGCTTGTTTCCGTCATCAACACGAACGCATTGCGGCGGGCCTCGCCGATAATCGCGTCGGCGGCCGTCTTGGCTTCTTCGATGAGTTCGTTTCGGGCTCGGGTTGCCATCAGCATGGTGAGCTGGATGGCGTCTTCGGCTTCCTTGGCGGTAGCGACTTGCTCTTCGAGTTCTGCGATGCGGACTCTGGCGGCATCGGCGTCTCCACGAAGTTGGAGCATCTGGGTCGCCAGGTATTCATCAACCTGGCTTGGGTCGTAGCCCTTTTCGACTAATGGGAAATCGGTTGTTGAGCCTCTGCCCGCCACTTTTCGCACCTTTGATCGAGTACAGCGCTACTCATTTCCAGCTACTCGGAGTGTATCCGCGACCACTATAGGAAGTCAACTAGTTTTTCCACGCGCGAATTGACTAGTCACACGATATAGGGACTTATGCGAGATTTCTTGCGGATACGCACCGTTGTCTACCCGACGTCTGGCCGGGTAGACAAAGTCGCAAGATGGGTGACGGCGTCGAGCAACTCGGTTGCGAATGACTGCCGGTCGGCGATTATGTGGGGTCCGTCGGTGAACAAACCACGATTCTCCGCAAGGCTGAGTGCCGACTCGAAGAGGACTTTCGATACTGACTCCGGTTTGGCAACAAGGCCTTGCAGGACGTACTGCTTGCCCAAATCGAGCGCCTGGGGTCGGATAGTTTCTTTCGTGACACCGGTTTCGTATGCATGGCTCTCGATGATGTCTCCGACCACCCGGTAGGCCTCGAAGAACGGCCGCAAGATGGCATGTGAGACATACGGACGGAAGGTGTCCAAGATGGCCGTGACGTCGCCGGTCTCGAGATGGTGTTGCAGCTCAGGGTCGTGGTCGGCGAGTTCGTTGCGGATCTGTTGTTCGAATTCGTCGCTGGCGCTGAAGAAGAACTCGAACTTGAGCAGGTCGCGCAGCCGAAGGGCTTCATCGAGGACTGCTCGTTGCAGGTTGGTCGTTTCACCGTTCTCGGAGACATGGGCGAGGGCCATTTCGGTGATGGCACGATTGACAAAGAAGTGAATGATGGTGTTGCGGTAGTAGGCGGCCGCAAGGTGTTGGTCTTGTCCCACCCGGTAGACCGAGTCGGTGCTGCCTTCAAATCGCTCGACAACAAGCGAGTCGACGAGTTGGTCGAGGGTCGCCGCGATCTGGTCGTTATGGTCTAGCTGGAGCTTTTCCGAAGTGGGTAGATCGCGGCGGGTGGCGAAATCGAGGTATGGCGCAAGAACCTGTGCTGTCTCAGCAACCGTGAGGCTGCGGTCGTCGGCGCTAAGCAAGGCAAGGGCGACGAGAGAGATCGGTGTGATCGGGGTGACCTCATTGAGCCGGACTGCCACCTCAAATGCCAGTTTGGGAATGGCAGGGTTGTGCGTGTCGTCAGCGTCGTCGGGGAGGTCATCTTGGAGCGCAAGAAACCCTCGCAGCGAGATAGGAGCCCCAAACCGGATGTGGATCCCACCGTGGCGGTTGCGTAGACCGCGGATCGTAGAGATCAGCCAACCGAGCGACTCACGTTCTTTAGCCCCACCTGCCTGTTCGGTGGCGTAAGCGCCGATGTCTTGTATCTGGTCGTAGGCAATAGAGACCGGAATGAGAATCACGTCGTCTGAGGACCTGCGCAGGTAGGAGTCGACCACGTAGGCAAGCATGCCGAGGCGTGGTGGTCGCAACTTGCCGGATCGGGAGCGGCCGCCCTCGATGTACCACTCCATGGGGAATCGTTTCTCGAGGAGGTAGTCGACGTAGCGACGGAGCACGAACTTATACGGCTCGTTGTCACGAAACTCTCGCCGGATAAAGAACACCCCGCTGCGACGCAGCACCGACCCGATTGGGAAGAAGTTCATGTTGATGCCGCCCGCGGTGTGGTTGGGCGGGAGGCCGTTTTGATAGAGGACGTACTGCAGGACGAGGTGATCAAAATTCGATTTGTGCGATGGGAGAAACACCAGCGGATGGTTCTGGCTCATCTCGTAGATGGCAGCTAGTTCTTCCTCGTCGTATTCCAACCCGGTGTACGCCTTCTTCACCAGCCAGCGGATCGCACCGGTTACGAGGTCGATGACGTAGGGGCTGTGGGTGGCTGCGATCTCTTTGACGTAGCGTCGGGTCTTCACTGCCATTGATTCGTACGAGATGTCGCTGTCTTGAGCGAGTTCGGCGACTCCCGCGGTGAAGGTCGGCGACTCGATGAGTGATTCCCTGGGGAACTTGGGCACCTTGTAGCGGCTGCCCCGCAGTTTGCGTTCGGCGCGTTCGAGCTGGATCCACGCCTGGCCGGACGCGAACTGAGCGAGGCTGGCTCCGGAGCTGCGACCACGACCATCGGGGTCGTTCCAATTCTCGCGGACCTCAGATGACCGCTGCGGTACGCCGATGACGATCCGGCACCGATCCGGGCGTCTCCGGTAGAGAACGTACTGGCGAATCAAATCGGGATCGCGGGGGTCGCCGAGCTTGAGAAGATCCCGCCAGCCAACGCTGCGTCGCCCCCCGCGCTTTTCCGGCAGCCAGGAAACTCGCAGTGGGATCAGTAGTGGGTCGGTGCCGGCGTGGAGGAATGCCTCGATCCTCGGATCGAGGCGCCGGCGCCGGTTCTTGCGGCGACTGCGGGGGAGCATGGCGATCTGGACGTCACCGCGGTGTGCGGTCTTTGGTTTGTTGCGCTCGATCCAGCCCATGAGGAGATTGCGTTCCAGCGGGCCGCTGGTTTCGAGCAGGACGAGGTAGGGACCCTTTTTGATAGGCCAATGCGGTTCATTGGTAAGCGCCTGTTCGGAGTATTGGTTCCCTGCCATCGTCAGAAGTCTAGGCGTGCCGCCTTCGGCGGCACATGGGAGTTTGCCGTTGGCAAACTCCGGCTGGAGGGATGAATGGCATCGCGGGTCGCCTGCGGCGCCACGCGGGAGTTTGCTTGCGGCAAGAGATTGGCCCGGGCAACGCCCGGGCCAATCCTGCAGTTCGTTTGTAGGTCGGTTAGTCGTTGCCGCCGAGGAGGCCACCAAGACCGCCGAGGGCATCCTTGGCTTTGTCCATGAGGCCGCCAACGTCGTCATCACCGCCGTCGTCATCGCCGCCGAGGAAGCCCTTGACCTGATCGGCGATCGGGCCGGGGAGTTTGTCGGACACAAAGCCAATGACGGTTTCGATTACGTCTTGGACTTTGTCGACAGGAAGCCCGGTCTTTTCCTGAAGCTGTTTGATTAGCTCTTCCATAGATTCCTCCGCACGTGAGTGTTTCGTTCCATTAGACACGCTAGCGCGGAAAAGAGTTCCGCTCCCGGTAGAGATTGTGTGCCGCTACCGGCGTGATGATGGAGCGACCGTCCGCGTCGACCTGTTGGGAGGGTGTGTCGACGCAGACAGCAGCTCGCTGAGCGTGATACCGGGGGCGAGATCATGTCGACAGCGCTGCTGTTCGCAGCGACGGTAGGGATCTTGTGGACCTTCGGTATGGGGCTTCCCGGCCATAGGGGTATTTCGGCAGGGTGCGGTGGGTTGCTGAAGGGTTTTTCAGCCCCACCCAATCTCGTGGAGTCGCTCATCGCCGATGCCGAGGTGGTGCCCGATTTCGTGGAGGACGGTTTTGCGGATCTGTTTGCGGAGAGCGGTGGGGGAGAGCCGCATTCGCAGGTGCGCTTGCCGGTAGATGGTGATCTTGTCTGGCATGGCGCCAAAGTAGTGGTCGCCACGGTCCGCCAACATCACCCCCTCGTAGAGCCCGAGCAGGTTTCCGTGTTGTTCGATCTGGTCGGGACGCGGACGCTCTTCGACAACCACATGGAGGTTGTCGATACTGTCGACCACCCATTCGGGCAGCTCGGCGAGTACCTCGTCTACGACTTGTTCAAACTCGGTGATTTCCATGGCCTGATGGTACGCCGCTGTTGCTACACTCCGAGCCGTTCCCGGGCGAACCCGAATCCAGTTCGGGCGAACCCGAATCTAATTCGGGCGCTTAGCTCAGCGGGAGAGCGCTGCCTTCACGGCAGAGGTCACTGGTTCGATCCCAGTAGCGCCCACCGGAGAAACCCCCTGTAAATAGGGGGTTTTCTCAATGCGTGTAAGGGTTTCTGACTCCCGGCCCCTCCACCCGTAAACAGTCCCCGATAGCCCCGATATGGTGCAAATAGCCGTGTCGTGTGCACTAGATGTGCACTAAATGTGCACCGAATGCAGCACCAAACGATCCCCAGAACGCCGATTGAGTTCCGTCCGGGTCAAGGATGTACCACCGGGTAGTACATGCTGATTAGCGCCTAGCCGAGACTGGTGTCGGCGTCCTTGTTCGATGCAACTGCTTCGGGGACAGCATCGAACCACTCAGCAAC
>CAXMRC010000064.1:0-7740 GCA_964195945.1 uncultured Gemmatimonadales bacterium
ATGCTGGTGGCCAGCGGTCTGAATGCCAATCCCGCAATGCTCGCTGGAGTTGCCTCTTTGGTGTTGGCCGGTGTCGACAATCCATACGAACCGATCGTGCTGGCAGCCGCCTTTGAGCTGGCGCCACGTGGTGGAACCACAGTCATAGAGGTGGTCGGGGAAACCTCTGGATTCGAGTTGCGGGTCCGGCCGGCACGTCGCGACGTGGTCCAGCTCACGGCAGAGGGCACCCATCTCCTCAATGCCGTCATCAAGCGAGCATCGTGTCCGACTAACGCCGAACTGGCGCAACGCGTGGGAGAGTTGGTCACGAATCCAGCCGAATAAGGGGCCGGCGGACTCCCTCAGATCTTGTTGAAAACGCTCCCCAGCACGAGCATGATGCCACCGGCCGCAGCCAACCAGAACGCGATGTCGGCAGAGACATCCTCGATCGGGGCGACCCACAGCGCGATGCCAAGGGCAAGGGCCCCGACCGCCGGCCAGAACGTCTTACGTGTTGGAGGACTCAGCCGCATCGTCACTCTCCTCTGCAGGTTCGATAGCGCTCCGACCAATCTACTGTCCACAACCGGTCACGCTGCAAGCGACGGCCGATTAGATTCGTCCACATGGCCCGATACGCAGACAAGCCAAGCGCTACGGTCACCGTCGACATCGCCGCTCCCCCACAAGTCATCTGGGATCTGGTCACCGACATCAACCTGCCGGCCCGCTTCTCCACCGAATTCCAGGGCGCCGAGTGGCTCGACAACGGCAAACCCGGCCTCGGGGCCCGTTTCGTCGGCCGCAACGAACACGATGCGGTGGGGGAATGGGAGACCACCTGCACCATTCTTTGGTTCGAACCGCTCCGCACCTTCGGCTATACCGTCAACGACCTCGACAGCCCAGCAGCCAGATGGCGCTTCGACCTCGACCCCACTGCCGCCGGCACCCGGCTCAGTATGTGGGCAGAGATGGGCCCCGGCCGCTCCGGGGTCAGCTACTTCATCTACAAATTCCCTGACCGGGAAGAAGAGATCATCGCCAACCGTCTCCAACAGTGGCGATCAAACATGGAGGCAACGCTGGCCGGCATCAAGAGGCTGGCGGAGACCGCTGACTGACGAGACGTGATCCCGCTCCTCAATCTTTCGTATCACCGCGCCTTCGGCCGCCTCTTATACCCATCTACCCGTAGGAGGGGACAATGCCGGAGAGAATCACATTGCCGGGACGCACCGTTACCGCACCGAGCATGCGTGTGGAGAAGCTTGAAGCGGACATCGACAAGTCGATCACCAAGGTCATGAAACAGCGCTTGGGGTTGAAGTCGAACCAGAGGCTCCCTGCCGACGTGCAGGCCACCATCAAAGCTGCCGCAGCATCCGCAAGTCAGGCATCCATCGAGAACGCCATCGTGCGGGAAGCCTCCGAGATCGCGACCGACACCGCCCGCGGCTCGGTACTCGATCGATTCGATGTCAAGGTGGACATGGCCAGGGTCGGGCTCGACCACATCGCTGGATCCAACGACGTCAAGAAGATTCTGGCCCGTCGCTCCGAGATGCTTGCAACCAAAAAGCAGACTCTGGAAAAGGCCGGCTTCACCAGCGAAGAGGCCATGGAGATCCTGCTCGCCGACATCGCCGCCCGCGGCTGAGCGGGGGACACAATGGGGCTACTCGGAGACATAGTTGACGCCGTCGGTGATGCCGCCGACGCGGTCGGCGATTTCGTAGAAGACGTTGTAGAAGAAGCCGGCGAGATCATCGGCGACGCAGTCGATGCCGTCGGGGACCTCGCAGAAGACGTCATCGATGCAGCTGGCGACGTCGTAGACGACGTCATCGACACCGTGGAAGACGTGGTCGATGCGGTCAGCGATTTTGCCGAAGACGCCGTCGATGCGCTTGGCGATCTGGCAGAAGACGCAGTAGATGCGGCAGGGGATGTGTTTGACGCCTTTGTCGACCTCGCCGAGGACGCTTGGGATGGCGCAACCGACCTGGTTGACGCCGCCGTCAACGCAGTGGCCGCCGCGGCAGAAGACGTTTGGGAAGCTATCTCGGCGGCTGCCGAGGATGCGTGGGAAGCCATCGAGGAAGGTGCGGAGGCTGCCTGGCACTGGCTCGAAGACACTGCAGAAGCCGCATGGGAGCAGATCACCGCAGCCGCCGAATGGGCATGGGAAGCCGCGACTGATGTCGTCGAATGGGCAGAGGAAAAGGCCGCAGCCGCCTACGAATGGGCGTTGGAAGCCATTGACCGAACGCTCGACTGGCTCGGCGACCTCGCCATGAGCCTGCTTGAAGCAATCGCCATGTTGGGAGGATGTCTCGGAGGCATCCTCATCCATAACCTGGCCGAAGCGGACAACATCCTGTTCAATCTTGGCAAACCGTTCCAGGCGCTGCCCGCAGAATTCCAAACAGAGATCCAACCGCTGTTCCCCAACGTCGACCTCACCAGGGTCGGCTTTATGGAGAACGCCGCACTGTCTGGCAACCATTTCAGCGACGGTACGGCGGCCATGACGTTTATGGGACCGGAATTCGCCGGCATCGCCCTCAGCTACGACATCTACTTCCGGGACACCTTTGATCCGACCATCAACGACGACAAGGAGCTGATGGTGCACGAAACGACCCACGTCGACCAGTACCGGCGGTTCGGGCCCGAAGACGCCTTCGCCTGTGCCTATGGGATGGGTTTCGTCGCCTCTGGGTTTGACTACGCCACCAACCCATTGGAGGCCGAGGCGTTTGCCGTGGAAGCGGCATATGGGGCAACGCTGTGAGGGAGAAGCCCTTCTCGGTATGACGACGCCCGGGCTACTTGGAGGCACCCCGAACTCGGGGTGCCTCTTCGGACTGACCGAGATCGCTACCTCTCGGGTAACCGCTCCACCTGGTTTCCGAAAATCAGGACTGCCCCAACCGATGGACCGTCCGCGTAGGCTCGGCCGCAAGGAGGGATCATGGCCAAACAACCAATGAGTGACGTCGTGGTCTTGCTGCCGGGAATACTCGGCTCGGTGCTGGAACGAGACGGCAAGGACGTGTGGGCGATGTCGCCGGGCGCCGCCTTCCGCGCACTGCTCTCGCTCGGTGGATCGATCAAGAACCTCCACCTCGACGGTGACGATCCCGACGCCGACGACCTCGGTGACGGCGTCACCGCAACCAAGCTCCTCCCCGACCTGCACCTCGTCCCTGGTCTGTGGAAGATCGACGGATACACCGCCATCGCTGCCGCCCTTCATGAGCAATTCGATCTCGTCGACGGGCGCAACTACTTCGAATTCCCCTACGACTGGCGGCGTGACAACAGGGCTCACGGCCGCCGCCTCGCCAAGCAGACTCACGATTGGTTGGCCGAATGGAGAGCCCACAGCGGCAACGACGATGCCAAGCTGGTCCTTTTGGCCCACTCCATGGGCGGTCTGGTCGCACGGGCCTTCCTCGAACTGTTCGACGGATGGAAAGACACTCGCGCCCTCATCACCTTCGGCACCCCATACCGTGGATCTCTCAATGCCCTCGACTTCCTCGCCAGCGGAATGAAGAGGGGCATCGGCCCCATCGGTCTCGACCTCACCGACTTTCTTCGCTCCCTCACCTCTGTCTACCAACTGCTCCCCATCTACCCGGCAGTCGAAACCGCAGACGGCACCACACTTCGCGTGTCCGAAGCCGAGATAGCCGGCGTCGATCGAGTTCGTGCCGAAGACGCTCTCGCTTTTCACCGCAACATTGAATCGGCGGTCACCGAGCACCAGGCCATCCCCGACTACGCCGACGCCGGTTACCGCATCCACCCGGTCGTTGGCATCGGTCAGCCCACCATGCAGGGCGCTCGTCTCGAAGGCGACAAGGTGACCATGCTGCGCAACCTGGGAGGCCGTGACCATGGCGGCGACGGCACAGTGCCCCGCGTCTCTGCCATGCCCATCGAGATGACCGACGCTGCCCGCGGCTTGTTCTCACCGACCCGGCACAGCTCCATGCAGAACACCCAAGCCGTCATCACCCAGGTCACCGGCATCATCACCGGAGCCGACATTGAGCTCAGCGGATTCCGGGACCGCTACGCCGGGCTCAGCCTCGATATCCCCGACCTCATCGACGCCGCCGACGGCCTGCGTGTCGCGGCCCGGCCGACCGGTGGTAGAGACGACGTGCTCACTGCCACAGTCACCGACGTCGACACAGGCGTAACAGCCTGGTCAGGGCCACTCGCCGCAGATGTCGACTGGCACGTTGCCGCGACCCCACCCCTCGAGCCCGGGATCTACCGGGTCGCCGTCGCCAGCCCGAACGCATCGCTCACCGATCTGGTCTGGGCCGCTTCCCCGCAGTAGTGCTCACTCGGTGAAGAGAGATCCCCACGTCAGCGGCTCCTGGAAGAACACGCCCGGCAGGTTGGTCAAGATGGCGGCCTGGGCAGTCCGATCGCCGTCAGCTTCGCCATCGTTGTCGAACACCGCAAAGAGTGCGGCGTCCAGTTGCGGGGGCGGACCATCCAACTCGAATACGCTCCATGGGATTCGGGCCTCGAGACGCCATCCCTGCCCCGCAACGACAGCACCGGCAATCTGGACGGGTAGGTCGGTCGTATTGTCAAAGAAGGCTTGGCCATTGCCGGCAAACCGCACCACGGAAGGCTGCCCGGTCGCCTCAACCAACGGCGTCATCGTCAGCTGAAACGTGAGAGCGTTTGGCCGCTCCGGTGCATTGCCCAGCCCGTTGGAGGAGATGTTGATATTGACCGCATCACCACGCCAGATCTGATTGCCATCGTTCGACTGGGAGTATCGGTCGTCGACAACGTCAACGGCGATATAGAGCGCCTCGCCATCGAAGGCAGCGCGCATCGTTGCGGTTGAGTCCTCGCCGAGACGCGCCACGCCGAGGTTGTTGCTGACCGGATGGCGCAAGCGGTAAGCCTCCGTAACGCTCGCCCAATCGCCGAATTCGCCATCGATAACGACATCTGAGATCGAGCCGGCAATGACAGCGGCGGAGTCGATAACTTCGAGGGAGCCCGTCGTAGTCGAACTCTCGTCGCCCCCGTCACCGCTAGCAAAGTTGAGACCCACCACGGTGAGAATCAACGCGGCCAGCGCCCCAAGGCCCGCAACACGGCCATATTTCGCCCCGAAACCGTGCGCTGGGGCAGCAGTTGGTGGCGTCTCGGATGGCACGATGTGGTCGGGCACCGTCTCCAGGACCGGCACCGGCTCTGGCACTGGGTCTGGTTCCGGCACCAGCTCTAGGTCCGGCACAACAGTGGGCACTGCGACCGGTTCCATCACTGCCGTCGTAGGCTCCACCACCAGCGTCGGCTCTGGCAGCGCTTCGAGGTCAAAAAGTCGCCCGTCCTCGGCCCGCATGTACAGCACGGCGGTGCCCCACTCGACATCTCCCTTCGAACCGAAGATGGCCCGTCGCGCTTCGCCGACGGCGCCTTCGATCGGGAGTCCATCGGTGATGGCGGTATAGAACTCGTGAGCGAACACGATGGCCGCACGATCGGTGATCTCGAACTGCATCGCCACCACCGCCGGAATGCCACGTGCCACCAGACTCTGGGCGACTCCGGCAAATGGATCGGTCCCTGACGACCTCGCCCCTTCGCATGCGTTGAGAACTGAAAGCCGGATGGTTCTGGCGTCATCAAGGATCGTGCCGAGCTGCCGACCCGAGACTTCCCGGCCTCGACCCTCCGCAGTCTCCAACAACAGGACACCGTCGTCCGCAACTGTGTCGAAACCGCCATGTCCGATGAAGTGGAAAAGGTGGTAGTCAGTTCGGCGCAGCGCCCGTTGCAGCCCCCGCAACGTCGCCTGTTCCATTCGATGAATCTCGATCAACCCGGCATCGACAATTTCGGCCAATCCTTCGTCAAGACGGGCCCATTCCGCCTCCACATCAAGCGGCGGATAGTCAGAAGGACTCGAAACCATCGCCAACATCTTCAGTGGCGGAGCAACCTGCAGCGGTGGGGCACCCTTGTCCAGCGATATGTAGCGAACCACCGGCGTCCACGATGACAACACCACAAAGTCGTCGCTGGTCGGCGAGTAAAGGTATTCCCACGGCAGGTCGGCCAACTGGGGCGCCTCCGAAAGTCGGAGCCGGAGCCGCAATCCACGTTGCTCCCGCTCTGCGGCGTCGACACTCCTGACCCACTGGGTCCCAACGTCGGCCGCAAACACGGCGTCAAAGAGACGGCCACCAAACGCTCTTGCAGCCTCGGTCTCGGGAGACTCGAGCCGACGCGTCCCGCTGCGGGGGCGACCTATCTTCAGCAGGAAGTTCTCCAACTCCATCGCAGAGAACGGCAAGTCGAATTCAATGCTTGCCTGGCCGGACGGCGAATCCAGAACCCGCGCTCGAAAATGCCCATCACCGATGTCTTCAATCGCTAGATCGAAGTCTGCATATTCACGTTGTCTCAAGGGACCTCTCCCTCCCCCCTGTAAGACGATACGCGGGAAAGCGCCGTGATACACAAAAAAGTTTCCAGCTGCAGAACCTTTGACCGACAGTTCATGGCCCCTAATTGGTCACTCACGCCCACCTCACCACACAATTGTGTAGTTTCCGAGTCAGGCATTCGTGAGGGGAGTCGGAAATGTCAGAAGAGAGTCCTACAAGCGCGAACAGCAATCCGCTAACCAATGCGTCCAGCGAGAACCTGATCTCACTCGGAGCGCTACTCGTAGCGGGGTCATGGTTGGCATTCGAAGTGATCGCAGAGGAGTACTTCGTCACCACCGTTGCCGTTGCCCTCGCCCTGCTGGTTTTAGTTCTGCCCCGCATCGATGTCGGCGCCATCACCGACATCGCCTCGATCCCGGTGTTTCTGAAAGCAGCCGGGTACGCGCTGGCCGCAATCGGCGTCGTCGAGATCATCGACGAGGTGCAAGGCGGGGTCTTTGATGCCGGAGGCGCAACGGTCTTCGGAGCTCTTATCGCGTATGCAGGCTATGTCCTCGCATTTCTCGGGGCCAGGAAGAGTTAGCCGACCACTACCGCTGGTGTTGCGGGGGCAGGACGACAGAGAGGGAACTCATGAGGCTCGGTAGGTTGTTTTTCGCGACGGCTCTTTTACTCGGCACCACCCCCATGGTGGGCAGCGCGGCGGCACAAGGGATCCTCTTTCCCGATGACGCCTGCGTTGGTGTTGTTCACTTCCCACCCGAACCTATCGGTAACGCGCCGTCCAAGGCCATCTTCGGAGTCGCCCTTGACCCCGAGTTCGCGGGTGGCGATGTCCTGTTCAACTTTGGTGGCGCTTCCGGCGACCAGACCGCCACGGGCATGGTCGGACCCGACGGGCTCACCTTTGCCGAAGGCCCGCTGTTCCAGTTTGGCGATCATCAGCTCACCGACGGGATGCTCACCCTTCCCGGCATGGACCCCTACCCCATCGACGTCACAAGCATCGGCGACTCGGGCCTCTTTGTCGTAAACGACGCCGAGCCTATCTGTGACGCAACGGTATTGATGCCGATGACTATCGCCACCACCACCACCACCTCGACATCGACAACTACGACCACAACCACAACCACGACCACGACGGACGCTCCACCGGAGACCACCGAAGCTCCTGCTGAGACCACCGAGGCGCCAGTCACCACCGCGCCAGAAACCACGGTGCCCGACGACATCGGTTCGGACGACACCGGCGCCAGCTTTCCGTGGCCCGCCGTACTTATCGGTGGCGGCCTACTTGTCGCAGCCGGCG
>CAXMRC010000065.1:0-19449 GCA_964195945.1 uncultured Gemmatimonadales bacterium
ATGTTCGGTATCGACTTCCGCGGCCACCCCAACCTCATCAAGCTCTACCTGCCGGAGGCCTTCGAAGGCCACCCACTCCGCAAATCGTTCGCACTCGGCGCCCGCGAAGTAAAACCATGGCCGGGCACCGTCGACGTTGAAGAGCTCCCCTCCACGACAAACGTCGAGGCCGCCGCGCAGAGCCCCGACGCAGGGGAGGGGTCATGACCCAGCTCGACAAGCGTGGTCTCGTCGAAGTATCAGACGGCGGCGTCTCGATAGAGCTCAAGGGCGAGACGATGACCCTCAACATCGGCCCCCAGCACCCATCAACACACGGTGTGCTCCGGCTCGTTGCCGAGGTAGACGGCGAACGCATCGCCAAACTCGAACCCGCCATCGGCTACATGCACCGGGGCAAAGAGAAACTCGCCGAAGCCCGCACCTACGCCCAGATCACCGCACTCATCAACCGCATCGACTGGGTATCCGGCTTCGCCAACGAAGTCGCCTTCATCCGTGCGGTCGAGAAGCTCATGGGCGTGGAACCAACACCACGGGCGCAGATGATCCGTCTCATCCTCACCGAGCTCACCCGCATCTCGAACCACCTCGTGTTCGCCTCTTCCTACCCACTCGAGCTCGGTGCCGCCACCCCGCTGATGTGGGCATTCCGGGAACGGGAACACATCATGGACGTCATCGAAAGCCTCACCGGCGGCCGCTTCCACCCCAACTTCAACAGGGTCGGTGGCGTCAAGCCCGCAGCAGGCGGTGGCAAGACCCAGAAGAAAGTCAGCCTCGACCTCCCCTCAGGTTTCTACGCCGCAGTCGAAAACGCCATGGACCGTGCCGTAGTGGCCTGCGACGAACTCGACCAACTGGTCACCGGCAACGAAATAGTCCAGGCCAGGGCCAAAGGCGTCGGCATTATCAGCTACGACGACGCCGTCGCCTACGGAATCTCCGGCCCCAACGCCCGCGCCTCGGGTGTCAACTTCGACCTGCGCACCCAGGAAGACGACCTGTTGCCATACGCTGGCCTCGACTTCGACGTCATCACCCGTGACAGCGGCGACAGCTTCGACCGTTACCTGGTCCGCATCCTCGAGATTCGTGAATCCATCAAGATCGTGCGCCAGGCCATCGGCAGCGTCCCCTCCGGACCGCTCCAAGCCAAGGTGCCCCGTGTCCTCAAGGTCCCGCCCGGCACGGTCTATGTGCGGGCCGAGAACCCCAAGGGCGAGATGGGCTACTACATCGTCTCCCAGGGCGGGCGCATGCCGTACCGGGTCAAGATCCGCTCCGCATCGTTCTCCAACATCTCGATCCTGTCAAAGGTCGCGGTTGGGCAACTTATCCCAGATCTCGTCGCCACCATGGGAAGCCTCGACTTTGTCCTCGGAGACGTCGATCGATGATCGTCGCCGCCGTCCCGTTCGCACTGTGGCTAGCCATCAAGGCCGTGGTCGTGCTCGGTGCCATGCTCGGTGTCGCGTTGGTACTGATCTACGCCGAGTTGAAATGGTCTGCCCACATCCAAAGCCGGGTCGGCCCCTGGTATGTCGGCGGCCGCTGGGGATGGGCCCACCCCCTCGCCGAAGCCGTCAAGTTCCTCCAAAAAGAAGACCTCGTCCCTGACGCAGCCGACGACAAAGTGTTCCGGCTCGCCCCATACGTGATGATTGCCGGCACCTTCGCCACCTTCGTCGTCATCCCGATCGGACCATCCGTGGTGGCAAGGAATCTCGACCCCGGCATCTTCTACCTGCTCGCCATCTCATCGCTCTCCACCCTCGGCATCCTCATGGCCGGGTGGAGCTCTGGCAACAAGTACTCGCTCATCGGCGGCGTCCGCGCCGGCGCCCAGCTCATCGCATACGAGCTTCCCCTAGTACTGGCCCTCGTCGCCGTTGCCATCCAAGCCGGCACACTGTCGCTGTCCGGCATCGTATCCGCCCAGGCACAAACGCTGTTCACCGTCGGCAGCGTCGACATCTCCCTCCCGTTTGTCCTCAGCGGACAGATCATCGGGTTCATGGTCTTCCTCATCGCCAGCCTCGCCGAACTCAACCGAACCCCATTCGATCTCCCGCTCGCCGAATCCGAGCTCACCATGGGGTACCTCACCGAATACTCCGGACTCCGGTTCACGATGTTCTTCCTCGGCGAATACGCCGGCATGGTCTCGATGGCCGCTGTCATCTCCACCGTCTACCTCGGCGGCTACTGGATGCCGGGACTCAGCGAAAACATCCTCGACTGGGCAGGCCCGTTCATTCTCCTCGCCAAGATCTTCTTTGTCTTGTTCCTCTACATCTGGTTCCGCTGGACCTGGCCCCGTGTCCGCGAAGACCAGCTGCAGAGCCTCGCCTGGAAATGGCTCATCCCCTTGACTCTGTTCAACATCGTCGCAACAGCAACACTCAAGGTGGTCTTCTAATGGCACAGATACCCGGCATCGGGCTGGTCAAAGGCCTATGGAGCACGCTCAAGGCACTGTTCAAAAAGCCCGTCACCATCATGTGGCCAGATGAAAAAGAGCTGATCACCCCACGGGCCCGCGGCGTCATCGCCCTCGACATCGAAAACTGCACGTCCTGCATGTTGTGCTCGAGGGAATGTCCCGACTGGTGTATCTACATCGAAGCCCACAAGGTCGAGATGGAGCCGAGCAAGCCAGGCGGTCGGGTCCGCACCAAGAACATCCTCGACAGGTTCGACATCGACTACGGCCTGTGCATGTACTGCGGAATCTGCGTCGAGGTTTGCCCGTTCGATGCGCTCTACTGGAGCCCGGACTACGAGTACAGCGAGTACAAAATCTCCAATCTGCTCCATGACAAGGAACGGCTCACCGACTGGTTGGCAACAGTTCCCGATCCACCGGCACTGGAGAAGTCATGATGCTCTTCGCAGTAACCATCGGTGATTGGCTGGGCGAGATCGAGAATTGGGTCTTCGCCGTTCTCGCCATCGCCATGATCTACTCGTCAATTCGGGTCGTCACCACCAAAAATGTTGTCCATGCCGCCCTGTATCTGGTGGTTGCCCTTGGCGGGTCCGCCGCCATATTCCTACTGCTTGGCGCCGAGTTTGTCGCCTGGACCGTCGTGCTGGTCTACATCGGCGCCATCGTTGTTTTGTTCCTCTTCGGCATCATGATCACGCGGGCTCCGCTCGGCTATGAAACCAAGCTCAGCCATCCGAAGCGGGTTCAGCTTGGCGCTGCCCTGGCCTCCGGAGCCTTATTCGTACTCATCGGCGGCTCGATGCTCGACGCCTTTGGCGACGACCTGCTCCCGGCGATTGACCCGACCCGCACCGGTGACATCGGCCAGTCAATCTTCGAACGCTTTGTCATCCCATTCGAGATCGTCTCGTTTGTTCTGCTCGCAGCCCTCATCGGAGGCATCGTGCTGGCCCGCCAGGATCCCAGCGTCGAAGAAGAAGAGGTACTGAGATGATCACATCTCAGTACCTGGTCCGAGTTTCTGGCGAAGCAAGAAACTCGAACCTCGCCGAAGGCGAGGCGCTGCCATGATCGTCAATCAGTTCCTTCTGCTGGGTGCGGCCCTGTTCTCTATCGGGGTGTACGGCGTGCTGAGCCGACGCAACGCGGTACTCGTGCTGCTGTCCGTTGAACTGATGCTCGCTGCAGTCAATATCAACATGGTGGCCTTTGACCGGCTCAACCAAGACGTGCTCGCCGGCGGTCAAGTCTTCGCCTTGTTCATCATCGCAGTGGCCGCTGCTGAGGTCGGCATCGGTCTCGCCATCGTGCTGCTGATCTTCCGTAACCGCAGGTCGGCCAATGTCGACGAACTGGACCTGATGAAGCTATGAGCTCACTTCTCGCCTTCGCCGCCCCGCTCATCCTCGCGACAGCCGAGGAAGAAGCCGGTCACGCCGTGGTCCACTACGGCGACGGTGGCATCCTCGCACAGTGGGCATGGCTCATCCCGGTCGTTCCCATGGTCGCTGCATTCGCCATCGTGTTCTTTGGCAAGAAGTCACCGCTCAAAGGCTGGGGCATGGCATGGGGCAGCATGGCGTTCGTCGCTGTCTACGGCGTCGCACTGTTCATCTCCAACATGATCGAAGGCATCAACTACCAAGGCGCCGTCAGCATCGGTGACATCGGAACCGACGCCAGCGGAAACACCCTCGGGCTCGAATGGGGATGGATGGTCGACGGCCTCTCCATCATGATGTACACCGTTGTTGGTGTCGTCGGTGTGCTCGTCTTTACCTACGCCAAGGGCTACATGGAAGGCGACATTCGCTACACCTGGTTCTTTGCGTCGTTCGCCCTGTTCGGCGGCGGCATGCTGGTGCTGGTCTCAGCGCCCAACCTCATCCAGCTGATCGTCGGGTGGGAACTGGTCGGCGTGTCCTCATACCTGCTGATCGGGCACTACTGGGAGGAGCACGAAAACACGTCTGCCGGTATCAAAGCGTTCCTCACCAACAAGGTGGCCGACGTCGGCCTGTTTATCGGCGCCATCATCATCAGCCTCAGCGTCGGGTCTTTCCGCTTCACCGACATCATGGAAGTGGTCGCCTCCGGAGACACCCACTCCACGCTCGCCAGGTTCAGCTTCTGGGCAGGAGTCGCCATCTTTATCGGCGCCATGGGCAAGAGCGCCCAATTCCCGCTGCACGTCTGGCTGCCCGACGCCATGGCAGGTCCCACCCCGGTTTCAGCGCTCATGCACGCCGCCACCATGGTCACTGCCGGTGTCTACCTCGTCGCCCGCATGTTCCCCTTCTACAACACCCCGGGCTTTGCCGACGATGTCCGCTGGATCATCATCATCGTCGGAACCCTCACCCTGTTCCTCACCGGGCTCATCGCCCTGGTCGCCGACGACATCAAAAAAGTGCTGGCCTACTCCACGCTGTCACAGCTCGGCTACATGATGGTGGCCATGGGCGCCGGTGCGTATACCGCCGGCCTGTTCCACCTCTTCACCCATGCGTTCTTCAAGTCGCTGCTGTTCCTCGGAGCGGGCTCGGTGATCCACGCAGTCCACTCCAACAACATGTCCGACATGGGAGGTCTCCGCAAATACATGCCACAGACCTACAAGACCTTCATGATCGGATCGCTGGCCCTCGCCGGCATCTTCCCGCTGGCCGGGTTCTGGTCAAAGGACGAGATCCTCGCCTCGGTCGGCTTCGCCGGATCCAACTACACCACCGCACAAGGCGGCGCCGCCCTGGGCAACTTCGTGCTCGTCGTTGCGATCGCCGGTGCATTCATCACCGCGTTCTACATGACACGGGCCGTCTCACTCACCTTCTTTGGCGAATACAAGGGCCACGGCCACCCGCACGAATCACCCAAGATTATGACGTATCCGCTCATCGCACTCGCCGGCTTTTCCGTCGTCGTTGGGTTCATCAACATCCCAGGCGTCACCAGCTTCTTCACGGACGGCGTGGCAGCCAGGTTCTTCGCCCCGGGAGACCACCACGCCACCGGGCTCAACTACGGTCTCGCCGTTGCGGGAACCCTCGCCGCAGTCGGTGGCATCGTCATCGGCTACTTCCTGTGGTTTGCCGACAAAGAAACCCAACAAGAGCGGGACAAGTTCCGCATCCCGGTGCTCTACCCACTCCTCGAGCACAAGTACTACATCGATGATTTCTACATGGACGGGATCGTCCGACCCCTGCGGGGACCGGTCGCCCGAGCCGTCGACTGGTTCAACGGACATGTAATCGACCTGGTTGTCAACGGTACGGGCGTGCTCGCTACCAAGGTGGCCAAGGCGGTTTACTGGTTCGACCAAAAGGGTGTCGATGGGGCTATCAATACCTCAGCGGCCGCAGCCAGCGGAGCCGGTGGCGTGCTCCGGTTACTCCAAACCGGGCGAGTGCAACAGTACGTATTTTTGATCGTGGCGGGGACAGTTGTCCTCGTCGCAGGGTTCATTATTTTCTGACAGGAGGACACGAGTACACATGAGTTCGTTTGAAAACGGTTGGGCTCTGACCCTGATCGTCTTCTTGCCAATAGCCGGAGCGGCGGTTGTGTTGGCAGTACCGAAGGCGCGGGAAGAAGCCCAGAAGTGGACGGCACTGCTATTTGCAGGTGTCTCGTTTGTCCTGTCTGTCATAGTCGCAATGCAATTCGATTACGGCGACGCCGCAGCAACCCAGTTTGGTACCCGCTCGGACCTCACCTGGATCGGCGCCATCAATTCGAATTACACCATCGGCATCGACGGGATCAGCTTGCCCCTGCTCGTGCTCTCCGGGTTCATGACGGTCTTGGCCATCATCTACTCGTGGAACCATTGGCCGGAGCCGCACAACCCGAAGATCTTCTCCGCCCTCATCCTGGTGCTTGCCACCGGTATGAACGGAACCTTCGTCGCCCTCGACCTGATCCTGTTCTTCGTGTTCTTCGAGGTCGTGCTGCTCCCGATGTACTTCATGATCGGTATCTGGGGTGACCGCAACAAGATCAAGGTCCCCGTCCTCGGAATCGAGACCGAGATGCGGCTCTACGCCAGCATCAAGTTCTTCCTGTTCACCCTGTTCGGCTCCGCGTTCATGTTGCTTGGGTTCCTGACCCTCTACTTCCAGAGCGGACTCGAAACGTTCAACATAGGTGAACTCGCCGCCGGAGGATTGGCCGAAGACGCACTGGGCAACCTCGCCGTATGGGTGTTTGCCGCGCTGTTCCTCGGGTTCGCCGTCAAGGTCCCGATGTTCCCTCTGCACACCTGGCTGCCAGACGCCCACACCGCGGCACCAACCGTCGGTTCGGTCCTGCTGGCCGCCATCCTGCTGAAGCTTGGCACATACGCCTTCATCAGGATCGCCATCCCGATCCTCCCTGAGCAGGCGCAAGATTGGGCGCCGGTCATCGGCATCCTGGCCGTCATCGGCATCATCTACGCATCGTTTGCGTGTCTTGCCCAAACCGACATGAAACGGCTCATCGCGTTCTCGTCGGTCGGCCATATGGGCTTTGTGATGCTCGGCATTTCCACCCTCACCGACATCGGCATCAACGCCGCCATCATCGGCATGGTCGCCCACGGTGTCATCACCGGCCTCTTGTTCTTTGTAGCCGGCTCCATGTCGCACCGCTACCACACCAGAGACATGGGCCGCCTCGGCGGCAACCAGAAGCTCATGCCCATCATGGGCGGCATCCTCGGGTTCACCGCCATGGCCTCGCTCGGGCTCCCCGGCCTGGCCGGGTTCTGGGGCGAGTTCCTGGCACTGCTCGCCGCGTTCAACCCGCTCGCGGGCCTGTCGACCACACTGTTCCGCACTCTCATGGTCCTCGGCGCCATCGGCACCGTTCTCACCGCCGGCTACATGCTGTGGATGCTGCAGAAGGTCAACTTCGGTGAGCCATCAGATGAGTGGGCCGACCACGACCTGCACGACGTAGACAAGTACGAGCTGGCCGCCTGGGTGCCACTCGTCGTCGCCACCCTGGCCATAGGCATCTTCCCCCGGATCATCTTCGGGGCAACAACTGATGCGGTGACGGCCATGGTCCAAACGGTCTTTGGAGGCTGATCGGTGAACATCCTCGACTACCACGCACTACTACCCGAGCTGCTCTTAGCGGCAACGGTTCTAGCTGTGCTCGTGGTGGACCTCCTCCCGGTGCGCAAAGCGTGGGTAGCAGTCGTCGGCCTGATCGGGCTGTTTGCCGCTTTCGTGCCGCTGCTCACCCTTGGCCTGTGCGACTCGTTGTCCTTCTGCGAAGAGACCGGCGTGCGCACCATGTTCGACGGCTCCTACACCGTTGATACCTTCTCCCTCGTGCTCAAAGGACTGTTCCTCGGCGCAGCATTTGTGGTGCTGCTGATCTCAGTCGGGTACCTGGAGTCGGGCCGATTCTGGGAAGGGGAGTACTACTTTCTCATCCTGGCGTCCGTGCTCGGGGCGGTCGTCATGGCATCCAGCCGTGGCCTCGTCACCATCTTCGTCGCCCTCGAACTGGTCACCGCGCCCACCTTCCTGCTCGCCGGGTGGCGCAAAGGAAACGCCAAGTCCAACGAAGCCGCACTCAAGTACTTCATCATCGGAGTGTTGTCCGCCTCGGTGCTTCTGTTTGGTATGTCGCTCGTATACGGCGTCACCGGCGAACTCACCTTCACCGGTATCCGCGAAGCCATCGTCGGCGCAGAGCTCAGATCACCCGGATTCAACGATCTTCCACTGCTCAACGTAGGTGTGCTGTTCACGCTGCTCGGTTTCGCATTCAAGATCTCGGCGGTTCCATTCCACTTCTGGACCCCCGACACCTACGAAGGCGCCCCCATCCCGGTCACTGCCTACCTGTCGGTGGTCTCGAAGGCAGCCGGCTTTGTCGGGCTGCTCGTCATCACCTACGCCGCATTCGCAGACCTGCGCCACATTTGGGGCCCGGCACTGTGGATACTCGCCGCAGCATCGATGACATTGGGTAACCTCGTCGCCCTCCGCCAGACCAACATCGTCCGCATGCTCGGCTACTCGTCCATCGCCCAGGGCGGTTTTATCCTTGCCCCGTTCGGCGCCGCTATTGCCGCAGGTGTCACCGGAGCTCAGCTCGAAGATGCATTCTTCGCCACCGTCACCTACCTGGCGATCTACGCCTTCATGAATCTCGGTGCCTTTGCCGTCATCGTCGCCGGAGCGAAACGGATCGGAAGCGCCGAGCTCAAAGACTGGGGCGGTCTCTACCAGTACGCCCCAGGGCTGGCAGGGCTCACCCTGGTGTTCTTCTTCTCGCTGGCAGGCATCCCGCCGTTCGCCGGATGGTTCGCCAAGCTCGTGATGTTCCGCTCGCTGATCAACGTTGACTATTCATGGGCCAATGTCCTTGCCGTCATCGCTGTCGTGAACTCAGTTATCGCCTTTGTGTACTACGCCAAGGTGGTTAAGGCCGCATGGTTTGACCCGGTGCCGGAAGACGTCCTGTCCGGTGAAGCGAGGAGTGCGGTCGTGCCGCCAACGCTGAAGTTGGCACTCGGCATCACCGCCATCGGCGTTCTAGCCATCGGCGTCTTCCCTGCGATAATCTCCAACCTCACCGAGATGACCAAGGTCTTCGTTGCCGGCTTCTAGGGAGCTGTCATGACCGTCACCGAAACTCTGCGAACACGCATCACCGCTGATGGCCCGCTGCCGTTCGAAGTCTTTATGGACATCGCTCTCTACGGCGACGGTGGTTTCTTTGCCAGCGGGCCACTGCGCTCGGCAGCCACCGGCGACTTTCTCACCAGCCCCGAAGTCAGCCCATGGTTTGGCAAGACAATCGCCCGGTTCCTCACTGAGTCCCTGGACGAGTTTTCGACGATCGTAGAAGTGGGGGCAGGCTCAGGATCGCTCTTGTCGGCCCTGCTCGAAGCCGTACCGCATCCTGTGTCGGCATACGCTGTTGAGGCCTCTCCTATGGCCAGGCAAAGCCTCAGCGCCCTGCTGCCTCCAGACAACGTAGTCGAGTCGCTAGGTGGCGTACCCGGCGATCTCAGAGGAGCCCTGATTGCCAACGAACTCATCGACAACCTGCCGGTGTCGCTGGCGGTTCGGTCGGGGTCGGGATGGGTCGAACACTACGTGGACGTCACCGATAGCGGTTTCGAGTTCGTCGCGGTACCGGTGCGCACGGCGGTGGCGAACTGGGCCGACACCTACGGGGGAGAGGTCCCCGAAGGCAGCATCGTCGAAGTACAACTGGCGGCAGCCGGGTGGCTCGGCGCAGCCATCGATCTCATCGAAAAGGGAATCATGGTGCTCATCGACTACGGCGGCACCACCGAGGAGCTGCAACCACGACGCCAACTCGGCACGCTGCGCACCTACAGGGGACACCACCTCGGACCCGACCCGCTGCTCGAACCGGGCGAGACCGACATCACGGTCGACGTCAATTTCAGTGCCCTAGCGGACCACGCAGCAAACCGAGGGGCGACCGTTGCCCTATATAGACAAGACGACTTCCTCGCCGACTCGGGTCTCCGCAAAGTGGTCCGAGATCTGAAGTTGCGCGAACTGGAACTGGCCCGCCGCGGCGACACTATGGCCCAGCTGGTGTTGCGCAGCGAACGAATCGATGCCGAAACCCTGCTTCACCCCCGCGGTCTTGGTGATTTCCGGGTCCTGACTGTCGAGATCGGCTAGCCGCACCGCCGCCGCACACTGATCTCGTCTGATGTGTGCAGTCTTCTGCACACGTGTGCACTAAACCGCACACGTCACGTCCTGAAGGACCTAGCGGTACGGCTGGCCGAGCCAGGCTCTTCCGGCAAGGAGGAAGCCCGAGAGAACGGGCAGTACGACCAGAGTGTTGATGTCTAACACCCACCAGCCGAGCTGGTGGATGATCAACGCCGCACCCAGGCCGAGCAGCACGCCGGCACGGAACCCGGCGAAAGGACGACCGCTGGCCCATTTCCTTGGAGAGTTACCAATAGTCATCACAACACCCACGATGGGCCGACAAAGCCCACTAGAGCTACCAACAACGCAAACAGGCCAAGTGTCACGACGTCGGCAACCAGCCGGGTCGGGGTCTCCGGCGTGGCTCCGCCGCTACCCGGGGGACCCCCTTCGTAGAACACCTGGCCATGCTTTGGCTTGACTGCCGCTACCGCGGCTGCGGCTCCGGCGACCGCCGCCACCGCACCGATCGCCGTTGCTGCGGTCAGTGGCCCACCCTCGATCTTGATGTAGGCACTTCCAGTACACAACCAGCCCGACCCTTCTGCGGTTCCTTTCACCTTGTAGACCCCGGGGGCGAGTTGGGTGAGGACATCGGGAACCTCGACCCAGTCACCCCAGATAACCCCGTCGCCTGTCTGCTCCGCTACCGGGATATCACCAATGACCTCAACGTAGATCTTCGTTTCGCTGTAGATGGTTCCCGTCCCCGCCGACGCCGGAACTGAACCGGTCAAAGCCAGGATGTCGCCTTTTTCGACGATCAGTGGGTGCTTGATATCAAGCGTGTCGAGGTTGTGGTCGTTGACTGTTGCGCTGCAACCACCGGTCACCTCTTGGGCCTGCGCCATCGGAACCAGCCCAATCAGGACCACCGTCACGACCGCAAGCGGGATGAGCGCTCTTTTCATGCCGACTCCTCTCATGAACCCGTGAACCCGAGAACTGCCAGGACAATCAGAGCTGCCACCGCGATTCCCAGCAGGATGTACGCACGTTGGTCACCAGCGCCTCCCGCCGGGTCGATCTGTTCCAGCAGTTTTCCGTCGACCCAGCCTTCCCACCCATTCGGGCCGCGAACCCTGGCCCATTCGCCTGCGACTTCGGTGAGTTGTACCTCGACCCGGCCCTCCAATTCTGATGATGGCTGCGTCGCGGCGTCCGGGTCGGCCCACGCATCCATGCCCTCACGAGGAGCCCGGTGTGTTGCCACCCAGGTGGCAGTCGTATCTGTCATTTCGCCTCACCTCCCAGAGCCGGCCGACAGCCGACCTACTCAACCGCCATCGTGTCTTCTCAGTACAAGCGCAGTAGCAATCAGCAAACCGATCGTGATCGTGGCCAGAGCCGCATTCGCAGCCAGCCACGCGTTAGTGGTGTGGGCAGTGCGTGACGGCCCACCGCCAGGATCCATCAGCGTTTCGACAACCGGCTGTAAATCTGTCAGATCGATCACAGGCAAAGAGGTAGAGATGTTGCCCAGCATGTTCAGAGTGTTGAGATCTGCACTTGCGGCAACTCCGGCGAAACCCCATTGCGAGCTCGCCAAGAAACTCGCCTGTTGCAACCCCGGTTGGCTGGCAAAGGTCGGGAAGATGCCACCGGCCGCCAGGATCATCATCATCACAAAGATGACGGGGAGGAAGGTCATTGCCCTGTCCACGGTGTTGACCGCAGCCGACACAAACAGTCCCAAAGCCATCGCAGCCAAACCGCACAGAGTCAGAACGATAAGCATCTCGCCAAATGCCCACCCCAACAAGATTGCGTCTTGCGGTCCGTTCTGGCGGGCCAGCCCAATCGTTCCCAAGATCACAGCCTGAGCAATCGTGATCACGCCAAAGACGACAGTCTTGGAGGCGACGTAAGCGCTGATTGACAGGCCAACCGCCCGCTCCCGCCGGTACAGGGGAAGCTCCTCTGCAATCTCCCTGATCGTATTGAAGGCCCCCAGCTCGGTAATACTGAGCACGATGGTGAGCACAACGAGCGGAGCCTGCGACACGATACGAATCTCAGGCAGATCGATCGGTCCCAGCTCGCCGGCGGGGAGCGCCACGACCAGGATCAGGGCCAGCCCAATGGCCAGCCCAAGCCACAAGCTGGCAGTCCTTCTATCGGCCAGTATCGAGGCAATACGGCGGCGCGTCAGCACCTTGAACTGGCGAAACCACTCCCAACGGGGAACTTTGGTTGAGGGACGCGGACCGGTGGCTGCCCGATATCGTGACATCGGTCCTGTTACATATGAACGGAAATCCGGGTGACCTTCGAACTTCTCTTTCCACACCGCACCGTCGACCTCGCTGAGATCGCGGAAGACCTCCTGGTAGTCACTCCTCCCGAAGTACTTGGTGAGCTCCTGCGGGGGCCCAAACCAGCCGGTGCGACCACCGGGAGCAAGGCACAGAACACGATCACACAGATGGAGGCTCTGCACGCTGTGGGTCACAACGATCACGGTGCGCCCGGCTCGAGCCAGATCGGCAAGGAGCTCCATGAGGCTTCGCTCGTAACCGGGATCCAAACCCGAGGTCGGTTCGTCGAGGATCAGAAGAGATGGTCGCGTCAGCAGCTCCAGGGCAACGCTGACTCGCTTTCGTTGCCCACCGGAGAGATTGGCGACGGGCACATCGCGGCGCTCGGCGAGCCCGAGTTCATCGAGCACCTCGCCGATCCGGTCCTGTCGGTCCTCCCTGGTGACATCGGAGGGGAATCGCAGTTCTGCTGCGAAGTCGAGGGTCTGGCCAACGGTCAGTTCCATGTGCAGAACATCGTCTTGGGGAACGTACCCGATCCGCTGGCGAATGTGCTCATACTCGGCGTAGAGGTCGCGGCCCGAGAAGAAAACCGAGCCCTCCGTTGCCGGTCGGAAGCCGGTCAGAGCATTTACGAGAGTCGATTTGCCTGAACCAGACGGGCCGACCACCCCGAGGAAGGATCCCTCGTCGAGGGCGAAACTGATCCCATCGAGAATCACCTTGCCCTGCGGCGTGAGCACCCGCAGGCCCGCTGCGGCGTACGACACGCCGACCCGGCGTTCAGCCCGGCTCAGCCCATCCGGGCCGACTACGAAAGTGGTGCTGCCAACGCTGACAACGTCACCGACCAACACCGCTGCAGAGGAGACCCTGACCCCGTTGACAAACGTGCCGTTCTGGCTGTTGAGATCGATCAGTTGGGAACTGTGGCCGTCAGGTCCGGGGCGGAGCTCGGCATGGTGTCGTGACACCATCAAGTCATCGACCACGACGGTATTCGCCGGGTCGCGTCCGACCGTAGCGACGCCCGTCGGCCCACCCGATCCGCTCATCGTCACGGCGACAACGGGACCCTCGGCGGCGTGTCCCAGCCGCAGCACCGCGCTGGCGTCCACTGTGACCTCGCTGATTGCGGTTCCGTCGATATAGGTGCCGTTGCTGCTGTTGAGGTCCTGGAGACGCCACGGGCCTGTGGTGTCGGATAGCTGGAGGTGCCGACGAGAAACCAACGGGCTGTCTACAACGAGATCGCAGCCAGGGTCACGACCCACAACTACCACATCCCCAGGTGCAACCGAGATCGTTGCCTTGCCCCAGCGCAGCTGTAGCGCCCCAGGGGCTATCTGGCTATCCACCGGTGGCGGAAATCGGCGTGGATTGTTCGGCAAGCGATAGCGTCCCGCTGTCGCTCACAACGACCTCGCCACCGATTTTCAACTCGAGTTCGTAGGTAGCGGTGCCTCCGCAGGAGCTGCCGTCGTAGTAGACAACGAAGGCTTGGTATACGCCTGGGATCGAGCCGCCCTCCGGCCAGAACACATTCTCAACGTTGTTAGTGCCCGCATTGCAATCCGGGACCATGTCAACGTCGAGTAGCCCACCGCTGGGGGAGGCGGCGTCGTTGAAGTAGATCTCGAATCCCTCCGGATCGATCACATGAAGGTCGAGGTCAGCGTCGCCAGTCCAGCGCAGCGTTGCCTGGACATCACCGGTTCCGAGCACAACTGTTGTTGTGGTCGTTGACGTGGTTGTGGTCGTTGACGTGGTGGGCGGTACGGCGGGGGCACCAACCGGCTTTATGTAACTCAAGGCGCTGAGAATGTCCCTGAGGTCAAAACCGAGCACCTCCGCAATCGCTTGCACCACGACGGTGTTGCCAAGGCTGAAACCTGCCCATACTGTTCCGCTCACGGTGGCTCCGGCGGCGAGGGCGCCCGCCGATTGCAGCGGATTTCCACAGAAGCAGCGCACCCGGGGAACACCAAACACGTCCACCAATACTGCGGTCCCTGCTTGCAGCACGGAATTGATCGGGTTGGCGTTGCCATCGCGGAATCCATGGTTGGTGACTCGCGTATCGATTTGCAGGACGACATCGGTAAGCGAGTTGACGAAGCTGGGGATGTCCGCAACATCAATGTCTTGAACACCTGCCCATGCGGCTGCCTTGTCGAGATTGTTCTCCAAGAAACCGATCAGGGCCGCCTTATCGCAGGCATCCAGGATCTCGGTCCCGCCATAGAGGCCGGGAGCCGCACCGGACACCGCGGCCACAACCGTCTCCACAACCTCCTCCACTCCAGCTCCACCCGGTTCCGGCACAGGAACGCCGAGCCCGGGGATTTCGAATTCAGGAAAATCGATCCCGGAGAGCTCTCCAACTACCGGATTCAGCAACTCAACTACCCGTGCGACGGTGGCGGTGTCGACAGCGGGGATAGCCGGTATCGCGCCAAGCGACGGCACCAGCGAAGGAGTGAAGGGATCGATGCCGAGAGAGGCCACCGGCTCCGCAAACACCTCGGTCATATCCGGGCCGTCCTCGTCACCGCCGGTGAGGAATACCAAACCGCCAACGATGGTACCCACCGCGACCGCGAGGCCGACTAGCGGCCACAGTGCACCGAACTTCTTCCTGCGCTTGGAAGGAGGTGGTGGCGGTGGAGGTGGTACGCCGGGAGTAGCGGGTACGGCCGCAACCGGAACGGAAGCGGCAGGTGGCGGGGGAACGAGAGGAGGTGGCGGCGTCACCGACTCCGGGCCCGGAGCTGCGTTCTGAGCAGCAAGGAACTGCTCCGCCGTCATCGTGGCCGCCATTGGAGCGGCAACAATCGGCGCAACTGGCGCCGTCGGTTCCGGTGCGAGCTGCGGGGAGGTCGCCGATTGCAGCGCCTCTTTCCACTCAGCGACGGAGCTAAACCGATCATCGGGATTGTGAGACAGGGCCTTCGCAATGGCATCGGCAAGAGCCGGCGGTGCATCCGGTCGGAGCAGACTTACCGCGACTGGTGCCGCGGTCGCCTGGGCGCGCATGACTTCGCTTAGCGAATCAAAAGCGTATGGAACTCTGCCGACGAGCATCTCATAGAGGATCACGGCCGCGCTGTAGATATCGGTGCGCTGGTCAACCCGACCCTCTGCCTGCTCTGGTGCCATGTAGTGCGGGGTGCCGGTGGCAACTGTGGTCTTCGATTGCGCTATCGACTTGGCTATGCCGAAGTCGGCGAGAACCAACTGCGGTTCATCACTGCCCGGAATGGTTTGGAACAGCACTGCCGATGGCTTGAGGTCGCGGTGCACGATGTCGAGGGCGTGGGCAGCCTGCAGCCCGGAGGCGATCGCCAGGCTGGCGTTGACCGCTTCGTCGACGCTGAACTGACTCCGGTTGACGGCGCGCTCTTGCATCTTGTCTTCCAAAGAGCCCTGATCGGCGAGCGCCATAACCAGATAAGGACGACCATCCTCGAGGACGTCGATGTGGTGGATGCGGACGATGTTGGGAGACTGCGCTCGCCACAGAATGCGTGCTTCCTCGAGGAATCTCTGGCGAATCTCTTCGTCATGCATCCAATTGTCGGCGAGGACCTTGATGGCGACGTCAACGTCCAGCTCATCGTCATGGCCCAGCCATACAGTTGCAAATGATCCGCTGCCCAGCACACGCTCGATCTTGTAGCGGCCGATGTTCTCCACGACGGTCCCGCCTCTCTAGGGGCCACCACGACCAGTGGCCACAACTTGCCCCAACTTTACGAGTCTCGGCCCGATGCTCGAAATCTGTAGCGACCGACTGTTAGTTGGTGGGTCGGTTGGTTCCCCCCTACCCCCGGCTTCGCCGCCGCGGTACTTTCCCAACCTGCCCGGACGGCAGGCGGGGACTGACACGTGCGCCGACTGGCTGATCTTCTGCGCAGCAGAAGTCGAATCTGCCCGGAGGGCAGGCGGGGACTGAACGCGGAAGGGGCGCCCGTTGGGCGCCCCTTCGCAATGTGTTTCTTCTGTTGAGCTAGCCGAGAGCTCTCCGGAAGAATGCCGCGGTCTGACCCCTCGTAAGGAGATCATCCGGGCAGTAGTTGTCGTTGTCGGGTGGGTTACACCCTCGAGTGATGTCCGCAGCGGCGAGACGATTAATCGACCCTTCAAAGATGCTGTCGTCGTCATCAGTGAAGAAGTCAGTCGCCGTTGCCTGCAAGGTCAAAGCCCTGTCGAACATCGCCGCCATCTCACCACGTGTCACGAGATCATCGGGACAGTAGTTGTCGTTGGCGGGTGGATTGCAACCGAGCGTGATGCCCGCCTCTGCAACCGCATTGATGTCAGCTTCGAACACCGAACCGTCATCATCAGTAAAGAAATCCGTCGCAGAACTCGGCAGATCGAGACCACGGCTGAGCATCGCTGCCAGCTGCCCTCTCGTCAATGAGTCCTCAGGACAGTACTGATCATTCGCCGGTGGGTTACAACCCTTGGTGATCCCTGCACTGAACAGCCACTCGATGTCATCCTCGAAGATCGAGAAGTCATCGTCGGTGAAGTCAGTCGCAGTCGACACATCGACCGTGAGTCCGGCCGACAGGTTGCCTACAGCGTCCATAACCTTGACGGTGAACTCGTAGTCCGTGGATGGGGTCAACCCGTCCACAGCGTACGAAGTCACGCCACCAGCTACGTCGGCCAAGTGGGTCCCATCCTGATAGATGCCATAGCCGGTGACCGCACGGTCATCAGCGCCGGCATCCCACATCAAGTTCAGACTTGATGACAGGACATCGGTTGCCCACAAGTTGGCGCCATCGGTGGGAGGTGTCACGTCGCCGACCGCAAGGTCAACGCTCGTTACCTCTTCGTTGGCGCCCGGCTCGCTGACAGCGTGAGACACGTCATTGGTGATGACGGTCCCTTCTGTGTCAGGGTCAACCGTTGCTTGATACGTCAACACAACGGCGTCACCGAGGGCTGGTGTCAGGTCGAAACAGACCTGATAGCCATCGGTGATGAGACCAGCGGGATCAGCATTGTTCAACAATGCTTGACCGTTGGTACCCGTTGCGTTTTCGACGCCGATGGTTGTCGCTGTCGGCAGCACAACCACATTGTCGAACGCAACTACGGCCTCATAGAAGCCCGGTGTGTTGTCAAGCGTTGAGTAGAGCACAAACTCCATGTCCAACGACGGAGTCCCGGCGCCAAACGCCTGGATGTCGTCGTACTCGATGATGCTGGTGTCCGGACCATTCGAGGCCAGGCTCACACCGTGGTTGTCCAGTGCGCTGTAGACGATCTCCATGTCGTCCCACAGACCTGCGAGCAGGTTGTTTGGAGACGCAGGGTCGGGCACGGTCTGCGGTGTCCACGGGGCTCCGCCGTAACCATCGCCAAAGACCACGAAGCCGTCGTCGGTGAACCCGACGCCCGCATACGAGTCGTCAAAGAAGGCAAACGGATTCTGCCCAGCGAATGCGTTGAACAACACAGTGTCGCCTTCGACACCCGCGTTGGCTGTGATCCCGAAACCTTCCAGATCGAGGTAACCACCGAAACCGGTGTCACACATTGCATCTGTCGTGCTATCGGTGATCGTGTAGAACGCCTCTCCTGCCCCATCCATCACACCACTCCACGTCAGCGCACCATCGCTGCGCAAGGTCAAGCCACCAGTGGCTGAACCAGGCACATAAGTGAGTCCAGCGGGAATCATGTCTTCGAGCTCATACGTGAGATCGAATGGGGTCGGATTCGGCGCGACCGTGATGGTATACGTCACCGTTTCGCCTGGTTCGGCGACCGGTGTGTCCACTGTCTTTGTCACGTCGTCCCCAACACGATCGAGATCGATCGGAATCGTTCCGACATTGCCGGGATTGGCTGCGTCCGTACCGATGCTGAATGCGCCGTAGTACTTGTCGCCAGTCTCCGTCGCATCGTCATCCCAGAGGATTCGGACGTCGAACGGGTCAAGCTGCGGATGCTGGGCCGGGCCTTCGATGAGAAGGTTGCCTTCGTCCCCGCCGACTACTGCGATCGATACCGTCACCGGATCCGTGACACCAGACGTTGTCCAGTTCTGGACGAGGACCCAGTAGGTATCTGCAGCAGGCTCAGTGATGTCGCAGTACTCCAACGCGCTACCGGAAGCACTGAAACACTTCTGGGTGTCTAGGCCAGGGGTATCGCCGGTTCCGACGTACAGGTCAAGGTCGGGGGACGTTGTATCAAACGTCTCCGCAACCAGACGCTGGGTGCCGGCTGGAACTTCAACGGTGGTGAACCAGACGGTTCCATCATTGACGTTGTCGTACGGATCGCCGTTGGTCGGGTCCTCATCGAGCATGATCTCGGTTAGGTCTCCCTTGGCAAGGCCAAAGGTCTCCACCGTTAGCTCGGTGATTTCGATCGCCGTCAGATCGTTGACAACAACCGACCCTGCATCGCGCCGCGCTTCAATCTCGACAAGAGATGGCACAGAGCCAGTCGACGGTTGTACCGCAACCGGCATATGCGAATCGGGAACACCGGTTGCAGTCAACGTGACCTCACCAAATGCCCAAACATCGCTTGGAGCGCCTGTTACGTCAGCAGTGACTGTGATAACGCCGGACGCACCCTCGGCCAGCGTCAAGCTGGCAGGCGAGACCGAAAGCGCAAGACCACCAGTGCCGGTGGCTGCAGTTGTCCATGTACCCGCGGAGGTCGCGGTAACGGTTCGGTCCCAAGAGCACTCGAGAACACATTGGCTGTTCGCCATGTTCGCAAGGTTCAATGTCGAGGGGTCGCCACCGATTGCCGGATCAGCCGCCAGGTAGTTGGCGGTGGTCTCACTCATGATGAGCCCGGAGTTGTTTGCGTCGTCGAGAACGACGACGCCGTTACCCATGCCAAATGGTGTGGCCGGGGTTACTTCGTCCGAGTCCAACACGGTGGTGTTACCGGTGAGCATGAGCGCCGACTGAATCTCAGCTGGCGTCCATGTCGGATGCTGTTGCACCAACAGTGCACCAGCGCCGGCCACATGCGGGCTGGCCATCGA
>CAXMRC010000066.1:0-52245 GCA_964195945.1 uncultured Gemmatimonadales bacterium
GAAGTAGATCTCGGTAGGTTCGGATCCCGTCTGGTCGGCGAATTTGTAGGCGACACCCATCCCGGTATTGGTCCCGGCCGGCACCGTTACCTTGAGCGCGGACCCGTCAAGTTGCTCGAACCCGGTTGCCGCCGACACGAGCTGCAACGTAGGAGAGTCGGTGCCCTCATAGACATCCAGCCACGTACCATCGGCGAAGTTGGTGAACTCGTGCACATCGGAGTGAGTACCAACACCGTCATCCCCGGTATACGAGTAGGCGAGACCGTTCTCCGCAGGCGGAAGAAGCCCCGGGTCGTGGGCGATACGGAACACGCCGACCTCGAGCGCCGAACTGCCGTACTCGGCGTAGCTGTGGAGTTGGAGCGTGGCGGAGGTCACTGTGGCGTCGGCTGGTATCGGCGTGAGATCAAACCGAACCAGAGTGGGGTAGCTGCCGATGCGTAGGGTCGCCCCATCGCCAAAGCCTTGATAGGTCGAGGTATCGAGGTAGGTATCGGCGGCTGCGACGAGCACGACCGTTCCCGTTGTGGTGGCGACGGTTAGCGTGGGTTGCTCGCTGCTCACCGGGTGCTCCCGGCTGTAGAAGTCAAACGGGCCGGATCCACCAACCTGCCGCAGTAGAAAGCCCTGGTTTGCGGTACCAGTCATCCAGTCATCGACCAGCGCGGTCACATCCCAGGTGTGGGGGCCGGGGGTGTTGTCATCCGGTAGCGACGAAACGGCGTAGGCCGAATCGCCCTGGGCGACGCCGTTGGCGTCTCTCCAGTCACCCATATAGCTGTCCCAGCTCAACATCGCGGCCCGGTTGTAGAAGTCCCGGGTAGCGCCATCGTCGTCCGCCCGGGTTCCCTCAACCCATTGCGCTCGCGGATCCTGTGGGGTGAGAGTCGGATCGGGGCAGGTTTGCGCCAGCGCCGGGTTGCCGACCAACGATGCTGTAAGCGGAGGAGCTAGCGCTGCAACGAGACCAAGCGCGATCGCAAACGAGAAGACAGATCGTCGACGATTGGGGGATTGGCGGATCATGAAACCTCCTCGTGTACTCCCATATCGGGAGTGATCGCATTCTGCTTGAGGCGGGGGGCTATCACGTATCGTTTCCCGGGGAGAGCCGAGCGGACCCTTGTCGCACCGCTGGAATCGAGTCAAAGACGGCATACTGGTATCTATGCATGTCACTCTGCTCGGGACCGGTGGTCCGATCCCTGACCCCGATCGCGCCGGCCCGGCGACCCTGATAGAGGTCGCCGACACCCGGTTACTCGTAGACGCTGGAAGAGGCGTGTGTCTTCGGCTGGCGCAGGCGGGCGTCTCCCTAACCGATTTAGATGCCGTTCTGGTGACCCATCACCACTTCGATCACATCGGCTCCTTGGGTGATGTGATGCTCGCCAGTTGGAATCTCGGTCGTAGCGCCCCGCTGCCGCTAATTGGCCCTCGCGGGACCGCTGACATCGTCGCTGCTCTGATCTCGAGTGTCTATCGCGCTGATATTGCCTACCGGCGGCGGGAGGAGGAAATGGTCGGCCGTTCGCTCCTCCCAATCGAGGAGACGATTCGAGTCGTCGAGATCGAGGATGGGTGGTCCGGTCTGATTGGCGCGGCCCGCGTTGACGCCAGGGAGGTCGATCACGGTGATGTGCTGGAGTTGCCCGACTGGACCGCCCTGGGATTCAGGGTTGCGGGGGACGGCCGCAGCGTCACTGTGAGCGGTGATGCGATTCCCAGCCCCGGCCTGGTCGAGTTGGCTGTCGACGTAGACCTGTTGGTGATGTGTAGCTATCTCGCTCCATCGGAGGTCAGCGCTCCCGACCTCGAGTTTCTGACCACATCGATCCTTGGTGGGGTCAAGCAGGCGGTACAAGTCGCAACCGACGCTGGAGCAAAGCGACTGGCGCTGACTCATTTGCGCAAAAAGACAGCAGCGGTTCTGGCCGAGATCGAGACCTACGCCAACAGCAGGCTCGCTCGCGACGTCATCGTTGGCAGCGACCTGATGCGCATCGAAATATGACGGAGATCATCCTCCAATAACAAATGGCCTCCTTCCTACGCTTATGAACACTCATGGTCACATGTTGTCTCTTGATGGGAAAGGTTGGCGGCGAGTGTACCCACGGCGCGATCCAATCATTGGAACGGAGCGTGGCGCTTTCGATTGTTCAGCACATGCTCATCCAGATCAAGTTCTACAGAAGAATCATCGGATATTGACACTATCATCCGAATGATCTAATATTCAGAACAGAAACTGCAGAAGATCTATTCACAAGGAGGGGGCCGTGGTGATACAATCTTCAGGACAGGTGAGTCTTGATGAAACCGACAAGACGATCTTGCGGCTGCTCCAGGCAGATGGTCGGGTTAGCAACGCCGAGATCGCCCGTCGGGTTGGGCTTTCAGACCCCGCCACTCATGCCCGCGTCAAGCGGTTGGAGGAGACTGGGGTGGTCCGGCAGTACTCAACGCTGCTGGATCGTGAAGCTATCGGCTACGACATGGTCTGCTTCATCAACGTCTCGCTCCAGTTGCATCAGTTCGACGCTATTGAACGCTTCAAAGAACTGGTGCAGGACATGCCGGAGGTGTTGGAGTGCCATCACATCACAGGAGAGTTCGACTATCTGCTGAAAGCAGTGTTTCGCAATCGCGACGAACTCCAGGAATTTGTTGTGAACAAGCTCACCCCCATTTCCGGCATGGCACGCATAAACACCAGCCTGGCGCTGATCGAGATCAAGGCCACACAGCAGCTTCCCATCGGGTAATTCCCGGGCGGCCGGTGGGCCCGGAGGTGACCACATGAACCAGTACAGCGACGGCGTTGCCGAATACGTCGCCCGTGGCGAAGCAATGTCCGCAGCCGAGGCACACCGCCGATCGGTCATGCGTACCAAGAAGTTCGACACTATTGCGGTCCACGGCATTTATGACATGGAGGCGGCTCTCGCCAACCAGGGGAGCATTATCGAGCCGGGCTATCTGAGTTCGGCTGAGCATTTCGAGAACAGCGACCATATGGAGGCGGCGCTCGCCTACCTGATGCCGGCCTGGGTCTACTCACGAATCGCCAACCCCACTGTTCACTACCTGGAAGAGACGCTGGCGCTGCTCGAGGGCTACGGATTCGACGGAGAGGTATCCGCCCTGGCGACCTCATCCGGCATGTCCGCTGTTTTCATGGCCACCAATCCGTTCCTGGAGAACCCCGAGCCCGGTATGAATATCGTCGTTAGTGCTCGGTGTTACGGCGGTACGTTCATGTTGTTCGGCCAGCGCTACGGTGTCGAACGTGGCGTCGATGTGCGCTGGGTTCGTGATCCGCTCGATCTCAACGAGTGGGCCGAGAAGATCGATGGCAATACTCGTTTTGTATACGGCGAGACTCCCTCGAACCCGTCGCTCAGCATCATGGACATTGAGGCGGTGGCCGGTGTCGCCCATGCCGCAGGTTTGCCGCTGATCATCGACAGCACGGTGGCTACTCCCGCGTTGATGCGACCGCTCAACCTCGGTGCGGACATCGTGATCCACTCGACAACGAAGTCGATGACTTCTTCAGGCTTGGCCGTCGGCGGTGCGGTGATCGCACGCCACGGGATCACAACCGACATCGGACCTGATGCGATGCGGGACAATTTTGCGATGTACGTCAAGCTGCTTCCCTTCCGCGACCACGGTCCTGGTGTCAGCCCATTCAATGCGTTGATGACGATCAGCGACTTGCGCACTCTGCGGCATCGGATGGACTTCGTGAGCAGTTCAACGATGAAGGTTGCTCAGTATCTGGAGTCGCATGACAGCATCGATCGTGTCGCCTATCCGGGTCTGGAATCGACACCCGGTCACGAGGTCGCCTCTCGTAGTATGTGGCTTGTCGATGGCGCGGACGACTATGGGACCGAGGTCAACCGCTACGGGCACCTTGTGTCCTTCGAAGTCAAGGGTGGGGCCAAGGCCGCACGTCAGGTATTCGACGGCTTCGAGATGATCTGGCGGGCAACGGATCTTGGTCGTATCAAGAGCGTTGCCACCATCCCAGCCATCTCGACCCACCAGCAACAAGGTGATGAGGGTCGTGATTTGGCTTCGGTACCGATGAACCTGATCCGTCTCAACGTCGGTGGCGAGCACCCGGATGACATAATCGCCGATCTGGATCGTGCGCTGGCGGTGCTGGATGCTCGATCGAAAGTCACGTCAGCCAGCGCCTAATGGTCGGCTACTTCTCGAGCGAGTACCGGTAGACGTTGGTCTCTCGCTGTTCGAATCCGATGCGCTTGTAGAGCTTGTTGGCGACATCGCGCGACGGTCGAGACGTTAGGTCCACTGTTCTTGCGCCCTCGCGACGGGCGCGGTCAAGGGCTGCCTGATTTAGAGCTCGTGCGACACCCTTGCCCCTGGCGGTCTCGTCAACAACGACGTCTTCGATCCATGCTCGCATCCCGGTGGGGATGCGGAAGAGGGCCAGGGTGAGGCTGCCGACGATCTCCCCACTGTCGATATCGCGTGCCACAAAGAGAACCGTCGCAGGACTGGCGACGATGGCAGCCAGTTGGTCGGCCCCCGGCGCCGGGCTCGATGAAGACAGTTGTGGTGTCAGTCGTGCAAATGCGGCAACGAGCTCGTCATCTACCTCGATGACTTCAGTGGTGTGGATCACACGTCTCCTTCCAATGTCAGGGCATTGTAAGGACTGCGGTCAGTCTGGCTGGTCGGAATCCCTGCGTCGTAGCCTATTTAGGGCTCGCCGCGGTCCGGCGAACTCGGACCCGAGTATGCCGAGACCGGCTAGCACGGCAATGATGCCTGGTCCCGGAGTTACCAGCATCACCACACCAGCAGCGGTCACCACCGAACCGGCGACGGCCACCGCAACCTTGCGGGCCGCTCCAGAGGAGTGCTCTTTGTCCTGCTCTGTCGATTCTGGTGTTGGCATCGCCTCCGAGTTTACGTTGGGTGACGGTATATCGGATAGGAGAAAAAGCGGACCGGCCCGCCGGAGTGGCGGGCCGGTCCCAACAGCGCCTAGCTGGAGGGGAGGGAGAGGGGCTAGCGCTGAATCTCTACGGCGACTTTGCGGGGGAGTACCTCGGGTCGTTTGGGGATGCTGATCTCGAGGATCCCGTTTTTGCTGGCTGCAGTTACGGCCTCGGGATTGATACCTTCCGGTAGCAAGATGGTTCGTTCGAAGGAGCCTTCGAAGATCTCTTTGCGGTGGTAGTTCCGTTCAGTCTCCTCGACATCAAAGCTGCGGGCACCCTTGATGGTCAGAGTTCCGCCCTCGACGGTTACATCGATGCTTTCTGGGTCGATGCCGGGGACCTCGGTACGGATGACGAGATCCTTGTCCTGATCCAGAACGTCCACCCGGGGCATCCAGCGATTTGCGGGCTGTCCGCTCTGCTCAAAGAGACGGTCAAAGTCACGCATTGCGGTAAAGGGATCAAAACGTACCAGGTTCATTTCCTGCTCCTGTTGAGGAATCTATATTTCGTCTCTGTATGTAATCTAAGTCAAAACGACTTAGATTACAAGTATGAATGCACTTAGAATGTTCCCGAAGGTAGGGTGAGGGTCATGACGACCATTCTGATTACCAACGACGACGGAATCGATGCCCCCGCTCTTGTCCCTCTCGCCAAGGCATTGAGCCGTTTTGGAAAGGTGGCGGTTGCCGCCCCCGACGGCGAACGGAGTTGGATCGGCAAGGCCATCAGCAAGGTCGGCGAGGTCAAGGCGACCCGCGTAGAGCGTGACGGTGTCGAGATGTGGTCTGTTGCCGGTTTTCCTGCCGACTGCGTGCATGTCGGTGCGTTCGGTCTGCTCGACTCGCTACCGGATCTTGTCGTCTCAGGTATCAACATCGGGGCCAACAAAGGAAGCGCCTTTGCGACCGGCAGCGGAACGCTAGGGGCCGCCATCGAAGCTTCCAATATCGGCGTCGGTGGCATTGCCTTCTCTGCGATGTCGGAGGGCGACTGGCATGACTGGGTCGACTGGGTGCAGACAGACTCCGCGATTGAGATGTGGACCCGACTGGCAAACGTCGCAGCCGACATCGTCGGCGTAATACTCGAGAATGGTTTCCCGCCGAATGTCGACGCCTTGTCCGTCAACTTGCCCCCCGACGCTTCCCGCGACACCCGTCGTGCCGTCACAGGTCTCGCCAGGACGACCTACGGGTCCCTGTTTGCCGGTTCCAATGGTAGCTATCGGCACAGCTTCGACGGCATACTGCAGACGGAAGGTGACCTCGCAGGGTCCGACCTCGCCGCCCTTGATGCTGGGCTGATCTCGATCACCCCGGTGAGAATGGCGAATACAGCATCACTTGACGATGGGCTGAAACGACGCCTGGAACGAGGTGCCGGGGACGGCGGAGTCCAGGGCACCCGGTAGCCGACGAACCTGAGGCTCTTCTTCAGCCCGGGTCGATGTCTCAGCTATCCGGTCAGCGCCGTGGCGAAGAGTGCGGCGTGCTGGCGGGTGAACCCCACGAGTCGAACCTCGGCAAGTGTGTCGGGGTGCTCCTCGAGCCAGTCTGACACCGCTCGGACCAGAATCTCTGTGGCGATATCCGCCGGATAGCCGCGCAGTCCGGTGGCGATGGCTGGCATCGCGACGGACTTCAGCCCATGATCCTTGGCGGCATCGAGGGCTGACCTTGCTGCTGCGGTGAGGATCGACCGACTGTCCTCCTCCGCGTCATAGTACGGGCCGACAACATGAATGACATGAGAGGCCTGCAACATACCGCCGGTTGTCACTGCCGCTTCTCCGGGGTTGACCGGGCCGTGTTTCCGAACCCAGGTGTCCGATTCTTCCTGGATAACACGACCGCCGGTGCGCACGATCGCCGTCGCCACTCCTTCGTTGTGTTGCAGGTTCTCATTGGCGGCGTTGACCACCGCTTCGACCGGTTGCCGGGTGACGTCCCCGGTGACCACGATCACGTTGGTTCTGCCGATTCGCTTCAGCGCAATATTGTCCATGAATTCAAGAATACGCCTAAGTGTGTTGAACAATGCCAGTTTTAGCGGAGCTCGGCGAGGCGATCAAAGCTGTCGGTAATAGCATCAGCAAGCGCGGCTCTTTGGTGCCAGAGGAGGGTGGCGTGTCCGCCGCGCCGCCAGCGCAGCTCGGATCCGGTCCAATGTTGATGTAGCTCCCGGACGGCTCTGGCGGGAATGAAGCCGTCGGACCGCGCCGCAACCAATACTGCGGCTCGGGACCAACTGGGAACGGGAAGACGGAGCACCGACGCTGCGGTGAGGGCAAATCTAAGACCGTCGCGTTGGTTGTCGCCGCCGAGCGCTTGCCATTGGATCCCGTTGCTGATTACCCCATCGAGGAAGACAGGCCCTGGCGAGTACGAGGCGGCCAGGGGGGCCATTGCCACAGGGAATCCCGCGGTTGCGCCTACGAGCGCTCCGATGTTCCCGCCCATTGAGTATCCCGAGACGCCCATGGTGTAGTCGTTGCGGAAGTGTTGGAGAAGGGCCCGCCCCTCGTTGACGGCACCAAGGCCCATGCGAGCGAAGTCGGCGACCGTCGGGATCGGCTGTTCGTCATCAGCAACGATACGTCGACTTCCGTAGTACGGGATCTCGAGAATAAGGCTGCTGACGCCACGACGGATGAGTTCATCAGCGAGGTGTTGCCGGGTGTCGTATCCGTGGTCATTCCATGCTGCCATGAGCAGACAGAGCCGCCCGCTTCCGCCCACAGGTTGGATGAGACGAACGGTTGCAGTTCGTGCGGCATGTGGAACATCGGTGATGGCGGCGAAACGACCATCGCGGACCGTACGATCGCTGAGGTGCTTGATGGGGGACCAGGAGATACTCAGAGTCGGTGGTGTGGCTTGGAGCGTGCCGACATCCTCCAATTGTGAAACGTACCTGGCATCACCCCACCCACCAGGGAATATGCGAAGCCTTTTCGGGCCGCGCTTGATCATGAAGGCGGCTACGCGATCGATCGGGTGCATGGCTATGCCGGCTGAGTTCCGGCGCTGTTGTTGAGAAGCCGGATGGTCTCGTCGTACATTCGCTCCTTGATGGTTCCCAGCGTGTTGCGATCCTTGCCACCATGCTCCGTCGCAATTGCGATGGCTGTTGGCACCACCTCGTCCGCAGCTACCGCATGATGAACAATATGGAGACGTTCGGCCTCCTCACCCGCGACTCGTTTGCCGGTCACCATCACCTGGTTGGCAGAGGTCACAGGCATCCGCGACATGATCAATGAGTTCATCCCTGGGGTAAACGGGATCTTGATATCCACCTCAGGCAGGCAGAAGAAACCGCGGTCCAACCGCATCACACGGAAGTCATGGCACAGAGCGAGCATGGCGCCGGCCGCAAAAGTGTGTCCATTGCAAGCGGCCACGGTGATGTACGGAGCGGCGAGAACGCGGGCAAACAGCCGTTCTACGGCTGCAACGAAACGAGGCATGTCGATACCCGATCCCATGATCCATTCCAGATCGAGACCGTTCGAGAAGAACTTGTCGTGCCCTGTGGTCACCAGGGCCAGAGGGTCCGGCGCCTTGTCCACAAGATCAAGAGCCGAGTTCATGGCGTCGAGCCATTCCTGGTTCATCCGATTGTCGGCATCGTCCATCGTGAGAACGAAAACGTCACCTGTGCGATCGAGCTTGACCATTTGATACCTCCGCGCCTGTGCGCTCACGGTAGCGAAAACCGCGGCCGCTATCGTCACAGACATGAATGACTCAGTTGGAGAAGTGACTCTGGTCGTTGGCGACTCGGACACAGCTATCGCGTATGGCTCGGGAGACGTCCCGGTCCTAGCGACACCGCGAGTGCTCGCTCTCGCCGAACAAGCCGCAGTCGTTGCAGCAGGGGATCTACTTACTGAAGAACAGACCTCTGTCGGCATTCACGCAGAAATCCATCACGTCAAAGCGACACCGGTGGGAGGAGAGGTCACGGCCCGAGCCGAGTTGCGCGACGAGGACGGGCACAACTTCAGGTTCGAATTCACCGTCACCGATGGTGAAGAGACTGTCGCGTATGGCTCTCATCGGCGGGTGGCTGTGAACCGCGACCGGTTTATCACCTGATTGCAAAGCCGCCCTGGCCTACGTCACCGAGGCTAGTATCGAACACATGTTCGCATCGATACCTGACTCGCCCGCCTGGCTAGAAGGACTCAACGACCAGCAGCGGTTGGCCGTGCTCCATAGCGATGGACCTCTCCTCGTGATTGCCGGAGCCGGCAGTGGTAAAACCAGGACTCTTGCCAGCAGGGTGGCTCGCCTCATCGACGACGGCGTAGCTCCCGACCGGATTTTGCTCCTAACCTTCACCAGGCGCGCCTCGGCAGAGATGCTGCGGCGCGCCAGCGGGTTTGTTGACCAGCAGGCGACCGGTCGGGTGTGGGGTGGCACATTCCACTCCATTGCCAACCGTCTGCTGCGTCGTCACGCCACTGCGGTCGGTCTCAGCGATGGCTTTACCGTGCTCGACCAGAGTGACTCTGCCGGTCTGTTCGGCCTGATCCGCGCCGAATCCGGATTTGCCGAGAGCAAGACGCGTTTCCCACGCAAGGAAACGATCTCTGCGATCTACTCGAGGGCGGTGAACGCCCAAGAGAAGCTCACCACGGTGCTGGATGAGAGATTTCCCTGGTGTCGCGAGAGCGAGGACGAACTCAAGGAGATCTTCCGCCGATACACCGCACGAAAACGGAAACACAACGTCGTGGACTTCGACGATCTACTGCTCTACTGGCGGGCACTACTCGAGGCGCCACAAGGCGCCTCCATCAGCCAACTCTTCGATCACGTTCTTGTTGACGAGTACCAAGACACCAACAAGATCCAAGCCGACATTTTGCGCTTGCTGTGCGGAGACCGTGGCAACGTCACCGTTGTCGGCGACGATGCTCAAGCCATCTATTCGTTCCGCGCCGCTTCTGTTGAGAACATGATCGAGTTCCCGGAAACGTTCCCATCGACAACCGTGGTCAAGCTGGAGCAGAACTACCGCTCGACGCCGGAGATCCTGGCCGCGGCTAACGCCGTGATCGCCCAGGCCACCGATACCTTTCCCAAGACCCTCTGGTCGGGCCGATCTTCCGGACCACGTCCCTCGCTGGTCACTTGCACAGACGAAGCGGCTCAAGCTGATTACGTATGCGATCGGGTCCTCGAGATGAGAGAGCTAGGAGTGCTGCTCCAGGACCAGGCGGTCTTGTTTCGCACCGGTCATCACAGCGATGGCCTTGAGATCGAGCTAAGTCGGCGCAAGATCCCTTACATGAAGTTCGGGGGCCTGCGGTTTCTCGAGGCAGCCCACGTCAAGGACCTCATGGCAATGCTGCGAATCCTGGATAACCCTCGCGACGAGCTGGCGTGGCACCGGGTCCTTCAACTCATTCCAGGCGTCGGACCAGCCACGGCCCGCCGCATCATGACCGACCTCACCGAATCAAACGCGGCTCCTGTTCAGCAGTTCTGCGAGACGGCCTTTCCGGTTGTCGCTGAGGCCAGGCCGTTTCTTGTCGAGTTGCAGGATGCGATGGGTGATTGCGTCACTGGTTCTCTTGATCCCGGCGCCCAGATCGAGCGTCTCACACCGTTCGCCAAAGCGGTCATCGAGCGGAACTACGACAATGCGGCGGTCCGTATCGCTGATCTAGCTCAGCTCCGCGACATCGCCAGCAGCTTTAGCGATCGAACCCGATTCTTGGCCGAAGTAACGCTCGACCCACCGCATTCGACCACCGAGGTCGGGCCCCCTCATCTCGACGACGACTACCTCATTCTCAGCACGGTCCACTCTGCAAAAGGTGGAGAGTGGCCGGTGGTTCACGTCATCCATGCGGCCGATGGCAATATTCCGTCCGACATGGCCCTCAACGAACCAGGTGGTGTCGATGAGGAGCGCCGTCTGCTCTATGTGGCATTGACACGGGCCAAAGATCATCTGTCGGTGTCATTCCCGCAACGCTTCTATCACCGTCGCTTTGGTGGTGACAGCCGTCATAGCTACGCAGTACCCAGCAGGTTCCTTACGCCCGTGACGCAACACTTTGAGCCGGTGGTGGCCGGGGTCCCGGTTGAAGAAGGCGGTGCCGTGTCCCCAGTGGCCGGCAAGGACACAGTCGCTGCTGTCCTCGAGTCACTCTGGGGATAGGGTCTCCTGCGGAGACCTTTGAGTTGTGCGGTGCACAACTCAGGTAGTTGTCGCGGGTCTGCTGGGGCAGGGGTCTCCTGCGGAGAGCCCTATGCATCCACCGTCTTGGCGAGCCATCGTTCGACGAGCGAAACGAACAATTCGGGGTCTTCGATCTGGGGGGTGTGTCCCATCCCCTCGATCATCTCGAACCGCCAGTCAGGCCGCTCCTTGGCCACCCAGCGGGCTGAGGCCGGCGGAACCACTCTGTCTTCAGTTCCGTGGATGAGCAGGGTCGGTTGAGCTACCTGGTGAATCATCCGACGGAACCGTCGTGAGGAAGCCACTTTGACGGCGATCGAGCGAGCGGCTTCGGTGAATGCTGGGATACTCCACTCCATTTCGCGGCGGGCCCTGGCCATCTCGACGGCGGCGGCCCGTTGCAGCGGGTCGATCTCGGTATCCCGGCTCAGCACGAGCCGCAGCGTCTCGTCGACTTCATCTTCCGGAGAACGCTCGTGGTAGTAGTAGCGAGCCGCGCTATTGCCGAGGAGTGGTACCAGCGGGAGTACAAGTCGTTGGTTGTCCCAGGAAATCGAACGCATCGAGACCACAGGAAGCGCCGGATTTACCAAGATAAGGTGGTCAACGATGTCGGGTCGATCGATTGCGGCGAGCATCGACACCAATCCGCCCATCGAGTTGCCAACGAGAGTCACTGGTTGATCGGTCATAGTCTCGGCGAAGTTGGTCAAAAGCTGAGCGTTGCGCTGGATGGTGGCGCGCCGTCCGTGCGGTGGCGTGAATCCGAAACCGATGAGGTCGAGCGCCAGAACTCGGTGGCTTTTTCCCAGGGATGCCATCACTGGATCCCAGGAAAGATAGGACGCGCCGATCCCATGGACCAGGATCAAAACCGGTCCGTCGATCCCCGTCTCTTGATAGTGAGCGGGTCCGTCTACGTCTATGAAGTGCGACTTCATGGCGCCACGGTAGTCAGCTTGGTTAGCTTCGATTAGGGACGAACCGACTGGAGCGGCCTTCCGTGGCGACGGCAACAAGGGCGATTAGGACGAGAGCGAAACCCACCCACCCGAGTGGCGCGGGACGTTCGCCGATCGCGATGACGCCAAGCAACGCAGCCGTCACCGGCTCGCCGAGGCTGAGGGTTGTTGCCGTCGTCGACTTGGTTGTCTTGAGACCGGTTGCGAATAGGAGATAGGCAACCGCAGTTGCCAGAACTCCGAGATGCAGGATGGTGATTGTTCCCGCGGTGGAAGCCACCCAGCCCAGATCGTCGACGGCGAGTAGAGGCAGCAAGAGCATCGCGGCGAAGGCGAAGATGATTGCAGTAGACCCGACTACGTTTCCTTCTCTGCTGAACTGGCGAGCCGCGATGACGTAGGTGGCGTAGGCGGCGCCCGCGACGAGGGCGTAGGCGATTCCCTCAGCGCTTGCACCGGCGTCGCTGCCTGCGGCGACGAGAAGCGCCACACCTGCGATGGCCACCGCCGTTGCCAAGCCCCACACCCGCGACGGTGCGGTTCGGTCGAAGCCCCAAGCAAGCAGCCCGGCGAAGACCGGCGCACTCCCAATGGCAACGATGGTGCCGACAACAACTCCCGTCCGATCGACGGCGAGAAAGAAGAACGGCTGGTATCCGGCAACGCCGATGGCGGCCAACAGAGTCGCGGGTCGGCGCATCCCGGTGAGTCGGCTCAGGTGCCCGGAGAATCCGGCTATCAGCAGTAGCACCGTCGCCGCCACGAGAAGCCGGAGCGCACCGATCGACAGCGGGGTGGCCGCGTTGGGAGCAAGTTCTTGCGCAGTGCCTGTCGTGCCCCACAGAAGCGTGGCAAGCCCAATGAGTACCGGTCCGGGGAGGTGTCGCATGGCGTCAGCTTTGCAGATCCGAGTTGTTGGCTAAGCCAGCGCCTCGTCTTGTGACACTCCCGCCATCATCAGCCCGACCTGCTCGCGTGTGGCCGTCTTGGGATCCACGATCCCCATAACCTTGCCCTCGTACATGACGGCAAGCCGATCCGACACACCAAAGACCTCGTCGAGGTCCTCGGAGATCATCAAGATTGCGGTGCCCTGGTCGCGTTGTTCGATGAGACGGCTGTGGATGTACTCAGCAGCACCGATATCGACGCCACGTGTGGGCTGCGCCGCGACCAGCACGTCAGGAGTCCCGGAAAGCTCGCGGGCAATAATCATCTTTTGAATGTTGCCACCAGACAGATTGCGGGCCGGCGTATCAAGGTTTGGTGTTTTGACGGCGTAATCGTCGACTAGTTGCTGGCAATGCTTGTTGATAGCGCCGAAATCGAATAGCCCGTGGCTCAGATACTGCGGTGCACCATGGTCGATAAGGAGGATGTTTTCGGACACCGAGAAGTCGCTGATGGCACCGTCCTTCATCCGCTTCTCCGGCACGTATGCCAGCCCGGTACCACGTACTGCTTTCGGATTCATGCCTGCGGTGTTGGTACCTGCGATCTTGATCGATCCGGCAGTGGGATTGCGGAGACCGGCTATGGCCTCGGCGAGGAGCATCTGACCGTTCCCGGAAACGCCGGCAACACCCATGATCTCGCCTGCGTGTACATCGAGGTCGAGATCGCGGACACCTTCTCCGCCTCGATCGCGCATCACCTTGAGCCCACGAATTTCGAGTGCGACTTCGGCCGGTTTGGCTTCGTCCTTGTCAGGAGCCAGCTTCACAGCCCTTCCCACCATCATTTGAGCGAGGCTCTGACGGGTGGCGCCTTTCACAGGAACACTTCCTGTGACCTTGCCGTGGCGCAGGACCGTGATGCGGGTGCTGAGAGCCAAGACTTCGTGGAGTTTGTGCGAGATGAAGATCAAGCCGCGCCCATCGGCGACCAATTGTCGCAGGGTCACAAACAGTTGGTCGACCTCTTGCGGGGTGAGAACCGCGGTTGGCTCATCAAGGATCAGAAGCTTCGCATCGCGATACAGCGCCTTGATGATCTCGACGCGCTGTTGTTCGCCGACCGCCAGTTGCCAAACCGGAGCGGACGGGTCGACGTGAAGACCGTAGGTCTCGCCAAGTTCGACGATTCGGTCCGATACGGCGCTGAGATCTGTGAGAACGCCGCGACTCGATTTGAGACCCAGCGCGACATTTTCGGCAACCGTTAGTGATGGCACCAGCATGAAATGCTGGTGGATCATCCCGATGCCGTGGGAGATGGCGTCGGTGGGATTCTTGATACTGAGCGGCTCGCCGTTGAGGCGAACCTCCCCCTCGTCTGCCTTGTATAGGCCATAGAGGATCTTCATCAGCGTGCTTTTACCTGCGCCGTTTTCGCCGAGGAGCGTGTGGACCTCCCCAGGGAAGACATCAAAGTCGACGTTGTCGCTGGCGAGCACCCCGGGGAACCGTTTGGTGATGCCACGCATCTCGAGCATCGGGGTTCCAGTCACCTCTTGAGCCTTTCTGTTCTGAAGTGGGAGGACCGTGTGGTCCTCCCACTTCGTCGCTATCTACTAGTAGTGCTCAGCCTCCGGTGGAGACTGATCCGTCGATGATGCCTGCAATGGCGGCGTCGGCCTTGGCCACGACGTCTGCGGGAACCGAGTAGCCGGGGTTGTACTCAATGACCTCGCCACCGTTGGCTAGATCAATGACGAATATCTCGCCACCGAGCGTTCCAGCTTGCACCTTGGCAACGATCTGGCTGATGACAACCTCCCAGTGATAGACCTGGGAAGCGACAACGACCTCAGGTGCCAGTTGCGCCTGATTGGCCTGCGTACCAAACCAAAGGATGCCGTTCTCGGCGGCCACGCCGATAGCACCGACGACCATCTGGGCGCTGCCGGTGAGCACATCGGCGCCTGTTGAGGCGTGAGCCTGTGCAGTCTCAGACGCCAGTGCGACATCGCTGAACGAACCCGTGTAGACGATCGGAACATTGGCAGCAGGGTTCTCGGCCAGGACACCGGCGGCAAAGCCGTCGACATAGAGCTTGGCATCACCAACCTCAACCGGACCCACAACACCAATCGTCCCGCTCTGGCTTAGCGCCGCGGCGAGCACACCCATGACATAGCCACCCTCATCGGATGCCGCCTCGTATGCGTACACGTTTGGCAGACCAAAGGTGTCAGCTGCGGTGCCCCATGCGAAGGAGACGTCTGGGAAATCAGGTGCGATCTCCACAAGCGATCCGCCGTACTGAGAACCATGGGCGATGACAAGGTCATAGCCCTGATCTGCATAGTCGCGGATAGCCGCGGCGGCATCATCGACGATGAACGTTCCATCGGTGATGGCGATCTCCATGTCGACGCTGCCGGAGACGGCAGTCACTGCGTCAACCATCGACTGGGTGAATGCCAGATCGTTCTGAGCTGATGGGGCGATGATGGCGACGCGGAACGTCTCCATCGGAGCTTCGGTGTCGGTAGCTGGTGCTGCTGTCGTGTCGGTAGCTGGTGCTGCTGTCGTTTCAGCAGCTGGTGCTGCTGTTGTCTCTGCGTCGTCGTCGCCACCGCAAGCGGCTGCGACGAGGGCAAAGGCTAGGAGCAGGGCGAACCATGCGTATTTGCGTCTCATTGTTGAGTTTTCCTCCTTGTATGTTCCGCAGAGCGGAAATCTATCTGCCTCGTTCGAATGGCTTGGTGAGAGCGGTCGGCGGTTTGAAGCGCTGGGCCACGATCACCAAGGCCAAGATTGTTACAATTGCGGGCGCCATCGCCGCGATATCGGACCAGCTCCGCGGGATGATTCCCAGCGTCTTGAGCTGCAGCACGATGGAGTTGACGAAACCGTAGAGAAGGGCGCCACCCATCACGCCGAGCGGACGCCACGCTCCGAAGTAGACCAGAGCGATGGCAATAAACCCTGCAGCGTTGGTGAGGTTCTGCTGGAAGATCTTCAGGTCGATCGCAAGCGCAGCCCCGGCGACCCCGGCGAGGGTCCCACCGATGATCAGCGTTGCGTACCGAATCTTGGTGACGCTCACCCCGAGACTGTCGGCGGCCTCCGGGTTCTCGCCAACTGCACGGATTTTCATCCCGAAGTTGGTTCGATTGATAATGAACATGCTCACGGGAACAGCGGCGAAAGCGATGTAGACGACTGCACTGTGACGGAAGAGCATCTCGCCCAGAATCGGGATATCGGCGAGGACCGGAATCTCGATTTTGGGGAAGGCCTTGATCGGCAGTGGGGTGCCGACCCATTTTTGGAAGAGCAGATCGCTGAATCCGAGACCGAAGAGATAGATGCCGATACCGCTGATCCCCTGCTCGGCCTTGAGCGTGACCGACATGACCGCCGTTATGAGTCCGAACACGATTCCAACCCCGACTCCAACCAGGAGCCCCAGCCATACGTTGCCGGACTTGAGGACTGCGTAGTAGCCACCAAAAGCGCCGAGCAACATGACGCCATCCACGCCGAGGTTGAGCACACCGCTGCGCTGGCCGAACATCTCGCCAAGTGATGCGAACAGGAGAGGCACAGCGAGACGGATACCTGCGGCGACGGTTGCGATTAGAACAGCCTCCGTGAAGAAGTCACTCATGTCTCACCTCCGTCGGTGGTGTCGGGCGCCCCGGGATTGGGCGGATCTGGTGCGGTTGTTGCGGTCACTGCCGCCGGGGTCTCCACAGAAGTGGGGGGTCGTTCGAGCAGGCGGCGTCGGAACCGTTCGCTGGAGACAACGAAGATCACGACGAGTCCGTTGAGCGCCAGGATCAGTGCAGCCGGTACCTGGACGGCGCGCTGCAGGGCGTTGCCACCGACCAGCAAGCCACCGAACAGGAATGAAGCGGGGATGGTCCACAGCGGATGGAGAGCACCGAACAGTGCGGCGACGATGCCGTTGAAGCCGGCGCTTCCGGTGAAACCGGCGGTAGAACCGTCGGTCACCATGCGATGGCTTTCGCTACCGAAGACCAGAACCGCACCGGCGAGACCGGCCATCGCACCGCTCAAGGTAAGCGCGAGGACGATGGTCCGCTTTACGGGGATGCCGGCGTAGCGGGATGCATCCGTGTTTTGTCCAACCGCACGGAGCCGATATCCGAGTGGGGTTCGCCACAACAAGACGTAGGCGGCGACTGCAGCGGCCACGGCGATGAGCGGTCCGATGTGGAGACGGCCGGAGCCGAACAGCAATGGCAGGTCGGCGGTCTCCGGAAGTCTCTCGGTCTGCGGGATCCGGGTGCCTCGCTCAATCTCGGCTGGATCGATGAGCGGCCCGCGGAGCAGGTAGTTCATTAGCTGAACCGCGACAACGTTGAGCATGATGGTGCTCAGGATTTCGTTGACGCCGTAATACGCCTTGAGAGCGCCGGGAACAGCGCCCCAGATAGCGCCGCCGATGAGGCCCGCGATCAGCACTGCCGGGAGCATGATGATGGCAGGGACATCGGGCATAGCGAGGGCGACGATTGTCGAGAGGAGTGCCCCCGCGACCATTTGACCTTCGCCACCGATGTTGATGACGTTGGCGCGGAAGGCAATTGTTATGCCAACACCCACGAAGAGAAGAGGAGTGGCCTTGAGAGCCGTTTCGGTTAGAGCCTTCGACGATCCGAACGCCCCGTCGAACATTGCTTTGACACCATCAACCGGGCTGGCATCAAAAGCCAGGAGCATGAGTGCCCCAAGAATGAGCGCGCCGACGACCGCGAGAATGGGGACGCTATAGGCGAAGAGTCGGCGTCGCTGAATCCCTCCCTGAGACGTCACGTTCGCCACTCCTTTCGAAGTTTCCGGCCATTTGGTAGCGGCGTTTGCGTAAGGCTGCTATTTGCTTTACAAAATGTCAAGTCGGTTGGTCCACATTTCGGGTTTGTGATGCCACTAGTCCTTGATAGCATTGAGATAGTTGTAGATCGTGATCCGACTTACATCCATGGCGTCCGCTATGTATTCGATGGACTTGCGGAGAAGGAATGCGCCTTGCTCATCAAGCATGCGTACTGCGACTTGCTTACCGACCCGGTCAAGATCGGCAAGCGGAGCTCCCATCTCACCTTCGATACGGGACACGAGAAGCTCGAGGGCATGAGATAGCGGAGGAAGCCGAATTGCTCCGACGGTCTCGTCGTTCCATTCGAGCGGAATATCGCCGCTGGCGATCGAGTCCACTTCGATGGCGTCGCCCCCGATGGCGTCGAGTAGCGGCGCGATCGCGATGAACAGATTCTTGCTTGCTTCAGTCATCACACGAGTTGATCTGTAGCGACACACGGGAGGCACCAGCGGTGGTTGCAGCATCAAGCAGTTTCTTCACCGCTTCGATGACCCTTTCGGAGTCACCTTCGATCGTGGTGCCGAAGGGTCCGATGATTGGTTCGAAGCCGAGTTCCTTAACCGCATCCACCGCGGCGATCACGTGCGGTCCCGGATTACCAACCTCGAAAGGCTCAACCAAGAACTCAGCGCTGCAAGTTTTCACTGCTCTCCTCCGCCGATTAGGCCGCACAATAGGCGCTCCACACAGTCGAGACGATTTGACAAAAAGTAAAGCCTCTAACATGATCCTGGTTGTATTGAGGAGGAGGTGCGATGTCTGAAGTCATGTCTTTCTCTGTCAACGGGCGTGATGTCCAGGTTCGGGATGATCATCCCCATCTACTGGCCGCGTTGCGGGAAGAGCTCGGCGTTACATCACCGAAGGATGGATGTTCTCCATCAGGTCAATGTGGCGCTTGCACAGTTTTGCTGGACGGTAAAGCCATCCAGAGTTGTTTGGTCAACATGGAAAAGGCTGCCGGCAAGGAAGTCACGACTCTCGAAGGCTTCGACCCCGACGAGCGTGACCGTCTTTCCAAGGCCTTTGCCGTAACCGGAGCGCTCCAATGCGGCTTCTGTACCCCTGGCATTCTGGTCCGTACCAAAGCCCTGTTCGACCAAAAAGGTCCCGCCGGCGTCACCTCCCAGGTTGCCGCGGGTCGTCTTGGTGCTCACCTCTGTCGTTGTACCGGCTACACCAAGATCCTCGAAGCGGTCGAGATGCTTGCCTCGGGCGACATTCCCGAGCCGGCGACGCCACAAAGGATCGGCGATAACGGCGCCAAGTACGAATCCGTCCCGCTGGCTCTTGGTGATCGTGGCTATGTAGACGACATGCACCCCGACGGCATGTTGCACGGTGCGCTTCGCCTTACGGATCATGCCCGCGCCGACGTCCTCAAGATCGATGTCACCGCGGCTCAGGCTGCAGATGGCGTGGTTGGTGTGTTTACCGGAGCCGATGTTCCAGGCGAGCTCAAGGTTGGAATCATCCACACGGATTGGCCGGTCTTCATACCTGAGGGCGGTCGTACGTCCTACTACGGCGATGTGATCGCGATCGTGGTTGCTGAAACCAAGGCACAGGCCAGAGCTGCTGCGGAACTTGTCGAGGTCGAGTACAACGTGCTTACGCCATTCGCCGACGCCAAGACAGCGTTGGCTTCAGATGAAGACGCAGTATGGGGTCTTGATGGCAATGTGCTGTCGACATCCAAGTACAACCGCGGCGACGTCGATGCAGCTCTCTCCGCCTCGGCACACACGCTGCATGAGGTGTTTAAGACTCAGCGTGTGGAGCACGCATTCCTCGAGCCGGAATCAACAATGGCGGTACCCGATGGGGCGGGCCAACTGATGGTCTACTCGGGTGGTCAGGGTATATGGGATGACCGCAACCAGATTGCCTCACTGCTCGCTATCGAGCAGAGCGCGGTCACTGTTGAGCTGGTCTCGAACGGTGGGGCCTTTGGCGGCAAGGAAGACATGTCTAATCAGGGCCAGACAGCCTTGGCTGCTTATCTTCTACATCGTCCCGTCAAGTGCACATTGTCCCGCGAGGAATCATTTCGCATTCACGCCAAGCGGCACCCGATCGAAATCGAGGTGTGGGCAGGTTGCGATGCAGACGGCAAACTGACCGCGCTTCGCTCCCGGATGATCGGTGACTCAGGTCCGTACGCCTCCGTCGGCATGAAGGTACTGGAGAGAGCCGCAGGCCATATGTGCGGACCTTATGTGATTGATGCGGTTGATGTGGAGGCGGTGGCAGTTCGCACCAACAATCCGGTATGTGGCGCATTCCGCGGCTTTGGAGCAAACCAGGCGCAATTTGCGATGGAAGGCATCATGGATCGCCTGTCCGACGCCGTCGGCATCAGCGGCTGGGAGATACGGTCCCGCAACGTCATAAGCCCCGGGGTCGTCTGGGGGCCCGGTCAGATTATGGACGACGGCTGCCGCGGAGCCCGCGAGTGCCTCGATTCTGTAAAGCCGGCCTACGACGAGGCCCGTGCCGAAGGCAAGGCCGTCGGCATCGGACTGGGTCTGAAGAACTCTGGTCTCGGCAACGGCTTTTTGGAGATCTCCAAAGCGGTTGTTCGCTTCGAAGAGGACGGCACCGTCGAGGTTCGCCACTGTTGGACCGAAATGGGCCAGGGCGTCCACACCGTTGCTTTGCAGGTGGCCGCCGAAGAGCTCAATGTCGATGCCGACCGAATCAGGGTTGTAGTCGACACGACCCGGGAGCTCGGCGCCGGGCAGACCACCGGTTCGCGGGGCACGCTGATGGCCGCTGGCGGGGTTGCCGACGCCTGTCGAGTCGCCAACGAGGCCAACCAGGTTCCCGGTGTTGACTACGAGGGCGAGTATCGAGTTGACTGGACCAACTCAATCGAAGAAGAGCTCGAGAACCCGATCATTCACTCTGCCTTTGGTTACGCCTGTCAGGTAGTCGTCGCCGACAAGGCCACTGGAAAGGTTGACAAGGTCATTGCGGCCCATGATGTGGGTAGAGCGGTCAACCCGTTGCTTGTCGTTGGCCAAATCGAGGGTGCGGTGCACATGGGCCTCGGGTATGCGCTGACAGAAGACTTCCCTACCGATGACGATGCCCGCCCCACCAATTGGACCTTGCGGAGTCTTGGCATACTCCGCGCCAAGGATATGCCTGAGGTCGAAACCATCCTCGTTGAGGTTCCCCAGCCCCGCGCCCCCTATGGTGTCAAAGGTGTCGGAGAGATAGGTTTGGTGCCGACTGCCGGCGCAGTTGCCGGGGCCTTCTACGAGGTTGACGGCAAACGCCGAACTCAGGTTCCGTTCAACGTTCATCAGCCCCTGGAGGTAGCAAAATGACCGCCACAACACCCGGACTTGTTTGCGCCCACCACCATCTGTACTCCGAACTGGCACGCGGAATGCCGGCGCCACCCAAGGTTGCGACCAACTTCCAGGAGGTTCTCGAGCAGGTTTGGTGGCGTCTTGACACCGCCCTCGACCTCGACATGCTGCATGCCTCCGCCCAGCTAGGTGCGTTAGAAGCCCTGGAGGCGGGAACGACGGCAATCGTCGACCACAACGAGACACCGAATGCCATTGAGGGCTCGCTCTCGGTTATCGCCGATGCATGCGCCGAGGTGGGGGTGCGGTTGCTGACGGCATATGGCATCACCGATCGTCACGGCGCCGACGGTGCCAAGCGCGGTCTTGCCGAGAACGAGCGCTTCATCAAAGAGGGTGGCAACGCTCTTGTTGGCGTCCACGCTGCCTTCACCTGTTCTCAAGAGTCGCTGGAAGCGGCTGCAGGGCTAGCCAAGGACCTTGGTGTGGGAGTTCACATTCATGTCTGCGAAGGCATCGGCGACATCGATGCCCCGCAACGACTCGAAGGCCTCACCGAAGACAGTTGGCTGATCGCCCATTGCATTCATCTCCCAGATGATCACACACTCAAGGGAACCATCCTGCACAACCCCCGTTCCAACCTGAACAATGCGGTCGGCTATGCCAATCCCGCCAGGTTCAGTAACCCAGTTGCGTTGGGTACCGACGGTATCGGCGCCAACATGATCGAGTCGTTCCGGCTTGCCTATGTGATGCATCGCTCCGTCGATGTGACTGCAAGTCCCGACCCCGCGTGGTCATGGCTTGAAGAAGGCTGGAACATTGTGCCAGAGGCGCGCAACGACGAGGTCACCTGGTCGTACGACCCGATGGATCCGTGGCATCTGGCGTTTACCCCAGGGGTCCGCCCGCTCGAGGTCAGGATCGATGATGGAGTGGTCTTCACCGATGGCAAGCCTACGAGAGTCGATGGTGAGGAAATCCGTGCCAAGGCTCGCGAGCAGGCCAAGAGACTGCACTCGAAGCTCTAATTCTGGGTGTCTTCCGGATTGCGGAAGACCACAACAATCGAAATGAATACTCCACGGTCGCTGGGGTCCGATAAGCAGGTACCCCGGTCGGTGGATTTAGGCTGAGAGGAGCCGCTGATGTCGGACCGATTCCATCAGATAACGATGGAGCAGCTAACGGATTGGGTGTTCACCGAGCTCGAGGAGAAAGACTCAATATTTGGGATTCCTCGTTCGTCCTTCTTCGTACCGTCGGAGAACGACCGATTCCGCTTCGAGAAATATGGCCAGCTGCTGGAGACTCCATTTGGTGTTGCCGCCGGACCGGGTACCCAGATGGCGCAGAACATCATTGTGTCTTGGCTGGTTGGGGCTCGCTTTCTTGAACTGAAGACTATCCAGACCCTTGACGAACTCGATGTGAACAAGCCGTGCATCGATATCGAGGACGAGGGGTACAACGTCGAGTGGTCGCAGGAGCTCAAAGTCTTCGAGTCCTTCGATGAGTATTTGCGTGCCTGGATCCTGATCCACGCACTACATCGCAAGCTGGGGTTCCCCGGCGACTCGCCGGGCATGATCTTCAACATGTCGGTCGGATACAACCTCGAGGGCATCAAGCAGCCGAACGTGCAGTGGTACCTCAATACGATGGCCGATGCATCTCCATATATGCAGTCGTACATCGACATCGTGGCCGAGCGCTACCCGGAGGTCCGTGACATTGTGATTCCGGAAACGGTCTCGGATACGATCACTCTCTCGACCATGCACGGTTGTCCGCCCGATGAGATCGAAGCCATCGTGCTCTACCTGCTCGAGGAGCGGAAGATCCACACCTCCGTGAAGTGCAACCCGACGCTGCTCGGGGCGGAGCGGCTGCGTCGGATCGTCAACGATGACCTGGGGTTCACCGATATTCCGGTGCCCGACGAGGCATTCGGGCATGACCTCAAATATGTCGATGCCGTGCCCATGTTTCACAACCTGCGGCGTGTTGCCCGAACCAATGACCTTGTCTTCGGGCTGAAGTTGAGTAATACCCTCGAGGTACAGAACCATCGTCCCGTGTTTGATCGTGACGACATGATGTACCTGTCGGGACGGGCGCTCCATTCCGTGACGACGAACCTGGCGCTGCGGCTGTCTGAGGAGTTCAAGGGCGACCTGTTGCTGTCGTTTGCTGGCGGGGCCGATGCGTTCAATGTCGCCGACCTGATGCGGTCCGGCATGACCACCATCACCACGTGCAGCGATCTCCTCAAGACCGGCGGCTATTTGCGGATGCCGTTGTACATCGAGGAGCTCAACAAGGCCATGGATGCGGCCGGGGCCGACAGCCTCAGCGATTTCATTGCCAACACTGCGGTCGCTCAAGAGAACATGGGTGACTTCGTAGCGACGTTGGTGTACTCGGCTCTGACTGAGAGCGGGCTTGCTTTGGAAAGCGCGGAAGCTGCCTCGCTGAGCGAACGCCTTCGCTACGAGGCCGAGGGTGAGCCCCCGATTGGTGTCATGCAGGCTTGGGCTATGGAGCAAGGCTTCAGCGAAGAGCGCACGGCAGCGCTGGTCAAGCTAGCGATCAACGTCTTGAAGCGGGTCAATCTTCGGCAATACGCCGACTTTGTTCGTCAGGACTGGCGGTACAAGAAAGGATCTTTCCACACAGACAAGTCGAAAACCGATCGCGAACTTCATCTGTTCGACTGCATCGAAGCCCCGTGTGTCGACGAGTGTCCGGTCAGCCAGGATGTGCCCGCCTATATGAGGGCGGTGCGGGATGGCGATTTCGACAAGGCCGTCCAGATCACCCGCGCTGACAACCCGCTCGGGTCGATGTTGGGTCGGGTGTGCGACCACTTGTGCGAGAACACCTGCATTCGCACCCACATGGACCAGCCGTTGGCGATCCGCGACATGAAACGGTTCATCATGTCGCACGAGACCGCTACCGGTGAGACGAAGTCCAGCGGCGCGGCTGGCAAGGTCGCCATTATTGGTGCAGGACCTGCCGGTATTGCGGCAGGTCAAGAGCTGGGCAGGGCCGGTTTCGGAGTGACCATCTTTGAAGCTCATCCATACGCCGGAGGGATGGTCGGGGGAGCGATCCCTGAGTACCGCATCCCGCAGGCTCAGATTGACCAGGACATGCAGATCCTTCTCGACCTCGGGGTCGAGGTCAAGTACAACATGACGGCGGGTAAGGACTTCTCGCTGGCCGAATTGCGGGACCAGGGCTACCAGTACACATTTGTGGCGGTCGGAGCTCAGCTTCCCAAGTACCTCGGTCTCGATGGGGAGGACAGTGATGGCGTCATCGACGCCCTGCAATTCCTCCGGACCTCGCGGGAGGGAAACCCGATGGAGATCGGCCCCCGGGTCGGTGTGATCGGTGCCGGCGATACCGCAATGGACTGTGTCCGATCGGCCTGGCGACGCGGTGCAACCGAGACGTCGCTGATCTACAGACGCACCATCGACCAGATGCCGGCCGACCGCGAGGAAATCCACGACAGCATCGCTGAAGGCATCAACATCCTGGAGTTGGCCAATCCGTACTCGATTCATGTTGAGGATGGAAAGCTTGTGGGTCTGGTTTGCACCAGGACCGAGTACCGCGGCGATCGGGATGCCTCGGGGCGCAAGATCCCCTTCGATGTCCCGGACTCACAGTTCGAGGTCGAGCTCGACACCTTGATCCTGGCGATTAGTCAGCATTCGCTACTCGACTTCTTCGGCGATCAAGAGCCTGACCTGACCAACCGCGGCTACCTCGTGGTCGACCCGAAGACGTTTGAGACGACGTTGCCTGGTGTCTACGCCGGTGGCGACGTGGCCGCGGACGGCCCATCGTCGATTGTCAAGGCTGCCGCGGATGGGAAGTCGGTCGCGGCAGCGATCATCAATGCTGCCACCGGAACGCCGGTTCCGATGCCGGAGACGTGGAAGCCGTTGAATGTGAATCTCAGCGAGATGATGCAGCGGCGCTCCCATCGGGAGTACCGGGTTCCGGTGCGACACACACCGTTGGACGCTCGGAACAACTTCAACGAGACGATGCACACCTTCACTCAGGAGGAAGCACAGGCCGAGGCAGCTCGCTGCCTCGATTGTGACACGATCTGCAGCTTGTGTGTTGGGGTGTGCCCGAACATGGCGTTGTTGACGTACGAGATGGAGCCCTTCAAGGCCCAACTACCGGCCTTGTCGGTAGCTGCCGGTTCGGTGGTGGCAGGGGAGACCCGTGCCTACCGGATTGATCAGCCGTTCCAGATTGCGGTCCTGACCGATTTCTGCAACGAGTGTGGTAACTGTGTCACTGCGTGCCCGACCTCGGGCGAGCCCTACAAGGACAAGCCCCGCATGTACCTCGATCGCACCGACTTCGAGGCTGAAAAGGACAACGCCTTCTGGATCCAGGAGGACGGTGACACCAGCATCGTCGAGGCGCGATGGGATGGTGAAACACATCGGCTGGCGATCAATGGTCAGGTCGAATACACCGCACCGGCGTTGCGGGCCACACTGGAGAACGAGACGTTGCAGCTGGTGTCGGCTGACACCGGAGCCGGGGCGGTTGAGGGGCAAACCCTGTCGCTTGAGCCAGCGGCGCAGATGTATGCGTTGTGGCGTGGCGTCACCGGGTCGATGCCGCATGTCCCGCTGGCCGGAGGCGAGGGCACCAAGATCGCCCATCCCGGCTACGAGGAGTAGGAAGCTGTGCTATCTGGTGGTGGGTAGGGGAAGGAGTCTTCCCTTACTCCACTCCAGGTTGCGTTCGCTGAGTTCGCTTCTGGCGAGTTCGGCACCTGCACTGGCGAGCTGGTAGTAGCGGCGGGGTCTTCCTTCACGGCCGTTTTCAGCTGCATCGTCGAGGCTTTCCCACTCGCTGGTGAGCGCCCCGCGCTCCTCGAGGCGGCGCAGCGTACGGTAGAGGGTCGGCTGCGACATGACAGAGGTGGCATCTTCGGCATCAGCGAGGTTTCTTGCAAGGTCATAACCGTGGAAGCGGTCGGCGACACAGTCGTGAACGCTTGATGGGTCGTTGCAGGCGAGTTCCTAGAGGCTGAGTGCCACCAAAGGGACAATGAGACCAATGGCGATAACGGCGCCGGCGATGGCACCCAGAAGTAGAGATTCCCGTCTGCTTCTTTCCGTCATCTCGGGTTTGGCTCCCCGGTCAGTGCGGATTCGGTCCGCAACATGGTGCATCTACTGAATAGACACTAGTCTGCCGCACATTGACAGGAAATGCACGACAGTCTTGTGTCCCGGACCGCGGTGGTGAACCGATGACAACCAATGCGAAGAGCGAAGCGACCGAGAGTATTGAAGAGCTCGAAGACGAGAAATCGTTCTTTATTCGCGGCGCCATGGTGGGTCTGCTCGGTGGTGTTGTCGTCGCGGTCTTGATCATGAGCGTTGCCGGATCTGTCCTGTCCCTGATTGATGACGTCTTTGGCTCGGCGACGGTCGCCGCAGCAGACTCCACCGAACCGTCGATCGGCGAAGCTTCACTTGTCGCAGCCGGCGAAGAACTGGCTACCAACAACGGATGTGTCGCGTGCCACTCGCGAGACGGCATTGACGGAATCGGGCCCACCTGGAGTGGCCTAGCGGAGAGAGTCGACGAGGCATACATCAGGCAATCGATCCTGGAGCCGAATGCCGCCATAGCTGCTGGCTTCCCGGAAAACCTCATGCCGGCGTTCTATGCAGATCGGTTGTCGGACGATGATCTCAACGCCCTCGTGGCTTACATCAGTTCGCTCTAGCTACGGCTAGTTGCCTGCTCGAATTCGACTCCCCTTGTCTGGCTTCGTTACTCAAACGCGCTCTACAACCTCAAACTCGAGCAATGCTGAACCGCTGCCGACCGGTGGTCGCTGCTCGGCAGACGCATCACCCGAGTGGCCGTGCTTGAACTGCTGGGACTGGAGCCAGTTCTGAAAGTCATCTTCGGTGGCCCATCGGGTGTACACGAAATAGCGATCCTCACCCGCGATGGGACGCAGTAGCTCGAAGCCCTCAAACCCCGGCATGTTCTCGACGGCACCGAGACGCTTGGCAAAACGTGCCTCGAGTTCGCTGCCTGCCCCTTGGGGCACCGCGATTGCATTGATCTTCACGACGCTCATTTAGTTATCTCCTTGATGTGTCTGGTGATTATCCCGCACCGCCGACGAAGAGGGTTACACCGCCTTCCGCGATGATGGAACCGGCGCGTTCAGCGAGGGATCCGTCGTGGATGCTGGCGTACAGATTGTCGCCGGGGCAGGTTGTCGCGGCGTGGTCTCGATGCCCGGTGATGGTGTCGACTGGAACGTCGAACTGGAGCGATGCCCAGGCCACCATCTGCGCCAGGGACTCCAACTGGGCTGACGTGGGGATCTCGTGGTCGTAGTCACCTTCGACCACGATTAGGAAATGCCCTTCGGGGTCGTATTCGGTGGCCGTATCGCCGGCCGCCCAGTGCGGGCGACCTTCATAAACCTGGCCGTCGCGACCGATGATGAAGTGATAGGCAATATCGGGCCAGCCAAGGTACTGATGCCAGCTCTGCCAGATGCGGTACAACGCAGGTCCTGTGGTCGTCCCGCTGTCGTCGCTGTGGTGAGTGGTTATCTGGCTGATCTCGTGCGTCTCGTATCCACCGGTCACCGGCTCTGCGCCCCACTGCTCTCGGGAGATGGCCTCGATCACATAGGGCCGTGGCCTGACCACAACAGGATCGAGATCGAGCGCTTGAGCCAGGAAAGTTGCCATCTCCGCACGGGTGACGTTGTCGTCTGGGCAGAAGCGGTCGTTGCTCGGTGGATTACAGCCGGTTGTTATCCCGGCGGTGCGGAGGCTGTCGATGTGAGACTCGAACACAGACTCATTGTCATCGATGAAGCCGTCGCCGTCCCCGGCCGGTAGGTGCATCGACCTCGTGAGAAAGGCGGCCATCTGCCCGCGGGTAACGAGAGCATTGGGACAGAACCTGTCGTTGGCCGGAGGATTGCAGCCGTTGGTGATTCCTGCTTCCGCTAACCGGTTTATGTCATCGAAGAAGACTGAGTTGGCGGTGTCGGTGAATCCGGCGCTGATTGCAGCGGGGATTTCGAGCGCCCTGACCAAGAACGCAGCCATTTCGCCTCGGGTAACCGGGGAGCCCGGGCAGAAACGGCTATTCAGCGGTGGGTTGCACCCCCTCGTTATCGCAAGCGCAGCTATAGATTCAATCGAGCCCTGATGGACGCTGGTGTCATCATCGACAAAGGTCCCACCTGGAGCTGTTTCAGCAAGCCCTGTAGCCAGTGGGCTGAGAGCGGCGAGGATCATGGCAGTGACGGTGATCCGGATCAATAGGCGCACGAGTCGATAGTAGATGGCCCCCGCCCGGCCTGGCCAGCGATAGGTCTAAAGGAACAGGTCCTTCCTGTCGATGAACGGTTTGTGACTGACGAACCGGGCGTTGTCGATGAGACAAACGCGAAGAAGGAGTTCTCTCCTGTCCGGAAAGGATACGACCCGGCCGAGGTCGATGAGTACCTCGCCGAGTATGACGTGGCTTTCCGTGAACTTGAGGAGTATGCGGCGCGTCTAAAGCGCGAGCTCAGCACAGCCCGATCCGAAATCGTTCGACTGAAGTCGAACGAGCAGGAGTCCATCGACAAGGCAATGGCAGCCGTCTTCGAGTCAAAAGACAGGATCATTGACCGAGCCATGGCCAAGGCTCGTGAGATCGAGGACAAAGCTCGCGCCGCCGCCGGGCTTCCCGCAATTACTGAAGTAGAGCGATCTCTCGCACAGCCCGAGGCATCGCCTGCGCCGGTGCTGGCGGAGAGCCTGGGCCTGTCTGATTCCGGGACGCCTGATCCGGCCGACTCGGCCCTAGCCGATGACGTCCTCCAACGAATGCTTGCGGAGGCTGAGACAATCCGGGAGCGACTCGATGATGGACTTGCGGCCGCATTCCACCAGATGGAGCAGATGCAACACGCAGCCGAGATCCGTGCCACCGATCTCCTGGACGAGGCCCGCCACGAGGCGGCCCGGTTTCGTGATGCCGCCGCTGGAGCGGGGGAAAAGGAGACCACTATCGAAGTGAATCTTCCTCTCGACGGTTCTGAAGCCACCCGCCCTCCCCGCCAATCGCGGTACTCGCGTAACTCGGCAGCTCTTCCCCGAATTGGTAACGATGGCGGTCCTTCGGTGCTGGCCAGTATGAGCGGTTTGCGCAACAAACTTCGCGAGAGCGAAAAAGACGCCAGACCTGTACCCGACGCGTCGGCTTCATAGGATTCGAGAGCTACGCTGCCTCGATGTTCGACCGCAACCCGACAAACTCGACGGTGCAGATAGTGCGTGGTGCGTGCCATCACGACTGCCCCGACACATGTGCCTGGGAGGCCTCGGTTCTCGATGGCAAAGTGATTCGGTTGCGGGGTAGCGATGACCACCCCACGACCCGAGGTCAGCTCTGCCCCAAGGTGAATCGGTTCGTTGATCGTGTCTATCACCCAGAACGTTTGCTCGCCCCGCTGCGCCGTGTGGGGCCGAAAGGCTCAGGAGAATTCGAGGAGATCGGCTGGGATGAAGCCATCGCAGCTATTGCAGGACGGCTCAGCGAGGTTGTAGCAGATGCCGGCTCGGAAGCGATCCTCCAGTACTCCTTTGATGGGACCCAGGGTGTGATCCAGAAGGGGATCATGGCCGACCGCTTCTTTGACGCCCTTGGGGCCAGCGACATAAGGCGTCATCTGTGTGGGGTTACAGCCTGGCTGGGTGCCTCTGATGTCTCGGGTCAGCCATTTGGCATTGACCTCGAAGATCTGCGCCACGCCAAGACGCTGATCCTATGGGGTACGAACACTTTGCTCACCAACAGGCATTTGTGGCCAACAATCCAGGCAGCCAAGGCTGACGGCGCCACGGTTATTGTCATAGACCCGGTGCGTACAGCAACGGCGTCCGCTCCTGAGATCGACGCGTTCTTGCAGATCAAACCGGGCACTGACGTTGCTCTGGTACTGGCGATGATCCATGTATTGAACAGGGACGGTCTGCTTGACGAGGCTTGGCTTGCCAACAACACCACAGACTGGGACAGCCTGCGCGCCTCTGCCGATGAGATGTCTCCTGAGAAGGCGGCGGCAATCACCGGGCTTGCGGTAGGTCGAATCGAGTGGCTGGGCCGCACTTACGCCACTGATCAGCCGGCTGCGATTCGAGTGCTGGTCGGGCCGGAGCATCGTGAGCATGGGCGTGACCTGATGCGATCGATTGCACTCTTGCCCGCGGTTACCGGGGCCTGGCGGCAAGCGGGCGGGGGTCTGGCCCGATCTACACAGATCTACTTCGAGACTGCACTCAACTATCCACAAAGCAGACCGCCGCGGCGTACTTTCAACATGGCGCTGCTTGGTGCGATTCTCAACGACCGGGACCTGCAACCACAGGTTGACGCTGTCGTAGTGCACAACAGCAATCCGGCCGTGATCTGTCCCGACCAAAACGCCGTCATGGCGGGGTTGGCCCGCGATGATCTCTTTACGGTCGTCATCGAGCAGTTCATGACCGACACTGCCCGATACGCTGACATCGTGCTCCCCGTCACGACCCAACTCGAGCACCTGGATCTCATGGTGGCCTGGGGGCATCTCTACCTTTCGCTGAACCAACCGGCAGTCGCGCCGCGGGGCGAAGCACTACCCAACACCGAAATCTTCCGCCGTCTTGCCGCCGCCATGAACATAGGCGGTGGCGAGTTCACCGATAGTGACGAAGATATGATCTCGCAGTTACTTGACTCCGATCACGAATGGGTGGCGGGGATCAGCCTGGAGCTGCTTCGAAAGAACGGATGGGCCCGGCTCAACGTTCCCCTTGGCCATCGTCCCTATGTCGATTCCGTTCCGGCGACCGAAGACTCGCGACTCCGGCTGGGTCCACTGATGTACCGGCCAGGGGGCGAGACAGTCGAGGGCGATCCTGCACTGGCGGCGCGCTTTCCTCTAACCCTCATGTCGCGTAAACAACACATGAAGTTCCTCAACGCCAACTACGGCGGGTTCGAAAAGCATCTGCCACCGGGAGGTCAGCCCCGCCTGGAGATTCACCCTGATGACGCCGCATCCAGAGGTATCGCCGAAGATGACCTCGTCACCGTCATCAACGATCGAGGCATGATAACGCTGCCTGCCACGATCTCCGATGCAGTGCTGGCGGGTGTTGTTGCGATGCCGTTTGGGTGGTGGCATCGGTACACAGATCAGGACCGTGGTGTCAACGCGCTCACCAATGCAACGGTCAGCGCCGACGGCACAGGCTCGTCGTTCTTCCACGAAAACCTTGTCGAGGTCTCCCTTGCCAACACCACCGACCACTGACCTGCGGCCGACCGGCTAGTCGATCTTGTTTGATCCAGGCACCACTACCGCCACGATCCGGGGATGGGTCTCGAGCAGATCTCGGATTTCTGCGGCGGCATCCTCATCTGCAGCGGATCGCACCTTGGTCAAAGCAACGATGACCCGGCTCGACGGCGGGCAGCTGCGCAGCGCTCCTTCGGGGTGGGTGAGGATCGCGGCGCAGTCAGCAGGACGCAGGATGTGATCCTGCGGCAACCCGGTGAAGCGCATTGCCTCCTCTGCGCGGTGGGTCACATCGCCCAGCGGACGGCCGACCGCGTCGATGCCCATGAGAATCACAACGGTCGTCGACGACGATGGCACGACAGGTTCATATGCCGCCGGCGCTTTGAGCGGTAGACCGCGGGAGCCGTCGGCTTCGACGATGATGTAGTCGGCGTCGGATTCAGTGAAGAGTCGGTCGATGGTCTCGGGGGATGGACCGGTGACCTTGTGGTCATCGCCGCCGGTCACCAGCATCACCGGACCGGGGTTCGCCAGGGCGTCTATCGCACAATCGGTGTCCGCCGACCAGCAAACTGTTGGCGCCGCCACCGCCTGTTCACGGCCCATCTTCGTTGTGGTGGTCAGGATCACCCGCTTGCCGGCCGCGGAAAGCTCAGTGCCGAGCCCGAAGAGCATCGTGGACTTTCCCCCGCCACCAACCAACGAGACCAGTTCCCGGTCGCCCAGGTCGAGCAGTGTTGCCAGGGTCATGCTTCAGCGTGTTCCCAGCCAGGTGAGTGCAGCCTCGACGACCCCGCCACCGATCGAGAGAGCCTTGTCGGAAATGTCGAAGCACGCAGAGGTGTCGGCGCGAGGATCGATATCTCCCAGTTTCCAGTTCCACTCGACCTCATATCCAGGGGCGAGCAGGCCGCGAACCACTCCACCGATACGGGATCGAATCGGGACGCCACCGATGTCGCCGAGGACATCGCCTGCTGCAACCATGTCGGCGATCGCGACGTTCCAGCTGAGAACTCCGAAGGTGGGGGCGCGGACCACCCGCTCGCTCGATCTACCACCGATGACTCCTGGTTCTCCAGTGTTAGGTGTAGCTTCGCCGTCCCAGATGACACGGCCCAGGTAGTGGCCGCGCATCGTCTCGATGACGGCATGGCAGTCCGTTCCGGCGGCGAACCCCGGTCCGAGACCGACTACAAGCGGGGCGTCGTTGATTGTCGTGTCGATATTGCGTTTGGCGAGTCTGGCATCGACAACAACAGACGGCTCCCATGGCAGTTGCAGGAGCGACGGGCTAACCATGACCGGAATGGCGCCGGACTTGGCGATCTCCAACGCTTGCTCAATATCGTCCACCCGTATCGCGTCTAGGTCTTCGATCAGCGCCCTGCCCTCTATCACAGCCGCGGCGACCGATACAGTGCGGCGGATCGCTAGAGGCTGTTCCAGCTCCAGAACCAACATGGGGAATCCGGCCCGACGCAACCGATAGATAGTGCCGGTGGCCAGGTCACCGCCACCACGAACTACAACGAGATGATCACCAAAGAGCATTAGCTGTCTTCCGTCCGGTTCTCGCGGATTACCTCGGAGAGAATCGAAACCGCGATCTCTTCCAATGTCTCGGCGTTGAGATCGATTCCGATGGGAACATGAATCCGTTCGAGCTGTTCGGCGGTCACGCCATCGGCGACAAGCTGGTCCCGGGTTGCGTTCCACCGTTTGCGGCTGCCCATGACTCCGACGTATCGGGCCGGTGTGCCAAGCAACCCCGGGAGGATACGGACGTCGACTTCAGGGCTGCGGGTGACGACAATGATCGACGTGTCGCCCGTGACAGGGTGCGTAGCCATGGCGTCAATCACCGTGCCCGCAAAGCGGACATCGGCGTTTGGCATCGCTTCCTTACTGACAAGATCGGGGCGGTCGTCGACAGCGACTGTGCGGTACCCGAGCCAGTGCGCGAGATCGACAACAGTGCGACCGACGTGACCGCACCCGATCACATAGACGGTATGTGGTGGCATGTATGGCTCCAGATATAGTGTGAGTTCTCCGCCGCAGATGCCGGGGTCCCCCTCGTTTGGATTGACCAATTCGTACTCAACGACGCGAGGCCGACCCCTCTTGATGGCTTCTTGAGCTTCAGTAACGACCTTGGCTTCCATCTCGCCACCGCCGACTGTCCCGATGGTGGCGCCATCGCCGAAGATGAGCATCTTGGTACCGGCGTGTCGCGGAACCGAACGGCGTGTCGCAACAATTGTTGCTTGCACGACGGGTCGATCTGCTTGCACGGCCGCGTTGAGTTCGCGCAGGATCAGCGCGTTGTCTGCAGCACTCATCTTTAGCTCGACCGCATGGCCCGCCACACCCGTTCCGGGGTGAACGGGATGTTGTCGATCTGCGTGCCGGTTGCGTTGAAGATGGCATTCCGGATCGCCGGGGCGACGCCATCTTTGGGTATCTCGGCGATTGCCTTGGCGCCGAATGGGCCGGACTTCTCCATCGTCTGCACCAGGTAGGCCTCAATCCGTGGCATCTCGTCGGCCCGATAGATCTTGTACGGGCCGAATCGGGCATTGACCATACGGCCCTCGTCGTCGAGAGCCATCTCTTCGCAGTGGCCGTATCCGAGTGCCTGGACCATGCCGCCTTCGACCTGGCCGGCCGACGTGAGCGGGTTGATGGGCACGCCGCAGTCAACTGCCATCACCAGGTTCTGCACCGTTACCTGGCCGGTGTCAATATCCACCTCGACCTCAGCGAACTGGGCAGCATATGGGGGAGGCGAATCAGGAGCGACGTAGGAATTGGCAGCCATAATTTGGTGCTGGTCGTCCTGATGCAGCGAGTGCAGCGCCACTTGCTCGAGAGTTACTGAGCGACCATCAGGGGCGAAGGCGGCCTTGTCTTTCAGTTCGATGCTTCCAGGGGAGTCGACATCAAGCATGATGGCTGCCCTCGTCACGATCTGTCGGTGCACCTCTTCGGCGGCCTTTTTCACTGCCATGCCTGACACATAGGTTGTTGAGGATGCATAGGCACCAACGTCGAACGGTGTCATATCGGTGTCGGCCGCATAGACAACGATATCCTCCGTTGGGCAACCGAGAACTTCGGCGGCAATCTGCGCCAGGATCGTGTCGGCGCCGGTGCCGAGATCCGTAGCGCCCATCAGCAGATTAAATGAACCATCGTCGTTGATCTTGATACTGGCCCCGCCCATGTCGAGGCCAGATATGGAACTTCCATGCATACACATGGCGAAACCAAGACCGCGACGGATGTTGGGACGATCAGCCGGTTGGATCCATGCTGGATCCTTGCGTCGATGCCAGGCGACAGCTCGCTGGCCCTGCACTACGCATTCATCCATGCCGCTCGATGTGACAACGGGGACGAACTTCATGTCCGCCGCGCCCTCGCCAAGCTCGCCGGCCACGTCGAGCGGATCGCCAACCTTGGTCCAGTTCTTGCGTCGGAACTCAAGAACGTCCATCCCTATCTCCGTAGCGATGTCGTCCATATGCGACTCGAGAGCGAACAGCGCTTGCGGGGCTCCGTAGCCACGGTAGGCACCGGCTACCGGTGTGTTGGTGTAGGCGACGTCGCAGTCGAACTTCTTGTTAGGGCAGTTATAGGAGCTCAGGCCGCGTAGACCGCTCACCATTTGGACGGTGAGAGAGTGGGTGCCGTATGGCCCGGTGTTAGCGACTGTCCGCATCCGCTGTGCGACGAGAGTTCCGTCGTTCGACACGCCGGTGGTGAATGTGATCGTCTGCGGGTGCCGCGTGCGGCTGGAGACGAACTCTTCTTGCCGGTTCAGTTCGAGACGGACCGGCCTGCCGGTTGCCAGCGCCAGGTGCCCGACGATGTCTTCGATCAACATTTCTTGTTTCACACCAAAGCCGCCACCGATGCGGGGCTTGATGATCCGGATGTCACGAACCGGCATCCCCAGCAACGGTGCGAGCATGCGACGGACGTGGAATGGAACCTGGGTTGAGGTCCTGACGACCAAACGCTCGTCGCTGTCGAGCCAGGCAATGGCGATGTGCGGTTCTATCGGTGACGCGTGCACCTGGTGTACCCGGAAGGTGCGTTCAAACACCCGATCCGCCGTGGCAAGACCTGCCTCGATGTCGCCAACTTCGGCATCGATATGGGTAACGATGTTGCGAGCCGCGTCATGTGCCCCTTCCATATCGCCTTCGTCATGGATGATCGGCGCATCGCCTGCGATCGCTTCGTTCTCATCGAAGACGGCGGGGAGCACCTCATATTCGACCTCGATCAGTTTGACCGCCTGCTCGGCGATGTCGATCGTCTCTGCTGCTACGACCGCAACCCGATCGCCGACGTGGCGGACCTTGTTGTCAAAGCTGACCTGGTCATAGGGGAGCGGGTTGGGATAGCTCTGCCCGCCGGATGCGTACCGGACTCGTGCCGTATTCTCGTGGTGGAGGACTGCATGCACACCAGCTAGGGCTGCTGCCTTGGAGTCGTCGATGCTGATGATGCGAGCGTGAGCATGGGGGCTGTAAAGCATCTTTGCGTAGAGCATTCCCCGCATCTCGATGTCGTCAACGAATGCAGGGTTGCCCTTGGCAAGCTTGACGGCGTCGACCTTACGCTCTGGCTTGCCGACGACCTTGGTCTCAGGGACCTCAGGACTCGGGATGACCCTGGGGGCTACGGGGTCGAGGTCGAGAGTCGGGTTGGCGGCCGCCATGTCGGGGGTGCCACCGAGTGCGACGAGGGGCTCAATAAGGACCGGCTCCACTGCGGCCATCCTTTCGCCCCGCAGCATCGCTGCCGCACGGAGCACCGCTTGCACCGGGCGTAGATAGCCGGTCTCGCGGTCGAGGATTCCTGAAAGAGCATCGCGAACTTCGGCCTCGGTGGGATTCGGATTGCTGTCGATGAGCGCCTTGGCGGCGAGGATGGCCGCGGGTGTCGAATAGCCGGACTGGATAGCGCCGGTCTCGACAAATGCTTCCTGGATCGGATGGAGGCCCCGTGGCAGGTTCAGGCCTTCTAGTGTCTCGATGACGTGGCCATCAGCCTGGGCGGCAAGCAGGATCTCCGATGAGACCAAGCGACCGTCGACCAGGATGGCGTCCGCTCCGGTTTCACCGGTCTCGGCGCCAAAGCGAACGCTGAAGAAGCCCTCGCGACGCAGTACTGCTCGGAGCGACTCGTGTGGTTCGCAGTTGTAGGTCCGCTCGCTGCCGTTGACGGTGAGTGTGATGTTCATGCTGCACCTCCAAGATGTGCAACGACTCTCTTGGTGAGCACCTCCGCCAACTCGCGGCGGTATTCGCTCGTCCCCCGAAAATCGGTCGGTGGGTTCAGCGATGCAAGGTTGGCAACGTCAACGAGAACGGGTGTAGGGGCAACACCGGTGAGGGCAATGAGGACACCCGACGAAACGATGCGCCCGGCCGCGGCAACAATCGAGGTATCTGCCGGCGTGCGCCCAGTGCGGGCTGACGCAGTCTCCCCTCCAATCGTTACCGACACCGTCGTGATGACGGCACGGTCGAGGATTGAGAAATCGGTGAGGAGGTCGGCAAGAGCGACTTCTTTGGTGCCTGTCGAGTCGACGACAGTGAGCGATGCTTCGTGGACAAGCAACCCAGCAAAGAGTTCGCTTTCGAAGTCACCTGCGGCGACGTTGCCGCCAATAGTGGATGCGTTACGGAGAGTGTTGGGTCCTTCACGGCGGGCCAGTTCGGCAATGAGAGGCGGGGTGTCGTAGTGATCGATCAGGTCTTGGAGATGGGTCATTGCTCCGTATCGCACCTTGTCGCCATGTCGTTCGATGCCCTGGGCAACAGCGGTCTGGAGGTCAACCACCTCGATATTGGTCGGCAAGCTGGTTCCGTTGAGAGCCGTGCCTCCTGCGATCACAGTGGTGGTCACGTCGGTTCGACCAAGGAGCGCCACCACCTCGCCGAGAGTCGCGGGGCGGTGGTAAGAGGTGATGGTATTCATGGATGCTCTCCGCTGCTCGACGTAGGTCTCTCAGGATAGTTGGTGGAACATGCATGCAGTTCTCGCGCTACGGATTTCGGCTGTTGCGTTCAGGGACTCCGAGCTCAAACAGAAGGATGGGTGGCGTCATGCAGTCGCGAGCGAAAGGATCCTGACGAGTGCGGGCGGGCGCGTGCCCACAGCGCTGCAATCCACGAGAAGGTGCACGTCACCGGACCGGATCGAGGCGATATAGACCACCGCCACCGTTTGGCCTATCTTCGGTACATGATTGGTGGCATTGTTCTTGCGGCTGGGTTGTCGGAGCGGATGGGTGGTTCGCTGCCGAAGCAGTTGCTGCCGCTTGCATCGGAGCCGATGGTTTCGGTAGCTGTGCGTAATGCGGAGGCGTCGTCGCTTGATCAGATTGTTGTTGTCACCGGACATCGGGCGGTAGAAGTAGCAGCGGCAGTCGCGGGCGGCCGTTCGTCCGTTGTCGAGAATCCCGGCTTCCGGGACGGGAACATGACGTCATTTCGTGCAGGCTTTGCGGCACTCCCGGACTGCGATGCCTATGTGGTACTCCTTGCCGACATGCCAGGGGTTAGTCCCGAGATTATCGATCACGTTGTAGATACGTGGAACAGCACCGAGCCGTGGGCCGCCGTTTCGTCATATCGAGACGGTCGCGCCCATCCATTGCTTCTGTCGGCTGACGCTATGGCACAGACCGTGCGCGTGCGAGGCGCCAAGGGTGTGTGGAGGTTCCTCGATGCCGCACCCGATGGTCAGGTAGTCGATATTGCATTCGACCGGCAGATGCCTCCAGATGTGAACACCCGAGAAGACTACGAGAGCCTAGACCGCTAGTTCTCTTCCAACCAGGCTCGGATCTCGGCGCCGTGCTCATCGAGATGGGGAGGTGGCAGAGTGCTCCCCACCGCGCCGTCGGCGAGGCGAATCGGGGATCGCACTCCATGGGCGGTCGAGCCATCGAACCCGACCACAGGATCAAGACCTTGCTCGGCTGCCCAGTCGAAGGCTTCGTCGATACGGTTGATGGGACCTGCCGGTACCCCGGCGGTGCGTAGCGTCTCGACCCAATACGCTGCTGGCTTGGTGGCGAAGGTTTGCTGCAGCTCCGCGTTGAGGGCGTCGATATTGACCCGCCGGTCACTGTTGCTGGAGAATCGGGTATCGGTCGCCAGATCCGGGCGGTCGATGGCGACACAGGTACGGAGCCACATTCGATCGTTGGCCGCGGCAAGGATGAAGTCCCGATCTGAGGCCCGGAACGACTCGTACGGAGCTATCGACGGATGTCGGTTTCCCTGGGCAAAGCCAACGACACCGGCGTTGATGTAGGCGGAACCCTGGTTGAGGAGCGTGTTGAGCGCCGAGTCGAACAATGAGACGTCGACCCGTTGACCGAGTCCGGTCTTGCTCCGTTCCTGGAGTGCAGCCAACACGCCGATGGTGGCGTAGAGACCGGCGATCATGTCGGTGATGGCAGCTCCGACCTTCGTGGGTGCGCTGCCGGGTTGACCGGTAATGCTCATGATTCCGCTCATCGCCTGAATGAGTAGGTCGTATCCAGCCAGCGACGAAGCCGGTCCTTCGAGAGCGAATCCGGAGATTGAGCAGTAAATGAGGCCGGGGTTGGAGTCGCGGAGTTCGTGATAGCCAAGGCCTATCTCGTCCATCAGCCCAACACGGAAATTCTCCACCACCACATCGGATCGGATAGCTAGTCGTCCGGCGAGTTCCAGGTCGTGTCGGTCCTTGAGGTCGAGCGTCACGCTGCGCTTGCCGCGGTTCAAGCCGAGGTAGTAGGTCGAATCGCCCGAATCTGTCCACGGTGGCCCCCACGAGCGAGTGTCATCGCCGCTCTCGGGACGCTCTACCTTGATGACATCGGCACCGAGGTCGGCAAGGTTCATCGACACAATCGGCGCCGCAAGAACGCGGGAGAAGTCTGCGACAAGCAGTCCTGAGAGCGGTTGGCCGGCTATGCCAGTAGCTCGAGGGCTCGGCTCAGCGTGTCGGCCGGGTCCGAAAGCTCGACCACGCTCGGTGCATTAGGGATCAGCTCCAGTGCTTTCTCATGAAGGGCCGTTGGCACCTCGAGTAGCAGCGGGATGCTGTAGGTCCTGCATACGGCGAACATGTCATGGGTCTGGATATCGTCGCCGGGCTGGGCGGTAATTTTGTGTAGGTAGCCGATGAGAAGGTCGTGCTTGGTCTGGTTATCGAGCCGAGTGACGCTGACCCCGTGTGTGTCTGCTCCGTTGGAGACCGGAACGGTGTCGTAGCCGCGCAGGACAAGATTGGTTAGCAGCGTTGAATCTGTTCCTTTGAAGTACCCGACTGACTTGCGGTTCATCAGCGCCTACGCAAGGAGGGCAAGAGCCCGGTCGAGGATTTCGCTCGGGTCCAAGAACTCAACCACGTCCGGGTAATCGGGCATCAATTCGCGCGCCGTCTCCTTGAGGTTATCGGGAACCTCCAGCAGAAGTGGAATCCCATAGGTTCGGCAGATGCGGAAGACCTCCTGGTATGGCAAGTCGTACTCCACCGGCGCATATAACTTGTGGATGTAGCCGATGAGGATGTCGTGTTTCTCCTGCTGGTTGATCCTGCGCACGTTCTTGCCGTGGTGATCAACACCATTGGAGACGGGCAGCGTGTCGTATCCGGCGCAGATAAGGCTGGTCAACAGCCTCGAGTCTGTTCCTTCGAAATATCCAACTGACTTTCTAGTCATTCATGCCTCCACCTAGTCCACATTATCGCGGACTGCCAAGCCTCAAGTTCCGTACGCTAGACGACGCCCTGGGCGAGCATCGCATCGGCCACCTTGAGGAAGCCGGCGATGTTGGCGCCGTTGACGTAGTTGCCTGGCGTGCCGTGCGCCTCCGCTGCGTGGTAACAGTTCTTGTGAATGTCAACCATGATGTTGCGCAGCTTCTTGTCGACCGTGTTGCGATCCCAAGAGGTGTGCCCGGCGTTCTGGGACATCTCTAGTCCGCTGGTTGCCACACCACCGGCGTTCGCAGCCTTGCCTGGCCCAAACAACGTGCCTTCGTCCTGGAAAAGACGAACCGCGTCGGGAACCGACGGCATATTGGCACCCTCAGCGATGAGGACCACGTTGTTGGCAACGAGGGTCTTTGCATTCTCCAGGTCGATTTCGTTCTGGGTTGCGCACGGGAAGGCGCAGTCGGCACCGTCCACTGCCCAGGGTCTCTTGCCCTCGTAGTAGTCCACGCCATAGTGATCGGCGTACTCGGAGATACGGCCTCGCCGGACATTTTTGAGGTCCATGACCCAGGCAAGCTTCTCGTCGTCGATCCCATCCTTGTCGTAGATGAATCCACCGGAATCGGAAAGGGTTACGGCTTTGCCACCAATCCGGTTGATGTTCTCTATGGCGTATTGGGCAACGTTGCCGGAACCGGAGACGATACAAGTCTTCTCGTAAAGGCTCTCGTCCTTCACCTTGAGCATCTCCTCGGCGAAGTAGACCGCTCCATATCCTGTGGCTTCCGGTCGGATCAGGCTTCCGCCCCATCCGTGCCCTTTGCCGGTGAGGACACCGCTGAACTCGTTCGCTAGCTTCTTGTACATGCCAAACATATAACCGATCTCGCGGCCACCGACGCCGATGTCACCAGCAGGCACGTCAGTGCGGGGGCCGATGTGGCGCCACAACTCGCTCATGAAGGATTGGCAGAACCGCATGACTTCCATGTCGGTTTTGCCCTTGGGATCGAAGTCCGATCCGCCTTTGCCTCCGCCCATGGGGAGCGTGGTCAGGGCGTTCTTGAAGACTTGCTCGAAACCAAGGAACTTGAGGATGCCAAGATTGACACTCGGGTGAAAACGCAAACCACCCTTGTAGGGGCCAATGGCGCTGTTCATCTCGACCCGGAAGCCACGATTGACCTGGATTTCCCCGGTGTCGTCCACCCAGGGGACTCGGAACATGATCACCCTTTCGGGTTCGACCATTCTCTCCAGGATTTTGGCTTCGCGGATATCCGGGTATTGGTCGAGAACCGGGTAAATGGACTCGACGACCTCGTGCACCGCTTGATGGAATTCGGATTCTCCCGGGCTGCGCTTGGCAACCTGGTCCATGAACACCGATACAGAATTACTCACGCCTTACGCCTCCGTGGGACGGGTTTCGAAAACGCATCTCTCTTCATAGTCTGTCGGCAGGTGCCGGCGGTCTATTCACAAACTTGTGGCAAGAATTTTGACGGCATGGTTGTCATCTCGAGACCCACCATCTCTGTCCAGCTTGGATCCCAGGTATGAGAGCACTGAGTATCCATCTGGACATAGCCTATAGCTTCGCAATCTTTTTACCATGGACCGTTGGTCGTTCCTGAAGAGGCCTTTTGACAGAAAGTACACACCCACTGGTCCCAGGCGGCTCGGCCAGTTCTGTTTGGGGGAGAGGGAGGGCCGGGCCGTATACAGGATCGTGGCAACGTGTGGGGGTGCCCGAGGGGGCGGGCCTTGTCCCGGCCCCTCGAAACGGTCGGTCTGGCTTTGCCAGTCCGACCGGAAGGAGGCGACCGAGAGGTCGCTCAAACATGAATGACCGCCCCTAAATGGGGCGGTCATGAGAAACCAGTCGGCAATCAGGATTGCCGACTGGGCGTTATCGTTGTTCGCGGAAGTACGGCAGACCCAGGGCCGCCGGGGCTCCGAGGAACCGGGCCCGTTTACCGCTGGTGAGCACGATCATGGCGATGATGGCGAGTACGAATGGCAGCATCGCCAGCAGGCTCGACGGAATATTGCTCCAGGGCTCGCCCAAAGTTTGCAGCGTGAATTGGATACGCTCTGCCGCACCGAACAGATAGGCGGCAGCCAGGGCTCGCCAGGGACGCCAGCTCGCCAATATGACAAGGGCGATGGCGATCCAGCCTGCAGCACCGATTGGGTCGTCTTGCCATGTGGGTACCAGTGCCAACGAGAAGTACGCACCACCCAATCCGGACAAAGCGCCACCAACCATGATGTGGATATAGCGGATCTTGGAGACGTTCACCCCAGCGGATTCGGCGCTTGCCGGATCTTCGCCTACTGCCCGTAACGCAAGACCCATCCGCGTGCGGAACAGGTAGTAGCTGGCGGCGCCAACCGTTAACCAGGAGACATAAACCAGAATGTCGTGTCCGAATATAAGCGGTCCAATGACCGGTATGTCCACAAGACCACTTGTCAGGAGCGGTTCAAACGTCGCCCGCGACGGTTCGCCAACGAGCGGCTCAGATCCTGCTTTGCCCAGGAAACTGGACAGACCGGTTCCGAAGATCGTGAGGGCGAGGCCGGACACGATCTGGCTGACTCGGAGGGTCACCGATGCAAAAGCGTGAATCGTCGAGAATGCCGCTCCGGCGAGCATCGCCACGATTACGCCAAGCAGCAGGCTCCCGGTAGTGAAGGTTGCCCAGAAGCCGGACACTGCACCTACAAGCATCATGCCCTGGACACCGAGATTGAGGTTGCCGGCGCGTTCGGTGATGATCTCACCAATGGTGCCAAAGACGAGCGGTGTGCCCAGCCCGACTGCGGCAAACAACGTGAGGATCAGCGTCGATTCATTCATGATGCACCCACTTCCTCAGCTGCTGTATCGGGCTTCTTCTCCGGACGCCTCACCCTATTAGCGATGAAGAATTCTCCGCCCACCGCAAAGATGAGGATGGCACCTTGGAGCATCGCCACCGTTGCGGTTGGCACCCGGATCGATTGCAAAGCAGGTCCAGCGTTGTTCAGCGCACCCATCAGGATGGCGACAGGGATAACTGCAATCGGATTCAGTCGGGCTAGGGCAGCCACGATGATTCCGGTGAAGCCGAGTCCGAGGTCTAGAGATCGAGGATCGAGAGCTCCTACCGGTCCGGCGACGTACAGTGACCCGGCAAGTCCGGCGAAAGCTCCCGAGAGCAGGAACACGCTGAGGATCTTGCTGGGGACGCCGATGCCGGCGTAACGGGCGGTTTCGGTTGAGTCACCCACAATGCGTACCTCGAATCCCCACCGGGTCTTAGTGATGAGGAACCACGCGAGCGTCGCGAGCAGGGCTGCAATGATGATGCCGTAGTCGAGTCGGTTGAAGAACTCGGGGATGCGCCCGTTATCGGGAAGAGGACGGCCCGTGGGGAATTGGCTGACTTCCGGATCTCGCCACGGGGATTGGCTACCGAAGATCAGGTAATTCATGAAGTTAAGGGCGATGAAATTGAGCATCAGAGTTGTGATGATCTCGTTAGTGCCTAGATAAACCTTGGGCACTGCAGCGGCCGCTGCCCAGAACGCTCCTCCGATCGCACCGGCGAGGATTACGAGCGGCAAGGCGATGGCGGCCGGCGTCCCGTCACCAAGTGCAATGCCCACTCCCGCCGCAAACACCGCACCCATGAGGAACTGACCTTCTGCGCCAATGTTCCACACCAACATCTTGAAAGCAACCGCGGCTGCCACGCCGGTTAGGACCAGAGGAGTGGCAGAAATGAGGGTTTCGCTAACCCCACGGCTCGACCCAAACGCGGCATCGACCATCTTGACATAGACGTCCCACGGGTTGTTTCCGGTGAGAGCCAGGAACACCGCACCGAGGATCAGGGCGAGCATCACGGCGATGGTTGGAACCATCAAGCCGAGTCGTGCCGAAGCTAAGCCGCGGGGTTCGACGATTATTCGCCTGGTGGTCATTCGGCGTCCTCCTCGCGCTGGCCGGCCATGAGGAGACCGAGACGCTCCGGTGTGGCCTCATCGGCGGCCATTCGTCCTACGACCTCACCCTCGTACAGAACCAAGACTCGATCAGAAAGTGCCAACAGTTCGTCGAGGTCTTCCGAGATCAGCAGCACCCCGGTACCTTTGGCGCGTTCGGCAAGGATGTGATTACGCACAGCTTCGGTTGCGCCGACGTCGAGCCCGCGTGTTGGGGATCGGGCGATGAGCGCCTTCGGGTTCATCGCCACTTCACGAGCTAGCAACGCCTTCTGTAAATTCCCTCCCGAAAGCAATCGGATGGGCAGGCCGGGGCGGACCCCACGGATGTCGTACCTGTCGATGAGATCGGCACCCTTCTCGTTGAAGGCACCGGCATCGATCATTGGGCCACTTGAGTACGGAGGTTTGCGGTACGCCTTTAGCCCGAGATTCTCCTCGGTTGTGAGTCCCGGGGCGAGACCCATGCCGAGACGGTTTTGTGGAACATATGCGAGGCCCTTGTCGATGCGTTGCGATACGGTCGCGCCGGTTACGTCTTCGCCATCCAGGATGACTTTTCCGGACTTGGGGACGCGAAGGCCGACCAGGCCATAGGCGAGTTCGCGTTGGCCGTTGCCGGATACTCCGCAAATGCCGAGGACCTCGCCGGATCGAACCTCGAAGCTAACGCCACTAACGGCTTCGAGACCGCGATCTCCGTCGATGTGGAGATCGTCGGCTGCGAGAACGACACCGCTGACATTGAGGTTCTCGCCACGCGTCGGCAATTCGAGGTCACGTCCCACCATCATCCGCGCCAGGTCGCGCGGCTCGGCGTCTTTGGTGTCGGCACCGCCGACGGTCGTGCCCTGACGGAGCACTGTTACTCGGTCTGAGACTTGCTTCACTTCGTGCAGTTTGTGGGACACGAAGATTACCGACCGGCCTTCGTCGGCCATCTGGCGCATGGTCTTGAACAGCGCCTGGGCCTCTTGAGGAGTAAGAACCGCGGTCGGCTCGTCGAGGATAAGAATCTTGGCGTTGCGATAGAGGAGCTTGAGGATCTCAACACGCTGTTGTTCTCCGACCGAGAGCTGCCAGACGCGGGCTTTGGGATCAATCGGTAGTCCGTATTGCTCCCCCAGTTCCCTTGCTTCATCCTCGAGCCGGTTCTGGTCGATGCGGATGCCAAGCTTGGGGTGCCCGAGCGCCAGATTTTCGGCGACGGTCAGGTTGGCCACCAGGCGGAAGTGTTGGTAGACCATCCCGACTCCGGCCGCCAACGCCTCCTTCGGCGTTTTGAACACGGTTGGCTTGCCTTCGAGGAGGAATTCGCCCGCATCGGGGCGGTACAAGCCAGCGAGGATCGAACACAGAGTCGACTTGCCTGCACCGTTTTCTCCGAGGAGTGCGTGGACCTCACCACGGCGGAGCTCGAAGTTGACGTTGTCGTTGGCCTTCACTCCGTAGAAGGCCTTATCGATATTGCGGAACTCAACTGCCAGGGTGTCTGTTGCAACAGATGGTGTATCGGCCATCGCGATAGCCTAGCGATCCGTCGACCCGCCTCGTCATTCAGAAGGAAAAGGGGCCCCGCCGTGGCGGAGCCCCTTTCGCATTGTTGTCGTTGTTGTCGATCAGCCTTTGGCGCTGCCGATAACCCCGTTGACGAAGTAGTCCATGATGAAGATGTCACCAAGCTCACGCTCGTTGCCATCCTGGTCCACGATCGGGTCGGGCAGCACGCTGAACGACCCGCCGATGATGTCAGCCTTGCGCTCTTCAATCAGAGCCCGGGTATCAGCATCAACTGAATCGCCGAACGGAGCGATATCGACCATTCCGTCCGCCATATTGCCGTAAACAAAACCGGGGACAAACGTGCCGTCAGCTACCGCTTGGGCGGTTGCCAGATAGAACGGGCCCCAGTCCCAAACCGCTGCGGTCAGCCATGCGGTTGGTGCGAACTCGGTCATGTCGGTGTTGTATCCGACCCACTTGGCTCCAGCCGCTTCCGCGGTCTGGCCGGGTGCTGCTGAGTCCTGGTGCATGGCGATCACGTCGGCGCCGGCATCGAGCAGCGACTGCGCCGCGGTGCCTTCCTTCGGCGGATCGAACCATGTTGAGGTCCAGACAACCTGTACCTGCACGTCGGGGTTAACTTCCTGCGCACCAAGGGTGAACGCATTGATACCGCGGAGAACCTCCGGGATCGGGAACGCCGCGACATAGCCAATTAGGTTTGTCTCGGTTGCGGCACCGGCGGCCATACCACTGAGGTATCGGCCTTCTTCGGCTGCCCCGAAGTAGTTGCCCATGTTCTCCGAGGCCATGAAGCCGGTCGCGTGCATAAACGTAACGTCCGGGTAGTTCTCTGCCGCGGCAAGCATCGGCTCCATGTAGCCGAATGACGTACCAAAGATCAGCATGTTGCCGTCAGCGGCCAGGTCTTCAAAGACACGCTGGGAGTCGGAGCCCTCAGCAATGCTCTCGAGGAAAGTGGTTTCAACGTTCATGTTTGCTTCGAGAAACCTCATGCCCTGGTCGTGAGCCCACGACCAACCCTTGTCCGCCACGGGGCCGACGTGAACGAACGCAACTTTGAGCGGCTCTTCGCTACTCGCGGCTGTCGTGTCCGTCCCTCCGGCTGCTGCGGTGGTTGTGGTCTCGTCGTCGTCGCCACCACATGCCGCTGCGAGCAGCGTCAATGCGAGAGCGAGGATTGCGAGCAACCGCCATTTGCTACGGTTCATAGATCCTTCTTTCTGGGATCGTCATCCCGGTTGAAGCACCGGGAGCGATACGATGCCTTTACTTTAGATAAAGCATTGAGATACCGCCTATCGGTGTACCAAGGAAGTGATTTCTTGCCCACATAGGGTCTTGTATTTGGCTCGAGCCGGGAGCATCGTGGAAGTGGAAGTGTCTCTATTGGAGGCTTGATGAAATCCGGTTTGCGTCGGGGCTGGCGTTGCACGGTGCTTTCACCAAGATGCAAAACCGGTTTGTGTGGCGCCCTGTTCGGTGCCGGGCTGAGCTTTGCGCTGGTGGCTGCTCCGCTGCTGCTGCTCGGTGGCGGCAGTGGGATCGTGAGCGTGACCCCAATCCCCCTGTCAGCGCTATCGACAATCCCGGCGGAGTCATCGCAGTTCGACATCGCTGGTCTTCTGGTCGGGGATTGGGTCGGTGAGATTTGTCCTGATGAGGGCGAACCTGTCGCGGTTCGTTTCGAGTTCATCCACGACCAGGACGATGTCGTGTACTACTCACTCACCACAAACGGGTTGGTTATGTCTCACGGCATGTCAGGGAGTGGCGCCTGTGATGTGGATGGCGAGGATCTTGTTTTTCATGCCTTCCTAGCCATCCTGAGCGACTGCGATGAGGCGTGTGGTGTTGACCGCGCCTACGAGGGTCACTTCGACGAAGGGGCATTGGTAGGTAGGTAGGTACACCGATGAGGCAGACGACGAATGCTGTAGCTCTTGTGTCGGCGGCGGCACGTGGTGGTTGGAGCCTGAGTCAAGGGGCTAGGACCACTGTTGCTGGATGATTACATCTTGGTCAACAGCCTCCTTCTTTCTACTGGCCCAAGACCGTGTCGTAGCGGTCATCCCAAGACATGAGCGCTTCGCCGAGGTTCGGTGGGTTTGAACTGAGAGGTCGCTGCGGCTGGAGAGTGGTCGTGATCGTCTCAATCAATCGGTCGAGGGATTCGTCGATTTCTATCTGAGTCTTGGCGGCCCAGTAGCTGGTGCCGGCGAATTCCGCGATGAGGTCGGTCACCACAGATGAGGATGCGACCGCTTCGAGGATCTTGGCGAAGCCGAGACCAGCAACTGTCGCGGCCAGCTGACTGCCGGCGACGATCGAGTTGATGTCACTCTTGGCATCTTGGGCGGAGCGTGTAACAGCGCGGTGGAGAGATCCGGCCACGAACCCAAGATTCTGTGCCTGTGGGTAGCGGTAATCAGGATCCACGCCGGACTCCGCAAACACGGCAGGGTCTACCTCATTGCCGCCCCGCACCGCATCGACAAACTGTGAGAGCCGACCGGTTTGTTCACGATCAACCAACTCGTATAGATAGGCGGTTGTGAGCGCACCGTCTGTGTCCAGCGCGGTCGCGAGCTGTGCCACGATTCCGTTGGCGTCCGACACCATCAGCTGCGTGGCCTGGTCGAGCAGTTCCAACTGGGCAGCTCGCAACAATTCGCTGGCGGCCCTGTCATGTTTGTCGCCGTCGAGACCGGTGGAGCTGAGGTCTACGCTGCGCAGGAGGCTCTGCAATAGTGCGCCCGGCTTCGTTACGGTCGTAACCAGTGAAACAAAGACCGCGGCCTTGAGCCGTGACTCGTCCCCGCGGCCTATTGCGGTCAGTAGCGAGCGAAGCGGATCACCCGTGTTGCCCCCGGCCACCGCCGCGATTGTCAGGCTGCCAGTAATGATGAGCCCGAGTGCACCGTCGGCAAGAACGATGGTTCTTGTTGCCGCGTTAATCGCTGCGGGGGCTTCGATACCTCCGGCCGCTAGAGACGGTGCCGTTCCCGAGTACCTGTTGGCAGCCAAACCTCTGGCGACGGCGTACGAAATGAAGTCGACGATCACCTGGTCTGCGCTCGCCGCCTGTATAGCTAAGCCGAAGTCGGTTAACTCTTCGCGATTCGCCGCGGCCAGGATGGCATCGTGAACCTTTCCAAGGGAGGCTCCGCTGGAGTTGCTGGCAAGCATGGCAAACACGAGCTGTTTCTCGTCCCGCGAGAACCCGTTGATGCCATTCCCCATCTCGTCGATCCAGCGCTCGAGCTGGGTGGGGGACAGGTCGGCGATGACCCGGTCGAGTTCGCGACCGGACAAGGCAGCCAGCGTGTCCTCTATGTTATGGAGGTCGTTGTTCGTGACGTCCCAATCCCGCAGGCTCTGATCCAGCCAGGCGGAGATCCGGGTGTAAGCCTCAGTGACTCGCTGGTTGCTTCCCCGCCACCCGGCAATCCATGCCCGGTACGTCTCATCAACGGTGTCGATCGAGAAGATGGCTTGTGAGGCGAACACGGCCCGCGTTAGCGCACCCACATTTAGGCCAGTGTCTTGTCCGGTCCTGACGATGTCGGCCCGCCACCGCAGAGTGTCGGCAGCGTCGGCCCCCCATGCCTCGATCCTCCCGATCGTTGTCCTGATCTCCGTAATCTCGGCACCACGCCCGTTTTGGTGTAGCACGTCGAGGGCGGTCCTTGTTTGACGACGCATCGACACGGTCGTGAGGACGACGACGGCGGCCAGATCGTCCAGCCCATCGGGATCGATACCTCGAAACACGTTCCTGCCTCCCCTGCCATATAACGTTATATTACGATACTTAGCAGGGTGTTGACAAGATTGTGATCAGCCTGTCTGGCGGAGGTCGCGTCTGTCGAACAGTGCCACGGAGGCTGCAACCAGGGCAATAAAGGCCACGACAAGTACCGCACCGTCACCCCAGTGCATGCCGTTGTTGAGCGGATCACTCGTGAGGTAGTAGTCGAACGGTGTGAATGCCGCCAGACCCGCCAGGGTTTCGTTGAGGATTGCGATCGAGTTGATCAAGTACGCGATGAACGCCACCCCGACGGTCGCAAAGACGGCGATCTTGACCTGGCCGGTCGCGGCGCTCAAGGCCAGAGCCATGGCTCCGAACACGAGACCGACCAGTGTTGCGAGGAGTGAGGCGGCGGCGATGTTGCCAGGACTCATGCCGAGCCCGCCGAGCAGCGACCCGATCCACACTCCAGCCCAGATCGCAAAGCCGACGGCAACGGCATAGATCACCATTGCGTAGGTCTTTTCGATCACGACTTTTGATCTCTTGATCGGATTGGCGAGAAGCAATCCCATCGTTCGGTTCGCCTCTTCACCAGCCAGGCCCCGTGCCCCGATGACCACGGTGACCACGATGACGGCAATTGGTGCCATCATCCCGAAAGTCTCGAGTTCGTAGAAACCTTCCGGGGTGCTCATGTTGCCACCGCTGGACCCGACAAAGGCGTACATCGCTTCGGGGATCTCGTCGGAGAATCTCAACAGGGTCTCATCCATGAGTCCGTAGAGCGGTCCCATGAGCACACCCATCAGCAAGAACATCACGTAGGCGGTCACGATGAGTAGTCCCTGATGCTCGGATGCGGTCTTGATCCAGATCCTCGAGACACGAGTCGACCCGGCGATGCGGTCGACAAGCTTCTGGGTCATCGGGTTGGCGCGCAAGCGATCGAGCAGAGTGGTGCCAACGGCCTGGGTGGTGAGGTCACGCCGGTTTACCCCGACCACGGCGACGCCGCTAAAGGCCGCCGACCCGCCAAGTAGGACTCCAAGGTGACCCCCGCTAGCTCCGTTGATCAGCGGTTGCGCTCCATCGAAGTAATACCAGGGGAACACTTTGGCGATGTCGTCCCATCCTTCGATGAGCGGGACAATGCCCACTGCGATGAAGCCGATAATCATCACACCTGCGGCTATTCCTGAGGCCATGCCTCTGCTCCCGGTCCAGGCCCCGATCGCCATGGCGAGCGAGCCGTAGAAGATGGAGTTAGCGAAGAGGTGGAAGCCGTACGCCGCCACATGCATGTCTCCGAGTCCGACATCCAAGAAACTGGCGACCAGATGTGCCGCAATCCACAACACCAGGGTACCGATAGCCGTCAGCAGGAGCATGGTCGCTGCTTTGGAAATCAGAACGTGAGTTCGGCTCTTCGGGTTGCCGAGTAGTAGTCCGATGGTTCCGGCGCGCTCCTCGCCCGCAATCGATGCTGAGCCCATCGAAATCGTCAGACCGGCGAGCGTGAATGCGCCGTATAGGCCGTAGAGAACGCCTATCGCCAGGCCAGCAGCGTCTGCTCCTTCGGGGATGCTCATCATCGACCGGAAGACCTCGGGCAGGTCGTCGTAGAAGCCCGTGTCGAAACTGCGATATACGGACATCGCCATCAAGAGGAGCAGGGCCAGGATGGTCATCGCTATCGCCATTGCTTTCCAGCGATCGCGGAAAGTCTTCGTAAAGACGGTGGCGAGCATTAGGGCGTGACCTCCTCGTAGTACGTGAGGAAGATTTCTTCGAGGTCGGCCTCGTGCGTTGTTATGTCGAGCAAGCTGTAGTTCTGGGCAGCAACCTTGAGCAGGGTCTCCATCTGACCATCGAATGAGAGCATCACGTGATGGTTCTCCACCTTGACATCGCGCACGCCGGGGAGTGGTTCGAAGTCCGCACCGTCGACCTGCTCGTCAAAGAAGAGGTTCACAGTACGGATCGCTTTGGAGCGGAGACTGGCGACTTCCTCGACGGCGATCAGTTTCCCACGACGGATGATCCCGACACGATCGGCGACCCGTTGCACCTCAGACAATGTGTGGCTGGAAAGAAAGACGGTGCGACCATCTGCGGCAACTTCGCGCATCATCGCCTGGAATTTGCGCTGCACCAGCGGGTCGAGGCCCGAGCTGGGCTCGTCCATGATCAGCACATCCGGTTTGCTCATGAACGCCTGGATGAGACCGACCTTTTGCCGGTTACCTGACGATAGGTCACCTACCTTTTTGGTGAGGTCGGCGTCGAGACGATCTGCCAGAGAGTCGACGTAGCCCCAGTCGACTCCGCCGCGCAGATTTGCAAAATAGGTGAGGGTGTCCTTGCCGGTCAGATTGGGGTACAAGGCGAGATCGCCGGGAACGTAACCGATGTGGTCGCGGATCTTCACCGCGTCGGCGTGACTATCAAGGCCCGCGATGGAAGCTCTTCCCGAGGTAGGCCGGATCTCGTCGAGGATGGTGCGGATCATTGTTGTCTTGCCTGCACCGTTGGGACCCAGGAACCCAAAGATCTCACCAACCCGGATATCGAGGTCCAGGTCGAC